>CP110972.1:5660000-6260000 GCA_028869255.1 Pseudomonas poae | reverse complement strand
GCGCAGCCCAACGCGGGCAAGCCCGCTCGCCACAGAGAATATTCCGACAAAATATTCAGGTTGTTGCTTGGAACCCGCCCCTCTAGTCTTTTTTCCTCCATGCCGTGAGGCTGGAGCGGCAGGCCGAGCATCGGGAGCAACCGGTGATTGAGCGGTTTGCGCGGATTGATTGAGGTCGGGAGCCGAACGCGATTCAGTGTGGGAGGGGCTTGGGGTCAGGCCAGGCCCGACTCCACCAACAGCGCCTCCAGCCCCATCAAATCCGGCACCTTCGCCACATGCTCGCCCACTTGCACCGCCGCCAACTCCAGCGGGCACAGCGGCACGTCCACATAGCTCAATTCGCTATCGAGCTTGTATGACCGGGGAATCCCCTGGATCACCAGCGCAATAAACTTCAGCGTCGGCCGCCCGCCCAGCGCATTCAGCACCACGATCCGCGAGCGTTCGCCGGTCACGCTGGCCTCGCCGCAAGCCGCTTCAAAGCTGATCAAGGGTATTTGCCGATCCCGCCAGGTCACTTGCCGCAGGTACCACGGCGGTGCGTCGCTGGCCGGTTCGCCGCGCTGGAAGTCGATGAGTTCGGCGATGGCGACGTTGGGCAGCACCAGATGACGGTCGGCCAGCGGCAGCAGCAGGCCGGTGAGTTGGCTGGTGCGGTGGTCAAGCATGGGACTTGCTCCAATAGGCGATGCTTTCCAGCAGCACCGACTCTTGATACGGCTTGCCGAGGTAGTCGTTGACGCCGATGGCCATGGCGCGGTCGCGGTGTTTCTGGCCGGTGCGCGAGGTGATCATGATGATCGGCAGGCGCATCAGCCGGGGGTCGTTGCGCACCTGGATCGCGACTTCGAAGCCGTCCATGCGCGGCATTTCGATGTCGAGCAGCATCAGGTCCGGGGTGTGTTCTTCGAGCACGGCGATGGCGTCGATGCCATCTTTGGCGGTGAGCACGTTCATGCCGTTGCGCTCCAGCAGGCGGCTGGTGACTTTGCGCACGGTGACCGAGTCGTCCACCACCAGCACCAGCAGCGGGCGCTTTTTCAGCGGGTCATTGAGGATCAGCGGCGCGTCAACCGCCTGGGCCGGCAAAGCCGGTTGCCGGGCACGGATATGCGCCAGCAAGTCGATGATCAGCACCACTCGGCCGTCGCCCAGGATGGTCGCGCCGGACACGCCCTGCACCCCGGCAAACTGCGGCCCCAGGCCCTTGACCACGATTTCCCGCGTACCGGCCATGGCGTCCACGTGTACGGCCACGCGCCGCTCGTTGCTGTGCACCAGCAGCACCGGCACCGGCTGATATTGGCCAAGCAGTTTTGGGCGGGCGACGGTGTGCAACAGGTCGCCCAGGTAGAACAGCTCGTAGCGCTGGCCGGCATATTCATAGCGCGGCGGGTCTTGCTGATAATGCCCGGCCAGCTCATGGGGCAGCACGCGCACCAACCCTTCGATGGTGTTGAGCGGGATCGCGTATTGGTCGTCCGCGCATTGCACCATCAGCGCCCGGTTGACCGACACGGTAAAGGGCAGACGAATGCGAAAGTGCACGCCCTCGCCCGGCGTCGAGTCGATGAACATCGAGCCGCCCAGTTGGCGCACCTCTTCATGCACCACGTCCATGCCCACGCCGCGCCCGGAAATCTGGGTGATTTTTTCCGCCGTGGAGAAGCCCGGCTGCAGGATGAACTGCAACACGTCGCGGTCGCTAATCTCTTGGTGGGGGGCGAGCAGGCCACGCTTGATCGCCTTGCGTCGCACCGCTTCCAGGGCACGCCGGCGCCGTCGTCGCGCATGTCGAAGATGATATCGCCGCCTTCGTGGGTCAGGTCCAGGGTGATGCGGCCCTTCTCCGGCTTGCCGGCCAGCAGCCGCGCATCGCGGGACTCCAGGCCGTGGTCGACGGCGTTGCGCAGCATATGCTCCAGCGGCGCCGCCATGCGCTCCAGTACATTGCGGTCCATCTCGCCCTCGGCATTGCCGACGATGAATTCCACATCTTTGCCCAGCTCACCCGCCACCTGACGCACGATACGTTTGAGGCGCGGCAGCATGCGTTCGAACGGCACCATGCGCGTGCGCATCAGGCCCTCCTGCAACTCGGTGTTGATGCGTGCCTGCTGCTGCAACAGATCGTGGGCGTCCTGGTTGCGACGCTCGAGGGTGTCCTTGAGGTCCAGCAGGTCGGAGGCCGATTCGGACAGCGCACGCGACAGCTGTTGCAACTGTGAATGGCGGTCCATCTCCAGCGGGTCGAATTCTTCATAGCCCAGGCGCTCGGCCTCGGCCTGCTGGCGGCTGAGGATGCGGCCCTGGGTTTCGGTGTCGAGGCGGCGCAGTTGATCGCGCATGCGCTCGATGGTGGTTTCGACTTCGCTCAACGCGATCCGCGCATCATTGACCTGTTGCTCGATTCGGCCACGGAAGATCGAGGTTTCGCCCGCCAGATTGACCAGGTCATCCAGCAAGTCGGCAGAGATTTTCACCATGTCGGCAGCCGGATCAACCACCGCTTCGGCCTTGCCCGCCGGCAATGCCACCGACACCACCGGCTCATCGCTGGGGTGCACCAGGCTTTTGATCCGCCCGATCAGCTTGTCCACCGAGCCCACCGGCAAGCCATCGGCCACCGCGTCGATCATCTGCGCCAGGCGGTCGTGGCAGCCTTGCAGCAGTGAAAACAGTTCCGCGGACGGCGCCAGCAAACCGGCAGACAGCCCTTCATATAGAAACTCAAGCTCATGGGCCAAGTCGCCAATCGGCCCGATCTCGACCATGCGCGCACCGCCCTTGAGGGTGTGCAGGTCGCGCAGCAGGGTTTCGACTTCCTGGCGATTGTTCGGCTCAGCCTGCCAACGCAGCAAGGCGCTGCCTGAGCTGTCGAGAATATCGGCGGCTTCTTCGAGGAAGATATCCAGCAGTTCCGGGTCGGCACTCGACGCTGGTGCAGCAGGGGCCGCCGCTGCGGGGGTGCCGCTGTGACGCAGCGCCCGCACCTTGGCCACCAGCTCGGCGCTGTCGCTCAAGGGCTGATGCTGTTGCAGCTCTTCAAGCTGCAACGCCAGCCGTTCATGGCTGGCCATCAGCACCTGGGACAGCTCGGGGGAATAGCTGTAGCGCCGGTCCACCAAGCCTTCGTAAAGGCATTCCAGCTCATGGGCCAGCTCGCCGATCGGGCCGATCTCGGCCATGCGGGCCCCACCCTTGAGGGTGTGCAAATCGCGCTGCAATGAAGACAACGGCGCGGCGCTGTCGGGCTCCAGCAGCCAACGTTTGAGGGACTGCCCGGCGCTGTCGAGGATATCCACCGCTTCTTCGAGAAAGATCTCGACGATCTCGTCATCCATTGCCGTTTCACGATCCAAGCGGGCCGTGGCGGCACCCAGCTCGGAGATGCTCAGGGCGCGGCTGCCGTCGCTTTTGATCAGCCCGGTGGCGGATGGGTCAAGGGCTTCGTCCAGCAATTCGCGCAGGGCCTGGACCCGTGCCGGTGCTGCGTTGATTTCCTGCCCGGCGGCCAGTTGGTCGAGCATGTTGATCAGTGCTTCGTGGGCCTGTTCGGCCTCATGGAAAAACCGTTCGCTGACCGCCAGGCTGCTCTCTTCCACCGCGCCATACAGGTCGAGCAAGGCTTCACAGAGTTCGTCGATGGCGTGCAGGTCGGCGACGTGCGCGCCCTCCCCCAGGGTGGTCAGTTCGTCGAGCAACGCGGTGAGTTCCTGGCGCTCGCCGGGGTGTTGCTGCCAACGGCGCAGCAGGCTTTCGGCGTCCAGCAGAATATCCATGCCCTGGGCCAGGAAGCTGGCGATCAGTTGCGGGTCACGCTTGATCCGCAGGCCGGTACTAGGGGCATCGAGCAGGGCTTGGAGCTGCTGGTCGAGCAGGCTTTGGGTACGGCTGATCAGGTCCGGCGCGCCCTTGATCGGCACCAGCGGGTCGCTGTCCAGTTGACGCAGCCCGCGCTGGAACAACGCTTCGGCTTCGAGCAGCAACTCCACTTCATCCAGGTCCAGCGGCAGGCGGTGGGCCTTGTACTCGCGGGTCAGGTGGTCGAGCGGGCGCGCCAGCTCGGCGATGGGCAACACGCCCGCCATATAGGCACTGCCCTTGAGGGTGTGCAGGGCGCGTTGCAGTTCATCACTGACTTGCAGCGGCACCTGTTCGGCGGCTTGTTGCAGGAAGTGGTTGAGGCTGTCCAGGTGGCTCTGGGCTTCGTTGCGGAAGATCTCCAGCAGCATCGGGTCATGGGGTTCGGCGGCCGCCACTTGAGTGCCGCTGGCCAGGGCGTGGGCACGGGCGGCCAGGGCGTCGACTTCGTCGCGCTGGCGTTGGTCGTCGATGGCAAAGTCAGCGATCAGTTCCGGCAGCAGGGCCACGGCCTCATCCAGCACCTGTTGCACCTCGGGGCCAAGGGTCACACTGTGCTCCAGCACGCGGTTCAGCAGGTTTTCCACAGCCCAGGCCAGCTCGGCCAGCACCAGGGCGCGCACCATGCGGCCGCTGCCTTTCAAGGTATGAAAGGCCCGACGCATTTCGCCCTGGGCGGTTTTGTCCGCGCTGCTCGGCAGGTAGCGGTGCAGCACCTCGAGGACTTCGTCGGTTTCTTCGAGGAAGACTTCGCGCAGCTCATCGTCGATCGGTTCTTCACCCGGCGGTGGCGGCAGCAGGCTACCGGGGCGGTGCAAGGCGGGCGGGTTCAGGCGCGAGGCGGGGCTGGCCAGCGCATCGAACTGGGATTGGCTCGGTGTGGCCTCGGTCGAGAGCACCCCATCGGGTGCGACCAGCGCCTGGCGCCAGGGCTTTTCGGCGGGCAGGTAACCCAGCACGGCCAGACCCTGGGTGGCCAGTTCCAGCACGCGTTCACCTGCGGCGTCGGGGTCCTGGAGCATGCGCTCCAGGTAATATTCCAGGCCGCTGATCACGTCGGCAAAGTGCGCCAACTGTGCCTCGGACGGCGGGCTGTCGTGGCTCATCAACTGTTCGTCGACGTAATCGGTACAGCCGCGCATCAGGCTCGCCGCACGGGGCAAGGGGATCATCGCGAGTGCGCCGCGCACTTGGCTCAGCAGCTCCGGCAGCGACTCCAGCCGCTGGCGGTCCCAGTGGGCTTCGATGCAGTCGATCACCAGCTCTTTGGCCTGGCGCAGGCACTGGCAGGACTCACGGATCACCAGTTGATGAATCTGCGTCAGGTCGGTGGTGGGCAGGCGGCTTTCTTCGCGGCTTTCCGGCTCGACGGTGCCGACCATCCCTGCCAGGGTCGCCTCGACGTAGAGCAAGGCGCCGGCGACGTCCATCAACACCGCGTCATTCGGTTCGCGCTGGCCCTGGGCCAGGCTCAGCACCACGGCGAGCTGGTCGATGATCACTTTGCGCGGCTGGCCGAAGCCCAGCACGGCCAGGGTGTCGGCGATCTGTCGCAAGGGGGCGAGCAACGCGTCGAGGTCGCTGGTGTGTTGACGGTCGCTGCGCACGAACAGGTCGAGGCGCTCTTTTACCCGCACCAGTTCCTCGCACAAGGCGCCGAGCACCGAGCCCATGGCATTACGATCCGGCCCGGCCAGGCGCGCACGTTCGGCGTCGACCACCGCACTGTCGGGCAACGCTTCATCCAGGCCGTAGCGTTCCTTGAGGCTTTGCATGCGCGGCGTCGGCCGGGTGACCTTGGCGACGTAGAACAGCAGGCTTTTGAGCAATTCATCCGGCGCCGCCTGGTTGATGCCGCCGATGCCCTGGGCCAGCAGGCGCTTGAGTTGCTTGTCACTGGCCTTGAGCAGGCTGCGCAACGCCGGGCTGTTGGCGATCACGCCGGTGAGCATGCCCTCGACCAACGCCGAGGTGACTTGCCACAACGGTAACAGCGGCGCGCCTTGGCACAGCGCTTCGAGGCGGGCGAAGACCCGCGCCATGTCTTCGAGGTTGCTCGGCCCGTGATCTTCGCGCAGCAGCCCGGCCAGGGCTTGTTGCAGCAACTGGTGCCACCGGCGCAGTTGCTCCGCAAGGTCCGTCACCGCACGTTGGGCCAGGGCTTCGTCGGGCAAGGGCGCAATCGACAGCAGTTGCGGGCTGAACAGGCTGGTTTCCGACAGCAGGCTTTCACCGCGTGCGCTACGCAGGTCGTTGAGCAGCGGCAACACCACCAGCGGCAGGTCGCGGCGCGCGCTGTGCACGCGGTCCAGGTACAACGGCAATTGGCTGAGGGCTTGTTGCAGCAGGCGAATGCTCTCATCGCGCTGGCTGACGCGCCCGGCTTGCAGGGCCAGCGCCAGTTCTTCGATTTCTTCGGCCAGCAGGGCCGCGCCGTAGAACTCGACCATCTGCAGCGCGCCATGCACCTGGTGGATGCCGGCCAGGCACTCGCCGATGGCATCGCCGTCGTGGGTTTCGACAAATGTGTCCAGCGCCGAACGGGCCTGTTTCAGGGTTTCGGCAATGTCGCCCTTGACCCATTCGAGGGCCACGTAGTCGTGCCGATCAACCATAACTGCTCCGCTAAAAATTCGTGGGTTGCTGGTGTAGCCAAGAACAATCGAGATCAACTGTGGGAGCTGGCTTGCCTGCGATGGCCGCGGGTCAGCAACACATCTGAATCTGACAGACCGCTATCGCAGGCAAGCCAGCTCCCACAGTTGGACGGTGGTGTTCTTTAGATAGCATTTCAATCATCGAGCTGCTTGGGCGGCGGCAAGGTGAAACCTGATACCGACCTGCGCAACTGGCTGGCCATTTTCGCCAGATTGCCGATGCTTTCGGCCGTGGCCGTAGAGCCCGACGACGTCTGCGTGGTGATCTGCTGGATCACGTTCATCGTCAACGAAATCTGCCCCGCCGATGATGTTTGTTGCTGCGCCGCATTCGAGATGCTCTGAATCAGCGCCGCCAGGGTTTTCGATACGCCTTCAATTTCTTCCAGCGCCACCCCGGCATCCTGGGCCAGCCGAGCGCCGCGTACCACTTCGGTGGTGGTCTGCTCCATGGAGATCACGGCTTCGTTGGTGTCGGTCTGGATCGCTCGCACCAGGGTTTCGATCTGCCGGGTGGCGGCGGAGGAACGCTCGGCCAGCCGTTGCACTTCATCGGCCACCACCGCAAAACCGCGCCCGGCGTCACCGGCCATGCTCGCCTGGATCGCAGCATTGAGGGCGAGGATGTTGGTCTGCTCGGCAATGTCGTCGATCAGGCTGACAATATCGCCAATTTCCTGGGACGACTCGCCCAGGCGCTTGATGCGCTTGGCGGTGTCCTGGATCTGTTCGCGAATGTTGTCCATGCCGTGGATGGTGTTGTGCACCACCTCGTTGCCCTTGTTGGCGATTTCCACCGAGCGCTCCGCCACGGCAGAAGACTCGGCGGCGTTGGCCGACACCTGGTCGATGGACTGGGCCATCTGGTTGATCGCGGTGGAGGCTTCGGCGATCTGCTGGGCCTGATGCTCCGAAGCCTGGGCCAGGTGCATGGCTGTGGCCTGGGTGTCCTGCACCGCGCCGGCGACTTGCCCGGCGGTGAGGTTGATGGTGGCGACCAGATCGCGCAGTTGGTCCACGGAATAATTGATGGAGTCGGCGATGGTGCCGGTGAAGTCTTCGGTGACCGAGGCGGTTACGGTGAGGTCGCCGTCGGCCAGGTCTTCGATTTCATCCAGCAGGCGCATGATCGCGTTCTGATTGCGCTCGTTCTTCTCGGCGGTTTCATGCAGCTGGCGGTTGGTTTCGCGCACCATCACCAGGCCGATCAGGATGATCGAGGTCAGCGCCAACAGGCCCAGCACATAGCCGCCGATGGTGTCGAAGCTGCGCCCGCTGGCGAGGTTCTCAAAACCGGTGGCCAGGTGCGAGGCTTCATCGAGCAGGGTTTGCGACAGGTTGAAGATATTGCTCGCCGAGGCGCGCACCTGGAACAGTTGCGGCGAGGTCTCGAGGATTTCATCCACGGAGCCGGAGACAAACTCGAACAGTTCGGCGATTTCCGCCAGCCGTGCGCGAGCGTCACGGTCTTCGACCTGGCTGATGCGCAGCCCGGCGTTGCCCTGGAGCATGCCATTGAGTACCTGGCCGAAGCGGTTGGCGTCGCGGCCAAAGGTATCGGCGGCCTGCACTGAGGTTTCGTCGCCGGCCAGCACCGTATTCACCGCGCCGAGGATACGTTCCGCCAGCAGCGATTGGCGCTGGGCCAACACCACTTGGCTGGCCGGGGCGCCGCGCTGCAACAGGATGTCGACGACCTTTTCCGACTCCATCTGCAACTGCGGCACGGTTTCGGCGAGGGTCGCGGCCACTTGGTGCAGGGACAGCACGGTCTGTTCGCTGGCGAGGATCGCGTCGGTGTTTTTCAGCAGCGCTTCCCAGTCGGTCTGCACCGCACGCATTTCTGCGCGTACCGCGTTGGGCGCGGCGGGCAGGCCGGTTTCCGGGTCACCCTTTTTCAGGTAGCCCCAGCGCTGGGCAAAGTCGTTGCGCGCGTCGCTGAGCAATTTGAACGCGGCCGCCTTGCCGGCAGCGGCTTCTGTGGCGTTCTTGGCGATGCGCTGGGACAAGACACGCAGCTCACCGGCATGGCCGATGTACTGCTTGTCGTAGGTGGACTGGGTGTTGAGGTACGCAAAGTTGGCGAACAACAGCATGATGAACACGATCAACGCGATAAACAGCACGATGATCTGCGAACGGCTGCGTGAACCGGCCTGCGGCTTGGGGGTGGTAGCGGTGGTCATGCGGCAACATCCATGAAGCCTGGGGCCTGGGCCAGAGCGAAGGGGCTGAAGACCTGCCATTGCTGGGCGCCGTCGAACCGGCCCTGAATAAACGGCGCGCCGGGAGCGGCGCTCCCCAGCAATGCGTCTTGTGCAAAATGCTGCATGCCCACTACCTCGTCTACCAGCAGCCCGACAAACAGGTCGTTGTATTCCACCACCAGCACCCGCCGCTGCTTGCGCGCCTGGGACAGCTCAAGGCCAAGGAACCCGCCCAGGTCCATCACCGGCAGCAGTCGCCCACGCAGGTTGGCCACGCCCTTGACCCAGGGTTTGACCCCGGGCATCAAGGTACAGCGCGGCTCATGCAACACCTCGGCGACTTCACCCATGGGCGCCACATACCAATGCTGCCCCAGGCGAAAGCCGATCCCGCTCCAACGCTGCAGGCTGGCCTCCTGGGACGGCAGGTCGGCGGCCAGCAGGCGGCAGCGGCGGTCGATGTCCAGCAGCAGCTCGAAGGCGGTTTGCGACTCGGTCATGATGGCGAACCGTCAGCCGGCCAGCACCTTGTTCAGGGTGGCGATCAGGGTTTCTTCATCCACCGGCTTGGTCAGGTAATCCTTGGCCCCCTGGCGTGCGCCCCAGATCTTGTCGGTTTCCTGATCCTTGGTGGTGATAATGATGATCGGGATGCCGTTGGTCTCCGGCTCTTTGGAGAGCTGGCGCGTGGCCTGGAAGCCATTGAGGCCCGGCATCACGATGTCCATCAGCACAGCGTCGGGTTTTTCCTGGCGGGCCAGGGCCACGCCGTCCGCGCCGTTTTCGGCCTTGAGGACCTGGTGACCGTGCTTTTCCAGCATGCCGGTCAGTTTGTACATTTCAGTCGGCGAATCGTCGACGATCAGAACGCGTGCCATGGTTTTCCCCACTACATTGGTCGGCGCCGGCCCTTGTGAGGCGGCGTCAGTGTGCTTGTTCTACTGCAGCGAAGCCGGGCACGTAGGCCTTGATCGCGCTCAGCAGTTCTTCCTTGCTGAAAGGCTTGGTCAAAAACTGATCGACACCAACGATGCGCCCCTTGGCCTTGTCGAACAGGCCATCCTTGGAGGACAGCATGATCACCGGGATCGACTTGAACGCCGGGTTGTTCTTCACCAGGGCGCAGGTCTGATAGCCATCCAGGCGCGGCATCATGATGTCGACAAAGATAATGTGCGGGTGATGATCAACAATCCGGGCCAGGGCATCAAAACCGTCGATGGCCGTGATCACCTCGCAGCCCACGTTCTTCAACAGGGTTTCGGCGGTGCGGCGGATCGTTTTCGAATCGTCGATCACCATCACTCTCAAGGCGTTGGAATGCTGTTCCATATCTGCTCTACCATCGCCACAGCGAATCGGTTTTCGGTGTGTACTGCCTGATGTTGCACAGGATGAGCCCCGCAAGCCTTGGAATTCAAGGGCTGCTGCGCCGTGGGAGTCTTTTTAGCACAGTCTCGGGGAGCAATCTATCGAGCGGCCTGCCCGGTGGTTTTTCCTTGACCCACAACAGCCACAGCGCCACTCTGACGCCACTTTTATGCGCCCTAATTTGCTAGAGGAAATCCCCATGAGCGTTCGCGTCGGCATTGTCATGGACCCTATCGCCAGCATCTCCTATAAAAAGGACAGCTCGCTGGCCATGCTCCTGGCCGCCCAGGCCCGCGGTTGGACGTTGTTCTATATGGAACAGCCGGATCTTTACCAGGGTGACGGCGAAGCCCGGGCACGCATGCGCCCGCTGCAGGTGTTCGCCAACCCTGAGAAGTGGTTCGAGCTGGCGGATGAAATCGACAGCCCCTTGAGCGATCTGGACGTGATCCTGATGCGCAAGGACCCGCCGTTCGACATGGAATTCGTCTACTCCACCTACCTGCTGGAGCAGGCCGAGCGCGCCGGCGTGCTGATCGTCAACAAGCCGCAGAGCCTGCGTGACTGCAATGAAAAGCTGTTCGCCACCCTTTTCCCACAATGCACGCCGCCTACCGTGGTCAGCCGCCGCGCCGATGTGCTGCGTGAATTCGCCGCCAAACACGGCGACGTGATCCTCAAGCCGCTGGACGGCATGGGCGGCACCTCGATTTTCCGCCACCGCGCCGGTGACCCGAACCTGTCGGTGATCCTGGAAACCCTGACCGCGCTGGGCACCCAGCAGATCATGGGCCAGGCCTACCTGCCGGCGATCAAGGACGGCGACAAGCGCATCCTGATGATCGACGGCGAGCCGGTGGACTACTGCCTGGCGCGTATCCCGGCAGCCGGCGAAACCCGGGGCAACCTGGCGGCCGGTGGTCGGGGTGAAGCACGACCTTTGTCGGACAAGGACCGCTGGATCGCCTCCCAGGTCGGACCAACCCTGCGGGAAAAGGGCCTGCTCTTTGTAGGACTTGACGTTATTGGTGAGAACCTCACCGAGATCAACGTCACCAGCCCAACCTGTATTCGTGAGATTGACAATGCATTTGGCACGAACATCGGCGAAATGCTGATGGCGGCCATTGAACGCAAGCTACAAGCCAAGTGACATAGAACAGCCGGACACGCACCAACATTGCGTTATCATGCGCCACCTGTGAAACGCGCGATGTTGGTTTTCTTGTCATGACACTCCCGTCCGATCTGCCCCCCGAACTCTCCCACAGCGGCGTGCGCCCGGCTGATCGGCTCGGATTTACCCTGTTCCTGGCGGCCCTGATCCACCTTGCCTTGATCCTCGGCCTGGGCTTTACCTTCGTCGAACCCAAGCAGATCACCAAGACTCTGGAAATTACCCTCGCCACGTTCAAAAGCGAAAAGCCGCCCGAAAAGGCCGACTTTCTTGCCCAGGACAACCAGCAGGGCAGCGGCACCCTGGACAAAAAGGCGGTGCCCAAGACCACCGAAGTGGCGCCGTTCCAGGACAACAAGGTGAATAAAGTCACCCCGCCGCCGGCGCCCAAGCCCGAGGTCAAGCAGGCCGCGCCCAAGGCTGCGGTGGCCACCGTCGCACCCAAACCGCAGAAAGTCCCGACCCAGCGCGAAAAAACCAAGACCGAGCCGCAACCCGAGCCGGTGAAGCCGGCGCCGACCTTCGACAGCTCACAGCTCTCCGACCAGATCTCCAGCCTCGAAGCGGAACTGGCCAACGAACAACAGCTGTACGCCAAGCGCCCGCGCATCTACCGGCTGAACGCGGCCTCGACCATGCGCGACAAAGGCGCCTGGTACAAGGACGAGTGGCGCAAGAAGGTCGAGCGCATCGGCAACCTCAACTACCCGGATGAAGCGCGGCGCCAGCAGATCTATGGCAATTTGCGCTTACTGGTGTCGATCAACCGCGACGGCACGTTATATGAAGTGCAGGTGCTGGAATCCTCCGGCCAGCCGCTGCTGGACCAGGCCGCCCAGCGCATCGTGCGCCTGGCCGCGCCTTTCGCGCCGTTTACCGGCGACCTGAACGACGTCGACCGCCTGGAAATCATTCGCACCTGGAAGTTCGCCAGGGGCGACCGCCTGTCCAGCAACTGACCACACCCGCCTAACAAGCGGGCTTGTGTGATGAGCCGGCTTCTGCAGCAAGCGGGCTTGTGTGGCGAGCGGGCTTGCCCGCGTTGGGCTGCGCAGCAGCCCCAGCAAGTCAATCTCGGTGCCGGTTAGGCCTGCTACGCGCCCCAACGCGGGCAAGCCCGCTCGCCACAAGAGCCCACAAGCCATAATTAGGGCGTACCGCAGCTTGTCAGTTCGCCCCTCCAACGCCACACTAGCGGACATGAAAAATGTCAGCCCGACCTACCTCAAGCACCAATTCCTGATCGCCATGCCCCATATGGCCGACCCGAACTTTGCGCAGACCTTGACCTACATCGTCGAGCACACGGCCAATGGTGCCATGGGGTTGGTGGTCAACCGCCCGCAAGAGCTGAACCTGGCGGATATCCTTGAGCAGTTGCGCCCCGAAATCGACCCGCCGGCACGTTGTCAACACGTGCCGATCTACATCGGCGGGCCGGTGCAGACCGATCGCGGTTTTGTACTGCACCCGACCGGGCCGAAGTTCCAGGCCACGGTGGACCTGGAGGGTGTGTCGCTGTCCACTTCCCAGGACGTGTTGTTCGCCATCGCCGACGGCGTCGGCCCTGAGCAAAGTGTGATCACCCTCGGCTACGCCGGTTGGGAAGCCGGGCAACTGGAGGCCGAACTGGCCAGCAATGCCTGGCTGACCTGCCCGTTCGACGCCGACATCCTGTTCAACACCGCCAGCGAACTGCGCCTGGAAGCGGCCGCCGCCAAGCTGCGGGTCAACCTCAGCCTGTTGACCAGCCAGGCGGGGCACGCCTGATGGCCTTGCGTTTGATCCTCGGGTTTGACTACGGCACCAAACAGATCGGCGTAGCCGTCGGCCAGGTGATTACCGGCCAGGCCCGCGAGCTGTGTACTTTGAAGGCCCAGAACGGCGTGCCGGACTGGAACCAGATCGAAGCCCTGATCAAGGAATGGAAGCCCGACGCCGTGGTGGTCGGCCTGCCCCTGAACATGGACGGCACCCCCAGCGACATGTGCCTGCGCGCCGAAAAGTTCGCCCGCCGCCTCAATGGCCGCTACAACCTGCCCTTCTATACCCACGACGAACGCCTGACCACCTTTGAGGCCAAGGGTGAGCGCCGCGACCGTGGCGGGCAAAAAGGCAGCTACCGCGACAACCCCGTGGACGCCATCGCCGCCGCCTTGCTGTTGCAGGGTTGGCTGGACGAAAACACCGCTTTATTTGAATCCTGACTGACGCGGCTTGCCGCGTCTTTTTACGTTTGAGCCCGGACCTTGCCTGCGCGAGGCCCTGAAGGAGCCACCATGAGCCTGCCCAATCCCGCCGAACTGATCAGCCAGATGGCCAAGAGCCTCACGACCCATCTGCAACACCGCGCCATCAACGAGCCGCGCTTTATCGGCATTCGCACCGGCGGTGTGTGGGTGGCCCAGGCGCTGCTGGAAGAACTGGGCAGCGATTCGCCCCTGGGCACCCTGGACGTGTCCTTCTACCGTGACGACTTCAGCCAGAACGGCCTGCACCCGCAAGTGCGCCCTTCGGCCCTGCCGTTTGAGATCGAAGGCCAGCACCTGGTGCTGATCGACGACGTGCTGATGAGCGGCCGCACCATCCGCGCCGCCATGAACGAGTTGTTCGACTACGGCCGCCCAGCCAGCGTGACCCTGGTGTGCCTGCTGGACCTGGACGCCGGTGAATTGCCGATCAGCCCGGATGTGGTCGGCGCCACCCTGTCGCTGCAAGCCCACCAACGGGTAAAATTGTCCGGTCCCACGCCGCTCGAACTCGAACTGCAAGACCTTGCCCTTTAAACCGCCTTGTAAAGAGTCCCCGCGATGACGCCTCTAGATGCCAAGCGCCCGCTGCAGCTCAATGCTCAGGGTCAGTTGCAACATTTCTTGTCCCTCGACGGTTTGCCCCGCGAACTGCTCACCGAAATCCTCGACACTGCCGATTCGTTCCTCGAAGTCGGCGGCCGCGCGGTGAAGAAGGTGCCGCTGTTGCGCGGCAAAACCATCTGCAACGTGTTCTTCGAGAACTCCACGCGCACCCGTACCACCTTTGAGCTGGCGGCCCAGCGGCTGTCAGCCGACGTGATCACGCTGAACGTGTCCACCTCGTCGGCGAGCAAGGGCGAAACCCTGCTCGACACCCTGCGCAACCTGGAAGCCATGGCGGCTGACATGTTCGTGGTACGCCACGGCGACTCTGGCGCTGCGCACTTCATCGCCGAGCACGTGTGCCCGCAGGTGGCAATCATCAACGGCGGCGACGGCCGCCACGCCCACCCGACCCAGGGCATGCTCGACATGCTCACCATCCGTCGGCACAAGGGCGGCTTTGAAAACCTTTCGGTGGCCATCGTCGGCGACATCCTGCACTCGCGGGTCGCGCGCTCGAACATGCTGGCCCTGAAGGCCCTGGGTTGCCCGGACATCCGCGTGATCGCGCCGAAAACCTTGCTGCCGATCGGCATCGAGCAATACGGCGTAAAGGTCTACACCGACATGGCCCAGGGCCTTAAAGATGTGGACGTGGTGATCATGCTGCGCCTGCAGCGCGAGCGCATGGCCGGTGGCCTGTTGCCGAGCGAGGGCGAGTTCTACCGCCTGTTCGGCCTGACCACTGCGCGCCTGGCCGGCGCCAAGCCGGACGCTATCGTGATGCACCCGGGGCCGATCAACCGTGGCGTGGAGATTGAGTCGGCGGTGGCCGACGGCCCGCAATCGGTGATCTTGAACCAAGTGACCTACGGCATCGCCGTCCGCATGGCCGTGCTGTCCATGGCCATGAGCGGGCAAACCGCACAACGTCAATTCGAGCAGGAGAACGCCCAGTGAAGCTCAGCATTCTCGGCGCCCGAGTCATTGATCCGGCCAGCGGCCTGGATCACGTTACCGATCTGCATCTGGAAGCCGGCAAGATCATCGCCATCGGCGCCGCACCCGCAGGCTTCAGCGCCAGCCAAACCATCGACGCCAATGGCTTGGTGGCCGCGCCTGGGCTGGTGGACCTGAACGTCGCCCTGCGCGAGCCGGGCTACAGCCGCAAAGGCAACATCACCAGCGAGACCCGCGCCGCCGCGGCCGGTGGCGTGACCAGCCTGTGCTGCCCGCCGCACACCAAGCCGGTGCTGGACACCTCGGCCGTGACCGAGCTGATCCTCGACCGCGCCCGCGAAGCCGGCAATTGCAAAGTGTTTCCCATCGGCGCCCTGAGCAAAGGCCTGGAAGGTGAACAACTGGCCGAGCTGATCGCCCTGCGCGACGCCGGTTGCGTGGCCTTCGGCAATGGCCTGGAAAGTTTTCGCAGCACCCGCACCCTGTGCCGTGCCCTGGAATATGCGGCGACTTTCGATTTGACGGTGATCTTCCACTCCCAGGACCGCGACCTGGCCGAAGGTGGCCTGGCGCATGAAGGTGCAGTCGCCAGCTTCCTCGGCCTGCCGGGCATTCCGGAAACCGCTGAAACCGTGGCCCTGGCCCGTGACCTGCTGCTGGTGGAGCAAAGCGGCGTGCGTGCGCACTTCAGCCAATTGACCAGCGCCCGCGGTGTGGCCCTGATCGCTCAAGCCCAGGCCCGTGGCCTGCCGGTGACGGCGGATGTGGCGCTGTACCAACTGATCCTGACGGATGAGGCGCTGATCGACTTCTCCAGCCTGTACCACGTGCAGCCGCCGCTGCGCACCCGCGCCGACCGCGACGGTTTGCGCGCGGCCGTGAAGTCGGGTGTGGTTTCGGCGATTTCCAGCCATCACCAGCCCCACGAGCGGGATGCCAAGCTGGCACCGTTCGGCGCGACTGAGCCGGGCATCAGCAGCGTCGAGCTGTTGCTGCCGTTGGCGATGACGTTGGTTGAAGATGGCTTGCTGGACTTGCCGACCTTGCTGACACGCCTGAGCACCGGCCCGGCCGAGGCCCTGCGCCTGCCGGCAGGGAAGCTGGCGGTGGGTTCGGCGGCGGATCTGGTGCTGTTTGACCCGGCCAGCTCCACGGTTGCCGGGGAGCGCTGGTTGTCCAAGGGCGAAAACTGCCCGTTCATCGGCCACAGCCTGCCGGCGACGGTGCGGTACACGCTGGTGGACGGGCGGATCAGCTATCAGGCCTAAAGCTGTAAGCGGTTAATGTGGGAGCTGGCTTGCCTGCGATAGCATCACCTAGGTCTGGTTGAGAGACCGAGGTGCCTGCATCGCAGGCAAGCCAGCTCCCACACAAGCCATCTCCCGCACTTGGCTCGTACAGGTTCAACGCCCGTCATTGCGCTCGGCATTGCGGATCGAAATCTGCGTATTCAACGTCCAGAAGTCGTACAGCACGCCCACCAGGAACAAGCCACCGGTCAGCAGGTAGATCAGGCCGGTGATCCATTTGCCTTGGTACATGCGGTGCACGCCGAAAACCCCAAGGAACGCCAATAGAATCCAGGCCACGTTGTATTCAATCGGCCCGGCGGTAAAGCGCAGGTCCGCTTCACGGTCCATGGCCGGGATCAGGAAGAAGTCGATCAGCCAACCGATGCCCAACAGGCCCAAGGTGAAAAACCAGATCGTACCGGTCACGGGTTTGCCGTAATAGAAGCGATGCGCCCCGGTAAAACCAAAAATCCAGAGCAGGTAACCGATCACCTTGCTGTGGGTGTCTTGCTGCGTAACATCCTGTCGATAGGTGTTCATGGAGTACCTCTTTTGCCTCGATAGATAAATTTTTTCATTTTCTTTGTGACTTTTTTACGGGCGCCCGACGCACGGCAAATGGTATCTTCCCTCCCGCAAAGCCTTATGCCATCTGACTTCTGTAGGACAATAGCGACAATTCGTCGCGCTTTTCCTGAATTTGACCCCAGGGTTCAGTCGACAAACGGCCTAAGACCGACACAAAAAGCTGTTATAAAGTTGCGCGCAAACCAAAAAGAGCCACGCCTAATGCGACCATTTTTCAAGACATGGCTAACCATTTGCCTATTAATGCCACTGGCCGCCCACGCCACCAATCGTGAGCAACGACTTCCTAACGTTAACGGTTTCACCCCTAAAGTTCACAGCACGCCAAGCACCGCCAAATCGGTAAAGCTGACCGTCAACCGCCCGACTCAACTGAGCAAGGCCCACGGTAAAGCAACTCCCGGCCTGATGGCAGTCAACACCAAACAAAGCAGCAACGTCCTCAGCCGCGCCGTCAACGTGCTCGGTACCCCTTATCGTTAGGGCGGCAGCAGCCCAAGTAAAGGGTTCGACTGCAGTGGTTTGGTGAAATATGCGTTTAACGACGTAGCCGCCGTGGATTTACCGCGCACCTCCAACGCCATGGCCGCAGGCCACGGGCAGAAAGTTGAGCGCAAGGATTTGAAGCCGGGCGACCTGTTGTTCTTCAAACTGAAGAGCCGCCAGGTCAACCACGTTGCCATCTACCTGGGCAACGACCGTTTTATCCACGCGCCGCGTCGTGGCAAGTCGGTGAGCATCGACACGCTGAAAAAGCCGTTCTGGGACAAGAACTACGTGATTGCCAAGCGGGTTCTGCCGAAAGAGCAGAACAGCAACCTGCGGGTTGTGCAGCGCTGATTTCAGGCTGAAATGCGTTAAACAATGTGGGAGCTGGCTTGCCAGCTCCCACATTTGATTTGCATTGCCCGCAAGCCCTCAAATATCTGTCGGCACCCTCGCCTGCCCCCGTGCATCCTCCCGGCTGATCAGCCCCTGCGCGACCAACGCCTTCAAACTCATGTCGAGCGTCTTCATCCCCAGCGCACCACCGGTCTGAATCGTCGAGACCATCTGCGCCGCTTTGTCCTCGCGTATCAAATTGCGGATGGCCGGCGTGCCCAGCATGATCTCGTGAGCCGCCACCCTACCACCGCCGATCTTCTTTATTAGCACTTGGGAAACAACCGCCTGCAATGACTCCGACAGCATGGAGCGCACCATGGCCTTTTCTCCTGCCGCGAACACATCCACCAGCCGGTCTACGGTCTTTGCCGCCGACGTGGTGTGCAAGGTGCCGAACACCAGATGCCCGGTCTCCGCCGCCGTGAGCGCCAGGCGGATGGTCTCCAGGTCGCGCAATTCCCCAACCAGAATCACATCCGGGTCTTCGCGCAGGGCCGAGCGCAAGGCGGTGGAAAAACCATGGGTATCGCGATGGACCTGACGCTGGTTGATCAGCGCCATTTTTGGCGTGTGGATAAATTCGATCGGGTCTTCAAGGGTGAGAATGTGCTGGCGCCGATTGCGATTGAGAAAATCGATCATCGCCGCCAGGGTGGTGGACTTGCCGGAGCCGGTGGGTCCGGTCACCAGCACCAGGCCCCGCGGCAATTGCGCGATACGCTGGAACACCTCGCCCAGCCCGAGGTTTTCAAGGCTTTGTATCTGCGCAGGAATGCTGCGAAACACCGCGCCCATGCCGCGATCCTGGCGGAACACATTGGCGCGAAACCGCGCCACGCCGGGCAGCTCGAAGGCAAAATCCGCTTCAAGAGATGTTTCGAAATCCTTTTGTTGGTGCTGATTCAGCAGCGGGCTCAATAAGTCCGCAACTTGCGGGGGTGAAAGCACCGGCCAATCCAGCGGCCAGACTTCGCCATCAACGCGCAGCATCGGTGCCAGGCCGGCGGACAGATGCAGGTCGGAGGCGCCACGGCGCACGCTGACCGTCAGCAATTCAGTGATATCCATAGGGCTTTCCATTTCCAGTAGAATGCCGCGGACTCCATATCCACGGGCGCATCTTGAATGTCGACGATAGCAGACAACATCGGCCAGGTTAGCCAGCGCATCCGCGCCGCAGCCGACGCCGTGCAACGTGACGCAAGCAGCATCCACCTGCTGGCCGTGAGCAAGACCAAACCCGCGCAGGCCGTACGCGAGGCCTATGCCGCCGGGATGCAGGATTTTGGCGAAAACTATCTGCAGGAAGCCCTCGGCAAACAGGCCGAATTAACCGACCTGCCCTTGAGTTGGCACTTCATCGGCCCCATTCAATCGAACAAGACTCGTGCGATTGCCGAGAATTTCGCTTGGGTGCATTCCGTGGACCGTCTGAAAATTGCTCAACGCCTGTCCGAACAACGTCCGGCCGACCTGCCACCGCTGAATATCTGCATCCAGGTCAATGTCAGCGGCGAAGCCAGCAAGTCCGGCTGCACACCCGCCGACCTGCCGGCGCTGGCCACTGCGATCAGCGCCCTGCCGCGCTTGAAGCTGCGTGGCCTGATGGCAATCCCCGAGCCGACTGAAGATCGCAGCGCACAAGACGCAGCGTTCGCCAGGGTGCGCGACCTGCAGAACAGCTTGAACCTGGGGCTCGACACACTTTCCATGGGCATGAGCCACGACCTTGAGTCGGCCATCGCCCAAGGCGCCACCTGGGTGCGGATCGGTACCGCCCTGTTTGGCGCCCGCGACTACGGCCAGCCCTGAAATGGCTGACTTCCCTCTGAGTAAGGACCTGTCATGAGCAACACGCGTATTGCCTTTATCGGCGCCGGCAACATGGCGGCCAGCCTGATCGGCGGCCTGCGGGCCAAGGGCCTGGAAGCCGCGCAGATCCGCGCCAGCGACCCGGGCGCCGACACCCGTGCCCGCGTCAGCGCCGAGCATGGCATTGAAACCTTTGCCGATAACGCCGACGCCATCCACGGTGTCGACGTGATCGTGCTGGCGGTCAAGCCACAGGCCATGAAGGCCGTGTGCGAAAGCCTGCGCCCGAGCCTGCAGGCGCATCAACTGGTGGTGTCGATCGCCGCTGGCATCACCTGCGCCAGCATGGCCAACTGGCTCGGCGCCCAGCCGATCGTACGCTGCATGCCCAACACCCCGGCGCTGCTGCGCCAGGGCGTGAGTGGCCTGTATGCCACCGCCGAAGTCAGCGCCGAACAGCGCGAGCAGGCCCAGGAACTGCTGTCCGCCGTGGGCATCGCCCTGTGGCTGGAACAGGAGCAACAACTGGACGCGGTCACCGCCGTGTCCGGCAGCGGCCCGGCGTACTTCTTCCTGCTGATCGAGGCCATGACCGCCGCCGGCGTGAAGCTGGGCCTGCCGCATGAAGTCGCCGAGCAACTGGCCGAGCAAACCGCACTGGGCGCCGCGAAGATGGCCGTGGGCAGCGAGGTGGATGCTGCAGAGCTGCGCCGTCGCGTGACCTCACCGGGCGGCACCACACAGGCCGCCATCGAATCGTTCCAGGCCGGGGGCTTTGAAGCCCTGGTGGAAAAAGCGCTCGGCGCCGCTGCGCACCGCTCGGCCGAGATGGCCGAACAACTGGGCCAATAGTCGACCCTTACAAAGGAATTAATGATGCTTGGACTCAATGACGCTGTCATTTTCATCATCCAGACCTTGGGCAGCCTGTACCTGCTGATTGTGCTGATGCGTTTTATCCTGCAACTGGTGCGGGCGAACTTCTACAACCCACTGTGCCAGTTCGTGGTGAAAGCCACGCAACCGCTGCTCAAGCCGCTGCGCCGGGTGATCCCGAGCATGTTCGGCCTGGACATGTCCTCGCTGGTGCTGGCGCTGCTGCTGCAGATCCTGCTGTTCGCCGTGATCCTGATGCTCAAGGGCTACGTGCCCGCCACGCTGCTGTTGCTGCCATGGGCATTGATTGGCGTGTTCTCGCTGTTTTTGAAGATCCTGTTCTGGTCGATGATCATCAGCGTGATCCTGTCGTGGGTGGCACCGGGCAGCCGCAGCCCGGGTGCAGAGCTGGTGGCCCAGATCACGGAGCCGGTACTGGCGCCGTTTCGCCGCTTGATCCCCAACCTGGGCGGCCTGGATATCTCGCCGATCTTCGCGTTCATCGCGATCCAGCTGCTGCAAAGCTGGGCGATTCCGTACCTGGCGGACTACGTGGCCATGCCGCCGCTGTTGTTCGGCCTGATCTGAAACACGGTAAAAAAATCTGGGAGGGGGCCAGTCGAATCGTCGCACTGCCCCTCCCACATTTTGTATCTGTGTATTGAATTGAATCCGCGTAGGCCTTTGCTTGCCGCTAGGGGCAGTGGTCTTTAGACTTACGCCTCATTTAAACGAGAGCAGGGTCGATGCCAGCTGCCTTCCCCCCCGATTCTGTTGGACTGGTCGCGCCCCAAATGGCGCACTTCAGCGAACCGCTGGCCCTGGCCTGCGGCCGCTCGCTGCCCGCCTACGACCTGATCTATGAAACCTACGGCCAACTGAATGCCACGGCGAGCAACGCCGTGCTGATCTGCCACGCCCTGTCCGGGCATCATCACGCCGCAGGTTTCCATAGCGTTGACGAGCGCAAGCCCGGCTGGTGGGACAGCTGCATCGGGCCCGGCAAACCCATCGACACCAACAAGTTCTTTGTGGTCAGCCTGAACAACCTCGGCGGCTGCAACGGTTCCACCGGCCCCAGCAGCCTCAACCCGGAAACCGGCAAGCCGTTCGGCGCCGACTTCCCGGTGCTCACCGTGGAAGACTGGGTGCACAGCCAGGCCCGCCTCGCCGACCTGCTGGGCATTCGCCAGTGGGCCGCCGTAATCGGCGGCAGCCTGGGCGGCATGCAGGCCCTGCAATGGACCATCACCTACCCGGATCGCGTACGCCACTGCCTGGCCATCGCCTCGGCCCCCAAGCTGTCGGCGCAGAACATCGCCTTCAACGAAGTGGCGCGCCAGGCGATCCTCACCGACCCCGAGTTCCACGGCGGTTCGTTCCAGGAAGCGGGCGTGATCCCCAAGCGCGGCTTGATGCTGGCGCGGATGGTCGGGCATATCACTTACCTGTCCGATGACTCCATGGGCGAGAAATTCGGCCGTGGGCTCAAGAGCGAAAAGCTCAACTACGACTTCCACAGCGTCGAGTTCCAGGTCGAAAGCTACCTGCGTTATCAGGGTGAGGAGTTCTCCGGGCGTTTCGATGCCAACACCTACCTGTTGATGACCAAGGCTTTGGACTACTTCGACCCGGCCGCCAACTTTGACGACGACCTGGCGAAAACCTTCGAAGGCGCCATGGCCAAGTTCTGCGTGATGTCGTTCACCACCGACTGGCGCTTCTCGCCGGCCCGCTCCCGTGAGCTGGTGGATGCCTTGATGGCCGCCCGCAAAGACGTGTGCTACCTGGAGATCGATGCACCGCAAGGCCACGACGCCTTCCTGATCCCGATCCCGCGTTATCTGCAGGCTTTCAGCAATTACATGAACCGCATAACTTTGTGAGAACGCCATGAGAGCCGACCTGGACATCATCCAAGACTGGATCCCCGCCGGCAGCCGTGTGCTCGACCTTGGCTGCGGCGATGGCGAACTGCTGAGCTGGCTGCGTGACAACAAGCAAGTCACCGGCTATGGCCTGGAAAACGACCCGCAAAACATCGCCCAATGCGTGGCCAAGGGCATCAACGTAATCGAGCAGGACCTGGACAAGGGCCTGGGCAACTTCGCCAGCAACAGCTTCGATATCGTGGTCATGACCCAGGCCCTGCAAGCCGTGCACTACCCGGACCGCATCCTCGACGAAATGCTGCGCGTAGGTCGCCAGTGCATCATCACCTTCCCCAACTTCGGGCATTGGCGCTGCCGCTGGTACCTGGCCACCAAGGGCCGGATGCCGGTCTCGGACTTCCTGCCCTACACCTCGGTACAACACGCCGAACATCCACTTCTGCACCTTCGAAGACTTCGAAGCCCTGTGTGGCGAGCGTGAAGCCAAGGTGATCAACCGCCTTGCGGTCGATCAGCAACATCGCCACGGTTGGGCGAGTAAGCTATGGCCCAACCTGTTGGGCGAAATCGGTATTTACCGGGTCAGCAGCCCTGGCCTGACGGACCACAAGATTGCCGTCTAATTATCTTCAAGAGGGACGATCATGAGTCGCCTGGCTATTTTTCTACTCACCGCCTGCCTGGGCACCAGCGCCATGGCAGCAGACACCGTAGACGGTAACCGCCAGAAAGAATTTGGCGATATCACCGTGCACTACAACACCTTCACCTCCAGCTTCCTGCAGCCGGAAACCGCCCAGGCTGCCGGTATCGTACGCAGCAATGAAAAGGGCCTGATCAATGTGTCGGTGATCAAGGGCGTGACGCCAGTGGCCGCGCAAGTCACCGGCACGATCAAGGACTTGAGCGGCAAGAGCGAAGTGCTGACGTTCAAGCAGATTACTGAAAAGGGCGGAATCTCGTACCTGGCCCCCTACTCGGTCACACAGCAGGAATACCGGACGTTTACCATCAACGTTGAAACCGGCGGCAAAGCCCATGGTTTCAGCTTCGTCCAAGAACTCTTCCCAGGCACCAAATGAACCTGACACAACTCGTACTGGCCAGCCATAACGCCGGCAAACTCAAAGAACTCCAGGCGATGCTCGGCGACTCCGTGCAACTGCGCTCGATTGGCGAGTTCAGCCAGGTGGAGCCGGAGGAGACCGGCCTGTCGTTCGTCGAGAACGCCATCCTCAAGGCGCGCAATGCCGCACGCATCTCTGGCCTGCCGGCGCTGGCGGATGATTCGGGGCTGGCGGTGGATTTTCTCGGCGGCGCGCCGGGTATCTACTCGGCACGCTATGCCGACGGCAAGGGTGACGCAGCCAACAACGCCAAGCTGCTGGACGCCCTCAAGGACGTGCCGGACGCGATGCGCGGCGCGCAGTTCGTCTGCGTGCTGGCACTGGTGCGGCATGCCGATGACCCGCTGCCGATCCTCTGCGAAGGCTTGTGGCACGGGCGCATCCTGCATGCGGCCAGCGGCGCACATGGTTTTGGCTACGACCCGCTGTTCTGGGTGCCGGAGCGCAATGTCTCCAGCGCCGAACTGAGCCCGGCCGACAAGAACCAGATCAGCCACCGCGCCCGCGCAATGAATTTGCTGCGCCAGCGTCTGGGCCTGAAATGACCCAGAACACCTCTGCGCAGCCGCTGATCCACGGCGGCGCGCAAACACCTCGGGCGGCGCTGCCGCTGCTGCCGCCCCTGGCGCTGTATATCCATATCCCGTGGTGCGTGCGCAAGTGCCCTTATTGCGACTTCAACTCCCACACCGCCAGCCAAGTACTGCCGGAAGAAGAGTACGTGGACGCGTTGCTGGCTGACCTCGATCAGGACCTGCACGCCGTGTATGGTCGCGAATTGAGTTCGATCTTTTTCGGCGGCGGCACGCCGAGCCTGTTCAGTGCACAGGCGCTGGGCCGTCTGCTCAAGGGCGTGGAAGCGCGCATTGCGTTTGCCGCTGATATCGAAATCACCCTGGAAGCCAACCCCGGCACCTTCGAACAAGAGAAGTTCGTGGCGTACCGCAAGCTTGGGATCAACCGCCTGTCGATTGGCATCCAGAGTTTCCAGCAGCAAAAGCTGGAGGCCCTGGGCCGCATCCACAATGGCGACGAAGCCGTGCGCGCCGCCGGCATGGCGCGCCAGGCCGGGTTCGACAACTTCAACCTGGACCTGATGCACGGCTTGCCCGATCAGTCCCTGGACGATGCCCTGAGCGACCTGCGCCAGGCTATCGCACTGCAGCCGACACATTTGTCGTGGTACCAGTTGACCCTGGAGCCCAACACAGTGTTCTGGAACCAGCCGCCCGCGCTGCCGGAAGACGACACGTTGTGGGATATCCAGGAAGCCGGCCAGGCCCTGCTGGCTGAACACGGTTACGCGCAATATGAGGTGTCGGCCTATGCCCAACCGGGCCGCCCGGCGCGGCATAACCTGAACTACTGGAGCTTCGGCGACTTTATCGGCATCGGCGCCGGTGCCCACGGCAAACTCAGCCATCCGGACGGGCGCATCGTGCGCACCTGGAAAACCCGCGCACCCAAGGACTACCTCAACCCGGCCAAAAGCTTCCAGGCGGGCGCGAAAGAGCTGACCAACGAAGAACTGCCGTTCGAATTCCTGATGAACGCCCTGCGCCTGACTGAAGGCGTCGATGCCAAGCTCTACGCCGAACGCACCGGCCTCGACCTGGCGAGCCTGGATGAGGCGCGGCGCGAGGCAGAACAAAGTGGCTTAATGCAGGTCGAACCGTCACGCCTGGCGGCCACCGACCGTGGGCAACTCTTTCTCAATGACCTGTTGCAGAAGTTTTTGAGCTGATCGCTCTAAGGAAATCGAATGGATTTGGTACTCGACCTGCTCGCCACCGTATCCCGCTGGAGCCGTAGCAACCTGTCAGAAATCTCCCTGGCCCTTGTCGGCTGCTTGCTGGTGCTGTTCGGCGCCGACATCAAAGGCTGGATCGAAGCACGCCTGGGCAGCATCGCCGGCGCGCTGCGCGTGCCGTTGATGGCGTTGGTGTGCATGATCGGCAGCGGCGCGGCGTTGATCTACGCCACACCGTGGATTGTGCGGGGGTTGAGCCAGTTCAATAACTACAGTTTGGCGCCGGTGCTGGTGGTGGTGCTGGTGTTGATTGGTGTGGTCGCCGACCGCCGCTGATTTAAAGCCCAACACAAAACAAATGTGGGAGCTGGCTTGCCTGCGATGCAGACACCTCGGTATATCAGTGATATCCAGGTGATGCATCGCAGGCAAGCCAGCTCCCACATTTGATTGCATTTCAAGTCGAGAACGCGTTACGCCAGCTTCTCAAACTTCAAATCCCAAACCCCATGCCCCAAGCGCTCGCCGCGGCGCTCGAACTTGGTGATCGGACGCTCTGCCGGGCGCGGCACGCATTTGCCGTCTTCGGCCAGGTTGCGGTAGCCGGGGGCGACGTTCATCACTTCCAGCATATATTCCGCGTAGGGTTCCCAGTCGGTGGCCATGTGCAGGATGCCGCCCACCTTGAGCTTGCTGCGCACCAACTCCGCGAAGGAGGCCTGGACGATGCGGCGCTTGTGGTGGCGGGCTTTGTGCCATGGGTCGGGGAAGAACAGCATCAGGCGGTCGAGGCTGTTGTCGGCGATGCAGCGGTTGAGCACTTCGATCGCGTCGCAGTCGTAGACCCGCAGGTTGGTCAGGCCCTGCGTCAGCACGCCATTGAGCAGCGCGCCAACACCCGGGCGGTGCACTTCCACGCCGATAAAATCCTGTTCCGGCGAGGCCGCAGCCATTTCCAGCAGGGAGTGGCCCATGCCAAAACCGATTTCCAGGGAGCGCGGGGCCGAACGGCCGAACACCTGGTCATAATCCACCGGCGCATCGGCCAGGGGCAGGACGAACAGCGGCGTGCCCTGCTCCAGGCCCTTTTGCTGGCCTTCGGTCATGCGACCGGCGCGCATCACAAAACTCTTGATGCGGCGGTGCTTGGACTCGTCGCCTTCTTCCACGGTGTTCGGCGTTTCGTTTGATTCAGTCATCAATAGCTCTTACTTGATCAGACCATCCAGCGGCGAGGAGGCGCTGGCGTATAGTTTTTCGGCATGCGCCCGGCGAGGTAGGCCAGGCGGCCCGCGACGATGGCGTGGTGCATGGCTTCAGCCATCAGGATCGGCTGCTGGGCATGGGCGATGGCCGAGTTCATCAGCACCGCGTCGCAACCCAGCTCCATGGCGATGGTGGCGTCGGAGGCAGTGCCCACGCCCGCATCCACCAGCACCGGAATCCTGGCTTCTTCGAGGATGATCTGCAGGTTGTACGGGTTGCAGATCCCCAGGCCACTGCCGATCAGCCCGGCCAGCGGCATGACGGCGATGCAGCCGATTTCGGCCAACTGGCGGGCGATGATCGGGTCATCGCTGGTGTAGACCATCACGTCGAAGCCTTCCTTGACCAGTGTTTCTGCGGCCTTGAGGGTTTCGATCACGTTGGGGAACAGGGTTTTCTGGTCGGCCAGCACTTCCAGCTTCACCAGGTTGTGGCCGTCGAGCAGCTCACGTGCCAGGCGGCAGGTGCGCACGGCTTCGATGGCGTCGTAGCAACCGGCGGTGTTCGGCAAAAAGGTGTAGCGGTCCGGCGACAGCACTTCGAGCAGGTTCGGCTCGCCTTCGATCTGGCCGAGGTTGGTGCGGCGCACGGCGAAGGTCACGATCTCGGCACCCGAGGCTTCGATGGCCAGGCGGGTTTCTTCCAAGTCGCGGTACTTGCCGGTGCCGACCAGCAGACGGGACTGGTAGGTACGACCGGCCAGGACGAAGGGCTTGTCGCTACGAACGATGCTCATGGGAAATCCTCGTAATGGGGTGAGGTTCTGCAGAATCCGGGGTAGGCGACTAGCCGCCGCCGATGGCGTGGACCACTTCGACCTGGTCACCTTCGGTGAGGGCGGTTTCGGCGTGCAGGCTACGCGGGACGATATCCAGATTGAGTTCTACTGCGACACGACGCCCGGTCAAATCCAGACGGGTCAGCAGGGCCGCAACGGTTTCACCGTCGGGCAGTTCAAAGGATTCGCCGTTCAACTGAATGCGCATGCCACGGGCCGCCATCGTTTTTAGGGGCCCGCATTCTAGCCCGATTGGGGTTGTGGGCCCAAGCCCCCCGGTCAGATGGCCTGCAAGCGCCAGGCAGCCAGGCCGAGGAAAAACCAGCCGAGCAGAAACGCCAGCCCGCCAAACGGCGTGATGATGCCGAGTTTGCTGATACCGGTCATGGTCAGCACATACAGGCTGCCGGAGAACAGCACAATGCCGACGGTGAACGAGATGCCCGCCCAGGTAACCAACCGTCCAGGAATATGCGCCGCCAGCAACGCCACGCCGAACAGCGCCAGGGTGTGCACCAGTTGATAGGTCACGCCGGTATGAAAGATTGCCAGGTACTCGGCGCTCAGGCGGTTTTTCAGGCCGTGGGCGGCGAAGGCGCCGAGGGCGACACCGGTGAAGCCGAAAAACGCGGCCAGCATCAGAAAGCTACGCAGCATGAGGAACTCCAGTCAGACTCATCGGGCAGGGTCTGTATAATGGCCCGCTCAACGGGTTCGGCCAAGCCATCTCTATGCTGCGTCTCCTCTTCAAACGCTTTCTCCAGGTCGTGAAATGGTTTGCCATCGGCAGTGTGCTGCTGGTGCTGCTGTTTCGCGTCGTGCCGCCGCCGTTCACCGCGCTGATGGTGGAGCGCAAGGTCGAATCCTGGTTCGACGGCGAGCCAATTGACCTGCAACGCACCTGGGTGCCGTGGGATGAAATCTGCGACGACCTCAAAGTGGCCGTGATGGCCGGCGAAGACCAGCGCTTCCCGCAGCATTGGGGTTTTGACTTCGGCGCGATCCAGGCGGCGATCCTGCACAACGAGCGCGGGGGTTCGATTCGCGGCGCCAGTACATTGAGCCAGCAGGTATCGAAAAACCTGTTCCTGTGGGCCGGCCGCAGTTATTTGCGCAAAGGCCTGGAAGCCTGGTTTACCGGGTTGATCGAGGTGTTATGGCCCAAGCAGCGAATTCTTGAGGTATACCTCAACAGCGTGGAATGGGATGAAGGCGTGTTTGGCGCAGAGGCTGCGGCGCGGCACCACTTTGGGGTGAGTGCCAAGGGGCTGTCCCGGCAGCAGGCCAGCTATCTGGCGGCGGTGCTGCCTAACCCACGGGTGTGGAGTGCCAGCCATCCAACCGCCTATGTGGCGCGGCGGGCAGCGTGGATTCGCCAGCAGATGAGCCAGTTGGGTGGGGATGGTTACTTGGTCGAACTGAACAACTCTCGAAAAGCACCCTGGTCCGACTGACACACTGTGGGAGCTGGCTTGCCTGCGATGAGGCCGTTTCAGCCAGCGCCTCTGCAAACTGACACACCGCTATCGCAGGCAAGCCAGCTCCCACAGTTGAACGCGTTAAGCTTGAAATTTGTTGGCGCAAACAAAAATGCCCCGATCTCTCGATCAGGGCATTTTTTTGGTTTATCGCAGCGTTTTAGGCGGCGATCGACAACTTCAGCTTGTTCATCGCGCTTTTCTCAAGCTGACGAATCCGCTCGGCCGACACGTTGTACTTCTGCGCCAGGTCGTGCAGCGTGGCTTTTTCTTCCGCCAGCCAGCGCTGGTAGAGGATGTCACGGCTGCGGTCGTCCAGCACTTCCAGCGCTTCGTGCAGGTTGTGGTTGGAGTTGTCGCTCCAGTCGGCGTCTTCCAGTTGACGCGCCGGGTCGTACCGGTGGTCTTCCAGGTAGTTGGCCGGCGATTGGAAAGCGCTGTCGTCGTCCGCTTCAGCGGCCGGGTCGAAGGCCATGTCATGGCCGGTCAGGCGACTTTCCATCTCGCGCACTTCACGCGGCTCCACGCCGAGGCTTTCGGCCACGCGGTGGACTTCCTCGTTGTTCAGCCACGCCAGGCGTTTTTTCTGGCTGCGCAGGTTGAAGAACAGCTTGCGCTGGGCCTTGGTGGTCGCGACTTTCACGATGCGCCAGTTGCGCAGGATGAACTCGTGGATTTCCGCCTTGATCCAATGCACGGCAAACGACACCAGACGCACACCCATCTCAGGGTTGAAGCGCTTTACAGCCTTCATCAGGCCGACGTTGCCTTCCTGAATCAGGTCAGCCTGGGCCAAACCGTAGCCGCTATAGCTACGGGCGATATGTACGACAAAACGCAGGTGGGCGAGCACCATCTGCCGAGCCGCCCCCAAATCCTGCTCATAGTAGAGACTCTCGGCCAGTTCACGCTCCTGCTCGGGCGTCAGCAATGGAATGCTGTTGACCGTGTGCACATAGGCTTCCAGGTTCGCACCCGGGACCAAGGCATAAGCAGGTTGCAAAGAAGTGGTCATACGAAAAAACCTCCGACTCACATAACTCGTGCAGTTCAGCACTGCGAAAATTGACCGGGAACCGTAGGACAAGTTCCCTAAACCACTAATACGGTCAATACAAACGAAACCACATTACCGTGACATTAACTACTTCGGTGCCAGCTCGCGTAAATGCCGTGCGACCGCAATCCAAGCACCGATATACCCCAACAGGACTGCGCCAAGCAAGAGTGACAGACCATCGGCCACCGGCACGCCGGCCAGGGCGAAATCGCTGCCGTACAAACCGGCAAGCCCCACAACCGCGTCGTTCAGCCAGTCCAGGCCAAAAGCCAGCACTCCCCAGGACAAAATCCCGGCACCAAAGCCATACAACGCGCCCATGTACAGAAAAGGACGACGCACATAGCTGTCCGTGCCGCCGACCAGTTTAATCACTTCTATCTCGGTGCGACGGTTTTCAATATGAAGACGAATGGTATTACCTATCACCAAAAGTAATGCAGACACCAACAACACCGTCAGGCCGAACACAAAGCGGTCGCCCAGCTTGAGAATCGCGGCCAGGCGCTCTACCCAGACCAGATCAAGCTGTGCCTGCTGCACCTTGGGCATCTCTGCGAGTTTTTGTCGCAGGGCCTCAAGCGCCGGCTTATCGACTTCGTTAGGAGTGACCAGCACCACGCCCGGCAGCGGGTTCTGTGGCAGCTCTTTAAGCGCCTCGCCCAGGCCGGACTGCTGCTGGAACTCTTCCAGCGCCTGATCGCGGCTGATGTACTCGGCATCCGCCACGCCCGGCAGGTTCTTGATGTCGTCGCGCAGGGTCTCGCCGTCTTTGGCGCTGGCGTCGAGGTTCAGGTACAGGGAAATCTGCGCCGCACGCTGCCAGGAGCCACCCAGGCGCTCCACATTATTGAGCAGCAGCGACAAGCCCATCGGCAGGCTCAGGGCCACGGCCATCACCAGGCAGGTAAAAAAGCTGCCGATCGGCTGCTTGCCCAGGCGGCGCAGGCTGTCGAGCAGGCTGGCGCGATGGCTTTCGATCCACGCGCGCAGCAGGGTGCTGAAGTCCGGGCCGTCGTCATCGTGATCGTGTTTTTTCTTCTGCGGTTGCGGGTCGGCCGGTTTCGGCGCCACGCGCTCGGAGACTTTCGGGCTGCGGGTCGCACTCATACGCCGGCCTCCCCGTCGCCGATCAGGCGGCCGCGTTGCAGGGTCAGCATGCGGTGGCGCATACGGGCGATCAGCGCCAGGTCGTGGCTGGCGATCAGCACGCTGGTGCCCAGGCGATTAATGTCTTCGAATACGCCCATGATCTCGGCTGCCAGGCGCGGGTCAAGGTTACCGGTAGGTTCGTCCGCCAGCAGCAGGGCCGGGCGGTGGACGATGGCGCGGGCGATGCCGACGCGCTGTTGCTGGCCGGTGGACAGGTCACCGGGGTAGAGATCGGTTTTATCCGACAACGCCACGCGCTCCAGGGCCGAATCCACACGCTTGACGATCTCGGCCTTGGACAACCCGAGAATCTGCAACGGCAGCGCAATATTGTTGAACACCGTGCGATCGAACAGCAGTTGGTGGTTCTGGAACACCACGCCGATCTGGCGGCGCAGGAACGGAATCTGCGCATTGCTGATGGTGGCCAGGTCCTGGCCCGCCAGCAAAAGCTTGCCGGTGGTCGGGCGTTCCATGGCCAGCAGCAGGCGCAACAGGGTACTTTTGCCGGCCCCGGAGTGCCCGGTCACAAACAAGAACTCGCCACGACGCACTCGAAAGCTCAGCTCATGCAAGCCCACATGCCCGTTGGCGTAGCGTTTACCGACCTGTTCGAATCGAATCATGAACGCTCCCGCTCGGCAAACAGTGCCTGTACAAAGGGTTCGGCTTCAAAAGTGCGCAGGTCGTCGATGCCTTCACCGACGCCGATATAACGAATCGGCAACCCGAACTGTTTGGCCAGGGCGAAAATCACGCCGCCCTTGGCCGTGCCGTCGAGCTTAGTCAATGCCAGGCCGGTCAGTTGCACCGTCTGATTGAATTGTTTGGCCTGACTGATGGCGTTCTGCCCAGTACCCGCATCCAGTACCAGCAGCACTTCGTGCGGGGCGTCTGCGTCGAGCTTGCCGATCACCCGACGGACTTTCTTCAGCTCTTCCATCAGGTTGTCTTTGGTGTGCAGGCGACCGGCGGTGTCGGCGATCAGCACATCAATGTTACGGGCCTTGGCAGCTTGCACCGCGTCGAAGATCACCGAGGCGGAATCGGCACCGGTGTGCTGGGCGATCACCGGGATCTTGTTGCGCTCGCCCCACACTTGCAGTTGTTCCACGGCAGCGGCGCGGAAGGTGTCGCCGGCGGCGAGCATGACTTTCTTGCCTTCCGATTGCAGCTTCTTCGCCAACTTGCCGATGGTGGTGGTTTTGCCGGCGCCGTTGACGCCGACCACCAGGATCACGAACGGCTTGTTCGGAGTGATAACCAGCGGCGCTTCCACGGGCTTGAGCATGGCGGCCAGCTCGGCCTGCAAGGATTTGTACAGCGCATCGGCGTCGGTCAGCTGCTTGCGCGCAACCTTCTGGGTCAGGCTCTGGATGATCACGGCGGTGGCTTCAACGCCCACGTCAGCGGTCAACAGGCGTGTTTCGATGTCTTCCAGCAGCTCGTCATCGATCACCTTCTTGCCGAGGAACAGGCTGGCCATGCCCTCGCCGATACTGGCGCTGGTCTTGCTCAGGCCCTGCTTGAGGCGGGCGAAGAAACCGGTTTTGCCGGTTTCGGCAGGCTCTACGATGACCGCGGGAGCCGCAATCTCAACGGCAACCGGTACGGGCTCGATCGCAAGCGGTGCCGGCGCTTCGACAACCACCGGAATCGGCGGCGCCACGTGCTCGGCCTGTACATCTTCCACCAGCGCCACGGGTTCTTCGGCCACCGGCAGTTCCGGCCACGGCTTATGCTCGGGCTCAGGTCGCGGCGCGGCCTCGACGACCGGCTGCAATATCGGTTCCGCCATCGGCAACACCACCGGCGCCGGTGTTTCGGCAACCGGTTCGGCGTCTACCAGGGGTTCGGGGATCGGTTCAGCTTGAACCTGCGGCTGTTCGACGACGGTGTCCTGCGGTTTTTTGCGCAGCCATCCGAACAGGCCTTTCTTCTCGCCAGCCTCAGCTGGGGTCTTCTTGTCGTCGTTGGAACCAAACATGGAGACGGCTATCTCAAGGTAGCGACGCGCCAAGGGGCGCGTCGGTAAATAAAATTCGATGCGTAACAGACTGTTTTTTAGCCAGCTCGTTCATGCGCAACATTTTGTAAGGCCTAAATAGGGCCTTAACACGACTGCCGCAGTGGCCGTCCGTAAATCCGATCAGTATCCTAGCACCTCCTCGCCCGCCGACGCTAAGACCAAGCGGGCAGCCCAACAGGTTTAAAAACGAATGAATGCTCTAGCCCGCCGCGCCGCAGGCCTGCTGTTCAGCACAGTTTGTCTGCCTCTTTCAGCCTTGGCTGCCGATCCACAACCCACCCACGAATTCACCCTGGATAACGGCCTCAAGGTGGTCGTGCGCGAAGACCATCGCGCGCCGGTGGTGGTTTCCCAGGTCTGGTACAAGGTCGGTTCGAGCTACGAAACCCCGGGCCAGACCGGTTTGTCCCATGCCTTGGAGCACATGATGTTCAAGGGCAGCGCCAAGGTCGGCCCCGGCGAAGCCTCGCTGATCCTGCGCGACCTCGGCGCCGAAGAAAACGCCTTCACCAGCGACGACTACACCGCCTATTACCAAGTGCTGGCCCGCGACCGCCTGGGCGTGGCCTTCGAGCTGGAAGCCGACCGCATGGCCAGCCTGCGCCTGCCGGCCGATGAGTTCAGCCGCGAAATCGAGGTCATCAAGGAAGAGCGCCGCCTGCGCACCGACGACAACCCGATGTCCAAGGCCTACGAACGCTTCAAGGCCATGGCCTACCCGGCCAGCGGTTACCACACACCGACCATCGGCTGGATGGCCGACCTGGACCGCATGAAGGTCGAAGAGCTGCGCCACTGGTATCAGTCCTGGTACGTGCCGAACAACGCCACGCTGGTGGTGGTCGGCGATGTGACCCCGGACGAGGTGAAAACCCTGGCCCAGCGCTACTTCGGCCCGATCCCCAAGCGTGAAGTGCCGCCGGCCAAGATCCCGATGGAGCTGGCCGAACCCGGCGAGCGCTTGCTGACGATGCATGTGCAGACCCAATTGCCGAGCGTGATCCTGGGCTTCAACGTGCCCGGCCTGGCCACCGCTGAAGACAAGCGCTCGGTACAAGCCCTGCGCCTGATCTCGGCGCTGCTGGATGGCGGCTACAGTGCGCGGATTTCGGAACAGTTGGAGCGTGGCGAAGAGCTGGTTTCCGATGCTTCCACCAATTACGACGCCTACACCCGAGGTGACACGCTGTTCATGCTGACGGCCACACCCAACCAGCAGAAGAAAAAGACCATCGCCCAAGCCGAAGCCGGCCTGTGGCGCCTGCTGGACGAGTTGAAGGCCAAACCGCCGAGCGCCGAAGAACTGGAGCGTATCCGTGCCCAGGTCATTGCCGGCCTGGTCTACCAGCGCGACTCCATCACCAGCCAGGCCACGGCCATCGGCTCGCTGGAGACCGTGGGCCTGTCCTGGAAACTCATGGACAGCGAATTGGCTGACTTGCAAAGCGTGACCCCGGAAGATATCCAGAAGGCCGCACGTACCTATTTCACCCGCGAACGTCTGAGCGTCGCCCATGTTTTGCCTGAGGAGACCGCTCATGAGTGATCGCAAAAGCAGCCGCCTGATCTTCCCCGGCCTGGTCGTCGTTACCCTGATTGCGGCGAGTGCCGTGTATCTGCTGCGCCCGAGCGACTCCGTGGCCAGCCAGGCGCTGGAAAAGGCCCAATCGGCCAACAAACTGCAATCCCTGGCGGAGCTGGACGGCAAGGCGCCGACCAACCGCAAGCTCGACGTGCAAACCTGGACCACCGCCGAAGGCGCCAAGGTGCTGTTCGTCGAAGCCCACGAACTGCCGATGTTCGACGTGCGCATCCTGTTCGCCGCCGGCAGCAGCCAGGACGGCAACGTCCCGGGCCTGGCGCTGATGACCAACGCCATGCTCAACGAAGGCGTTCCGGGCAAGGATGTCAGCCAGATCGCCAGCGGTTTTGAGGGCCTGGGCGCCGACTTCGGCAATGGCGCTTATCGCGACATGGCGCTGGTGTCCCTGCGCAGCCTGAGCGCCAGCGATAAACGCGACGCGGCCCTGGCGCTGTTCGATGACGTGATCGGCAAGCCGACCTTCCCCGCCGACTCTCTGGCGCGGATCAAAAACCAGATCCTCGCGGGCTTTGAGTACCAGAAACAGAACCCCGGCAAACTGGCAAGCCTTGAGCTGTTCAAGCGCCTGTACGGCGACCACCCTTACGCGCACCCGAGCGAAGGCACGCCAGACAGCGTTCCGAAGATCACCCTCGCGCAGTTGCAGGCGTTCCACGCCAAGGCTTACGCGGCGGGCAATGCGGTGATTGCGGTGGTCGGCGATTTGACCCGCGCCGAGGCTGAAGCCATGACGGCCAAGGTCTCGGCGTCGCTGCCCAAGGGCCCGGCACTGGCGAAAATCGCCCAGCCGACCGAACCCAAGGCCGGCCTGAGCCATATCGAGTTCCCGTCCAAGCAGACGCACTTGCTGTTCGCCCAATTGGGCATCGACCGCGCCGACCCGGACTACGCAGCCTTGTCCCTGGGCAACCAGATCCTCGGCGGCGGTGGTTTCGGCACGCGATTGATGAGCGAAGTGCGCGAAAAACGCGGCCTGACCTACGGTGTGTACTCCGGCTTCTCGCCGATGCAGGTACGCGGCCCGTTCATGATCAACCTGCAAACCCGCGCCGAAATGAGCGGCGGCACCTTGCGTCTGGTCGAGGACGTACTGGCCGACTACCTCAAGACCGGCCCGACGCAAAAGGAGCTGGATGACGCCAAGCGCGAGCTGGCCGGCAGCTTCCCGCTCTCCACCGCGAGCAACGCGGATATCGTCGGGCAACTGGGCGCCATGGGTTTCTACAACCTGCCGCTGAGCTATCTTGAGGATTTCATGAAACAATCCCAGGCCCTGACCGTAGAGCAGGTCAAGGCTGCCTTGAACAAACACTTGAGCGCCGACAAGATGGTCATCGTGACCGCCGGCCCAACGATTGCGCAAAAGCCACTACCGCCCCCCACTGATAAACCCGCCGAGCAGCCGCTCGGGGTTCCGGAGCATTAATGGCCAGTTCATCTCGCCCGAAAAAACCTGTCCACAACGTGCATAACGGTGTGGGCCAACTGCGCATCATTGGTGGCGAATGGGGCAGCCGCAAGCTGAGCTTCCCCGACGTCGTCGGCCTGCGCCCCACGCCGGATCGCGTACGTGAAACCCTGTTCAACTGGCTGGCGCCGTATATCGGCGGGGCCAAGGTGCTGGACCCGTTTGCCGGCAGCGGCGCGTTGTTCCTCGAGGCGTTGTCCCGTGGCGCGGCCCAGGCCCAGGCACTGGATGCCAGCAATGTGGCGGTTTCCAGCCTCAAGGAACACCTCGGCACCCTGCGCTGCACTAACGGCCAGGTGCAGACCGCCGACGCGTTGCGCTACCTGGAAACCCAGGCGGCCAGTGAATACGACGTAGTGTTCCTCGACCCGCCGTTCAACCAGAACCTGCTGCCAACCGTGTGCACCTTGCTCGAGGAGCGCCAGTGGCTGGCACCGGACGCATGGATCTACACTGAAAGCGAGACCGCACCGTCGACCCTCGGCCTGCCGGGCGCCTGGCGCCTGCATCGGGAGCAGAAGTCCGGTCGAGTGTATTACGCGTTGTGGCACCGTTTGGTCGAAAGCGCTGCTTAAACCTCTGCCCGCCTGGCCTCTGTGCCAAACGGGCTTTTATGGCAAAAGGGCTTGTTGTGGCAAACAGGCTTGCTGTGGCGAGCGGGCTTGCCCGCGTTGGGCTGCGTAGCAGCCCCATCAAGACCACCTCAGTGTGTCAGGCATACCGAGTCGCCTGGCTTTGGGGCTGCTTCGCACCCCAACGCGGGCAAGCCCGCTCGCCACAAGCCACAATAAGCACGCTCGCCACAGTCAGGTAACTCATCACCGAGATCTTCATGATCCCTTCCTCCGACCTGTTCACCCCCGCCTTCGGCCTCGGCAACCCCCACTTGCAAACGCTGTGGGGCCCGCTATGGCGCCCCACCACCCATATCGAACGCCAACGCGAACGCCTGTGGCTGGAAGACGGCGACTTTCTCGACCTCGACTGGCATGGCCCGCATGACGCGCAAGCCCCGTTGGTGCTGGTGTTGCACGGGCTGACCGGTTCCTCCAACTCGCCCTACGTGGCCGGCCTGCAAAAAGCCCTCGCCGCCCAAGGCTGGGCCAGTGCAGCGCTGAACTGGCGTGGCTGCTCGGGCGAACCGAACCTGTTGGCGCGCAGTTATCACTCGGGGGCCAGCGAAGACTTGGCCGCAGCGATTGCCCATCTAAAGGCCAAACGACCGTTGGCGCCGTTGTACGCGGTGGGTTATTCGTTGGGCGGCAATGTGCTGCTCAAGCACCTGGGCGAAACCGGCCAAGCATCAGGGCTACAAGGCGCCGCGGCAGTCTCGGTGCCGTTTCGGCTGGATCAATGTGCTGATCGCATCGGGTTGGGCTTTTCGCGGGTTTATCAAAAGCACTTTATGCGCGAGATGGTGGCGTATATCCGCGTCAAACAGAGCCGTTTTGTGCAGGACGGTCGCGCTGAAGGGCTAAAAACCCTGGAATCACTGGGCTCTCTGGAAAAAATGCGCACGTTCTGGGACTTCGACGGGCGGGTGACCGCACCGCTGCACGGTTTTCTCAGTGCCGAGGACTATTACCGTCGCGCCTCAAGCCGTTATTACTTGGGTGATATCCGTACGCCAACCCTGATTATCCAGGCCGCCGATGACCCGTTCGTGTTCGCCCACAGCCTGCCTGAGGCGAGTGAACTGTCGACATGCACCGAGTTTGAGTTGCTGGCCAAGGGCGGGCATGTGGGGTTTGTCGACGGGTCGCTGAAACGCCCCGGTTACTACCTGGAGCGTCGAATCCCGCAATGGCTGCTGGCACAACGCGGTTAAACAGGTGGGAGCTGGCTTGCCTGCGATAGCGGTGGCACATTCAACACCGCTATCGCAGGCATGCCAGCTCCCACATTTTGATCGGGTTTACACGGCCGATAAATCAGTCGCCGGTAGCAATTGCCCGCGCCGGGTCGGTAATCCACTCGCTCCACGACCCCGCATACAGCTTGCCCAGCGGGTAACCGGCCAGGCTCAAGGCGAACAGGTTATGGCAGGCCGTCACGCCCGAACCGCAATACGCCACCAGCTCATCCGGCGAGCGCCCCTGCAATTGGGCGGCGAAACGCTGCTTGAGCTGGTCGGCCGGCAAGAAGCGGCCGTCACTGCCAAGGTTTTCATTAAACGCCGCGCACTGCGCGCCGGGAATGTGCCCGGCGACCGGGTCAATCGGCTCCACCTCGCCGCGAAAACGTGCTTGGGCGCGAGCATCGATCAGGGTCAGGCCAGGTTGGCCCAGGCGCTTTTGCAGGTGTTCGGCGTCCAGCACCAGGCGATTGTCGGGCGCACCGGCAAAGGTGCCGGGCTCAATCACCGGCGCATCCAGGCTCAGCGGGAAACCAGCCGCGTGCCAGGCCTTGAGGCCACCGTCCAGAATAAACACGCCATCGCGCTTGCCCAGCCAGGCCAGCAACCACCAGGCACGGGCGGCGTAGGCGCCGGGGCCGTCGTCATACAGCACAACATCGGTGTCGGCGCTCACGCCCCAGGCCCGCAGCTGCTCGGCGAAGGTATTCGCCGCCGGCAACGGATGACGCCCGGTCACGCCCTTGGTCACCGGACCACTGAGATGGCGCTCCAGGTCGGCATATTGCGCACCTTCGATATGTCCTTCGGCGTAACTGCAAAGCCCGTAGTCCGGGTCTTCCAGGGCAAAACGGCAATCGAGGATCACCAGCCCGGCCAACTTCTGGCGCTCGGCCAATTGCTGGGGGCTGATCAGTTGGGCAAGCGGCATGACGGACTCCTGTGAACAGATTCGGGAAAGGTCCTACTTCACTTCTTCCAGTGCCTGATTCAACGGCACGTAAAACTCTTTGAACAACGCGTCCACCGCGTCTTTCGCCTGGGGCGTGACAAACCCCGCCTCCAGCACCAACACCTGGTACACCCCGCGCTTGATGGCTTCGGCGCTCAAATGCGCGGAATTTTCATTGGTGGTGCACAAGAACCGCACCCAGGAGGTGAGGATGATCCAGGCGTTGAGGGTCAGCGCTTCGGTTTGTACCGGGTTCATATTGAGAATGCCGGCATCGACAAACCCTTGGTAAATGGCGTTGCCCTGGATCAGGCAGCGCTGGGAAAACCGCCGATAGCCGGTGGCCAGTTCCGGATCGCTTTCCAGTAGGTGTTCAAGGTCGCGGTGCAGGAAACGGTAGCGCCACATGCCGGCCAGCACGGCCTGCAGGTAGAAACGCTTGTCTTCGACGGTCACGGCTCGGCCTTGGGGCGGGCGCAGAAAGCTGTCCACCAGGGCTTCGTATTCGCGAAACAGCACGGCGATGATCGCCTGCTTGTTGGGGAAGTGGTAGTACAGGTTGCCCGGCGAAATTTCCATATGGGCGGCAATATGGTTGGTGCTCACACTGCGCTCGCCCTGCTGGTTAAAAAGCTCCAGGCTGGTTTGCACAATGCGCTCGCTGGTCTTTACTCGTGGTGCCATAGGGGATCAGCTTCTAAACACGTGATGGGGCATCTTACGACCTATCCTTGCCATGATAAATCTGGATGTTGCTGCAATGACATTTGACAATTTAGAGTAATGACTCTAAAAATCCACGCAGACCTATAACAATCGGGAACTGCGCCATGTCTGCCAACGTTGCCTACCTGCAAGATTCCCAGGCGCTGGATCAACTCCAGGACCTGTTCGACGCCCAACGCCGCGCCTACGCCGCCAACCCGATGCCGCCGGCCGCGCAACGCCAGCAATGGCTCAAGGCGCTGCGGGACTTGCTCAGCGACGAACGCCAAGCGCTGATCGGCGCCATCAGCCAGGACTTCAGCCACCGCAGCGCCGACGAAACCCTGTTCGCCGAGCTGATGCCCAGCCTGCACGGCATTCACTACGCCAGCAAACACCTTAAGAGCTGGATGAAACCTTCCCGCCGTGCTGTAGGCATTGCCTTCCAACCGGCCTCGGCCAAAGTGATTTACCAGCCGCTGGGTGTGGTCGGGGTGATCGTGCCCTGGAACTACCCGCTGTACCTGGCTATCGGCCCATTGGTCGGGGCGTTGGCCGCCGGTAACCGGGTGATGCTCAAGCTCAGTGAATCCACGCCCGCCACGGGTGAATTGCTCAAGACGCTGCTGGCGAAGATTTTCCCCGAGGACCTGGTGTGCGTGGTGCTCGGTGAGGCTGAGGTGGGCATGGCGTTTTCCAGGCTGCGCTTCGATCACCTGCTGTTTACCGGCGCCACCAGCATCGGCAAGCACGTGATGCGTGCCGCCGCCGAACACCTTACGCCGGTGACCCTGGAGCTGGGCGGCAAGTCGCCGGCCATCGTTTCCGCCGACGTACCGCTCAAGGACGCCGCCGAACGCATCGCCTTCGGCAAAGCCCTGAACGCCGGGCAAACCTGCGTAGCGCCGGACTACGTGCTGGTGCCGGAAGACCGCGTCGAGGGTTTCGTCGACGCCTACACGCAGGCAATTCGCGGGTTCTATCCGACCTTGAATGACAACCCGGACTACACCGCCATCATCAACGAGCGGCAGTTGGCCAGGCTGAATGCCTACATCAAGGACGCCACAGAAAAGGGCGCGACCCTGATCCCGCTGTACGACCAGGGCCAGGCACGGCGCATGGCCCACAGCCTGCTGCTGAATGTCAGCGACGAAATGACCGTGATGCAGGATGAAATCTTCGGCCCGCTGCTGCCGATCGTGCCGTATCGCGGTCTTGACCAAGCGTTCGCCTACATCAACCAGCGCCCTCGCCCACTGGCCCTGTATTACTTCGGCTACAACAAGGGCGAACAGTATCGCGTACTCCACGAAACTCACTCGGGCGGCGTGTGCCTGAACGACACCCTGCTGCATGTGGCCCAGGACGACCTGCCCTTTGGCGGCATCGGCCCGTCCGGCATGGGCCACTACCACGGCCACGAAGGGTTTCTCACGTTCAGCAAAGCCAAGGGTGTGCTGGTGAAACAGCGCCTGAACGCGGCGAAATTGATCTACCCGCCTTACGGCAAAGCCATCCAGAAACTGATCCAGAAGCTGTTTGTCCGCTGATACCGCCACCCACGGGATAACAATAACAATGAACCCCAGCCTTACGGATTCACCCGCGCTGTCGCGGCGCGGCGTGTTGAAAATCGGCCTGTGCGCCAGCGCCTTCCTGGCCACGGCCGGCCTCGGCGCCAGCCTCAGCGGTTGCTCCAGCAGCACCCCGGCGAGCGGCTTTGCCATGCTGCGCAGCAGTGATTTGCCGTTCCTGCGCGCCGTCATTCCGGTGTTGCTGGAAGGGGTAGCCAGTACCCAGGAAGTGGTCAGCGGGATTGAAGACACCCTGAAAAAACTCGACTACAGCCTGCAGCATCTGTCGCCGGAGATGTTCAAGCTAACCCAGCAACTGTTCGACGTATTGGGCATGGGCATCACCCGTGGCCCGTTGACCGGGATCTGGGGCAGTTGGGAAAACGCCAGCGCGGAGCAGGTCCGCAACTTCCTGCAGCGCTGGGAAAACAGCTACTTGAATCTGCTGCGCATGGGCCAGGGCTCGCTGCTCAAACTGGTGATCATGGCCTGGTACTTCCGGCCGCAGTCCTGGGCCCATTGCGGCTATCCCGGCCCGCCAAAAATCTAGACTTGATAACCCCATCAAATGTGGGAGCTGGCTTGCCTGCGATAGCGGTGGATCAGCCATAAATGCACTGGCAGACAGACCGCCATCGCAGGCAAGCCAGCTCCCACATGGACCGCAACTTCGTACAAAAATAAGAGTGCATTTCTATGCCCGTACCCGATCTGTTCCGCGATGGCCTGGCCCGTGGCTGGAAAACCCACAATGGCGCCGCCCTCGACCATGACCTGACCCTGGAAGCCGACGTGGCGATCATCGGCAGCGGCGCCGGTGGCGGCACCACCGCCGAAATCCTCAGCGCCGCCGGCTACAAGGTGTTGTTGATCGAAGAAGGCCCGCTCAAGACCAGCAGCGACTTCAAGCTGCTCGAAGACGAAGCCTACGCCAGCCTGTACCAGGAAGGCATCGGCCGCATGAGCAAGGACGGCGCGATCACCATCCTGCAAGGTCGTGCGGTGGGCGGCACCACGCTGATCAACTGGACCTCGAGTTTTCGCACGCCCGACGCGACCCTTTCCCACTGGGCCAGCGAATATGCAGTGAAGGGCCACAGCAGCGCCGAAATGGCGCCGTGGTTCGAAAAAATGGAGCAACGCCTGGGGATCGCGCCCTGGGCCCTGCCGCCCAACGCCAACAATGATGTGATCCGTAAAGGCTGCGAAAAACTCGGCTACAGCTGGCATGTGATCCCACGCAATGTGCGCGGCTGCTTCAACCTGGGGTATTGCGGCATGGGCTGCCCGGTCAACGCCAAGCAGTCGATGCTGGTAACCACCATCCCGTCCACCCTGGAGCAAGGCGGCGAGCTGCTGTACCTGGCCCGCGCCGAACGGCTGGTGTACAGCGGCGACCACATCAGCAGCCTGGAATGTGTGGCCATGGATGAACGCTGCGTGGCACCGACGGGGCGCAAGGTCACGGTCAAGGCCAGGCATTACGTGCTGGCGGGCGGCGGTATCAATAGCCCGGCGCTGCTGATGCGCTCGAACGCCCCGGACCCACACTCGCGCCTGGGCAAGCGTACCTTTTTGCACCTGGTGAATTTCTCCGCCGGGCTGTTCGACGAGGTGATCAACCCGTTCTACGGCGCGCCGCAGTCGATTTATTCGGACCACTTCCAATGGCAGGACGGCACCACCGGCAAAATGTCTTACAAGCTCGAAGCACCGCCCTTACACCCAGGATTGGCCAGCACCTTGTTCGGCGGTTACGGCACGCAAAACGCCCTGGACATGAGCCGCTTGCCCAATACCCACGCGATGCTGGCCCTGTTGCGGGACGGCTTCCACCCCGACAGCCCGGGCGGGACGGTGGACTTGCGCGGGGACGGCACGCCGGTGCTCGACTACCCAGTGTCGCCTTACGCCTGGGACGGCCTGCGTCGCGCCTTCCACAGCATGGCCGAGATCCAGTTCGCGGCGGGCGCCAAGTCGGTGAAGCCGCTGCATCACGATGCGCGGTTCGTGAACAGCCTGGCCGAGGCGCGCAGCCTGATTGACGGTTTGAGCCTGGAACTGCATCGCACCACGCTGGGCAGCGCCCATGTGATGGGCGGTTGCGCGATGGGTGAAGAGCCGAAAAACGCGGTGGCCGACAGCCTCGGTCGCCACCACCAGTTGCGTAACTTGTCGATCCACGATGGCTCGTTATTCCCCACCAGCATTGGGGCTAACCCGCAATTGTCGGTGTACGGTTTAACGGCGCAACTGGCAACGGCATTGGCCGAACGTCTGAAAACGGCGTGAAAAAACACGCTATTCGTGCTGTCTATAGTGCTTTCTTCTGCATAAGTTGACTTGGCCGACCGGGATGGCTGCGATACCATCCGGTTCCCCAACGGACTCCGCCAGGACGACGCGATGAACCGAGTGTTGTACCCAGGTACCTTCGACCCGATTACCAAAGGCCATGGCGATCTGGTCGAACGTGCCTCACGCTTGTTCGACCATGTGATCATCGCGGTCGCGGCCAGCCCCAAGAAAAACCCGCTGTTTCCCCTGGAACAGCGCGTGGAGCTGGCGCGTGAGGTCACCAAGCACCTGCCCAACGTGGAAGTGGTGGGCTTTTCGACACTGCTGGCGCACTTCGCCAAAGAGCAGAACGCCAATGTGTTCCTGCGCGGCCTGCGTGCGGTGTCGGACTTCGAATATGAATTCCAGCTGGCCAACATGAACCGCCAACTGGCGCCGGACGTGGAAAGCCTGTTCCTCACGCCGTCGGAACGTTATTCGTTCATTTCCTCGACGTTGGTCCGTGAAATCGCCGCATTGGGCGGGGATATCACCAAGTTCGTGCACCCGGCCGTGGCAGACGCGCTGACGCTGCGCTTCAAAAAGTAACTCTCAGTAGCGAGCGGGCTGTCGTGACAAGCGGGCGTGTCGTGACGAGCGGGCTTGTGTGGCGAGCGGGCTTGCCCGCGTTGGGCTGCGCAGCGGCCCTTAACAAGGCCACCGTTTTTTTAACTGAAACTACGCGGCGGCTGTATTGGGGCCGCTTCGCAGCCCAACGCGGGCAAGCCCGCTCGCCACATAAGCCCGCTCGCCACAACCACAACTACAGTCCCAACCACAACAAGCCCGCTCGCCACAGGTCAGACCTGCTCGCACTGCGGGCGCCAATGCGGCACAATTGCGCGCATTCGTTTTCAGATGCCCTGGCTGACAGCCCTGGCAGGAGTTTCCATGTCCCTGATCATCACCGACGATTGCATCAACTGCGACGTCTGCGAACCCGAGTGCCCGAACGCTGCGATTTCCCAGGGCGAAGAGATCTATGTGATCGACCCCAACCTGTGCACCCAATGTGTCGGTCACTACGACGAGCCTCAGTGCCAGCAAGTGTGCCCGGTGGATTGCATTCCGCTGGATGAAGCCCATCCGGAGACTGAAGAGCAGTTGATGGATAAATACCGGAAGATTACCGGTAAGGCTTGAGGTTTCGCGGCGCCTGTAAGGGCCTCATCGCAGGCAAGCCAGCTCCCACACTTGAATGTATTCACACATCCAAATGTGGGAGCTGGCTTGCCTGCGATGGCAATATCAGCCATCACCCAGCAATCAGCTCTGGCACTTGGGGCAAAACACACTCGCCCGCTGCCCCAGCACCACATTGCGTAACTCGCTCCCACAGACCTTGCACGCCTCGCCTCCCCGGCCATAGACGAACAGTTCCTGCTGGAAATACCCCGGCTGCCCATCGCCGCCGATAAAGTCGCGCAACGTGGTGCCGCCGCGTTCGATGGCGGCTGCCAGGATGCGCTTGATCTCGATGGCCAGCTTCAGGTAACGCCCACGGGAAATCCCCTTGGCTTCCCGGCGCGGATCAATCCCCGCCGCAAACAGCGCTTCCGTCGCATAGATATTGCCCACCCCCACCACCACCGCGTTGTCCATGATGAACGGCTTGACCGCCATCGAACGGCCACGGGACAGTTGGAACAAACGCTCGCCATCAAACAGATCGGTCAACGGCTCCGGCCCCAGACGAAGCAGCAGCTCGTGGTTGTGCGGGTCCTGGCTCCAGAGCATCGCGCCAAAACGCCGAGGGTCGGTGTAACGCAGGGCCAGGCCCGACTCAAGCTCGATATCCACATGCTCATGCTTGGCCGCCGGCATGCCGACTTCCACCAGGCGCAGGTTGCCCGACATGCCCAAGTGGCTGATCAACGTGCCCACTTCGGCATTGATCAGCAGGTACTTGGCCCGCCGCTCCACCAGCACGATGCGCTGCCCCGACAGGCGCACATCCAGGTCTTCCGGGATCGGCCAGCGCAGGCGGCGCTCACGCACCACCACGCGGCTGACGCGCTGGCCTTCGAGGTGCGGCGCGATGCCACGCCGGGTGGTTTCGACTTCTGGTAACTCGGGCATGTGTACCTCTCAGTGCGCGCCCAGCTCGCGGATCGACAACTTCAGGCTTTCAAAGTCGTAGTCCGACAGGCCCACGTAGTCCAGCACCAGATGGCCGATCGCATTCCACTCATGGTCGACCGCCTGGTTGCCCAGCACCCGATAGGACGAGCAGATGTGCTCGGCCATTTTCAGGATCGCCAGCAGGTTTTTCAGTTGGGAATTGCGCGACGTCTCATCGCTGAAAATCGCCAGGGCATTGTGGTGGTTGGCGATGGCGTCGGTCACATGCTCCGGCAGGCGCCAAGACTTCGCAGTGTAGTAGCCGACCACCGCATGGTTGGTGTTGAACGCGTTGTTTTCGGTGTCGACCACCCGGCAGTCGGGGCCGGCGTTGGCGTAGGCCTGCTCCAGCACGGCCATGTAGTTGGGGAACCGCTTGAGCATCAGCGGCACGCCGCAATCGTGGAACAGCCCCAGGGCATAGGCCTCGTCCACCGCCTGGGCGCCGGTACGCTTGGCCAGGGTCAGGCAGGTCATGGCCACGTCCTGGGCGGTGTCCCAGAAGCGGTTGAGGGTGACGATGGTGTCATCGCTCATCTCGCCTTTGATCGACAGGGCGTTGATCAGGTTGATGATCGAACGGCTGCCCAGCAGGTTCACCGCGCGCTGGATCGAGGCGATTTTGTTGCTCAGCCCGTAATACGACGAGTTGACGATCTTCAGCAATGCGCCGGACAGCCCCGGGTCCTGGGAGATCAGCCGTGCGATCACTTCCAGGTCCGGGTCGGGCATGTATTGCTCCATCTGCAAATCCACCATGATTTGCGGCTGGGGCGGCACGCTGATGCCCTGCAGGGCCTGTTGGATCTGTTCGGCGGAAAGCTCTTGGGACATAAGTACATACTCTGGGCTAGGCGGGGATTCTAACCTCTAAGCAAACTCGACCGACACCCAAATGCCCGATTGAAATCGGACTAAATGTGGGAGCTGGCTTGCCTGCGATAGGATCACCGCCGTACGTCAGATACACCGCGCCGACTGCATCGCAGGCAAGCCAGCTCCCACATGAACCGGTGCGCAAAGGGTATACTCCCGCTCTTTTTCCGGAGCGACGTCATGTCCCTGCCAAGCCTGCGTCTCAAAGCCAACGCCGATCGTCGTTTGCGCAACGGCCACCTGTGGGTCTACAGCAACGAAATCGACGTGGCCGCCACCCCACTTCACGGCTTCCAGGCAGGCGACCAGGCCATCCTCGAAGCGGCCGGCGGCAAGACTTTGGGCATCGTGGCCATGAGCCCGAACAACCTGATCTGCGCGCGCCTGCTGTCGCGTGACATCAAGTTGCCGCTGGACAAGTCGCTGCTGGTGCATCGCCTGAACGTCGCCCTGTCGCTGCGTGATCGCCTGTTCGACAAGCCGTTCTACCGCCTGGTCTACGGCGATTCCGACCTGTTGCCGGGCCTGGTAGTCGACCGTTTCGGCGACATCCTGGTGGTGCAGATCGCTTCGGCGACCATGGAAGCCCATAAGGAAGACGTGATCGCCGCGCTGACCCAAGTGCTCAAGCCGAGTGGCATTCTGTTCAAGAACGACTCTGCCGCACGTGACGCCGAGGGCCTCAACCGCTACGTCGAAACCGTGTTCGGCCTGGTGCCGGAGTGGGTCGCGCTGGAAGAAAACGGTGTGAAATTCGAAGCCCCGGTGATCCAGGGCCAGAAAACCGGCTGGTTCTACGACCACCGCATGAACCGTGCGCGCCTGGCCCCGTATGCCAAAGGCAAGCGCGTGCTGGACCTGTACAGCTACATCGGCGGCTGGGGCGTGCAAGCTGCGGCCTTCGGCGCCAGTGAAGTGTTCTGCGTCGACGCCTCGGCCTTCGCCCTTGACGGCGTAGAGCGCAACGCCGCGCTGAACGGTTTTGCCGAGAAGATGACCTGCATCGAAGGCGACGTGTTTGAAGCCCTCAAAGAGCTTAAAGCCAGCGAAGAACGCTTCGACGTGATCGTCGCCGACCCACCGGCCTTCATCAAACGCAAAAAAGACATGAAAAACGGCGAAGGCGCCTACCGCCGCCTGAACGAGCAAGCCATGCGCCTGCTCAGCAAGGACGGCATCCTGGTCAGCGCCTCGTGCTCCATGCACCTGCCGGAAGACGACCTGCAAAACATCCTGCTGACCAGCGCCCGCCACCTGGACCGCAACATCCAGATGCTCGAACGCGGCGGCCAAGGCCCGGACCATCCGGTGCACCCGGCAATTGCCGAGACGCGCTACATCAAGAGCATTACCTGTCGGTTGCTGCCGAACAGCTAAGTAACATGCCGATCAAAGGTGGGAGCTGGCAAGCCAGCTCCCACCTTTTTTGTGTTGTGTCAGAACGATTGTTCCTACCGCCACAAACCACCACACATCCCGTAAGCGCTGTCTCCACGCTTACGGCCATTCCCTCCAGCCGCCAGCGGTGTAGAATCGGCCCTATTCATCGCCAGTCATCCCCCGGCGGGTTTATGAGCTCAAGGCCACTGCGCACGGCGATCCCGTAACGTTTGCGGCAACTTCCGGACACCAGGGCCATTTTTCGGGTGTTCCAGACGTCAATAGAAGCTCACTCCCTTTTGATACCGATTAGCCGCCCGGAGTGCTCCATGCCAGATTACCGCTCGAAAACATCCACCCACGGCCGCAACATGGCCGGCGCGCGCGCACTGTGGCGTGCCACGGGGATGAAAGATGACGACTTCAAAAAGCCGATCATCGCGATTGCCAACTCGTTTACCCAGTTCGTACCGGGCCACGTCCACCTCAAGGACCTGGGCCAACTGGTCGCCCGCGAAATCGAACGCGCTGGCGGCGTGGCCAAGGAATTCAACACCATCGCCGTGGATGACGGCATCGCCATGGGCCATGACGGCATGCTGTATTCCCTGCCGAGCCGCGAGATCATCGCTGACTCCGTGGAATACATGGTCAATGCCCACTGCGCCGACGCCATTGTGTGCATCTCGAACTGCGACAAGATCACCCCCGGCATGCTGATGGCCGCGCTGCGCCTGAACATCCCGGTGATCTTCGTGTCCGGCGGCCCGATGGAAGCCGGCAAGACCAAGCTCGCCTCCCACGGCCTCGACCTGGTGGATGCCATGGTCATCGCCGCCGATTCCAGCGCCTCTGACGAGAAGGTTGCGGAATACGAGCGCAGCGCCTGCCCTACCTGCGGTTCGTGCTCCGGCATGTTCACCGCCAACTCGATGAACTGCCTGGTCGAAGCCCTGGGCCTGGCCTTGCCGGGCAACGGTTCGACCCTGGCCACCCACAGCGACCGCGAACAGCTGTTCCTGCAGGCTGGCCGTACCATCGTCGAGCTGTGCAAGCGTTACTACACCGAGAACGATGAGTCGGTGTTGCCGCGCAATATCGCCAACTTCAAGGCGTTCGAAAACGCCATGACCCTGGATATCGCCATGGGCGGTTCCACCAACACCATCCTGCACTTGCTGGCCGCGGCCCAGGAAGCCGAGATCGATTTCGACCTGCGCGACATCGACCGTCTGTCCCGCCACGTGCCGCAACTGTGCAAAGTCGCGCCGAACATCCAGAAGTACCACATGGAAGACGTGCACCGCGCCGGCGGGATCTTCTCGATCTTAGGCTCGCTGGCCCGTGGCGGCCTGCTGCACACCGACCTGCCGACCGTGCACAGCAAATCCATCGCCGAAGGCATCGCCAAGTGGGACATCACCCAGACTGACGACGAAGCCGTGCACACCTTTTTCAAGGCCGGCCCGGCGGGCATCCCGACCCAGACCGCGTTCAGCCAGTCGACCCGTTGGGACACCCTCGACGACGACCGTGAAAACGGCTGCATCCGCAGCGTCGAGCACGCCTACTCGCAAGAAGGCGGCCTGGCCGTGCTGTACGGCAACATCGCCCTCGACGGCTGCGTGGTGAAAACCGCCGGTGTGGATGAGTCGATCCACGTCTTCGAAGGTCGCGCCAAGATCTACGAAAGCCAGGACAGCTCGGTCCGCGGCATCCTCGCCGACGAAGTGAAAGAAGGCGATATCGTGATCATCCGCTACGAAGGCCCGAAAGGCGGCCCGGGTATGCAGGAGATGCTCTACCCCACGTCCTACCTGAAGTCCAAGGGCCTGGGCAAAGCCTGCGCCCTGCTGACCGACGGCCGTTTCTCCGGCGGCACCTCGGGCCTGTCCATCGGCCACGCTTCGCCTGAAGCCGCTGCCGGTGGCGCCATCGGCCTGGTGCAGGACGGCGACAAGGTGCTGATCGACATTCCGAACCGCTCGATCAACCTGTTGATCAGCGATGAAGAGCTGGCTGCGCGCCGGGTCGAGCAGGACAAGAAAGGTTGGAAGCCGGTGGAGAAGCGTCCGCGCAAGGTCACGACCGCGCTCAAAGCCTATGCCCTGCTGGCCACCAGCGCCGACAAGGGTGCCGTGCGTAACAAGGCGATGCTCGACGGCCTGTAAGCCTCGCGCATAAAAATGCCCCGCCCTGTGCGGGGCTTTTTTTGGGGCGTGCACGCTATTGTGTTTTATCCGCAGGCCGATACAGTCCGCGACTGAATTATCAAGGACCGTATCCGCATGGACTCCCGCTCGACCTTTCTTCGTCCGACTGCCCTGGTTTTCTCGCTGCTGGCCCTCGCGGCTTGCAGCTCCACGCCAAAGCCTCAGCCCGACCCTGGCCCGGAACTCTTCAACGAGGCCCTGACACTGCCGGCACTCGAGCACTCCATCGTGCGCGAAGGCGACAGGGTCATGTACGCCGTGGAATTGAAGCAAAAGCCCGTCACCCTTCGATTTGACGCTTCGTGCGCGCAAGGCCCGGCGAGGATGTTCTATCCCACCTCAACCAGCCTCAGGCCCTTTACCGACCCACAGGGCACGGGTTCCGATCTGCCGGCGCTGCAAGCCCAACAGTTGCAGCAAAGCGCCCAGTTGCAAAGTATTTGCAAAGCACGCCCTGCGCCGGACTGGCGGACACTGGCAGCGCCCGCAGACCAGGACTGGTTGCTGATTGATCGCAACAGCCTGGAACAACGCGCCGGCCAGGTGTATGTGTGGGCCGCTACCGACTTTCGGCACTATCACATCAGCAAAGGCGGCTCACTGGTGGCTCAGGAGCAGCAGCGGCTGGCCCTGGATTGCCCACAGCGCAGCGTCACGCTGCTGAGCCAATTCAACATCGATGATGCCCGCCAGGCGATCAACGGCGAAATCCAGCGACAACTCAAGCCGCAAACGCTGAATCAGGCGTCAGCCGACCATGTGCGCATCTTCAATGCGGTCTGCCCGGCGCCGGATGCACTGGCCCAACTGCCCGTCTTCAAGGCCCGCCAGGCACTCGCGCCGGTCATCCGCACACCAGCTGTCCAGCCGGCGGTGGTGGCCGCGATCCAGGCACTTGGCCTGCCCAAGCCGGCACGCGCCCTTAGCCAACTGAACTACGACTATGACGCGTTGCTTTTCAACAAAACCCGCGTCGGCGACCAGACCAAAAAGACCTCGATCAGTATCGACGGCGCGTCTGGCCAAACGCTGGTGCAAACCCAGGACTCGGCGCTGGGCTACAGCCTCGACCTGACATTCAGGGGCCTGTTCGACCTCGCCAGCCAGCGTATCGATCGCAAGACCGGCAATGAAAAAGCGCAGACACGCGTGCTGACGGCTTTGAGCTTTCAAGGTGACTGGCACAGCTTGCCGCCAGGCAGTGAAGTCAGCTACACCGAGACCTGGTCAAAGTCGGTCAACCCGGATGGCAGCCCGTCCACCGACACCAACGAGCCCAGGACTGTGACCTGCAAAGTAACCAGGGAACTGGCGGCCGGCAGCCTGCTCCCGGACCTGCAGGGCCAGGCCAAGGTACTCGACTGCCTGATGCTGAGCACCCGCAAACCGACCTGGACCGTCCAGTCGGTGTACCTGGCTGACTACGGCCTGTTCATCAAAGTGCGCGAGGACGCGATCGTGGCGCTGTGGAACTGGCATCTGAAGTCGGTGAAGTAAAGTACGGCTGAGGCTTGCGCCACGACAAAGCCCCGCCAAGTGCGGGGCTTTTTTTGCCTGGAGAAAAGCAGGAGAACAACGGGTACGGTCAAAATGTGGGAGCTGGCTTGCCTGCGATGACGATGGACCTTTCAGCAAATCATTGCCTGGCACACCGCCATCGCGGGCAAGCCCGCTCCTACAGAGATTGTGTAGTGCTTAGAACTGCGGCGTGTAGGTCATGCTGAACATCACATTGCGCGGATCGCCATAGTAGTTACTGCCCCAGGTCGCGTTATACGCCGGGATGTAGTACTTCTTGTCGAACAGGTTGTTCAGGTTCGCCGCCACGGTGAATTCCTGGTTGATCTTGTAGGCCACCCGCGAGTCCCATAGCGCATTACCCGGCACGCTGAAGTTGCGGTCATAGGCTTCGGTGCTGCTTTGCGCGGTCACGCCGGCGCCGACGCTGACGTTGTGCCAATCCCCCGGCAACTGGTAATCACCCCAGACCTTGAGCAGGTGCTTGGGGGTCCAGGTGCTGAAGATCTTGCCTTCGTAGGTGTCGTCCTTGAGGAATTTGGTGGTGTTGTAGGTGTAGCTGGAGACCAGTTGCAGGCCCGGCAGCACTTCGCCGCTCAACGTGGCTTCGAAGCCTTGGCTGCGCACCTTGCCGGAGGCGAGCGAGCAGTACCAGCCGCCGCAGACTTTGCCGCCCTGCAGGTCTTGGGCCGCCCGGTTTTCCTGGTCATAGCGGAACACCGCGAACGAGGTATTGAGGCGACCGTCAGCCAGTTCGCCCTTCAGGCCCAGCTCGTAGTTCTGGCCCTCGATGGGCTTGAGCACGGTCAATGAGGTGGTCAGGCTGGTTTGTGGCTCAAAGGCGTCGGTATAGCTGGCATAGGCTGACCATTGCTCATTGAGCGCGTAGACCAGCCCAGCGTAGGGCGTGACGTGGCCATTGCTTTGCGTGGTGCTGCTGGTAGGGTCGCCGTACACACCCTGGAAACCGCTCTCGTCCTTGTAGGAATAGTCATACCAACTGGTGCGCGCACCAAGGATCAACGTCAGCGGGTCCACTAGTTGGACGCGCCAGGTGCCATAAATCCCCTTCTGACGGATGTCATACCAGCTCTTCGTAGCACTACCCGCCTGGAATAACTGGTTCCTGTCGCGCTGCACACGGTTGTGGTCGATGTTGAAGATATCCGCACCCGCCGTGGCCGCACGCGCCCAAAAATCATCCGTGGTGAGTTTGGAATAGTTGGCGCCCAGTACCATCTCCTGCCGCAAACCCAGGCCTTCGAATTTGCCGTCGACGTAAACATCAACACCGCGGCTCTTGGTATTGAAGTCGGTGACCCAGTCCACGTAGCGAACATTGCCTGTCGTCCCCGGGTTGGGGATCTCGTCCCACGTCGCCTGGTAGGTCGCGTCGTTGTGCTCGTCCATGGCAACCAGGGCGGCTTTCAACTTCCAGTCATCGTTGAAACGATGCTCGATGTCGGCAAACACCTGGGTCTGGTTGTTGACGCTGCGGTTCCAGCTGGCACCCACGAAGGTCGAGCGGGGCAGGCCGATATCGTTGCCATTGGCATACCGGGGCAGGGACATGAAGTTGGGCCGGGTGTGGCCTTTTTGGTTGCTGATGCCCACGCCCACGGTGGTATCCGGGGTGAAGTCGTAGTCGACGGCGGCATACACCGTCTGGTTCCAACCGCCGACATAGTCGATAAAGGAGTTGGTGGTGTCGTAATCCGCCACGAAGCGGCCGCGCAGGGTGCCTTCGGCGTTGAGCGGGCCACCGGCGTCGACCTGGGTGCCGTAATGGTCCCAGGAGCCGGCCTTGGCGGTGATGGCCACGGTTGGCGCCTGCTGGCCGCGCTTGCGCACCAGGTTCATGGTGCCGCCCGGGCTGTTGGCGCCTTGCAGCAACGCGGCCGGGCCGCGCAGGGTCTCGACACGGTCGTAGATCGCCATGTTCTCGGTGAGGTAGCTGCCCAGCGCGTAGGTATTACGCGGCAGGCCGACCCCGTCGTATTGCAGGGTGCCGATCTCGAAACCACGGGAGAAGATGAACATGCCGGGGCCAGGGGATTTGGTCGCGGTCAGGCCAGGCGTGCGCTTGACCACTTCAGACAGCTTGGTGGTGTTCTGGTCATCCATCTGCTTGCGGGTCATGACGCTGACCGATTGCGGGATGTCCTTGAGCTTCTGTTCGCCCTTGCCGATCGTCACCGCACCCGTGGTGTAGGAGCCGCTGCCCTCGGTGGTCGCCCCCAGGCGTTCGGCGCTGATGGTGGTGGCGCCAACCTCCAGCGCCGCGCCGGTTGCCACGCGCTTTTCCAGGGTGACCGTGTCGGCATTGATGAACGCTGCGCTCAACCCGGTCCCGCCGAGCAGTTGCCCCAAGGCTTCACGCTGGCCCAGGTTACCGCTCACGCCCGGCGACACCACCCCTTGGGTCAACTCACCACTGACCAGCACCTGCACCCGCGTCACCGCCGAAAACGCCGCCAGTGCGCCGTCGAGGCTTTGCCCCGGGATATCAAAACGGTACGTCTGGGCCTGGGTGGTCTCAGCGGCCTGCAAGTACAGCGGCGCAGTGCCGCAGGCCATGGAAATGGCCAGTGCCAGCAAGGGCTGTGCGGCGAATCGGTGTGCCATGGATGGTGCTCCCCGGTGCAAAAGTCTGTGATCGGCGCCGCACTACTTGAGAGTGCTTACTATTTACGCCTCAGTGATCAAGGACGACCGCCTGCGGGGAAACCCTGAAAGTTTTTTCAAAAATGTGCGATTACGACGCCTTACCTTCACGCAACACCAGCAAATACGGGGTGTAATGCTCGGCGCGCAGGTTGAGGGTGTATTCCAGCGCCTTGATCACGGCGTCGGGTTTGTCGATTTCGAAGACGCCGGATACCACCCGGTTGCGCAGTGCATCGCCCAGCACGAAGGTCGTGCCAGGCCAGTAGCGGTTCAACTCGCTGACCACTTCCGACAACGGCTGCTGACGAAACACCAGTTGGCGCTGGCGCCAGGCAAAGCCACTGGCCGGGTCAAAACCGTGGGCCTCGGCCAATTGCCGGCCCTGATACTCCACGGCCCGCCCCGGCTCCAGGTACACCGGCGCGCCGCTGCCGGCGCTGACCTGCACCTTGCCCTGCGCCACTTGCACTCGCGTCTGGGCATCGCGCCGCGCCACGCTGAATTGCGTACCGACCACCCTCACCCAACCCTCGCCGGACTGCACCACAAAGGGCCGCGTCGGGTCCTTGGTCACCTCGAAAAAGCCTTCGCCACGCAACAAGCGAACCTGCCGCTCACCCGCGCTCATACGGATTTGCACCGCGCTGTCGGTATTGAGTTGCAAGTGGGAACCGTCGGCCAGTTCGATGGTGCGCGATTCGCCGGTGCCGGTGGCGTAGTCCGCACGCAAACGGTCCAGCCAGGGGGTGTTGGGTAGCGTGAGCCCCACCGCCAGCAACACGGCGGCCGCGCACGCCCAGCGCCGCCAGCGCAGGGCCGGTTTGCGCCAGGCGGCTTGTTCGGCACGACGCACCTGCCGTGCCGGTTCGCGCAGGCCGCCGAGCATCGCCTGCACTTCCTGCCAGGCTTCATCCTGGGCCTGGCCCTGGCCCAGCCAAGCGGCGAAGGCGTCCATTTCGGCGGCAGTCACGTCCTCGGCCTGCAGGCGGAAATACCAGCCGGACGCCTCTTCGAACAATGCGTCGGCAGTGGGTGTGGCAGTCATGACCGACGTCCTTGTTCATCGCAGGCAAGCCGCGTCTTGATGTAGGCGCGGCATTCAATCAAGGCCCGACGCAATTGGTATTCCACACTGCGCGCAGTGATCGACAGGCGTTCGCCAATCTCGCGGTAGGAAAGTTCGTCGACATGATAAAGCAGGAAGATCTGCCGAGTCGCTTCGGGCAGCGCCAGGATCGCGTCCTGCATCAGCTGTTCCTGCTGGTAGGCGGCCAATTGTTCGTCGGCACCGGGGTTGGTGCAGGGCAGTTCTTCGCTGGGCTCGCCCGCATCCAGGCGCTCACGGCGGATGGCCTGGCGCTGGTGATCGCGCACCAGGTTGCTGGCGATGGTGAAGAGAAAGGCCGGGAGGTTATCGATTTTCTCGCCGGAGTCCAGGCGCGCCAGGCGCAGGAACGATTCCTGGGTCAGGTCGGCGGCCACCTGGGCGCTGCCGGTGCGGCGAGTGACGAAGGCTTCGAGGGCTTTCTTCTGCTCCGCGAACAGGCGCGCGATCTGCAAATTCCAGGAGAGCACAGCACTACCTTGAGAGGAAGGAGTGCGCACGCTAGCAGAGGATGAGATTGGTTCGCAATTGATATCTATTTTTGCTGGGGTTTATGCAGTGTTCTTCAGGCCGCTTTCGCGAGCAAGCCCGCTCCCACATTCGACCGCATTCGCAGGTTGGAACTCGGTCAAGTGTGGGAGCGGGCTTGCTCGCGAAGCAGGCAACTCAGTCTTACTGAATCTCCTCCGGCTTGACGATCACCCAGTTCTTGTCCGCCGTCACCGGCAGCCCTTCCTTGGCCTGCGCCGCCGCATGCTTGGCCATCATGCCGTTAAGCTGGGTCATGTATTTGTCCTTGCGGTTGATCCACAGGTGGATGCCGCCTTTGGCCACGTCCACATCGTGGAACAGCATGTAACCGTCGCTGGTCGGTGTGTCGCCGCCGACGATCACCGGTTTTTTCCATTCGTCGATATAGGTCAGGATCGCCGCGTGCTTGCCGGCCATCCAGGTCGCCGGGGTCCACAGGTAGGGCGTCAACTCCAGGCCGAGGTTGGCTTTCTCGTCATATTTGCCGGCGGCGATCTGTTTGCGTGCGGTGGTCAGCTCGCCGGTCTTGCGATCCTTGAGCAGGGTGGTCACGCCAATGACGTTTTCAGGTTTGACGTTGTAGCCATACTTCGGATCGGCGGCGACCATGCGCACCAGCTCTTCCGAGGCGGCGGTCATGACGTAGACCTCGATGCCGTTTTCCATCAGCTTGTTGTACAGCTCAGCCTGGCCGGTGAAGACCTTGGGCGGCTGCACCTCGGAGTTTTTCACCACGTCGCCTTCAAAATAGGTGACCGGCACCGGTTTGCCGGAGGCCATCAACTCGTCAACCTGGACCTTCAGTTCCTTGAGGGTGAAGCCTGAAAAAATCTGCGCGACCCACGGGTAGCAGACCATGTCATCCACTTCGCACAGGCGATAGTAGTAGCTGAACAGGCTTTCCTTGTGGTCGGCGGTGTCTTTGAACGGGATCAGCTTGAGGGACGGGTCCATGCTGTCCCGGGTGATCAGGCCCTTGTTTTCCATGTACGGCAGCAAGGATTCTTCGAGGTCGTAGCGGTAGCTGGTGTTGTCCATGTCGAACACCGCGAAGTTACCCTTGTTGGCGTTGGCGGCGATCATCTTGTTCAACTGCTCGGCGGCGGGCGCCGGCCAGTGTTTCAACTCGGTGGCGGCAAATGCCTGGCCGGCGAGGCCGAGGCAGAAGGCGGCGGCAAGTAAAGTTGGCGCGAGCTTCATAAGCGTTTTCTCCCTGAGTGAAAGACATCGACGCTAACAAATCCCTGTGACAGTTCCCACATTGAGCACGACCGCGTGCGTCCTGATCCCGCCACGGGCATGCGCCTGAGCGTCAAACGCTTATTCCAAAAACGACAGTCACCATTCCATATTGGTATTAAATCATTATATTTCAAGCTGTTACGCTTCGCGGTTCGCAATCGCAGGCTCACGCGATTGGCTGCCTTCTCAACGGAGCTTCAATGAATCTGCCCCTGATTCTCAACTTGCTGGTGTTCGTGGCCCTGTTGCTGGGCCTGGCACAAACCCGTCGTACTCACTGGAGCCTCGCCAAGAAGGTGCTGTTTGCCCTCGTGCTCGGCGTGCTGTTTGGTACGGCGCTGCACACGATTTATGGCGACGGTAACCCGGTGCTCAAAGCCTCCATCGGCTGGTTCGACCTGGTCGGTAATGGCTATGTGCAACTGCTGCAAATGATCGTGATCCCGCTGGTATTTGCCTCGATCCTCAGCGCCGTTGCGCGTCTGCATAACGCCTCGTCCCTGGGCAAGATCAGCTTCCTGACCATCGGCACGCTGTTGTTTACCACTGCAATCGCGGCGCTGATCGGTATCGGCCTGACCAACCTGTTCGGCCTCACCGCCGAAGGCCTGGTGGCCGGCACCCAGGAAATGGCGCGCCTGCAAGTGATCCAGAGTGATTACGCGGGCAAGGTGGCCGACCTGAATATCCCGCAATTGCTGCTGTCCTTCGTGCCGGCCAACCCGTTTGCCGACCTGGCCCGGGCCAAGCCGACGTCGATCATCAGTGTGGTGATTTTTGCCGCATTCCTGGGGGTTGCCGCGCTGCAACTGCTCAAGGACGACGTGGAAAAAGGCCAGAAAGTCCTGAACGCCATCGACACCCTGCAAGCCTGGGTGATGCGCCTGGTGCGCCTGGTGATGAAGCTGACCCCCTACGGCGTGCTGGCGCTGATGACCAAGGTGGTCGCCGGTTCCAACCTGCAAGACATCATCAAGCTCGGCAGTTTTGTGGTGGTGTCATACCTGGCGCTGGGCCTGATGTTTGTGGTGCACGGCCTGCTGCTGTCGCTGGCCGGGATCAACCCATTGCGGTTCTTCCGCAAGGTGTGGCCGGTGCTGACATTCGCCTTCACCAGCCGCTCCAGCGCGGCGGCGATCCCGCTGAGCATTGAAGCGCAGACCCGTCGTTTGGGGATTCCGCAATCCATCGCCGGGTTTGCCGCCTCGTTTGGCGCGACCATCGGCCAGAACGGCTGCGCTGGCCTCTACCCTGCGATGCTGGCGGTAATGGTCGCGCCGACCGTGGGCATCAACCCGCTGGACCCGCTGTGGATCGCGACCCTGGTGGCGATTGTGACCTTGAGTTCGGCCGGTGTGGCTGGCGTGGGCGGTGGTGCAACCTTCGCCGCGCTGATCGTGCTGCCCGCCATGGGCTTGCCGGTGTCACTGGTGGCGCTGCTGATTTCCGTGGAGCCGCTGATCGACATGGGCCGCACGGCGCTGAACGTGAATGGTTCGATGACGGCGGGTGCGATTACCAGCCAGATCATGGGGCAGACGGACAAGGCGCTGTTGGATGCCGATGAGCATGCTGAACTAGCGCAGGTTTAGCGGCGCCTGTCAGATGGCCTTCGCGAGCAAGCCCGCTCCCACCTTTTGACCGCATTCTCATGTTGGAACTCGCTCAAAATGTGGGAGCTGGCTTGCCTGCGATGCTCTTAGGCCTTTTCCCAAACTTCGAAGTTGTAAGCCGGCTTATCCCCTTGCGCCGGATTCTGCAGATTTGAAACCAGCTTCCACTGGCCCACATCAAACTGCGGAAACCAAGCATCCCCATCCGGGCTCAGCGCCACCCGCGTCAAATACAGGCGATCCGCCTGCTCCAGCCCCTGCGCATACAGCTGCGCGCCACCGATCAGCATCAGCTCATCCACGCCCTGCTCCAGCGCCCAGGCCTCGGCCCGCTCAACCGCCGCGTCGAGGGACGGAAAAACTTCCGCACCTTCAAGCGCCAAACCGGTCTGACGGCTAACCACCAGGTTCAAGCGCCCCGGCAGCGGTCGGCCCAGGGAATCCCAGGTCTTGCGCCCCATGATGATCGGCTTGCCCAAGGTGGTGGCCTTGAAATATTTGAAATCCCCCGGCAAATGCCAGGGCATGCTGTTGTCGACGCCGATCACACGGTTTTCACCGAGGGCTGCGATCAGGCTTAAAGGGAGAGTTTTTTTCATGGCGACGAGAATACCAGAGCCCCGCGCAGCTTTCCCCAACAGGCTGCGCAGCGGTTATGCTCCAAACTCACTGGCTCAACAGGACGGCGCGTGACTGCACTAACCCCCCTGCAAAAACTCTGGCTGACGGAAACCGTACGCTTGCGTGAAGAACACGCCGGCCCCCTGGAAGACCTGGAAGCCAACCGCCTGGCCCGCACGGCCGGTGGCGATCTGCCGACGCGCATCCAGCAGCGCGCCCTGCACCTGGCCGAGCGCGATGGCCTGACCGGCGCCCTCACCCGCTGGCTGCAAGGTGCCCGTCTGGCACTGGTGCTGCTGGCGATAGTCGCCGTCGTCAGCGGCGCCGGCCTGGCCTTTGCGGCACTGGGCAATGGCCTGACGCCGGTGAATGTGTTCTGGGCCCTGGGCAGCCTGCTCGGCGTGAACCTGATCCTGTTGATCAGTTGGGCGCTGGGCCTGCTGTTTGCCGGCGAGCACGGCGCCAGCCTCGGCCGCCTGTGGTTGTGGCTCAGTGAAAAATTCGCGCGTGACGCCAAGGCCGCGCAACTGGCCCCCGCGTTGCTGCTGTTGTTGCAGCGCCAGAAACTCAATCGCTGGGCCGTGGGCGTGCTGGTCAATAGCCTGTGGTTGCTGGCCTTGCTCAGCGCCTTGGTGATTCTGCTGACACTGCTCGCCACCCGCCGTTACGGCTTTGTGTGGGAAACCACCATTCTCGGCGCCGACACCTTTGTCGCCGTGACCCAAGCCCTCGGCAGCCTGCCCGCCTTGCTTGGCTTCAACGTGCCGAGCGTCGAGATGATCCGCGCCAGCGGCGATTCCGCGCTGAATATCGACAGCGCCCGCCAGGCCTGGGCGGCCTGGCTGGTCGGCGTGCTGCTGGTCTACGGCCTGCTGCCGCGCTTGATCCTCGCGCTGCTGTGCCTGTGGCGCTGGAAACGCGGGCGCGCCGCTTTGCGCCTGGACCTCAACCTGCCCGGCTACAGCCAACTGCGCGAGCGCCTGATGCCCAGCAGCGAACGGCTTGGGGTCAACGATGCCGCGCCGCAGCAGCTGCACCAAGTCAGCGGCGGCATCAGCGAGCTGGACAGCGACGGCGCTCTGCTGGTCGCCATTGAGCTGGACGAGCAACACCCGTGGCCGCCCAAGCTGCCGACCCAGGTGAAAAACGCCGGCATCCTCGACAGCCGCGAGTCACGCAACAAACTGCTGGAGCAACTCACGCGCTTCCCACCCGCCCGGCTGGCCATCGCCTGCGACCCACGCCGCTCGCCCGACCGTGGCAGCCTGGCGCTGATCGCCGAGCTGGCGCGCAGCGCCACGGCCACCCGCGTGTGGCTGCTGCAAGCCCCGCCCGGCCAGGCGCTGGATGCCGAGCGGCTGGGCGATTGGCACGCGGCGCTGCAACAGCTGGACCTGCCGTTCGCCGACTGCGCGCCGCTGAATTGGTTGGAGACCGGTCATGACTAAACCGCTGAAACTCGCCGTGGTCGGCCACACTAACGTCGGCAAAACCTCGCTGCTGCGCACCCTGACCCGTGACGTTGGCTTCGGCGAAGTCTCCCATCGCCCCAGCACCACACGGCATGTGGAAGGTGCACGCTTGTCGGTCGACGGCGAAGCCTTGCTGGAGCTGTACGACACGCCCGGCCTGGAAGATGCCATCGCCCTGCTCGACTACCTGGAGCGCCTGGATCGCCCCGGCGAACGCCTCGACGGCCCGGCACGCCTGGCGCGCTTTTTGGACGGCAGTGAAGCCCGCCAGCGTTTCGAACAAGAAGCCAAAGTGCTGCGCCAACTGCTGGCCTCGGACGCCGGGCTGTATGTGATCGACGCCCGCGAGCCGGTGCTGGCCAAGTACCGCGACGAGCTGCAAGTGCTGGCCAGTTGCGGCAAACCGTTGTTGCCGGTGCTCAATTTTGTCAGCAGCAGCGACCACCGCGAGCCGGACTGGCGCGAAGCCCTGGCCCGCCTCGGCCTGCATGCGCTGGTGCGCTTCGACAGCGTGGCGCCGCCGGAAGACGGTGAACGCCGCCTGTATGAAAGCCTGGCCTTGCTGCTGGAGAACGCTCGGCCGCAACTGGAACGCTTGATTCTCGACCAGCACGCTCAACGCCAGGCCCGCCAGCAAAGTGCCGCCCGCTTGATCGCCGAGCTGCTGATTGACTGCGCCGCGTGCCGGCGCAGTGTGGTCACCGAAGATGAGCAGCAAGCCATCGGCGATCTGCGCAAGGCGGTGCGCCAACGTGAACAAAAGTGTGTAGAGGCATTGCTCAAGCTGTTCGGCTTCCGCCCGCAGGACGCCGCTGCCAGTGATTTGCCGCTGCTGGACGGGCGCTGGGGCGATGACCTGTTCAACCCCGAAACCCTCAAGCAACTCGGTGTGCGGGTCGGCGGCGGGATCGCTGCCGGTGCGGCCGCCGGCGCCGGTGTGGATTTATTGGTCGGCGGGCTGACCCTCGGCGCCGCCGCACTGGCCGGCGCGATTGCCGGTGGCGCACTGCAAACCGCACGCAGCTACGGCAGTCGCCTGCTGGGCAAGATCAAGGGCCAGCGCGAGCTGACCGTCGACGACAGCGTGCTGCGCCTGCTGGCCCTGCGCCAACGCCAATTGCTCAAGGCCCTGAACCTGCGCGGCCATGCGGCGCTGCACAGCATCAAAGTCGACACGCCCCAGGACAAGACCTGGCGCGAAGGCAAATTGCCCGACGCCTTGCACAAGGCCCGCGCTCACCCACAGTGGTCGTCGCTCAACCCCCACGCCAAACTGAGCCAGGCCGAGCGCCAGGAACAGGTCGAAGCCCTGGCCCAGCGCCTCGACGAAACCTAAGCCGCCAGCACCCGCCGGGCCTTGGCCTTGAGCACTTCAAGGTCGAGTACCGGCACCTGCAGGTCCTTGGCCTGTTCATCCCAGTGGCGCATGCGAAGGCTGATCGCGCAGAGCGGGTCCTGCTCGAAAGCCCGGGCCTCCTCGGCCGTCATCACACCGCCCTGATACGCCAGGGTACGGCGGCTGGCTTCACTCAAGCGGGCGTAGTAGTCCGGTTGGCTGAAGGTCAGGTAACGCTTGGCTTGCACGTGATACTCCACGAGTTTGGCCATGCGTTCGCTGAAGCCCGCCCGGCGCAAGTAATCCGCACCCAGCCGCTCGTGGCTGACCACGCCATACCCGCCCATGTTGTCGCCGCCGTGACCGCAGAGATGCCCGATATCGTGAAAAAACGCCGCCAGCACCACCTCATCGTCGTAGCCTTCGGCCATGGCCCACTGCGCGGCCTGGGACATGTGTTCGATCTGCGACACCGGCTCGCCGATGTAGTCCGCCGTGCCGTGCTGTTCGTACAAGCCGAACACTTCGGCAATCGCCTGTTCCGGGCTCATCCCGCCTCTCCCCACAAGGTGCTGATATTTCGCTCGGCCAGCGCCGGCCCCACGCTCATGCCCACGCCGGTGTGCATCAAGGCCGCACTTACGCCCGGCGCTGCCCGCAGGAATGAGAACGGCCCCGGCCCGCGTGAACCGTAAACACCCTGCCAACGCTCGACCACCTGGACCTTGCAGCCCAGGGTCTGCTCGGCCAGCTCGATCATCCAGTTGTCAACCTGCTCGGCGTTGAAGGGCGATGGGTCAGTGCCGTAGTCATGAGAATCCCCAATAATCAGCTCGCCATGCGGCGTTGGGCTGATCAGCAGGTGAATCCCGTGCGCATGCAGGTGCGGCGCTTCGCGCAGGATTTGCGCCTGCACCGGTGCAGCTTCCGGCAAATCGGCGAAGGCGCCGTAATGCACGCAGCTCAGCCCCGTGAGCAAGGCGTGTTGCAGGTTCAGGTTGACCGCAGGCCGGGCGCGCAGCATTTGCAGGCGGCAGATGCTCGGGTTGAGCTCGGCAATCGAGTGCACCAGCAAGGTTTGGTAGTCATGGCCGGAGCAAACGATGATTTGTTCGCCACGGAAGCTGCCCGCCGTAGTGTGTACCTGGCCGGGTTCAACGTCGCGCACCAGGGTGGAGAAGTGGAACTCCACATTCAGTTCACGGCGAAGGTAGTTGATCAACGCCGGGATCGCCTCGCGGGAATACAGCTGCTGATCGTCCTTGCCATGCAGCGCGGCGCGGTGATGGCGGAATTGGCCGCCGTATAAATGCTTCAGCGCCGCGCCTTGCAGCAGCTCGACGTTGTAGCCGTGCTCCCGAGCGCGACCTGCGCAAAAAGCTTCCAGCAAATGTTCTTCCGCTTCGGTGCGGGCAAACAAGTAGGAGCCGTTGCGCTTGAGCTGGATACCGGCCACTTTTGCCCATTGCCCCCAGATAGCGCGGCTTTCCCTAGCCAGATCAAGCATCGGTCCCGGTGGTTGCCCGGTGACCAGGGCCTGGCCGAAGTTGCGCACCGAGGCGCCGAGCGGCGTGACACTGCGCTCGAACACCTTGACCTTGAGGCCGCGTTTGGCGGCGGCGTAGGCGTGGGACAGGCCGAGGATGCCGGCGCCGATGATCAGCAGTTGTGTCATGGAGTGTTGTCCTGAATTTGAAGCCGCTATCGCCGGCAAGCCAGCTCCCACACTTGAAATGCATTCGAATGTGGGAGTGGGCTTGCCCGCGATGAGGCCATCAGCCTTGATAAAAACCTACTGTCCCGCCACCTTCTCCGACTTGCCGTCATACCGCTTACGCCACTCGGTCAGGATGTTGTCGCGGTTTTTCGAGGCCCAGGCGAAGTCGTTCTTGATCAGGCGTTGTTCGTAGTCAGCCGGCAGTTCGGTCTGCGGCTTGGCGATACCCGGCTGGGCGAGCACGGCGAAGTTGTCTTTGTACAAATCCATCGCCGCTGCGCTGGCGGAGAAATCGGCGAGCTTTTTAGCCGCGTCGGCATGGGCGGTGCCCTTGATCACGGCCGTGGCTTCGATGTCCCAGCCCAGGCCCTCTTTGGGCAGGATGATGTCCAGCGGCGCGCCCTGGCGTTTGAGCTGCACGGCCGGGTATTCAAAGGAAATACCAATCGGGAATTCACCCGAAGCCGCCAGCTTGCACGGCTTGGAACCGGAGTGAACGTACTGGCCGATGTTCTGGTGCAGGTCGTCCATGTACTGCCAGCCCTGCTTCTCGCCGAAGGTCTGCAACCAGGCGCTGACATCCAGGAAGCCGGTGCCGGACGACGCCGGGTTAGGCATCACAATCTTGCCCTTGTACTCGGGCTTGGTCAGGTCTTGCCAACTCACCGGTTTGGTCAGGCCCTGTTTCTCGGCTTCGACGGTGTTGAAGCAGATCGTGGCGGCCCATACGTCCATGCCGACCCAGGCCGGTGGGTTGGCGGCGTCGCGGTAGTTTTTGCCGATCTTGTCCAGGTCCTTCGGTGCGTAGCTCTCCAGCATGCCCTGCTGATCGAGGATCGCCAGGCTCGAGGCGGCCAGGCCCCACACCACGTCGGCTTGCGGGCGGGCTTTTTCGGCCAGCAGCTTGGCGGTGATGATGCCGGTGGAGTCGCGCACCCATTTGATCTCGACGTCGGGATTGGCCTTTTCGAACGCCTGTTTATAGGTTTTCAGCTGTTCGGCTTCGAGGGCCGTGTACACGGTCAGTTCGGTCTTGGCGAAGGCATTCAGGCTGAATGCAGTCATTACGGCAGCGACCAGCGCCAGGGGCTTGAACATGGAACACCTCCTTCAGGATGTTATTGGCCGGGCGCGGTCTGGCGCCAGGCTTGGGAACGGCGCAACGCGCCACGTGAAGCCCACGCCAGCAGCAGCGAGACGCCGCCTGAGGTGAACAGGATCAGGGTCGACATGGCCGCCGCGCCGCCCACATTGCCGGCGTCGTCCATGTTCAACACGGCGACGGCGGCGAGGATGGTGTCGGGGCTGTAGAGGAAGATGGCGGCCGACACGGTGGTCATCGCCGACACAAACAGGTAGCGCACGATGTCCAACAGCGCCGGCAGGCAGATCGGCACGGTCACGCGCAGATAGTGGCGGTACAGCGGCGCCTTGAGCGACAGCGCGGCGGCCTCAAACTCACTGTCCAGCTGGCGCAGCGCGGTGGTGGCGGTCATCTGTGCGGTGGTCAAATAGTGCGCAATGGTGCACACCACCAGCAGGGTCATGGTTGCGTAGAACACATGCAGCGGGTTGCCGTTGAGGTTGAAAAAGAACACGTAGCCCAGGCCCAGCACCAGACCCGGCACGGCCATCGGCACGAAGCTGAGCATGCGCAGCGCCAGGTTCAAGCCCTTCTGGCCCTTGGTCTTTTCCATCAGGTAGGCGCCGGTGAAAATCAGCACGCTGCCGACCAGCGCTGTGCACAGGGCCATGGTCAGGCTGTTGCGATAGGCCAGCCAGCCACCGCCGGCCGTGTCTTCAAACTGGTAGTGGTTGAGCGACAGCGACAGGTTGTACGGCCAGAATTTCACCAGCGACGAATACACCGCCATACCGAACACCAACAGCAACACCGCGCAGATCAGCAATACGAAGGCCAGATAGCAGCCGTCTCGTACGCGCGAGGATGCCGGTTGGAACACCTGGGCGCGGCCGCTCATGGAATCGCCATGCCGCCGGCGCAACCAGGCATCCACGCCAAAGCTGAACAGCGCCGGCAGCAGCAGCACCATGCCGATCAACGCGCCACGCCCGAACTGTTGCTGACCGACCACCGCCTTGTAGGCTTCCAGCGCCAGCACCTGATAGTCGCCGCCCACCACCACGGGCACGCCGAAGTCGGTGATGGTCAGGGTGAACACCAGGCAAAACGCGGCGAATACCGCCTGGCGCGTGGCCGGCCAGGTGATGCTGCGAAACGCCCGGGCCGGGCTGGCGCCCATGCTCGACGCGGCATCGAATAGCCGGGCATCCGCCAGGGACAGCGCCGACAGCAGAATCATCAAGGCGTGTGGGAAGGTGTAGATCACCTCACCGAGCACAATCCCCCAGAAGCCGTAGATATTGTCCGAGAGCAACCCGCGCAGCATGCCCTGGTTGCCGAACAGATAGACCAGCGCAATCCCCGGCAACATCGACGGCGCCATCAAGGGCAACAGTGACAGGCCGCGCCAGACCGCCTTGCCGGGGATCAAGGTGCGTTGCAGAGCGTAGGCAAACAGGTAGGCCAGCGGTACGACGATGGCCGCCACGCTGAGGGAAACTTTCAGGCTATTGCCCAGCAGCCAATGGAAGTTGGCGCTGGTGACCAGCTCCCGCGCCGCGACCAGGCCACCGCCCTGCCCGGCTTCACTGCTGAAGCCGCGCCAGAAGATCGCCAGCAAGGGCAGCAACACGGCGATACCCAGCAGCAATAGCCACAGCAGTTTGCCGCCGACCACGAAAATCCGGTCGCCCATTTCAGCGCGGGACACCTGGCGCGACAACGTCATCACAGCGGCCATCTCAGGCAAACACCTGCAGGCTACGCGGCGGCAAGGCGACCCAGATATTCTGGGCGCCCAGGCGCGGCATCGCCTCCGGGGCGAGTTCGGCCAACAGCGGATGGCCGGGCAGTTGTTCCAGTTCAAAGCTCATGCGGCAGCGGTTGCCGAGAAAGGTGATCTCGCGCACTTTGGCCGGGAACAGGTTTTCTTCATGCACCGGCGGGTTGACGCTGATCGCTTCCGGGCGGCAGAACAGGCGGCCGGACCTGGCCACGCCGGCATCGTCGGCCAGGCGCAGATTCATCCCGCCGACCTGGGCATGGCTGGCACTGTTGCGGCTGAACGGCAGCCAGTTGCCCTGGCCGACAAATTCGGCCACAAACGGTGTGGCCGGGCGGTCGTAAATCTCCTGAGGCGTGGCGTATTGCTCGACCTTGCCGTTGTTCATCACGGCGATGCGGTCGGCCATCAGCATGGCCTCGTCCTGGTTGTGCGTAACCATCAGCGTGGTGATACCCAGGCGCCGCTGCAATTGGCGCAGCTCGGTGCACAGGTGTTCGCGCACACGGGCGTCAAGCGCCGACATCGGCTCGTCCAGCAGTAACAGCGAAGGCGCCGGCGCCAGGGCACGGGCCAGGGCCACGCGTTGCTGTTGGCCGCCGGAGAGTTGGCCCGGGTATTTCTTTTCGCTGCCGACAAGGCCCACCAGTTCGAGCATCTGGCCGACGCGCTGGCGCACTTCATCGCGACCGCTGCCGGTGAGGCCGTAGCCGATGTTCGCTTCAACGGTCAGGTTGGGAAACAGCGCGTAGGACTGGAACAAAATCCCGTAGTCCCGCGCCTGGGGAGGCAGTAGGGAAACATCGCGGCTGCCCAGGTAAAGTTCGCCACTGTCCTGACGCTCGAGGCCGGCGATGCAGCGCAGCAAGGTGGTCTTGCCGCAGCCGGACGGCCCCAGCAGGCACACCAGCTCGCCGGCGGCGACGTCCAGGGACACATTATCCAGCGCGGTAAAGGCACCGAAGCGTTTCTGGATACCGCGCACCTTCATTGGCGCGCCGGGTTGGGTCATGGCTGTGTTCATGGAGGCACCTCATCAAACTGATGAAGGCCATGCTAGGCAGCCAATGCGTCCCTCTCGTGGCAGAAAGGCAAAAGGGAGCGATAGTGGTATTGGTGGATTTGGGTAGGACAGCCGAATGAGACCATGTGGCGAGCGGGCTTGCCCGCGTTGGGGCGCGCAGCGGCCCTAAAACAGGCGACCCAAGCCTATCTATAGGAATGCGGCGGCCTTATGGGGCTGCTTCGCAGCCCAACGCGGGCAAGCCCGCTCGCCACAACAAGCCCGCTGGCCACAAAAAAGTATTACAGCGGCGACATTTCCTGCGCCAACCCCAGAAACGCCGCCGGCAGCCGGGCGTTTTTTCTTTCCTTGAGGCAGTACAGATACTCCGGGATCTGCGGCGCATTCTCGATGGTCAGCACCCGCAACTGCGGGTCATGCGGTACTTCCTGACGGGCGATGATGCTGATGCCGATATTGCGCAACACCGCTTCGCGAATGGATTCGCGGCTGCCGATTTCCAGCAGCGGGCCGTAATTCACACTGGCGCCCTGCAGCATGTCTTCGGTCAGGCGCCGCGTGGTAGAGCCCGCCTCACGCATCAACAGGGTATGCCCGGCCAGCGCGCTCAACGGCACGTGATCGAGCTTGGCCAAGGGATGATTGCGATGCACCGCCAGCACCAGAGGGTCGGTGCCCAGCACGCGGCGGATCAGGCGCGGGTCTTCCAGCAGTTGTGAGGAGGCGGCGACATCCACACGGTAGTCATCCAGCGCTTCGAGCACCTGTTGGGAGTTGCCGATTTCCACCGACACTTCCACCTGGGGCAGGCGTTCACGGAAGGCTTTGACCAGGTCGAGAATGTAGTACGGCGCCGTGGCGGCAATCCTCAGGGCGCCTTGGACCTGGCCGCTGTTGCGCAGGAAAAACTCGATATCCGCTTCCTGCTGCAGCAGCGTCTTGACCATCGGCAGCAGGCGTGCGCCCTCGTCGCTGACGGTGAGGCGGCGCCCGCCACGGTAGAACAGCTCGACGCCGTAGTGGCTTTCCAGGTTGCGAATCTGGGTGGTGACCGTGGGCTGGCTCAGGCCGAGTTTCTTCGCCGCCTGGGTAATGCTGCCCAGGCGGGCGACCATAAAAAACGCCTTCAGCTCGGCACTCAGCACACCACCCTCTCATCGTCTATTTGCGCAACAGGCGCAGGCCATTGAATACCACCAGCAGGGCCACGCCCATGTCGGCGAACACCGCCATCCACATGGTGGCCAGGCCCAGGAAGGTGACCACCAGGAAGATCGCCTTGATCACCAACGCCAGGGCGATGTTCTGCTTGAGGATACTCGACGTTTGCCTGGAGAGCCGAATGAAAGCCGGGATCTTGCGCAAATCATCGTCCATCAGCGCCACGTCAGCGGTCTCGATGGCCGTGTCGGTACCCGCCGCGGCCATCGCAAAACCGATTTCGGCACGAGCCAGGGCCGGGGCGTCGTTAATGCCGTCGCCGACCATGCCCACGCGGTGGCCCTGGCCGTAGAGGGTTTCGATGGCGTGCAGTTTATCGGTGGGCAACAGGTCGCCCTGGGCCTGGTCGATGCCGACCTGGGCGGCAATCGCCTGGGCGGTGTGGGTGTTGTCGCCGGTGAGCATCAGGGTCTTGATGCCCAGCTCGTGCAGTTGCGCGATGGCTTCGCGGCTGCTGTCCTTGACCGTGTCGGCCACGGCGAACAGCGCCAGCGGGCCGGATTGGTCGAGCAGCAGCACCACGGACTTGCCTTGTTTTTCCAGGGCGAAGAGTTTTTCTTCCAGCTCCGGCGAGCACAGGCCCAGGTCTTCCACCAGGCGGTGGTTGCCCAGGTGGTAGGTTTGGCCATTGATATCGCCGCGCACCCCACGGCCGGCCAGCGCCTCGAAGTTATCCACAGCGTGGGCCGCCAGGTTTTTATCCACAGCCGCATTGGCAATCGCCAGTGACACCGGGTGGTCGGAGCGACCTGCCAGGCTGGCGGCCAAGGCCGGCGCGCTGTCCTCAACATTGGGAAACAGCGCCAGGTAATCGGTTTGCACCGGTTTGCCGTGGGTGATGGTGCCGGTCTTGTCGAGGGCCAGGTAGTCGAGCTTGTAACCGCCCTCCAGGTACACGCCGCCCTTGATCAGGATGCCTTTGCGCGCCGCCGCCGCCAGGCCGCTGACGATGGTCACCGGGGTGGAAATCACCAGCGCGCAGGGGCACGCAACCACCAGCAGCACCAGGGCGCGGTAGATCCAGTCGAACCAGGCGCCAGCCATGAACAGCGGTGGAATCAGCGCCACGCCCAAAGCGAACAGGAACACGGCCGGGGTGTAGATTTTCGAGAAACTGTCGACAAACCGCTGGGTCGGCGCCCGTGCGCCCTGGGCCTGTTCCACGGCGTGAATGATCCGCGCCAGGGTGGAATTGTTCGCGGCGGCAGTGACCTTGTACTCCAGGGAACCGGCCTGGTTGATGGTGCCGGCGAAGACTTTATCGCCCACTGTCTTTTCAATCGGCAGGCTTTCACCGGTGATCGGCGCCTGGTCGATGGTGGATTGGCCGCCGGTCACTTCACCGTCCAGGCCGATACGCTCGCCGGGTTTTACCCGCACGATCGCCCCAAGTTCGACGCTTTTAACTTCCTGCTCAAGCCAACTGCCATCAGCTTGCCGCACCGTGGCCTGTTCCGGGGTCATCTGCATCAAGCCGCTGATCGCATTGCGCGCACGGTCCAGGGACTTGGCTTCGATCAACTCGGCCACGGTGAACAGGAACATCACCATCGCCGCTTCCGGCCATTGGCCAATCAACACGGCGCCGGTGACCGCGATGCTCATCAGCGCGTTGATGTTCAGGTTGAGGTTTTTCAGGGCGATCCAGCCCTTTTTATAGGTGGTGAGGCCGCCGCTGAAGATCGAAATCAGCGCGACCACGGCAATCACCCAGGTCGGCGCGGCACTGGTGAAGTGCAGCACCTCGGCGCCCAACGCGCCCACGCCGGACACCGCCAGCGGCCACCAGTGCTTCTTGGCAGGCGGCGCGGGGGCGGGGGCGCCTTCTTCGATGGGGTCGGCCTGCATGCCGATGGATTTGATCGCGTCGATGATCGGCGCCGTGCTCGGCAAGTCATGGGTGACGCCCAAGATACGGTTGATCAGGTTGAATTCCAGCTGCTGCACGCCGGCCAGCTTGCCCAGTTTGTTCTGGATCAGCGTCTGCTCGGTGGGGCAGTCCATGGCTTCGATGCGGAAGGTGCTCAGACGCGAGCCGGCGGTGGGCGCTTCTCTCAGTTGCACCAACGCAGGCGCGGGCGTGCCGGAACAGCAGGAACCGCCGTGGCCGTGGTTATGCACGGGCGTGAGTTTGCGGGGGCCATGATCGTGGTCGTGCTTGTGCGGGGTGTGAATAGAGTCGCTCATCAGGTCGCGTCCGTAAGGTGCCTGTTGCCAAGTAAAGACCCTGTAGCCACTATAGGGTCAAGCACCCATTTGGAGATTGCTGCGATGAAGATCGGCGAACTGGCCAAACTGACCGACTGTCAGGTGGAAACCATCCGTTATTACGAGAAAGAGGGCCTGCTGCCGCCCCCGGCGCGCACCGATGCCAACTACCGGGTGTACACCCAGGCGCACACCGAGCGGCTGATCTTTATCCGCAACTGCCGCAGCCTGGACATGACCCTGGAGGAAATCCGCAGCCTGCTGGGGCTGCGCGACAGCCCTCAGGACCAGTGCGAAAGCGTGAATGCGCTGATCGACGAACATATCCACCACGTAAAAGCGCGGATCGACGGGCTATTGGCCTTGCAGGAACAGTTACTGGACCTGCGCCAACGCTGCGGCGGCGGGCCGGATCTGGATCAGTGCGGGATTTTGCAGCGGCTGGAAGTCAGCGGCAGCGTGGCGGCCAGTGAGGCTGAGCCTTCGCATGTGGGCAGGAGCCACGGGCATTAGGCATGTAGCGCCTGGGCGAACGCCATCGCGGGCAAGCCCGGCTCCCACAGGGGAATGCATTCCAGATGTGGGAGCTGGCTTAACGGTCAAACCGCCATTGGTGCCGTCAACGGTGCATGGTGCTCATAGCCTTCGAGCGAAAAATCGCTCGGCTCGATCAACTCCAGCCACTGCGGCTCATACACGCCGGTTTTGGCAAACTCCGGCACACGCTCATTGATCACCAGCTTCGGCGCCGCAAAGGGTTCGCGCTTCATCTGTTCGTTGAGCATGTCCAGGTGGTTTTCATAGACATGGGCATCGCCGATGAAATAGGTGAACCAGCGCGGCGTATAGCCGGTCAGGCGACCGATCAGGCTTAGCAGCGCGGCACCTTCGGTCAGGTTGAACGGTGTGCCCAGGCCCAGGTCATTGGAACGGATATAGAGGGTCAGGGAAATTTCCCGGGTCTCGACATTCGGGTGGAACTGGTACAGCAAGTGGCACGGCGGCAGGGCCATTTCGTCAAGCTGTGCACAGTTCCAGCCGTGGAACAGGATACGGCGGCTGCCCGGGTCCTTGATGATGGTGTCAACGCACTGACGAATCTGGTCGATGGCCTTGTACAGCACCACATAAGCCTGACCATCTTCTTCGCCTTCGGCGATCTGGCGGTAGCCTTGGGCCAATGTCTGCTCGATGGCTGCCGGGTTGCTCAGGGGAATCTGTTTGTACGCTGGCCATTTGCGCCATTGCACACCGTAGATCTCACCCAGGTCGTCCTCGCCCTGGCGGAACGGGTTGGCCAGCCACTGTGCGTTTTCGTTGGCGTTCTGGTCCCAGACTTTACAGCCCAGGGCACGGAATTCGGCAGCGTTGTTCACTCCACGCAGGAAGCCGACCATCTCGCCAATCGCCGATTTGAAGGCCATTTTGCGGGTGGTGATCGCCGGGAAACCTTCCAGCAGGTCAAAGCGCAACATCGCACCGGGAAAGCTGATGGTGTTCACGCCAGTACGGTTGGCCTGCTTGGTGCCGTTCTTGATGACGTGGGAAACCAGGTCGAGATATTGCTTCATGTGAGTACCCGTATCGTTGAAGCCGAGGCATGCGCACCTCGGCGTTCGAATTTAAAGCGCGGTGTTCTTGATGCCTTGCGGGCGATTGTAAGCCCACCACAGCAAGCCCAGGCCGCCAAGAATCATCGGCAAGCTAAGGATCTGGCCCATGGTCACCCAGCCAAACGCCAGGTAGCCCAACTGTGCATCCGGCACACGCACGAACTCGACGATGAAGCGGAAGATCCCGTAGAACAGCGCGAACATCCCCGACACAGCCATGGTGGGGCGTGGCTTGCGCGAGAAGATGTACAGAATCAGGAACAGTGCCACACCTTCCAGTGCGAACTGATACAGCTGCGACGGATGGCGCGGCAGTTGTGCCGGGTCGCTGAACGGCGGGAACACCATGGCCCACGGCACGTCGGTCGGCTTGCCCCACAATTCGGCGTTGATGAAGTTACCGATACGCCCGGCGCCCAGGCCGATCGGCACCATCGGCGCGACGAAGTCCATCAGCTGGAAGAATGACTTGCCGTTGCGCCGGCCAAACCACCAGGCGGCGATCATTACGCCGATAAAGCCACCGTGGAAGGCCATGCCGCCCTTCCACACTTCGAAGATCAGCGTGGGGTTGGCGATGTACGCGGACAGGTCGTAAAACAGCACATACCCCAGGCGCCCGCCGACAATCACCCCCATCGACAGCCAGAACACCATGTCGGAGAGTTTCTCCTTGGTCCAGGTCGGGTCGAAACGGTTCAGGCGCCGGGAAGCCAGCAGCCAGGCACCGCCGATGCCGATCAGGTACATCAACCCGTACCAGTGGATTTTCAGCGGACCGATGGCCAGGGCCACCGGGTCGATCTGCGGGTAAGGCAGCATTGCGACTCCTCGTTAATCATTCGTTATAGCGACCGGACCATGCCCGGGCGCGATTAAGCCTGCATTACAACAAAAAGTTTAAACCGACACAGAACAGCAGCCCGGCGAACAGCCGCTTGAGCAAACGCGGCGACAATCGATGCGCCAGGCGTGCACCGAAGCGGGCAAACACCATGCTGGTCAGGGCAATGCCCAACAGTGCCGGCAAATACACGAACCCTAGACTATGAGCGGGCAACAACGGGTCATGCCAGCCCAGAATCATGAAACTTAATGCACTGGCCACGGCGATCGGCAGGCCACAGGCCGATGAGGTGGCCACCGCCTGCTGCATCGGCACGCTGCGCCAGGTCAAAAACGGCACGGTCAGCGAGCCGCCGCCAATCCCGAAAATCGCCGAAGCCCAGCCGATCACCGTACCGGCCAGGGTCAGCCCGACCTTGCCCGGCACCGTGCGACTGGCCTTGGGTTTGACCTCCAGGGCCAACTGCACGGCCACCAGCAGGGCAAACACGCCAATGATCCTCTGCAAATGCGGGCCGGAGATTGCCTCGGCGGTCAGCGCCCCAAAACCGGCGCCGATCAGGATGCCCAGGGTCATCCACATAAAAATCGGCCAACGCACCGCGCCACGCCGGTGGTGCTCACGCACGGCATTGATCGAGGTAAAAATAATGGTCGCCAAAGAGGTGCCCACGGCCAGGTGGGTCAGCACCTGCGGGTCAAAGCCCTGCAAGGTAAAGCTGAACACCAGCACCGGCACAATGATGATCCCGCCACCCACGCCAAACAGCCCGGCGAGCACGCCCGCACAGGCGCCGAGCAGCAAATACAGCAGAAATTCCATGGGAGCCCCCAAATCAAGTCCGGCATGTTAACGGATGGAAGGCATGCGACCCAACTGGATACGATGGAACGCCCCTGCCTGAGTGGGTAGAGTGGCAAGAAACACAAAAGGGAATCGCCTGATGTGCCTGATTGTTTTCGCCTGGAGGCCGGGCCATGCCCAACCGCTGATCGTCGCGGCCAACCGCGATGAGTTCTACGCCCGCCCCAGCCTGCCGCTGGCCCAGTGGCCGGATGCGCCACAGGTCTACGCCGGTCGCGACCAGGAAGCCGGTGGCACCTGGCTGGGGGTGAATGCCGATGGGCGCTTTGCCGCCCTGACCAATATTCGCGACCCGCACCAGCCGCCGGCACGCAAGTCCCGCGGGGAACTGGTGGCGCGGTTTCTCAACGGTTCACTGCCGATTGATCAGTATTTAGCCGACGTTAATGGCCGTTCGATTGAATATGCCGGGTTTAACCTGCTGGTCGGCACGCGGGATGAACTGTGGCATTACAACGCCAATCACACCGAACCCACGCAGTTGAAGGCCGGGGTGTATGGCCTATCCAACGCCGGGCTGGATACGCCGTGGCCCAAGCTGCTCAAGGCCAAGGCGGCGTTGAGCAAATTGCTGGAAGATCCGCAGCCGCAAGCCTTGCTGGAAATCTTGAGCGACCCGCAAACGGCGCCGTTTGCGGACCTGCCGGATACCGGCGTGGGATTGGCGACGGAAAGCCTTTTATCCAGCGTGTTTATTGCCAGCCCCAGTTATGGGACGCGGGCGAGTACGGCGCTGATTGTGAATGCCGATGGGACGCGGCAAATGCTGGAGCGCAGTTTCGGGCCGCACGGTGGGCGGTTGGGCGAGGTAGAGCTCAGGATTTAGCGGTGTTTGAACCGGCGCCATCGCAGGCAAGCCAGCTCCCACATTGGAATGCATTTCAAATGTGGGAGCTGGCTTGCCTGCGATGGATACACCTCGATTAGAGGGTTTTTGCCGAGGCCGGGTTGATCATCCGCGTCAGCCCCAGGTTTTTCAGGGCCAATTGCAGCGAGCTGTGGATAACTTGCGGGTTGTCGATGGTCATCAGCTCGGCCAACAGGTCCTTGGCCATGCTCAATTCAACCTGGCGCAGCATCCACTTTACCTTCGGCAAGTTGGTGGCGTTCATCGACAGGCTGTCAAAGCCCATCGCCATCAACAGCACCGCTGCCGCCGGGTCACCGGCCATTTCACCGCAGATGCTCACCGGCTTGCCTTCGGCATGGGCGTCGCGCACCACGTGTTGCAGGGCTTGCAGCACCGCCGGGTGCAGGTAGTCGTAGAGGTCGGCCACCCGCGGGTTGTTGCGGTCCACGGCCAGCAGGTATTGGGTCAGGTCGTTGGAGCCCACCGACAGGAAGTCCACCTGCCGCGCCAGCTCCTTGGCCTGGTACACCGCCGCCGGGATTTCGATCATCACGCCAATCGGCGGCATCGGCACGTCGGCGCCTTCGTCACGCACTTCGCCCCAGGCGCGGTGGATCAGGTGCAGCGCCTCTTCCAGCTCATGGGTGCCGGAGATCATCGGCAGCAGAATGCGCAGGTTGTTCAGGCCCTCGCTGGCCTTGAGCATGGCGCGGGTCTGCACCAGGAAAATTTCCGGGTGGTCGAGGGTCACGCGAATGCCGCGCCAGCCAAGGAAGGGGTTGTCTTCCTTGATCGGGAAATACGACAGCGACTTGTCGCCGCCGATGTCCAGGCTGCGCATGGTCACCGGCAGCGGGTGGAAGGCGGACAGTTGCTCGCGATAAATCGCCAGTTGCTCCTTCTCACTCGGGAAACGCTGGTTGATCATAAACGGCACTTCGGTGCGGTACAGCCCCACCCCTTCGGCGCCGCGCTGTTGCGCACGGGCCACATCGGCGAGCAGGCCGGTGTTCACCAGCAGTGGCACGCGGTGGCCGTCGAGGGTCACGCAGGGCAGCTCGCGCAACGAATCGAGGCCCAGCGCCAGTTGTTTCTCTTCTTCCACCACCTCGGCGTATTGCTTGCGCAGCAATTCGCTGGGGTTGGTAAAGACTTCGCCGCGATGGCCATCGACGATCATGTCGATGCCGTCGACCTTGGAATACGGCAGGTCCACCAAGCCCATTACCGTCGGAATGCCCATGGCCCGGGCCAGGATCGCGACGTGGGAGTTGCCCGAACCCAATACCGAGACCAGGCCCACCAGTTTGCCTTCCGGCACCTCGCCGAGCATGGTGGCGGTCAGCTCTTCACTGATCAGGATGGTGTTGTCGGGGTAGACCAGGTTGGTGGTGCGGTCTTCCTGCAGGTAGGCCAGCAGACGGCGACCGAGGTCACGCACATCCGAGGCACGCTCACGCAGGTAGGCGTCGTCCATCAATTCGAAACGGTTGACGTGATCGGTAACCACCTGGCGCAGCGCGCCCTGGGCCCACTGGCCGGTCTTGATCACGGTTTTGACTTCGTTACCCAGCGACGCGTCGTCGAGCATCATCTGGTACACATCGAACAGTGCACGCTCTTCAGGGCGCAGTTGCGTGGCCAGCTTGGTCGACAGGTTGCGCATGTCGGCCCGCACGCCTTCCAGAGCGGTCTTGAACAGTTTGATTTCCGCGTCGATGTCATCGACGGTCTTGTCCGGTACCACATCGAGGTCGGCCGGCGGCAGCATGACCACGGCCGTACCGACGGCAGCACCCGGCGAGCCCGGCACGCCGACGAACTTGGCTTCCTGGATGCCCTTGCCCTGGCGGCCCAGGCCGCGAATCGAGCCGGTGGCTTCGGCGTGGGCAATAACCCCGGCAAGCTGCGCGCTCATGGTCACGAGGAAGGCTTCTTCACCCTCGTCGAACTGGCGGCGCTCTTTTTGCTGGATGACCAACACGCCGACGACGCGGCGGTGGTGAATGATCGGTGCGCCGAGGAACGAGGCGTAACGCTCTTCGCCGGTTTCGGCAAAGTAGCGATAACGCGGGTGATCGGCCGCGTTTTCAAGGTTCAGGGGTTCTTCACGCGTCCCCACCAGGCCCACCAGACCTTCATTGGGCGCCATGCTGACCTTGCCGATGGAGCGCTTGTTCAAGCCCTCGGTGGCCATCAGCACAAAACGGTTGGTCTCGGGGTCCAGCAGGTAAACCGAGCAGACCTGGCTGCCCATGGCTTCCTTGACGCGCAACACAATAATCCCCAACGCCGCCTTGAGATCCTTGGCGGAGTTAACTTCCTGGACGATCTTGCGCAGCGTATTGAGCATGGCTCGGGGTCGAACTCCGTCGTCAGTCGCGCGCTAAAAGGCGCGGGGCAAGCTCTTTGAGAGCGCGACGATAAACCTCGCGCTTGAATGTCACCACCTGGCCCAACGGGTACCAATAGCTGACCCAACGCCAGCCATCGAACTCCGGTTTACCGGTCAAATCCATCCGCACCCGCTGCTCGTTGGAGATCAGGCGCAGGAGAAACCATTTCTGCTTCTGGCCGATGCACAGCGGTTGGCTGTGGGTACGCACCAGGCGTTGCGGCAAACGATAGCGCAACCAGCCGCGGGTACAGGCCAGAATTTGCACATCTTCGCGCTCAAGGCCGACTTCTTCATTCAACTCACGGTACAAGGCGTCTTCAGGGGTTTCATCGGGGTTGATTCCGCCTTGAGGAAACTGCCAGGCATCTTGGTTGATTCGGCGAGCCCATAGCACCTGTCCGGCATCATTCGTAAGAATAATCCCGACATTTGGACGGAAACCATCGGGGTCGATCACGGCAACAACCTCGCAAACGCATGTCGCCGCATTGTTCCACAAAGGTTGTTCCAGCGGCAACGAGGCTTCTTACCTTATGTGCACTCTTGTGAAAAGACCGTATTCTGGACGCCTTTTTTACAGACTTTTCAGCGAGTAACTGCAATGCGCCTGGCTTTATTCGACTTGGACAACACCCTTCTCGGCGGGGACAGCGACCACGCCTGGGGCGATTACCTCTGCGAACGCGGGATTCTCGACCCGGTGGCCTACAAGGCCCGCAACGATGAGTTCTACCAGGACTACCTGGCCGGCAAGCTGGACAACGCCGCCTACCTGAACTTCTGCCTGGAAATCCTTGGTCGCACCGAGATGGCCCAACTGGACGAATGGCACAACGACTATATGCGCGACTGCATCGAGCCGATCATGCTGCCGCTGGCCGCAGAACTGCTGGCCAAACACCGCGCCGCCGGTGACAAGCTGGTGATCATCACCGCCACCAACCGTTTCGTCACCGCGCCGATTGCCGCACGCCTGGGCGTGGAAACCCTGATCGCCACCGAATGCGAGATGGAAAATGGCCGCTACACCGGGCGCAGCACCGATGTGCCGTGCTTTCGCGAGGGCAAGGTGACACGCCTGAACCGTTGGCTGGAGGAGACCGGCTACACCCTCGAAGACAGCTACTTCTATAGCGATTCGATGAACGACCTGCCGCTGCTGGAGCAAGTGACCCACCCGGTGGCGGTGGATCCGGACCCGAATCTGCGGGCTGAGGCCCAGAAGCGAGGCTGGCCGGTAATTACTCTGCGCAGCTGATGAGGCTATCGCAGGCAAGCCAGCTCCCACATTGGAATGCATTCCCCTGTGGGAGCTGGCTTGCCTGCGATGAAGGCGACTCAGCCTAAAGCCCTAAACCGGCTTGGCGCCCATCAACCCCGCAATCGCCACAAACCCCAGCAGGCTGACCACCGCCAGCACCAGGGTGAAATTCAGGCTGCCGCCCTCGCCTTTGCGCAGGCGATTAAGCCGCGCCACCAGCCAGAACCAGGCCAGCGCCGCCACGGTGTAGATAATGCTGGAACCCAGAATCCAGGTCTGCCCCAGCGGCCAGCCGACCAGGTGCGCCAGCCACCAGCCGGTAAACGGCATGCTCACCACGCAAACCCCCATCAGCAACCACACGAACACCCATGGGCGTTGCACGGTCACCGCCGGGCCGGCGCTGCGTTTGCGCCAGGCCAATAGCGCCAGGCCAAGGCCGCTGAGCAGCAGCAACACGGTGGCGGCTATGTGGATAACCTTGAGGGTGGTCAGCGTTTCCATGGTTTCAATTCCTTAGTGGCCGCCCAATCAGCGTAGTCGTTCAACCGAGGAACAGCTGGTAAGCCGGATTTTCGCTTTCATCCCAGTACGGGTAGCCAATCTCGGCCAAGGCTGCCGGTACCAGGTGGCGCTCATCCGCCGGCACTTGCAGGCCCGCGACCACTCGGCCATCGGCAGCGCCGTGGTTGCGGTAGTGGAACATCGAGATATTCCAGCGCCCGCCCAACTTGTTGAGGAAGTTGAACAGCGCGCCTGGACGCTCAGGGAATTCGAAACGAAACACCAGCTCATCGCTGACCTTGGCCGCATGCCCGCCGACCATATGGCGAATGTGCAACTTGGCCAGTTCGTTCTCGGTCAAGTCCAGCACCGGGAAACCCTGGCGGGTAAGGCTGGCGATCAGCGCGCTGCGCGGGTCGTTTTCCGGGTGGGTCTGCACGCCGACAAAGATGTGCGCCTCGCTGCCGGAGTGGTAGCGGTAGTTGAATTCGGTAATCTGGCGCTTGCCCACCGCCTCGCAGAACGCCTTGAAGCTGCCCGGTTTCTCGGGGATGGTCACGGCGATGATGGCTTCGCGGCCTTCACCCAGCTCGGCGCGCTCGGCCACATGGCGCAGGCGGTCGAAGTTGACGTTGGCGCCGGAGTCGATGGCCACCAGGGTCTGCCCGGTAACGCCACGGGTCTCCACGTATTTCTTGATCCCCGCCACGCCCAGCGCGCCGGCCGGCTCGGTGATGGAGCGGGTGTCGTCGTAGATGTCCTTGATCGCTGCACAGATTTCATCGGTGCTCACGGTGATCACTTCATCCACATAGTCTTTGCAGATATCGAAAGTGTGCTGGCCGATCTGCGCCACTGCCACCCCGTCGGCAAAAATCCCCACGGTCGGCAGCACCACGCGCTCCCCCGCAGCCATGGCGGCTTGCAGGCAGTTGGAGTCGTCCGGCTCGACGCCGATGATCTTGATTTCCGGGCGCAGGTATTTCACGTAGGCCGCGATGCCGGCGATCAGCCCGCCGCCGCCCACCGGTACGAAAATCGCGTCCAGCGGCCCTGGATGCTGGCGCAGGATTTCCATCGCCACGGTGCCCTGCCCGGCAATGGTGTGCGGATCATCGTAGGGGTGAATGTAGACATAGCCTTTTTCGTCGACCAGTTTCAGCGAGTAGGCCAGGGCTTCCGGGAAGGAGTCGCCGTGCAGTACCACTTTGCCGCCACGCGAGCGCACGCCTTCGACCTTGATCTCCGGTGTGGTCTTGGGCATCACGATCGTGGCCTTGACCCCCAGCACCTTGGCCGCCAGGGCCAGGCCCTGGGCGTGGTTGCCCGCCGAAGCGGTGACCACACCGCGTGCACGCTCCTGCGCCGTCAACTGCGTCAGCTTGTTATACGCGCCGCGAATCTTGAACGAGAACACCGGCTGCAAGTCTTCGCGCTTGAGCCAGACCGTGTTGCCCAGGCGCTCGGAGAGCTGGCGGGCGGTCTGCAGCGGGGTTTCTACGGCAACGTCGTAAACGCGCGAGGTGAGGATCTTTTTGACGTACTGTTCAAGCATCGGCAGGCATCACTGGGCGGGTTGGGCAGGACCAAGGAGTCTAACCCAGCGTTTGGCCGGGAGACCACACGAATCCCAAGGTTTGTTGGGGTATACTCGCGCGCCTCAATAACTCCCCGCCCGTTCCGGAGCCCGCATGACCCAGGATCAACTCAAACAGGCAGTGGCCCAGGCCGCCGTCGATTTAATCCTTCCCAAACTCGACGACAAGAGCATCGTCGGTGTCGGCACCGGCTCCACCGCCAACTGCTTTATCGATGCGCTGGCCCAGCACAAGGGCGCGTTCGACGGCGCCGTGGCCAGTTCCGAAGCCACCGCCGCACGCCTCAAGGGCCATGGCATTCCGGTGTACGAGCTCAACACCGTGAGCGACCTGGAGTTCTACGTCGACGGCGCCGATGAAAGCGACGAGCACTTGAACCTGATCAAAGGCGGCGGCGCCGCCCTGACCCGCGAGAAGATCGTCGCGGCCGTGGCCAAGACCTTCATCTGCATCGCCGACGCCAGCAAGCTGGTGCCGGTGCTCGGCGCCTTCCCGCTGCCGGTGGAAGTGATCCCGATGGCCCGCAGCCACGTGGCCCGCGAGCTGGTGAAACTGGGCGGCGACCCGGTGTACCGCGAGGGCGTGTTGACCGACAACGGCAACATCATCCTTGATGTGTTCAACATGCAGATCACCAACCCGGTCGAGCTGGAAACGCAGATCAACGCGATCGTCGGCGTGGTCACCAACGGCCTGTTCGCGGCGCGCCCGGCGGATGTGTTGCTGCTGGGCACTGCCGAAGGCGTCAAAACCCTGAAAGCTTAAGAACGCCACATTCTAAATGTGGGAGCGGGCTTGCTCGCGAATACGGTGTGTCAGTCAGAGAGCCTCCATCTGATCCACCGCATTCGCGAGCAAGCCCGCTCCCACATTGGTTCAGTGGTGTTTCTTGAACACGTAAAACAGGTTCGGCTCGCTGACCAGGTACAACGTGCCCTGGTCATCCATGGCGATCCCTTCGGCCTGCGGCACCCGCTTCGTCAGGCCATGGCGCCCGTTGAGCAGCGACAGACTGCTCAGCGGGCGACCGTCGATATCCAGCTCCAACACCAGAAACGACTCATCCGACAGCGCCAGCAGATGGCCGCTGCGCTCGTCGTACTGCAGGCTCGACAGGTCGCGCACAAACAGCCCGGCGTCACGCTTGGGGTTGTTGATTACATGCACCGAGTAGGTTTTTTCCGGCTTGAAATGAGGAAACCCGTGGACCTCGTAGATCAGCATCGGGTCGCGCTCCTTGGCCACAAACAGGCGCTTGCCCACTGAGTCATAGGCCAGGCCCTCGAAGCCCTTGTTGCCGCCCACGTGCAGGCCCAGGGTCATCTGCTCCGCATCGGCGGCGTCGAGAAATTGCGTTTCGTCGTCCACATGCACCTTGATCAGCCGCTGCTGGTGCTCATCACTGATGACATAAATGTTGTCGCTGATAAATTCCACCGCCTCGGCGTCACCAAACCCCACCAGGGGGATGCGCCGCAGGATCTTGCCCTCCAGGGACAGCTCGATCAGTTCGGCGTTTTTATTGGTGACGGTAAACAGGCTTTTGCGCACCGGGTCGTAGGTGAGGGCAGAAACGTCGTCATCCAGCCCCTCGATCACCTGGGCCTCCAGGGCCACCCGGTAATCCGCCAGGCCGATGGAGCGCTCATCCGCCGGCTGTCGCCACGCCTGCCAGTTGAACCAGGCGCGCTCGAACAGGCGAAAGTGCTGCGCAACGGCCCCGGCGCTGACCAGGGCGATCAGCACAAGTATTAAGAAGACGGGTTTGGGGCGGGTTAGTCGTCGCATCGGGCGGGCTCAAAGTCAGAAGTGGCGAATGAATATCACGCCTGTCTGAATTTAAACTTAAACGCGCCCCGATGTCTGGCGAATGCCGCTCACAGCGACATCGCCGACGTAATCGGTGGGCTATTTCTGCTTTTCGAACCGATAGAACAGGTTGGGCTCACTGACCAAGGTACAGGTTGCCCTCCTCGTCCATGGTCACCCCTTCCGCACGCGGAATGGTCTTGTTGAGCCCGTTGAAACCGCCGAGCAGGGTCATGAAACTGACCTGCTCGCCCTTTTCATCCAACTCCAGCAGCAGGTGGGAGTCCGCCGAGAGCACCAGCAAGTGCCCGGTACGCGGGTCTACGGCCAGGGCCGAAAGGTTACGCATGTCCAACGCTTTGCTGGCCAGCTTTTGTTTATCGCCAGCCAGGGTCTGGCCACCGTCGCTTTTCCAGGTGAACAACGCGGGCGGGCGCTCCTCGCCGAACACCAGTTGCTGGTTGCGCTTATCCCAGGCCACGGCTTCAAACGCTTTGTTTTGATCCTTGGACGGGCCCAGGTCGTAACTCGGGAAGTCGGCCTTGTTCAATTGCTGGGTGGTGGCGTCGACCTTGACGAGGCTGACCGTGTGCTGGCGCTCATCGACCACCGCGATCAGGCCGTTTTCCATCACCGTCACGCCTTCCGGGTTATCCCAGCCGTTAAGCGGCATCTTGCGCAGCACATCGCCTTGCAGGCTCAGCTCAACGAGGAACGGGTTTTTGCCCATCACGGAAAACAGGGTTTTGGTCTGCGGGTTGTAGGAGACGTCGGACGCTTCATCCTTCTCCATGCCCGGCAGCACTTTGGCGTCGATCACCGCATGATAGTCCGGCAGCCATACACTTTCCTGGCGCTCGGCGGGCGTTTCAAACCGCTCCAGGAGCCACAACACACCGCGATCGTCCCAGTGCATGACCCACGCAATGCCATACACGATGGCGCCGGCGAGAAACAGCCAGGAGTACCAGCGCAGGGCAAAACGCGAACGCGGCTTGGGTGTAGCGGAGGGCAGGGGCACGGCCATTGGGCGCTTTTTCCAGGGAAGTCAGCGTTAGGGGATAGCACAGGATCAATGGGCTCGTGTGCTGGAGGCCAAGGATTATCCGGATGGTGTGTGAAAAAAATGCAAAAAACCGAGATCCAGAATGTATGAATATCCAATGTGGGAGCGGGCTTGCTCGCGAATGCGGCAGATCAGCCATGAACTTGTTGACTGACACACCGCCTTCGCGAGCAAGCCCGCTCCCACAAGGTCAGCGAACGCTGCTTTCGAAGCGGTTCACGCCACTCAGCTCCAGCACCAACTCATCGCCCACATTCAGCGGGCCCACGCCGGCCGGGGTGCCGGTGAGGATCACGTCGCCGGCCTGCAGCGAAAAGCAGCCGGCCATGTGCTGGATCATCGGGATGATCGGGTTGAGCATCTGCGCGCTGTTGCCGTCCTGGCGCACTTCGCCGTTGATGCTCAGGCGAATGCCGATATCGGTCACATCGGCAAAGGTACTGCTCACCACAAACGGTGCGATCACTGCCGCGCCGTCGAAGGACTTGGCGATTTCCCACGGCAGGCCCTTGGCTTTCAGCTCGGCCTGCTTGTCGCGCAGGGTCAGGTCCAGGGCCGGGGCGAAGCCGGAGATCGCGTCCAGCACTTCTTCACGGCTGGGCTTGGTCGACAGCGGTTTGCCGATCAACACCGCGATTTCCGCCTCGTAATGCACCGAACCGCGCTCGGTCGGGATGCTGAAACCGCCTTCAAGCGGCACCACGCAACTGCCCGGTTTGATGAACAGCAACGGTTCGGTCGGCACCGGGTTGTCCAGTTCCTTGGCATGTTCGGCGTAGTTACGCCCAATGCACACCACTTTACCGACAGGAAAGTGGATGTTGGTGCCGTCGACATACTTGTGCTGGTAGCTCATGGAACGACTCCTTCAGGGGCGGTTAAACAGCGAAGATCTTGCCAGGGTTCATGATCCCGTTCGGGTCGAACACCGCCTTCACTGCCTTCATATATTCGATTTCAACCGGGGAGCGGCTGTAGGTCAGGTAATCGCGTTTGGTCATGCCCACGCCGTGTTCGGCGGAGATCGAGCCGTTGTACTTCTGCACGGTCTCGAACACCCACTTGTTGACGGTGGCGCACTTGGCGAAAAACTCGTCCTTGCTCAGGTTTTCCGGCTTGAGGATGTTCAGGTGCAGGTTGCCGTCGCCGATATGGCCGAACCAGACAATTTCGAAGTCCGGGTAGTGTTCGCCGACGATCGCATCAATTTCCTTCAAAAACGCCGGCACTTTGGAGACAGTGACCGAGATATCGTTCTTGTACGGCGTCCAATGGGAAATGGTCTCGGAGATGTATTCGCGCAGCTTCCACAGGTTGTGCAGTTGGGTTTCGCTCTGGCTCATCACGCCGTCCAGCACCCAACCCTGCTCGACGCAGTGCTCGAAGGTTTCCAGAGCGTGGTTGGCGACTTCTTCGGTGGTGGCTTCGAATTCCAGCAGCGCGTAGAACGGGCATTCGGTCTCGAACGGTGCCGGCACATCGCCGCGTCCCAGGACTTTGGCCAGGGCCTTGTCGGAGAAGAATTCGAAGGCCGTCAGGTCGAGCTTGCTCTGGAAAGCGTGCAGCACCGGCATGATCGAGTCGAAATCGGTAGTGCCGAGCACCATCGCGGTAAGGTTTTTCGGCGCCCGGTCCAGGCGCATGGTGGCTTCCACCACAAAGCCCAAGGTGCCTTCGGCGCCGATGAACAGTTGGCGCATGTCGTAGCCGGTGGCGTTTTTGATCAGGTCACGGTTCAGTTCCAGCACATCACCCTTGCCAGTGACGACTTTCATGCCCGCCACCCAGTTACGGGTCATGCCGTAGCGAATGACCTTGATCCCGCCGGCATTGGTGCCGATATTGCCGCCAATCTGGCTGGAACCTGACGAGGCGAAGTCCACCGGGTAGTACAGGCCTTTTTCTTCGGCGACGTTCTGCAATTGCTTGGTGACCACGCCCGGCTGGCACACGGCGGTGCGGTCGGTGAGGTTAACGTCGAGGATCTGGTTCATGTAGTCGAACGACACCACCACTTCGCCATTGGCCGCAACGGCAGCTGCCGACAGGCCGGTACGACCGCCGGACGGCACCAGCGCCACCTTGTGTGCATTGGCCCAACGGACGATGGCCTGCACCTGTTCAGTGGTCTTGGGGAACACGATGGCGGTGGGCGCAGGTGCGAAGTGCTTGGTCCAATCCTTGCCGTAAGCCTCCAGGGAGTCTGCATCGGTCAGCACTTTGCCGGGCTCAACCAGGGTCTTTAGCTCATCAATCAGGGCAGGATGGGTCATCGACAGAACTCTCGAACAATTCATGGTCATCCTGAGAACGCTTCACGTCGCAGGAATGAGTGTTTAGCGGGGCGCGTATGCTGGCATACCGCCCCCGCAGGACAGAGCCCAAGGGCGTTTCTGCGGTGACGGCTTTCCTGCCGTCCGGGTCAGCTTGCGCTGCTCGACTCCCTGCCAATTTTCTCCGGGATACAGGTTTACGCAGATGAGCAAGACTTCTCTCGATAAGAGCAAGATCAAGTTCCTTCTTCTGGAAGGCGTCCACCCATCGGCTGTCGACGTTCTGAAAGCCGCTGGGTACTCCAGCATTGAGTACATCACCAGTTCTCTGCCGGAAGCCCAGTTAAAGGAAAAGATCGCCGACGCGCACTTTATCGGCATTCGCTCCCGCACTCAGCTGACCGAAGAGATCTTCGACCACGCCAAGAAGTTGGTGGCTGTCGGCTGTTTCTGCATCGGCACCAACCAGGTCGACCTCAACGCAGCGCGCGAGCGCGGCATCGCGGTGTTCAACGCACCGTACTCCAACACCCGTTCCGTTGCGGAGCTGGTGCTGGCCGAGGCCATCCTGCTGCTGCGCGGCATCCCTGAGAAGAACGCTTCCTGCCACCGTGGCGGCTGGATCAAAAGCGCGGCCAACTCCTTCGAAATCCGCGGCAAGAAGCTGGGCATCGTCGGTTACGGTTCGATTGGTACGCAGTTGTCGGTCCTGGCCGAAGGCCTGGGCATGCAGGTGTTCTTCTACGACACCCTGACCAAGCTGCCATTGGGCAACGCCACCCAGGTATCGAGCCTGACCGAACTGCTGGGCATGTCCGATATCGTGACCCTGCACGTTCCGGAAACCGCTGAGACCCAGTGGATGATCGGCGAGAAGGAAATCCGCGCCATCAAGAAAGGCGGCATTCTGATCAACGCTGCACGCGGCACCGTGGTTGAGCTGGACGCCCTGGCCGACGCGATCAAGGACAAGCACCTGATCGGCGCCGCAATCGACGTGTTCCCGGTGGAGCCACGCTCCAACGACGACATCTTCGAAAGCCCGCTGCGTGGCCTGGACAACGTGATCCTGACCCCGCACATCGGCGGCTCCACCGCTGAAGCCCAAGCCAACATCGGCCTGGAAGTGTCGGAGAAGCTGGTCAAGTACAGCGACAACGGTACTTCGGTATCGTCCGTCAACTTCCCGGAAGTGGCCCTGCCGGCTCACCCTGGCAAGCACCGCCTGCTGCACATCCACCAGAACATCCCTGGCGTGATGATGGAGATCAACAAGGTGTTCGCGGAAAACGGCATCAACATCTCCGGTCAGTTCCTGCAGACCAACGAGAAGGTCGGCTACGTGGTCATCGACGTCGACGCCGAGTACTCGGACCTGGCGCAAGAGAAGCTGCAGCACATCAACGGCACCATTCGTAGCCGCGTGTTGTTCTAAGGTTTCAACCGCACCATGAAAAAGGGAGCCCTCGGGCTCCCTTTTTTACATCTGAACAAATCTTACTTGACGTTAACCGTGATGACTTTCGAGGCTACAGTCGGGTTGAACTGCATGTGCAGTTTGTCGCCGGCCACCAGTTGCAAGGTGTGCTTGCCGGGGGTGAGGGTCAGTTCGGTTTCGGTCTGCGCCTTGCCGTAGTGGATCACGGTGTCGGTGGCCGGAATCGGCACGCTGGCGTCAGGCAATTCTTTCTGGTCGATCAGCAGGTGGTGGTGACCGGTACCTGGATCCTGGCTGGTGGCCGGGGCCAGTTTCAGGCCTTCCATACCGAATTTGACGGTGAAGGTCTTGTCGACGGTAGCGCCGTCTTTGGGCGACACGATAAACACCTTGGCACCTTCGGGTGGAGCACTGCGTGGGATGCCGTCGGCGGCGGTGGCCAACATCGAAGCACCCAGCAGCAGGGAGGCCAGGGTGGCACGGGACAAAAAGGCTTTCATTCGCTTCTCCAGTTTTTCCAGGAAATCTGTAGGTTCATGACAACTTCGCGACAAATTGCTGTCCAAGGCACTCAACACCATAGCAAAGCGATGCTGAACGGCGCCTCGCACATTCGAATTCTTTAGGAGTGACCATGCGCTTTTCGCCTGGCCTGTTACTGCTGCTTCCCCTCCTGAGCCCCTTGGCTCACGCCGAACTGGTCGATGATGTCTTCGACCGTGGTGAACTGCGCATCGCCCTCGAAGCCAACACCCCGCCGTTCAACTTCAAGGAAGGCGACAAACTCACCGGTTTCGAAGTGGAACTGGGCGAGCAACTGGCCAAAGAGATGGACGTGCGCCCTTCGTTTATCACCACCGATGACACCGACCTGCTGCCAGGAGTGGAAAGCGGCAAGTACGACGTGGCCATCAACCATATCGCTATGACTGCCGAGCTGCAGGATCGGTTCGATTTCAGTGAGGCTTATAACGAGAAGCCGGAGCTGGCGATCCCGTTCCAGAAGGGTAATCCGGCGTTCAAGAGCAGTTTGGACAAGGCGTTGCAGCAGGTGAAGGCCGATGGCCGCTTGAAAGCGTTGGCGCAGAAGTGGTTTAAGCCTGAGTAAATGCGGTCAATGTGGGAGCTGGCTTGCCTGCTCCCATTTTGATCTAGGCAAGGCTTGAGAGATGCAGTGCCGCTTCGGCCAGCTCAAGCTCACTGAACACCAGCACGCCATGCTGCCTGAGCAACGCCGCCGTCACCCCCTCTCCGCTGACCTTCACACCGCTGAACGTGCCGTCATAGGTCAGCAGGTTGCCGCAGGACGGGCTATTGGCCTTGAGGATGGCGATGCGAATGCCATGGCGCTGCACCAGCGCCAACGCCTGGCGGGCGCCGTCGAGAAAGGCGGCGCTGAAATCTTCGCCCTCGGCCGTCAGCACTTGTGCACGACCTTCCCACACATCGATGCCCTGCCCGCCGGGAATCTCGGCAGATGGCCTTGGCGTCGGCAAACCGCCCGCCACTTCCGGGCAGATCGCAATCACACGGCCTTCGGCCTGCCACACTGCCAATTGGTCGAAGGGCCCGCTGGCGCCACCGTCGTAGCGCACCTTGTGCCCGAGCAGGCAGCGGCTGATCAGAATCTTTTGCATGCTTAAAACGGCTCGTTGCCCCGCCGCCGAAACCAGCCGGTGAGGGACAGGCGTTCGCGCGTGGCGGGCATGACTTCGTGGGGCACCTCGCCCGACAGGAACACCACCAGGCAACCGCCGGTGGGCACCACATCGTATTCGACGCCGCCCTTGAGGTACATGCGCAACTGGCCGCCGTGCTCGGGCAGCCAGGCGTCGTTCAAGTAGATCACCGCCGAGACCATGCGCCGGTCATCGTCACGGAAGCGGTCGAGGTGCTTGAGGTAGAACGCCCCGGGCGGGTACATCGCGAAATGGCTTTCGAAGTCTTCCAGGCCGAGGAACAGCCCGCGGTTCATCGCCAGGCGCAGGCTGTCCATCAACGCCATATAGCTCTCGCAGACCGCCGCGTCGCCCTCTTCCAGCCATTGGATATGATCCCCGCGAATGCCCTCGCGGATCTCCTGAGCCGGCCCACGCCCCACCGCTGCCGGAGCCAATTCCCCTTCGGCCGCACGTTTACGGCACTCAGCCGCCAGTTCCAGGGTCAGAGCCTGGGGCAGGAAGCCGTTCTGCTGCGACCAGCCTTTTTCGGCCAGGTCGTCGACGATGCGTTGCAGCAGGGGGTGATCAAGGGGTATTTGCATGGCGCGCATAGTATCCATACGCCTGTGAATCCGACAGAGCCGCCGAGCGTCTGAGTTAACTTTAGTCAGACGACTGATAGGATTTCTCGACAAATCCTACGCCCGACACGGACAATAGTGGCCGACTGACAGGAGTCCATATGCGTCGTTTGTTTTTTTCCTTGCTGATGTTCTGCGTTTTGCCCGCCTGGGCAGACAGCCATGACCAGTTGTACAAGGTCGCCGGCTGGGCCGAACAACGTGCGCATTTCAATGACGCCCTCAGTGCCGCCCAACAACGCTACCGCAACAGCCTGCCGCCGGCGGTGTACCAGGCGCTGGTGGACAACAGCAATAAACGCTTTGCGGCCCAGGCCATGGACCAGCGTGCCGAGGCGCAATTGCGCAAGAACCTGGCGGACCCAAAACCGGCCCTGGCGTTTTTCCAATCGCCCCTGGGCCGCAAGATTGTCGCCGCCGAGTTGCTGGCCACGCGCCGCGACCAACTGGCGAAAAACGCCCAGGGCCTGCCACATATCGAAGCCGACGCCACCCGCAGCCTGATCATCGGCCACCTGGCCCAGGCCCTGCCGGCCCGCGAAGCCGGTGCGGAAGTCAGCCTGGCCATCGCCGGCGTGGCGGCCGACAGCTTGAGCCAGATGATCCCCGGCTTGCTGGGCGGCGGTCAGGCCCAAGGTATGTTGAATGGCCAGCGTGAGCGGCTGATGCAGCAGATCGATAAGGATCTGAGCAACACGCTGCTGTACGTCTATCGCGACTTGTCTGACCCGGAGCTGGAAGAATTCGCTACGTTTGCGGAGTCGCCGGAGGGTAAGGCGTATTACCAGGCGGCGCTGGCAGCGATTCGTGCAGGCTTGGCAGTCGGCCAAAGCACCTCCAGCCTGGCGCAGTAACCAATGTGGGAGCGGGCTTGCTCGCGAATGCAGTGTGTCAATCAGCAACTTAGTTGACTGACACTCCGCATTCGCGAGCAAGCCCGCTCCCACATTCGGACTGTGTTACTTCAGTTGATCCGTGAGGAAACTGAAGTACTCTTCACGAATCTCGGAAATCTCATTCGCCAGGTGATGCCTGCCACGCGGCACCATCAACACCTCAGGCTGATCGAACTTGCCCCGCAGCACCCGCAAGTTGTGCTGCCAGTCCACCGTCATATCTTCCTCACCCTGCACGATCACCGGCCGCCTTGCACTGCGCGGTGCGGCTTCGATGCGCTTGATCCAGCGCGCCAGCGCGCCTACCCAGGCGGTGGGCAGCTGGCGCGGCTGCAGCGGGTCGGCTTCCAGGAACGGTTTGAACGCCGGGTCGTGGGTGTTCTCGCTGAACCGCCGGGCAATACCTTTGACGAACGGCCGCAGCAGGTAATAGCTGACTTGCGACCAACCCCAGGCACGTGGACGCACCAACGGAGAAAGCAGAAAAGTCCTACCCTGGGCCGGACTGTCGGTGCCATGGTTGAGCAAGTGATCCACCACCACCGCGCCGCCGGTACTCTGCCCGAACAAGTGCCAGGGCTGCGGTAATTGCAGCGCCAGGGCCTGGGCGAACAACGCCTGCACCACGTCTTGATACACCGCAAAATCATCAATACTGGCGCGTTCGCCACTGGATAAACCATGGCCCGGCAAGTCGCAGGCGATCACCACAAAGCCCTGGTCCAGCGCCCAGTCCACCACATGGCGATACAAACCCATATGGTCGTAGAAGCCGTGAAACATGAACAGCGTCGCCACCGGTTCAGGCGGCCACCACACCTGGGCGACCACCTCGAACCCATCCACCTCAAAACGCCCCAGGCGGCTCACCGCCGGCACTGTGCGTGCGGCCAGGTCCAATCCGTAGAAACGCTGGTAGACCCGCGCCTCGGCGCTCAGCGGTTGGGCATCCACCAGAGGCCGCAAGCTTTCGCGCAGATGATCGGGGTCAAAGGTAACGGGCATAAAGGGTTCCACACTTACGGCGAAGATGAATATCGAGCTGCGATATTCATCTGTCAGGACAAGCATGGCAAGCTACGCGACCTGCGAGGATACCTCTGAATGCGTCAGCCCTACCGTACCGCCCTGTTCGCGAGCCTGATCCTGATCATCTGCGCCAGCGTGCTGTGGGCGGCGTATGACTGGTTCCAGGGCCGCTACCTGCGCGCCTTCAGCGAACACACAGCGGTATTTTCCGGCGACGCCCTGCGCCTGCCCGCCGAACTCTCGGGCCCCGGCCCGATCCGCCTGGTGCACTTCTGGGACCCGGCCTGCCCGTGCAACGTCGGCAACGGGCAACACCTGGGCGAACTGATCGAACACTACGCGCCCCAAGGCGTCGAGTTCTACGCCCTGCAAAAATCCGGCAGCCACGGCCGGTTGCCCGACAACCTGCGCACGATGAAAACCCTCGCGGCCCTGCCCGGCGCCGACCAAGTGCCGGCCAGCCCGGCCGTGGGAATCTGGGATCGTTCGGGCAAGCTCGCGTACTTCGGGCCCTACAGTGAAGGGCTGACGTGCAATTCCAGTAACAGTTTTATCGAGCCGATTTTGCAGGCGCTTGAGGCTGGGCGCGAGGTGAATGCCACGCACACGCTGGCGGTGGGCTGCTATTGTTCGTGGTCAAAAGATAAGTAGCTCGCCCCCCCCCTCTTAAGGAATGTTCATGAAGCGCGTCTTGCAGGTTCTCGCGGTTCTGCTGGTACTGATCGCCCTAGGCGCCGGCTGGTACGTCTACAGCAAGCAACCGACCCGCCAGGGCACGGTAGAACTGGCGAACCTGCAAGGTTCGGTCACGGTGCGTTATGACGACCGTGGCGTGCCGCACATCCGCGCCGAAAACGAGACCGACCTGTATCGCGCCCTGGGCTATGTGCATGCCCAGGACCGGCTGTTCCAGATGGAGATCATGCGGCGCCTGGCCCGTGGCGAGCTGGCCGAGGTGCTCGGCCCCAAGCTGCTCGACACCGACAAGTTGTTCCGCAGCCTGCGCATTCGTGAGCGCGCCTTGAGTTACGTGGAACAGATCGACCATGACTCGCCGGCATGGAAAGCCCTGCAAGCCTATCTGGACGGCATCAACCAGTACCAGGACAGCCACGCCAGCCCGATGGAGTTCGACGTGCTGGGCATCCCCAAGCGGCGGTTTACCGCTGAAGACACCATCAGCGTCGCCGGCTACATGGCCTACAGCTTTGCCGCTGCGTTTCGTACAGAGCCACTGCTGACTTACGTACGCGACCAGTTGGGCAGCGACTACCTGAAAGTCTTCGACCTGGACTGGCAACCCAAAGGCGCGCTCAACCTGGCCGCGAGTGACTGGCGAACGCTTGGCGCCCTCGCGTCCCTCAGTGAACAGGCCCTGGCCGACAACGGCTTGCCGCAGTTCGAGGGCAGCAACGCCTGGGCCATCAGCGGCAGCCGCACCAAAAGCGGCAAGCCGCTGCTGGCGGGTGACCCGCATATCCGCTTCTCGGTGCCGTCGGTGTGGTACGAGGCGCAACTCTCGGCGCCGGGCTTCGAGCTGTACGGTTATCACAACGCGCTGGTGCCGATGGCGTTCCTGGGGCACAACCTGGATTTCGGCTGGAGCCTGACCATGTTCCAGAACGATGACCTCGACCTGATCGCCGAAAAGGTCAACCCGGGCAATCCCAACCAGGTCTGGTACCACGGCCAGTGGGTCGACATGACCAGCAGCGAACAACAGATCGCCGTGAAGGGCCAGGCGCCGGTTACCCTCACGCTGCGCCGGTCACCCCACGGCCCGATCATCAATGACGTGCTCGGCGAGAACGCCGGCAGCACTCCGATTGCCATGTGGTGGGCGTTCCTCGACACCCAGAACCCGATCCTCGAAGGTTTCTACCAGCTCAACCGCGCCGACACGCTGGCCAAGGCCCGCGCTGCGGCCGCCAAGGTGTCGGCGCCGGGGCTGAATATCGTGTGGGCAAATGCCAAGGGCGATATCGGCTGGTGGGCGGCCGCGCAGCTGCCGATTCGCCCGGCCGGCGCCAACCCCGGTTTTATCCTCGATGGCAGCACCGCCCAGGCCGACAAACTCGGCTTCTACCCCTTCAGCGCCAACCCCCAGGAAGAAAACCCGGCGCGTGGCTATGTGGTGTCGGCCAATGCCCAGCCCGTGTCGCCCACCGGCATGGAGATCCCCGGTTATTACAACCTGGCCGACCGTGGCCAGCAGTTGAACGCGCAGTTGAGCGACAAAAGCGTGAAGTGGGATGTGAACAACAGCCAGGCCCTGCAACTGGGTACCACCACCGCCTTCGGCCCGCGCCTGCTGGCGCCGCTGTTGCCGGTGCTGCGTGAAGTAGTCAAGGACCCGGCGCAGCTGAAACTGGTGGAACAGCTCGCAAGCTGGAAAGGTGACTACCCGCTGGACTCCACCAGTGCCACGCTGTTTAACCAGTTCCTGTTCAACCTGGCCGATGCGACCTTCCACCCGAAACTGGGTGACGCGATGTTCAAGACTCTGCTCAGCACCCGCGTCATCGATGCCGCCTTGCCCCGCCTGGCTGCCGCTGCGGACTCGCCGTGGTGGGACGGCAAGCGCGCCGAGCGGGTGAAGCTCGCCTGGGACAACAGCCTCGCTCACCTCAAGGCCACCTTCGGCGATGACCCGACGCAATGGCAGTGGGGCAAGGCCCACACCCTGACTCACGGCCACCCGCTGGGCTCGCAAAAGCCGCTGGACCTGATCGTCAACGTCGGCCCGTTCCCGGCCCCGGGCACCCATGAAGTTCCGAACAACCAGTCGGCAAATATCGGCCCCGCGCCGTGGCCGGTGACGTACGGCCCGTCGACCCGCCGCCTGATCGACTTCGCCGATGTGGCGCACGCCCTGACCATCAACCCAGTCGGGCAAAGCGGCGTACCGTTCGACAAGCACTATGACGACCAGGCGCAAACCTACATCGAAGGTGGTTACGAGCAGGCGCATTTCAGTGATGAGGAAGTGACGGCGAATACGCGTGGCACGCTCAAACTATTGCCTGCCCGGTAACCTGAGCTACACCGGCGCCGCAAAGTTGAGCCGGAACTGTTGCGGCGTCACGCCCAGCCGGCGGTTGAACACACTGCGCATGTGCTGGGCATCGCGAAACCCGCATTGATAGGCCACAGTCTTCAGCGGCGCCTGGCTGCTTTCGAGCATTACCCGCGCCGCGTCCACCCGCGCCCGCTCGACAAACTCGGCAGGCGTTATCCGCGCTTCACGGGCAAACACCCGGGAGAAATTCCGCGCACTCATGTTGGCGGCCTTGGCCAGGTCGGCAATGGTCAGGTCACCCGTCAGGTTTGCCAGCACGTACAGCTGCACCAACGCCACCGCCGAGGTGGTTTCGGCGTGGGGCGTAAGGAACGGGCTGAACTGCGACTGCCCGCCCGCACGCTGGGTGAACACCACCAGGCGCTTGGCCACGCTCAGCGCCACTTCCGGGCCGTGATCCTGGGCCAGCAGGTACAGCGACAAGTCGATCCCCGCCGTGACCCCGGCCGAGGTGTAGAGGTTGCCGTCCTGCACGTACAGGCGGTCAGCCTCGACTTGGGCAGAGGGGCACAGGCGCGCCAAATCAGCCGCATCGTTCCAATGGGTAGTGACGGTTTTTCCTTCCAGCAAGCCGGCGCGAGCCAACATGAAGGCGCCGTTGCAGATCGAGCCGAAGCGTTGCGCACGCGCAGTAGCGCCACGCAGCCAATCATCAAACGGCGCGCCGAAATCTTCGAACGGCAACTGCGGGCCGCCGGCGACCAGCAGCAGGTCATAGCCTTGCAGGGCGTCGCTGTAATGCCGGTGAGCCTGCAATGACAGGCCGTTGGAGGCGGCCAGGATGCCATGGGCCAAACCAATCACTTCAAGCTGGTAATGGTCCTCGGGCGCCAGGAAACGGTTGGCCTCGCAGAACACATCCATGGGCCCGGTCACATCCAGTGACTGGACGCCGGGGAAGATCAGGATGCCGACGGTTTTGCCCATGGCTACAGACTCCTTTTCCTAGCTGAATAAATACAACTCCCTGTGGGAGCTGGCTTGCCTGCGATGGCACCACCCCAGTCTAACTGACAGACCGAGTCGCCAGCATCGCAGGCAAGCCAGCTCCCACATTTGACCGCATCTGGCGTGATATCGAGGCACATTGGCCGACATCGCACCCTCGCCGCGATAGCCCGGTGGCAGGCACGCGACCAGACTGGAGCCTTCCCACAGGAGAACCACCATGACCACCACCATCGCCGGCATCCAGATCCCCGACAGCGCCCTCGCCAAGGCCACCACTGAATATATCCGCGACGTCGAATCCGACCTGCTCTACCACCACTCGCGCCGGGTGTTTCTGTTCGGCGCGTTGAGCGGTGAGCGCAAGCAACTGGCCTTTAACCCGGAGCTGCTCTACGTCGGCGCGATGTTCCACGACCTCGGCCTGGTGGCAGGCCATCGCAGTGACGAGGAGCGTTTCGAAGTGGACGGTGCCAATGCGGCCGCAGCCTTCCTCAAGCCTTATGGGCTGAGCGATGACGATATCGAACAGGTGTGGCTGTCTATCGCCCTGCACACCACACCGGGCGTGCCGCAGCATTTGCGCCCGACCGTGGCGCTGGTGACCGCCGGTGTCGAGATGGATGTACTGGGCATGGACTACGCCGCGTTTTCCAGCGTGCAGCGCGAAGCCGTGGTGCATGCGCATCCACGCGGGGAAGGGTTCAAGGAGTGCATCATCTGCGCGTTCGCCGACGGCTTGCGCCATCGCCCGCAGACCACGTTTGGCAACGTGAAAACCGATGTGCTGGTGGATCAGGAGCCGGGGTTCAAACCGATGAATTTTGTGGAGGTGATTCGCAAGTCACCGTGGGCTGCGTAGTTGACTTGAAACCCAATCAACTGTGGGAGCTGGCTTGCCTGCGATGAGGCCCTGTCAGCCGACTTTTCTGTCGACTGACACACCGCTATCGCAGGCAAGCCAGCTCCCACATTTTTACTGCATTCCGGCAGTTAGACCGGAGCCGGCGCCCGACGCTTGTCCGGCTGCTGCCAGCCATCGGCGGCGGCTTCTTCAATCGCTTGCTGGATGGCCTTCTTGCGGTGTTCTTCGGCACGCCGGCTGAAGAACCACACCAGGAAGGTCACCAGCGACACCGCCAGCAGAATCAGGCTGGCCACGGCGTTGATCTCGGGTTTGACCCCCAGACGCACCGCCGAGAACACTTCCATCGGCAAGGTGGTCGAGCCCGGGCCCGACACGAAGCTGGCCAGCACCAGGTCATCCAGCGACAGCGCGAACGACATCATGCCGCCCGCCGCCAGCGACGGCGCGATCATCGGGATGGTGATCAGGAAGAACACCTTCCACGGCCGTGCGCCCAGGTCCATGGCCGCTTCTTCGATCGACAGGTCCAGCTCACGCAAGCGCGCCGACACCACCACCGCCACGTACGCCGCACAGAAGGTGGTGTGGGCGATCCAGATGGTGACGATGCCACGCTCCTGGGGCCAGCCGATCATCTGCGCCATCGCCACAAACAGCAGCAACAGCGACAGACCGGTGATCACTTCCGGCATCACCAACGGCGCGGTCACCAGGCCGCCGAACAGCGTGCGGCCCTTGAACTGGCTGATGCGCGTCAGCACGAATGCCGCCAATGTACCCAGCGCCACTGCGGCCACCGCCGTGTAGCAGGCGATTTCCAGGGAGCGCGCCACCGAGCCCATCAGTTGAGTGTTGTCCAGCAGGCCCACGTACCACTTGATCGACCACCCGCCCCACACCGTCACCAGTTTGGATTCGTTGAACGAGTAGATCACCAGGATCAGCATCGGCAGGTAGATAAACAACAACCCCGCCACCAGCATGAAGCTGGAGAAACTGAAGCGCTTCATATTTTGCCCTCCATCTCTTTGGCTTGGCTGCGGTTGAACAGGATGATCGGCACAATCAGGATCGCCAGCATCACCACCGCCAGGGCAGAGGCCACCGGCCAGTCACGGTTGTTGAAGAATTCTTGCCACAACACTTTACCGATCATCAGGGTTTCCGGGCCGCCCAGCAGTTCCGGGATCACGAACTCGCCCACCACCGGGATAAACACCAGCATGCAGCCGGCGATGATGCCGTTCTTGGACAGCGGCACGGTGATTTTCCAGAAGCTGTTGAAGGTGCTTGAGCCCAGATCCGACGCGGCTTCCAGCAGGCTCTGGTCGTGCTTCACCAGGTTGGCGTACAGCGGCAGGATCATGAACGGCAGGTACGAATAGACCACGCCGATGTACACCGCAATGTTGGTGTTGAGGATCTGCAGCGGTTCGTTGATCAACCCCATGGACATCAGGAAACCATTGAGCAGGCCGTTGTTGCTGAGGATGCCCATCCACGCATACACGCGGATCAGGATCGCGGTCCAGGTCGGCATCATGATCAGCAGCACCAGCACGGTTTGCATCTCCTTGCGCGCACTGGCAATGGCGTAGGCCATCGGGTAGCCGATCAGCAGACACAAAATCGTGCTGAAAAACGCCATCTTCAGCGAGCCCAGGTACGCGGCGATGTACAACTCGTCGTCGCCGAGCATCGCGTAGTTGCCCAGGTTCAGCACCAGCTGGAGTTTCTGCTCAACGAAGGTGTAGATCTCGGTGTAAGGCGGGATCGCCACATCGGCCTCGGCAAAGCTGATCTTCAAGACGATAAAGAACGGCAGCGCAAAGAACAGGAACAGCCACAGGAAGGGAATACCAATGACCGCGTGACGGCCACTGGGGGTTATTCGTTGCAGGCGGCGCTTGAGCTTCTTCATGTTCATGAGCGCAGTACCACGCCGCTGTCGTCTTCCCACCACACGTAAACCTGGTCGCCCCAGGTCGGACGCTGCCCACGGCGTTCAGCATTGGCCACGAAGGACTGCACCAGCTTGCCGCTCGGCAGTTCCACGTAGAACACCGAGTGCCCGCCGAGGTAGGCGATGTCATGCACCTTGCCGCTCGACCAGTTGTGCTCGCAGGTCGGCATTTCGGTGGTCACCAGCAGTTTTTCCGGGCGAATCGCGTAGGTCACCGACTTGTCTTCCACCGACGTGGCGATGCCGTAGCCCACGTAGATGTCGCGGTCGAGGTCGGCGCACTTGAGCACGGCGTGGCCTTCGGCGTCGTCCACCACCTGGGTGTCGAAGATGTTGACGTTGCCGATGAACTCGCACACCAGGCGGCTGGTAGGGGTTTCGTAGATGTCGATCGGGCTGCCGATCTGGGCGATCCAGCCCAGGTGCATGATCGCGATGCGCTCGGCCATGGTCATGGCCTCTTCCTAGTCGTGGGTCACCATCACGCAGGTCACGCCGACGCGCTCGATGATCTCCACCAGCTCCAGCTGCATCTGCGAGCGCAGTTTCTTGTCGAGGGCGCCCATCGGCTCATCGAGCAGCAGCAGTTTCGGGCGCTTGGCCAGGGAGCGCGCCAAGGCCACACGCTGGCGCTGGCCACCGGACAGTTGGTGCGGCTTGCGCTTGGCGTACTGGCTCATCTGTACCAGCTTGAGCATCTCGGCCACGCGAGCGTCGACTTCAGCCTTGGGGATCTTGTCCTGTTGCAGGCCGAAGGCGATGTTCTGCGCCACGGTCATGTGCGGGAACAGGGCGTAGGACTGGAACATCATGTTAATCGGCCGCTCGTAGGGCGGCATATCGGTGATGTCCACACCGTCGAGGTAGATGCGGCCTTCGGTCGGCCGTTCAAAGCCCGCGAGCATGCGCAGCAAGGTGGATTTGCCCGAACCCGAGCCGCCGAGCAAGGCGAAGATCTCGCCTTTCTTGATTTCCAGGGACACGTCGTCCACGGCAATCGTCTCGTCGAACTTCTTCGTGACCCGGTCGATTTTGACCAGCACCTTTTTCGGTGTCTGGTCGCCCTCGAGGGCTTTCTTATAGGCGCCGGAGGCAACTGCCATTTACGAAACTCCCAAAAAGAGTGCAGCTCGCCCAATACGGGCCAGCCTTGGATAGTTTTAGCCTTACTTGCCCGTCTTGACCTTGGTCCAGCTACGGGTCATTAAACGTTGCACTTTCGGGGGTAGCTCGAAGTTGACAAATGTCCGGTCGAGAACCGCCTGCGGTGGGTAAACCGCTTCGTCGGTGCGTATCGATTGCTCCATCAGTTTGTCCGCCCCCGGGTTAGGGTTGGCGTAACCGACGTAATCACTGACCTGGGCGATCACCTCAGGTTGCAGCAAATAGTTGATAAAGGCGTGGGCCTCTTTGACGTTGGTCGCATCCTTGGGAATCGCCAACACGTCAAACCACAAGTTGCCGCCTTCTTTCGGAATCGCGTAGGCGATGTTCACGCCCTTGCCCGCCTCAGCCGCACGGGCCTTGGCCTGGAACACATCACCGGAGAACCCGGCAGCCACGCAGATGTTGCCGTTGGCCAGGTCGGAGATGTACTTGGAAGAGTGGAAATACGTCACGTAGGGCCGCACTTTCAGCAGCTTTTCTTCGGCCTTCTTGTAGTCTTCAGGGTTGGTGCTGTTGGGGTTCAGGCCCATGTAGTTGAGCACCGCCGGCAGCATTTCATCCGCCGAGTCCATGAACGACACACCGCAACTCGCCAGCTTCTTCATGTTCTCTGGCTCGAACAGCACAGCCCAGGAGTCGATATGGTCGACACCGAGCACTTCTTTCACTTTATCGACGTTGTAACCGATGCCATTGGTGCCCCACAGGTACGGCACGGCGTACTGGTTGCCCGGGTCGTTCTTTTCCAGGCGCTTGAGCAACGCCGGGTCGAGGTTGGCGTAGTTGCTCAGCAATGACTTGTCGAGTTTCTGAAACGCCCCGGCCTTGATCTGCTTGCCGAGGAAATGGTTGGACGGCACCACCACGTCGTAGCCGGTACGCCCGGCGAGCAACTTGCCTTCCAGGGTTTCATTGGAATCAAACACGTCATACACGGGCTTGATGCCAGTGGCCTTTTCGAAGTCGGCCAGGGTTTCGGGGCCAATGTAGTCCGACCAGTTATAAACATGCACCGTCGATGCGGCCTGCACGCTGACAGCCAGCGTGATACCTGCACCCACCAGCAAGGCTTTGCGAAATAAAGAAAATGGCAAGTGGAGGTCCTCTTAAATAGTTGGGCCCGAAGTTGTTGCCCGGCAACAAAACCGGCGCGCAACTTACCCTCGATAAACCGATCCGGCAAAACTTTTTGTCATTTAATTTGTGGGAGGGAGCAAGCCCCCTCCCACAGGTTTCAAGGCTTATTTGCCCGATTTGATCTTGGTCCAGCTGCGTGTCATTTCACGCTGGGTCGCAGCCGGCAAGTCCGCAATGGCGTAGAGCTTGGCTTGCACATCCGCTGGCGGGTAGATGCCCGGGTCGCTGGTGATGTCTTTGTCGACCAGAGCGGTGGCTTTCTCGTTACCGTTCGGGAAGTGCACGCTGTTGGTGATCTCGGCCATCACTTGCGGCTTGAGCAGGTAGTTCATGAACTTGTAGGCGGCGTCGACGTTTTCGGCGTCTTTAGGGATGGCGACCATGTCGAAGAAGCTGCCAGCACCTTCTTTCGGAATGTCGTAGGCAACCTTGACCTTGCCACCGGCTTCAGCAGCGCGGGATTTGGCTTGTTCAATGTCACCCGAGTAACCCACGGCGACGCAGATGTTGCCGTTGGCCAGGTCCGAGATGTACTTGGACGAGTGGAAGTAGCCGATCGAAGGGCGCAGCTTGAGGAACAGGGCCTCGGCTTGCTTGAGGTCTTCTTTCTTCTGGGTGTCGGTCGGCAGGCCCAGGTAGTGCAGCGCCACCGGCAGCATTTCGGTTGGCGAATCGAGGAAGCTCACGCCGCAGCTTTTCAGCTTGGCGATGTTTTCCGGCTTGAGCAGCACGTCCCAGGAATCGATCTTGTCCACGCCCAGCGCGGCCTTGACCTTCTCCGGGTTGTAACCGATGCCGATCGAGCCCCACATGTACGGGAAGGCGTGCTTGTTGTCCGGGTCGCTGACCGACACGGCTTTAAGCAGGGACTTGTTCAGGTTGTCGTAGTTGGACAGCTTGGACTTGTCCAGCTCCTGATAAACACCGGCCTTGATCTGCTTGGCGAGGAAGTTGTTCGACGGCACGACAATGTCGTAGCCGGACTTGCCTGCCAGCAACTTGGCTTCCAGGGTCTCGTTGCTGTCAAACACGTCGTACACCACTTTGATGCCCGACTCTTTTTCAAAGTTGGCGATGGTGTCCGGTGCAATGTAGTCGGACCAGTTATAGACGTGCAGCACTTTATCGTCAGCCTGGGCCGCGCCCGCCATTGCGCCCATCAGGGACAAGGCGAGGAGGGTCTTGCCAGCGTTCTTCAAACCTAATGCCTTCATTTGGTGATGCTCCAATTTTTTCTTTTTTGGGCCACGTTCTTTATCGTTTCACGGCCCTTCCAGAGGGCAACAAAACAGGGCGACAGTCTGGCAAGTTCAGGGGCCGGCTTTCAACCAAAGCCCCTACATTTATAACTGCCCAGTGCGCTTGGCACTGAGCCTAGCATTTAGCCCTGCAATGCCGCCAAAGTCAGGTCCAGGCACGTACGCGCCTTGGTCACCAGCTCGTCGATTTCAGCCTTACTGATCACCAGCGGCGGCGAAATGATCATGGTGTCGCCCACGGCGCGCATGATCAGGCCGTTGTTGAAGCAGAAGTTGCGGCAAATCATGCCCACGCCCTTGCCTTCATAACGCTTGCGAGTGGCCTTGTCCTGCACCAGTTCAATGGCACCGAGCATGCCCACACCGCGCACTTCGCCCACCAGAGGGTGATCCGCCAGTTCCCGCAGACGTTTCTGCAAATACGGTGCCGTTTCGTCGTGCACGCGGTTAACGATTTTTTCATCGCGCAGGATGCGGATGTTTTCCAGGGCCACCGCCGCTGCCACCGGGTGGCCGGAGTAAGTGAAGCCGTGGTTGAAGTCGCCGCCTTCATTGAGCACCTCGACCACTTCGTCGCGCACGATCAAGCCGCCCATAGGGATGTAACCCGAGGTCAGGCCCTTGGCGATGGTCATCATGTGCGGCTTGAGGTCGTAGAAATCACTGCCGAACCACTCGCCGGTACGGCCGAAACCGCAGATCACTTCGTCGGCGACAAACAGGATGTCGTACTTGGCGAGGATTTCCTTGATGCGCGGCCAGTAGGTGGCGGGCGGCACGATCACGCCGCCGGCGCCCTGGATCGGCTCGGCAATAAAGGCACCGACGGTGTCCACGCCCAGCTCCAGAATCTTCTCTTCCAGCTGGTTGGCGGCCCACACGCCGAATTCTTCGGGGCTCATGTCGCCGCCCTCGCCAAACCAGTACGGCTGGGCGATATGGGTGATGCCCGGGATCGGCAAATCGCCCTGTTCATGCATATAGGTCATGCCGCCCAGGCTGGCACCGGCCACGGTGGAACCGTGGTAGCCGTTCTTGCGGGCAATAATGGTTTTCTTGTTTGGCTGGCCCTTGATCGCCCAGTAGTGGCGGACCATACGCAACATGGTGTCGTTGCCTTCGGAGCCGGAACCGGTGAAGAACACGTGATTCATGCCGGCGGGCGCGATGTCGGAAATGGCCTTGGCCAATTCCAGCACCGGCGGGTGAGCGGTCTGGAAGAACAGGTTGTAGTACGGCAGTTCTTTCATCTGCTTGGCGGCAGCGTCAGCCAGTTCATCGCGACCGTAACCGATCGCCACGCACCACAGGCCGGCCATGCCGTCGAGGATCTTGTTGCCTTCGCTGTCCCACAGGTAAACGCCATGGGCTTTGGTGATGATCCGTGGGCCTTTCTCTTTCAATTGCTTGAAGTCGCTGAACGGCGCCAGGTGGTGATCGCTGCTCAAAGCTTGCCATTCACGGGTTTGCGGGTTGTTGCTGGACATACCAATCTCCTAGACTTTTCAGTGAAGGGCGCGCCGTTTCACCCGGCGCGCCCGGCGCATCAGACGGCGAAGAGCAGGAATTCCCGCTCCCACGAACTGATCACGCGCTTGAAGTTTTCATGCTCGGCCCGCTTGACCGCGACGTAGCCTGTGATGAATTTCTGACCCAGGTATTTCTCGATGGTCTTGCTGTTTTCCATGCGCTCCAGGGCGTCTTCGATGGTCAACGGCAGGCGCAGGTTGCGCCGCTCGTAACCACGGCCCACCACCGGCGCACTCGGGTTATGGCCTTCGACCATGCCGATGTAGCCGCACAGCAAGCTGGCGGCAATCGCCAGGTACGGGTTGGCGTCGGCGCCCGGCAGGCGGTTTTCCACACGACGGTTCTGCGGGCCGGCATCCGGTACGCGCAGGCCGACGGTGCGGTTTTCTTCGCCCCACTCCACGTTTACCGGCGCCGAGGTATCGGGCAGGAAGCGGCGGAATGAGTTCACGTTGGGGGCAAACAGCGGCAGCAACTCCGGGATGAATTTCTGCAGGCCGCCGATGTGGTTGAGGAACAGTTCGCTCATGGTCCCGTCTTCGTTGGAGAAGACGTTCTTGCCGGTGGCGATGTCGATGATGCTCTGGTGCAAGTGCATCGCGCTGCCGGGCTCGCCGGTCATCGGCTTGGCCATAAAGGTGGCGGCCACGTTGTGCTTGAGCGCGGCTTCACGCATGGTGCGCTTGAACACCAGAATCTGGTCGGCCAGCGACAGGGCATCACCGTGACGGAAGTTGATCTCCATCTGCGCCGTGCCGTCTTCGTGGATCAGGGTGTCGAGGTCCAGCTCCTGCAGTTCGCACCAGTCATAGACGTCTTCGAACAGCGGGTCGAATTCGTTGGCCGCTTCTATAGAGAAGGACTGGCGACCGGTCTCCGGGCGACCGGAACGGCCGATGGGCGGTTGCAGCGGGAAGTCCGGGTCTTCGCAGCGCTTGGTCAGGTAGAACTCCATCTCCGGCGCCACGATGGGCTGCCAGCCTTTGTCGGCGTAGAGCTTGAGGACTTTCTTGAGTACGTTGCGCGGCGACAGCTCGATCGGGTTGCCTTGCTTGTCGTAGGTGTCGTGGATCACCTGCGCGGTGGGCTCGATGGCCCAGGGCACCAGAAACACCGCGTTCTGGTCGGGGCGGCAGATCATGTCGATGTCGGCCGGGTCGAGCAATTCGTAATAGATGTCGTCTTCGACATAGTCGCCGGTCACGGTCTGCAACAGAACGCTCTCGGGCAGGCGCATGCCTTTTTCGGCGATGAACTTGTTGGTCGGCGAGATCTTGCCCCGGGTGATGCCGGTGAGGTCGCCAATCATGCATTCGACTTCTGTGATCTTGTGGTCTTTCAACCAATCGGTGAGCTGGTCGAGGTTGTTACTCATAAATGCCTCTGGGCTGGGTTTCCTGGCATCCATTAAAGGCCAGGCGTTGGTTGACGCAGCATCCGCGTCGTTTTGTCGTTCAGGGTAGGAGCTTACCTGCCATTTGCTGCAGCGTTGCATTCCTCAAGCCAAAGTCGTGCAGAATCATGAGCAGCTCCTGGCGCGGGAACCGTTCAGCGGCAAATTCGAGGGCAGTGCAGAGGCAAAGAAGAGATCGGCCTGGGCGTCAAGAATATTGGCCGGGGCACAGCCGTTCACGCAGGACGAGTGAGCGGATGACACAGCCTGTCTGGAGCAGGCCAAGACGCCAAGTGGCGGCAGGAGACACATGAAGCACCCCGGTATTATTGCTGTTATGGGTTTGAATCGAGCTTAGCCTTGTTCATTTTTTTACACAACACCCCCGTAAAAAATACAACACGGCCCGCTCAAGCCTGCGAGTCCCAAGCGCATCAAACCCAAAAAACCGCCCCAAAAAGCCCCAAAAAAGCCTTTGCAGCGCTTTTTTAGGGCAAAAAATGCCTCGCTTGACTTCGGCATGCCGTTCGGGTTGACTGAAACCAGAAAAGATCAATGATTGATATTTTTAACAACAAAGGTGTTGCATCATGTCGGTACCCCCGCGTGCCGTTCAGCTTAACGAAGCGAACGCGTTCCTTAAGGATCATCCTGAGGTTCTGTACGTAGACCTTCTAATTGCGGATATGAATGGTGTGGTGCGCGGCAAGCGCATCGAACGCACCAGCCTCCACAAGGTTTACGAGAAGGGCATTAACCTGCCTGCCTCTTTATTTGCCCTGGATATCAACGGCTCAACGGTGGAAAGCACCGGCCTGGGTCTGGACATCGGTGATGCTGACCGAATCTGTTATCCGATCCCCGACACCCTGTGCAATGAACCCTGGCAAAAGCGCCCTACCGCGCAACTGCTGATGACCATGCACGAACTTGAAGGTGAACCTTTCTTCGCCGATCCTCGCGAAGTGCTCCGCCAAGTTGTAAGCAAATTTGACGACCTCGGTCTGACCATCTGCGCCGCCTTCGAACTTGAGTTCTACCTGATCGACCAGGAGAACGTGAACGGCCGCCCACAACCGCCCCGCTCGCCGATTTCCGGCAAACGCCCGCACTCGACACAGGTCTACCTGATCGACGACCTCGACGAATACGTCGACTGCCTCCAGGACATCCTGGAAGGCGCCAAAGAGCAAGGCATCCCGGCCGACGCCATCGTCAAGGAAAGTGCCCCGGCGCAGTTCGAAGTGAACCTGCACCACGTGGCCGACCCGATCAAGGCCTGCGACTACGCCGTACTGCTCAAGCGCCTGATCAAGAACATCGCCTACGACCATGAGATGGACACCACCTTCATGGCCAAGCCTTACCCAGGCCAGGCAGGCAACGGTTTGCATGTACACATCTCGATCCTGGACAAAGACGGCAAGAACATCTTTGCCAGCGAGGATCCCGAGCAGAACGCCGCATTGCGTCACGCGATCGGCGGTGTGCTCGAGACCCTACCCGCCCAAATGGCGTTCCTGTGCCCTAACGTCAACTCCTACCGCCGTTTCGGCGCACAGTTCTACGTGCCGAACTCGCCGTGCTGGGGCCTGGATAACCGCACCGTAGCGATTCGCGTACCCACCGGCTCGTCCGATGCCGTACGTATCGAACACCGCGTGGCCGGCGCCGACGCCAACCCTTACCTGCTGATGGCTTCGGTCCTGGCGGGTGTGCACCACGGTCTGACCAACAAGATCGAGCCTGGTGCTCCGGTGGAAGGCAACAGCTACGAGCAGAACGAACAGAGCCTGCCAAACAACCTGCGTGATGCATTGCGTGAGTTGGACGACAGCGAGGTGATGGCCAAGTACATCGATCCTAAATACATCGATATCTTCGTTGCCTGTAAGGAAAGTGAGCTGGAAGAGTTCGAACACTCCATCTCCGACCTTGAGTACAACTGGTATCTGCATACCGTGTAAGCGGTTGCAGGGCTCAGGCTCGTTATGCCGAACGGGCTTGTTGTGCAGAGCGCGCTTGTTGTGGCGAGCGGGCTTGCCCGCGTTGGGCTGCGAAGCAGCCCCAAACCCTGCCCCCTAGTTGTATCTGGAAAAACGCGGCGGCCTTAATAGGGCCGCTTCGCGCCCCAACGCGGGCAAGCCCGCTCGCCACAACAAGCCCGCCCGCCACAAAAGCCCCGCTAGCGACACCCTATGGACCATCCTCAGGCTCTGCGTACAATGCGCTCTGCCTTGTAGGAGACTTCCATGACCACCCGCCCCGCCGCCCCTCGCAAACCCCGCGCCCGCAGCCAGGCCCGGATCGACGCGATCCTCGACGCCGCCCGCACCTTGCTGGCCGCCGAAGGCGTAGCCGGTTTGTCGATCTACAGCGTGGCCGAGCGGGCGCAGATTCCGCCGTCGTCGGTGTATCACTTTTTCGCCAGTGTGCCGGCGCTGCTGGAGGCGCTGACCGCTGACGTCCACGCGGCATTCCGCGCAGCCATCCAGGCGCCTATCGAACACACCTCACTCAAGCACTGGCGGGACCTGTCCTGCATCGTCGAGCAACGCATGCTCACCATCTATGACCAGGACGCCGCCGCACGCCAGTTGATTCTGGCCCAGCATGGGCTCACCGAGGTGACTCAGGCCGACCGCCAGCATGATCTGGAGTTGGGGGATTTGATGCTGGAAGTGTTCAACCGCCATTTCGAAGTGCCGACGCTACCCAGCGATGTGGACGTGTTTGCACTGGCCCTGGAACTGAGCGACCGCGTGTATGCGCGTTCGGTGCATCAGCATGGGCAGATTACGCCGCGCATGGCGGAGGAAGGAATGCGGGTGTTTGATGCGTATGTGGGGCTGTATTTGCCGCCGTACTTGCCCAAGCGTTAAGTGGGCCGGCCTCTTCGCGGGCAAGCCCGCTCCCACATGTTGACCTGTGAACACATTCAAATGTGGGAGCTGGCTTGCCTGCGATAGCGGTTTGAAGGCCACCAATCACAACTTGGCGATCGACACCTCGGTGGACTTGACGAAGGCAATCACTTCGCTGCCAATCACCAGTTCCAGCTCTTTGACCGAGCGGGTGGTGATCACGGACGTCACGATGCCGGACGCGGTCTGCACGTCGATTTCCGACAGCACATCGCCTTCGACGATTTCCTTGATGGTACCTTTGAATTGGTTACGCACGTTGATGGCTTTAATAGTCATGTTGTTCTTCCTTCATGGGACAAGTGAGTTATTGCGCCCAACGCAATTGCGTAGGCAGCGGTGAAACAGGTTCGGGTTCCGGCGGCGTGCCGGGCAACGACAACACACGGTTAAGCACTTCGGCTTCCAGCGCAGCCAGGCGATGTGAGCCCCGGGCACGCGGGCGCGGCAGGTCGACGATCAGGTCGAGGCCGATTTCGCCGTCTTCGATCAGGATCACACGGTCGGCAATCGCCACGGCTTCGCTGACGTCGTGGGTGACCAGCAGCACGGTAAAACCGTGCTTCTGCCAGAGGTTCTCGATCAGTTGCTGCATCTCGATGCGGGTCAGGGCATCCAGTGCGCCCAACGGCTCATCCAGCAGCAACAGGCGCGGTTGGTGGATCAGCGCACGGGCCAGGGCCACGCGTTGCTTCTGGCCACCGGACAGGGCCGCCGGCCACTCATTGGCGCGCTCGGCCAGGCCGACCGCCTCCAGGGCTTCCAGCGCTTTGGGGCGCCAGTTGCCTTTGAGGCCCAGGCCCACGTTGTCGATGATCTTTTTCCACGGCAGCAGACGTGCTTCCTGGAACATCAACCGCGTGTCTTCAATCGCTTCGCTCAGGGGCGCGGAACCGGCCAGCAACTCGCCGCCGCTGGCTTTGTCCAGCCCGGCCAGCAGGCGCAGCAAGGTACTTTTGCCGCAACCGCTGCGACCGACCACAGCCACAAACTGACCTGCCGGAATATGCAGATCGATTTCCTTGAGCACTTCCCGCGCACCAAAGGCTTTGCGCAGCTTGCGCACCGCCAGCGGGATCCCTTTGAGCAGGCGCGGAGGTTGTTGAGCGGTCATGCCGCACCTCCTTTATTCACTTGGTAAGCCGGGTGCCAGCGCAGCCATACACGCTCCAGGCCACGAGCGGCCAGGTCGGCCAGCTTGCCGAGGATGGCGTACATGACGATGGCCAGCACCACTACGTCGGTTTGCAGGAATTCACGGGCGTTCATCGCCAGGTAACCGATACCGGAGCTGGCCGAGATGGTTTCCGCCACGATCAGCGTCAGCCACATAAAGCCCAGGGCAAAACGCACGCCCACCAGGATCGAAGGCAGCGCGCCCGGCAGGATCACCTGACGGAACAGGCTGAACCCGGACAAACCGTAGCTGCGCGACATCTCAACCAGCGCCGGGTCGACGTTGCGGATGCCGTGGTAGGTGTTCAGGTAGATCGGGAACAGCGTGCCAAGGGCGACCAGGAAAATCTTCGCGGTCTCGTCAATCCCGAACCACAGGATCACCAGCGGAATCAGCGCCAGGTGCGGCACGTTGCGGATCATCTGCACCGAGCTGTCCAGCAGGCGCTCGCCCCATTTCGACAGGCCGGTGATAAAACCCAACGCCAGGCCGATGCTGCCGCCGATCACGAAGCCCAGGCCGGCACGCCAGCCGCTGATGGCCAGGTGCGTCCAGATTTCGCCGCTGGCCACCAGGTTGATCCCGGCCTCAATCACCGCACTCGGTGCTGGCAGGATGCGCGTCGACAACCAGCCCGCCGACACCGACAACTGCCACACCGCCAGCAATAAAACCGGCAGGACCCAGGGCGCCACACGGTGGCTTAATTTTTCGAAGTTCATGGCGTCACCTCAACTTTGTGACGCAGCTTTGGGAAGGATGTCGTTGGCGACCATTTCACCAAACGGGCTGACGTACCCGGCGCTTTTCGGCAGCTCGAAACGTTCGATATCCAGGTGCGGGAACAGCAGTTCCGCGACGCGATACGACTCTTCCAAATGCGGATAACCGGAGAAAATAAAGGTGTCGATGCCCAGGTCCGCGTATTCCTTGACCCGCGCCGCAACCGTCGGGCCATCGCCCACCAGCGCGGTGCCTGCGCCACCGCGCACCAAGCCGACGCCAGCCCACAGGTTGGGGCTGACTTCGAGGTTGTCGCGGTTACCGCCGTGCAAGGCGGCCATGCGCTGCTGGCCGACGGAATCGAAGCGCGCCAGGGAGGCCTGGGCACGGGCGATGGTGTCGTCGTCCAGATGGGAGATCAGTTTGTCGGCGGCTTTCCACGCTTCATCGTTGGTTTCACGCACGATCACATGCAGGCGAATGCCGAAACGCACGGTTCGCCCGAGTTTGGCGGCCTTGGCCCGCACCTGCGCGATTTTTTCCGCGACCGCGGCCGGTGGCTCGCCCCAGGTCAGGACCATTTCCACCTGTTCGGCTGCCAGGTCCTGGGCCGCTTCGGAGGAACCACCGAAGTACAGCGGCGGACGCGGTTGCTGGATCGGCGGGTAAAGCAGCTTGGCGCCTTTGACGCTGATGTGTTCGCCGTCGTAATCCACGGTTTCGCCTTCCAGCACACGGCGCCAGATGCGGGTGAATTCCACCGACGCCTGGTAGCGCTCTTCATGGCTGAGGAACAAACCGTCGCCGGCCAGTTCTTCCGGGTCACCCCCAGTCACCAGATTGAACAGCGCACGCCCACCGGACAAACGGTCCAGGGTCGCAGCCTGACGCGCAGCCACCGTCGGGGAAATGATCCCGGGGCGCAGTGCAACAAGGAATTTCAAACGCTGGGTCACCGGGATCAACGAGGCAGCCACCAGCCACGAGTCTTCGCAAGAGCGCCCGGTAGGGATCAGCACCCCGCCGAAACCCAGGCGGTCTGCAGCCTGGGCCACTTGTTGCAGATAACCGTGATCAACGGCGCGAGCGCCTTCGGCGGTGCCAAGGTAATGGCCGTCGCCGTGGGTAGGCAGGAACCAGAAAATATTGAGGCTCATGGAGTTGTCTCCTGAAGAAGTCGGATTACGGCGCTTTGGCTACGGCGGCGGGCGGCGTCCAGATCACGTCCTTGATGTTCAAGGGTTTGGGGATCAATTTGAGTTGGTAGAAGCTGTCAGCGATTTTTTGCTGCGCGGCGACCACTTCCGGGGTCAGGAACAGCGCGCCGTAGCCTTGGCGTTTCACCGAGGTCAGGGTGATATCAGCCGGCAGGCCGAGCAGCGGTGCCACTTGTTCGGTGACTTCCTGCGGATTGGCCTTGGACCATTCGCCCACGGCGCGCACTTCTTCGATCAACGCCTTGACCACTTCCGGATGCTTTTCGGCGTACGGCTTGGTGGCCAGGTAGAACTGGTGGTTATCGGCGATGCCGGTACCGTCACGCAGGGTGCGCGCTTGCAGTTGTTTCTCGGCGGCGGCCTGGTACGGGTCCCAGATCACCCACGCATCCACGCTGCCACGCTCGAACGCGGCGCGGGCATCGGCGGGCGGCAGGAATACGGTCTGCACGTCGGTGTATTTCAGGCCGGCATCTTCCAGCGCACGCACCAGCAGGTAGTGCACGTTGGAGCCTTTGTTGAGCACGACTTTCTTGCCTTTGAGCTCAGCCACGGATTTGATCGGCGAGTCTTTCGGCACCAGGATCGCTTCGCTGGTCGGCGCCGGTGGCTCGTAGGCCACGTAGAGCAGATCGGCACCGGCCGCCTGGGCGAACACCGGCGGGGTCTCGCCGGTGACGCCGAAGTCGATGGAGCCGACGTTCAGGCCCTCAAGCAGTTGCGGGCCGCCGGGAAACTCGGTCCATTGCACCTGTACGCCCTGGGCGGCCAGGCGTTTTTCCAGGGTGCCCTTGGCCTTGAGCAGCACCAGGGTGCCGTACTTCTGATAACCGATACGCAGGGTTTCGGCAGCCTGGGCTTGAACCATGGCGCCGAAGGACACAGCCGCAGCAAACAGTGCGACCAGACCACGACGCAAGATGACAGTGCGCATGGCGCTCTCTCCAAATAGTGCGATTAGGGGGTTGGCTGCACCTGCTTGGCCGTTGGCGGCTGAGTAAGGTGAGTACTACAAAATCCGGTAAGGCTTAAATGCTCCAGCGAGCACTCAACAAACGTTCATTCAACACATGGGGGTCCAGCGGTTTCGGGCGACGCGCCATGGCGCCGTAAAGGGTTTCCAGGGCCTCATGCAAGCGATGCTCAAGCACCGGCACCAGTTGCGCCTGTGCGCTGCCTTCGCCGTAAGCGATCTGGCTGTCCTCGGCAAAGATGCCGTGCAGCAATTCCTGGGCTTTCAGCGCCGACAGCACCGGTTTCAACGCGTAGTCCACCGCCAGCATGTGGGCGATGCTGCCACCGGTGGCCATCGGCAACACGATCTTGTGGGCCAGGGCGCGCTCGGGCAGCAGGTCCAGCACGGTTTTCAGCGCGCCGGAGAACGACGCCTTGTACACCGGCGTAGCGATTACCAGGCCATCCGCGTTAGCCACTTGCTGCAGCAGGTCAATGACCTTGGGGCTGTCGAAGCGGGCGTGCAGCAGGTCTTCAGCCGGGAAGTCCCGTATCTGGTAACTCACCACTTCTACGCCTTTGTCTTGCAACCACTGACGGGTTTTATCCAGCAACACCCCGGAGCGGGAACGCTGGCTGGGACTGCCTCCAAGTGTTACGACCAGCATGTAGGAAATTCCTTGAGCAAGTGTCGGCGGTTCGCTGTGTGGCGATGGCGCCAAGATGGAACAGACCCTATCAGCATATTTATATATCTTTAAATCTTATTTTTTCATTTGTTTATTCCATGAAAGAATATGCGAATCAAGAATCGCCAGGCGAAAAAAAAGGCCGTCGAAACGGCCTGAAAACCCTTGCATTGTGATTCGGTGCCAACTCAAATTCTTTGGGGCCTGTACCGCCGCTATCGCGGGCAAGCCCGGCTCCCACAGGGGAATGCGGTCAACTGTGGGAGCCGGGCTTGCCCGCGATGGCGGTATGCGCCTCAGCGGTTGGGCTGGGGGGTAAGCCGCAGGTACGGCTTCACCGCACGGTAACCCTTCGGAAAGCGCTTCTTGATCTCTTCCTCATCCTTGAGCGACGGCACAATCACTACCTCATCACCGTCCTGCCAGTTGGCGGGGGTGGCGACCTTGTGGTTGTCGGTCAGCTGCAGCGAGTCGATAACCCGCAGGATTTCATGGAAGTTGCGGCCGGTGCTGGCCGGGTAGGTGATGGTCAGGCGAATCTTTTTGTTCGGGTCGATCACGAACAAGGAACGCACGGTGAGGGTGTCACTGGCGTTCGGGTGGATCAGGTCATACAGGTCGGAGACCTTGCGGTCGGCATCGGCCAGGATCGGGAAGTTGACGAGGGTGTTCTGGGTTTCATTGATGTCTTCGATCCACTTGTGGTGCGAGTCCACCGGGTCCACCGACAGGGCGATGGCCTTGACGCCGCGTTGGGCGAATTCGTCCTTGAGCTTGGCGGTAAAGCCCAGCTCGGTGGTGCACACCGGGGTGAAGTCTGCCGGGTGGGAAAACAACACACCCCAGCTGTCGCCCAGCCATTCGTGGAAGCGAATCTTGCCGGCGCTGGAATCCTGTTCAAAGTCGGGGGCGATGTCGCCCAGTCTTAGGCTCATGGTGTGGCTCCTGGTGAGTGCTTATGGAGCCCACTGTGCATGGATTACCGATTATTTAAAAAGAATAAATATCGATTTATCTAGACGATAAAGGAATATTAAAAATCTGTTCATTGGACGCGGGAACCGGCGAGGAGCACCATCGTTTCCAAGGTTCGAGAAGGCCTTGAGACGCTGTACAAAGAGGGGTTCAGGAAGGGCTTGCGGGGGTTTAGCCCGACTTGAAAGTAAAACACCTTGCCCGGCATTGCGCCGGGCAAGGTTTACAGTCTTACAACAGCTTCACGCTACTAGAACAGTGGCAGCGAGTAGCTGACGATCAGACGGTTTTCGTCCTGGGAACGGGTGTTCGCCAGGTCGGTACGCCACATCGCGTTTTTCCAGGCAACACCGAGGTTTTTCAGCGGGCCTTCTGGGATCACGTAGGCAACGGTGATGTCGCGTTCCCACTCGGACTGGCCGGTGGTTTCAGCACGACCAGCGTTGTTGGCGATGGTGTCGATGTCGCTACCCTTGAGGTATACAACACCGGCCGTCAGGCCTGGTACGCCAACTTTGGCGAAATCGTAAGCGTAACGTGCCTGCCAGGTACGCTCGCCGGCGCGGGCAAACTTCTGGATCTGCATGTCGGTAGTGATGTAAGCCGACGAGCCGTCACCCTGGTTCAACCAAGGGAAGTCGCTGCTGCCATTGCTGACCTGATAACCGCCACCGAAGGTGTGACCGGCAACGGTGTACAGGAACAAGCCGCTGTACAGGTTGTTGTCGACCTTGCCTTTACCGGCGTTGAAGTTGTTGTAGTTACCACTGGAGAAGTAGGCAGCGGTATCGCCGTTCTTACCATCATCCGAGCTGTTGAAATAACGCAGGTCAGACTTCAAGACGCCCGGGCCGATTGCCCAGTTGTGGGTCAGACCCAGGAAGTGCTGTTTGTAGAAGTCTTCCAGATTGCCGTAGTAGTACTGGGCAGTCAGGTCCTTGGTCAGCTTGTAGTCACCACCGGCGTAGTAGAACTTGTTGGTGAACTTGCCAGCGTTGTAGTTCGAGCTACCGTTGGCACCGCCGATCGACAGGTTTTCGTTGTTGCTGGAGTTACGGCCCTTGGCCTTTTCCACCTGGCCGGCAACCAGAGTCAAATCCTTGATGTCGTTGGTGGTGATCTGGCCACCTTGGAACGTTTGAGGCAGTAAACGACCATCGTTCGTCACAATAACTGGCAGCTTAGGCTGCAGAGTGCCCAGCTTCAGTTCGGTTTGCGAGACTTTGACCTTACCTGTTACACCAAGGCTGGCGTAATCGTTGACAGCCTTGTTGCCGTCGCTTGGGAACACGGTGCCGCCGGAAGCAGTGCCGGTGTAGTTACCGTGATCAGCACGGCTTGAATCCAAACGCACGCCGTACAGACCGATCGCATCAACACCGAACTGAACGGTACCTTGGGTGTAGCCCGAGATGAAACGCAGGTCGAAGCCTTGGCCCCATTCAGCGTTTTTGCTACGGGTGTTGGAAGTGGCACTAGGGTGGCCGTCACGGTTATCGGTGTTGATGTAAAAGTTACGCAGACCCAGTGTGGCCTTGCTGTCTTCGATGAAACCGGCAGCGCCTGCTTGCTGGGCGATTGCGCCCAACGCTACAGCCAATGCCAAGGTGGACTTCTTCATGTACCGCTCCTCTCGTTTCTAATTTTTGTATTTCTTTGGTCTCGGGTCTGACGCCCTCGATCCACAGATGCGCGATTAGCACCGGATAGTGACTGACAAGTCAATCGTAACCTTGTGTGTCTACTACCTTCGTCTAACCACCGTTGATTTGGTCCCTGCAGGGTAATGAGTTTTTCATACACCCAAAAAGAATTGTTTCATTCTTTTTCATACGATTCAGGAATAAGCCTTTTCATGAGGCGAGCCCGTCAGCATAGACAAGACGCTCCATAAGCTAATTCCTAAAGGGTATTTGTTAGCGCTTTTTTATATCGATTAGTGTGGCCGTACCGCTGCATACGTCACCCACGATCAAAAAGGCGACGCCATCATGGCTAAAGGCACATCCTCCCGTCAATTTGTTACAGTTTTTGTGTCACTAATACTTTCTTTTGGTGTCAAAGCCGCCGATTTAACCATCGGCTACCAAACCGGCATCGATCCCAGCAAGGTCCCCCAGGCCGATGGCCTGTATGAAAAAGCCATTGGTGAGAAAATTGCCTGGCGCCGATTCAACAGTGGGCCGGAAGTTGTAACCGCAATCGCCTCGGGTGATGTGCAAATCGGCAACCTCGGTTCCAGCCCTCTCGCCGCAGCCGCTTCGCGCAATCTGCCTATCGTCGCGTTTATCGTATCGGCGCAGATCAACACTTCTGAAGCGTTGGTGGTGCGCAATGGCAGCGGTATCGACAAACCGCAAGACCTGGTGGGTAAAACCATCGCCACGCCCTTTGTCTCAACCTCTCATTACAGCCTGCTCGGCGCGCTGAAGCATTGGGGTCTGGACACTAAGAAAGTCAAAGTGGTGAACCTGCAACCCGCCGAAATTGCCGCCGCATGGAAACGCGGGGATATCGACGGCGCCTTTGTGTGGTCACCGGCATTGGGCGAGATCCGAAAAACCGGCAAGACCCTGACAGACGCGGCCCAAGTGGGTCAGTGGGGCGCACCGACGTTTGAAGTGTGGGTGGCACGCAAGGATTTTGCGGAAAAACATCCTGACGTAGTGGCCAAGTTTGCCAAGGTCACCCTGGACTCGTTCGCCGACTATGCCGCCCATAAAGACAGCTGGACGATGGATTCGGAGCCAGTGCAGAAAATCGCCAAACTGACAGGTTCGAATGCCTCAGACATTCCTGAGCTGCTGGCCGGCACCACATTTCCGGATGCCCAGGCACAGCAAACCGACGCACTGCTGAAAGGCGGCACGGCGAAGGCGATTGCGGAAACGGCGAAATTCTTGAAGGAACAGGGTAAGGTCGAGACGGTGCTGCCGGACTATTCGGCGTTTGTGACCGACAAATTTATCAAAGAATAAACACATTCCAATAATGTGGGAGCGGGCTTGCTCGCGAAGACGGTGTATCAGCCACACATGTATTGACTGATACTCCGCTTTCGCGAGCAAGCCCGCTCCCACATTTGGAGCAGCTTCACTTGCGAAACAGCGTTTAGAGAGCCTTCTCGAAAATCTTCGAATTACGCTGATAGTTGTACAGCGACGCCCGCGCCGATGGCAGGCGATCCACGCTGCTCGGCACAAACCCGCGCTCACGGAACCAGTGGGCGGTCCGCGTGGTAAGCACGAACAGCGTCTTCAAACCCTGGGCCCGCGCACGGGTCTCGATGCGCTCCAGCAGCTCATCACCGCGCCCGCCATGGCGGTATTCCGGGTTCACCGCCAGGCACGCCAGCTCGCCAGCGTCCGAATCGGCGATCTGATACAACGCCGCACAGGCGATGATCATGCCTTCGCGCTCCACCACGCTGAACTGCTCGATCTCACGCTCCAGCACCTCCCGCGAGCGGCGTACCAGGATGCCCTGCTCTTCCAGTGGGCTGATCAGGTCGAGCAAACCGCCGACGTCTTCAATCGCCGCTTCACGCACCAGCTCGAATTGTTCCTGGGCCACCAGCGTACCGCCGCCGTCCCGGGTGAACAGCTCGGTGAGCAAAGCGCCATCTTCGGCGTAGCTGACAATATGGCTGCGCCCTACCCCGCCACGGCAGGCCTCGGCGGCGGCATCCAAAAGCTCGGCTTGATAGTTGTTGCCCAACCGCTGCAGATGCGCCGGCACTTGCTGCGGGCGCAGTTCACGCACCAGGCGGCCGTTTTCATCAATCAGGCCCAGGTCGGCGCCGAACAGCAGCAGCTTGTCAGCGCCCAGGTCGATGGCGGCGCGGGTGGCGACGTCCTCGCAGGCCAGGTTGAAGATCTCACCGGTAGGCGAATAGCCCAGGGGCGACAGCAACACAATGGAGCGCTCGTCCAGCAGGCGATTGATGCCCTTGCGGTCGACCCGACGCACTTCGCCGGTGTGGTGGTAATCCACGCCTTCGAGCACGCCGATCGGCCGCGCCGTAACCAGGTTGCCGCTGGCCACCCGCAGGCGCGAGCCCTGCATCGGCGACGAGGCCATGTCCATGGACAGGCGCGCCTCGATAGCAATGCGCAAGTGGCCGACCGCGTCGATCACACATTCCAGCGTTGCAGCATCGGTGATGCGCAAGCCTTCGTGGTAAGCCGGGGTCAGACCGCGCGCTTCAAGGCGCGCCTCGATCTGTGGGCGCGAACCGTGCACCAGCACCAGCCGCACGCCCAGGCTGTGGAGCAGCACCAGGTCGTGGACGATGTTGCCGAAGTTCGGGTGTTCCACACCATCGCCGGGCAGCATGACCACAAAGGTGCAGTCGCGGTGGGCGTTGATGTAGGGCGAAGCATGACGAAGCCAATTGACGTATTCGGGCATGGAACCTGGGCCTGTAATAAAAAGCAGCCGAAAAAGGATGAGTCGTGAAAACGCACAGCGGGCTGATGGTTATCGTCGGAACAGGCTTGGCGACACGCTCGCTCTCCTTATGTACGAATGGGCAGGGGTTAATTTATGCAGGTTTCAGGCAGTAATGTTCGATCAGTTCCCGCAATAGACGCACTGTAGGCGTCAAGCGTGACATTTCGAGGTACTCGCCCGGCTGGTGAGCGCAGGCGATATCGCCGGGGCCCAGCACCAGGGTTTCACAACCGAGGCGCTGAAGATAAGGCGCTTCGGTGCCGAACGCTACTGCTTCGGCACGATGACCGGTCAATCGTTCCGCTACCCGCACCAACTCGGCATCTTCGGCTTGCTCGAACGGCGGCACTTCGGGGAACAGCGGCGCATAGTCGATCTTCACTTTATGACGCTCGGCCAAGGGTTCGAGCTTCTGCCGGATGGCGGCGCGCAGCACCTGCGGGTCCATGCCCGGCAGCGGGCGCAGGTCGAACTCCAGGGAACATTGGCCGCAGATTCGGTTGGGGTTATCGCCGCCATGGATGCAGCCGAAGTTCAGGGTCGGTTGCGGCACACTGAATTGCGGGTTGCGGTATTCGCGTTGCCAGGCCAGGCGCAGGCCGCGCAGTTCGCCGATGGCGTCATGCATGGCTTCGAGGGCGCTATGGCCCAGGCTTGGGTCCGACGAATGGCCGCTTTGGCCGAGGATGTCGATACGCTCCATCATCACGCCTTTATGCAGGCGGATCGGCTTGAGGCCGGTCGGCTCGCCGATCACCGCCGCACGGCCCAGCGGCCGGCCCGCCTCGGCCAGCGCACGGGCGCCGGACATCGAGCTTTCTTCATCGCAGGTGGCGAGGATCAGCAAGGGCTGCTTGAACGGCTGGTTCAGCAGCGGCAATACCGCTTCAATCGCCAAGGCGAAAAAGCCCTTCATGTCGCAACTGCCCAATCCTACCCAACGGCCGTCGACTTCCGTCAGCTTGAGCGGGTCGGTCTTCCACAACGCGGCGTCATACGGGACGGTATCGCTATGCCCGGCCAGCACCAGGCCACCGGGGCCACTGCCGAAGCTGGCCAGCAGGTTGAACTTGCCTGGGCTGACTTGCTGGATATCGATGGCGAACCCCAGGTCGCCCAGCCAACCGGCGAGCAGGTCGATCACCGGGCGGTTGGTCTGGTCGAGAGACGCTTGGGTGCAACTGACCGAAGGCGCGGCAATCAGCGCGGCGAACTGCTCTTTCATGGACGGTAACGGCATGCGCGGTCTCTCAACTTCACGGATGAGCCCCACTATAGAGCCATCTGCACGACACAATAAACCGTTGCGGCGCGTTGCCGGGCTCAGTCCTGTACACTGCACGACCTTGGCAGCCACTCTTTTCCCCGGCTGCGCTCCCGATCCTGGATTTTCCGGCCATGCAGAAAGAAACCGAAATCAAGCTCCGCGTCAGCCGCGAAACCCTCGCCGCGCTGCGTGAGCACCCGTTACTGAAAAAACGCAACAAAAGTGGCTGGGAACGCCGTGAGTTGATGAACCAGTATTTCGACACCCCTGAACGCGACCTGGCCCAGGCCAAAGTCGCCCTGCGTTTGCGCAAGGACGGTGACGACATCATCCAGACCCTCAAGACCCGTGGACAGAGCGTCGCCGGCTTGTCGGAACGTAACGAATACAACTGGGACTTGCCCAAAGCCAAGCTCGACGTGAAGAAACTCGACGGCGAATGCTGGCCCGAGCAACTGGCTGAGCTGGACAAAAAGACCCTCAAGCCGATCTTCACCACCGACTTTGTGCGCGAGCGCGCCGAAATCGCCTGGGGCCGTGGCAAGGCCAAGGTCGTGATCGAAGCCGCCCTGGACCTCGGCCACGTAGTGGTCGGCAAGCAGAAAGAAGAAATCTGCGAGCTGGAACTGGAACTGCGCGAAGGTGAACCGGCTGCCCTGCTGGAACTGGCCGCCGAACTGGCCGCGACCCTGGCGCTGATGCCATGCGATATCAGCAAGGCCGAGCGCGGCTACCGTCTGTACGACGCCAGCAGCTACTCCCTGAGCCTGCCGGCGCCGCAGATCCACGCCGAAATGCCGCTGGACGACGCCTTCGCCGCGATCATGTGGCACCTGCTGGGCAGCAGCCAGCGCCTGGCCGAACAATACCGTTTCAATGGCCACTGGCGCCTGTTGCAAGACTGGGTCGACAACCTCGGCGAACTGCGTGCCCTGATCGGCAGCCTCGGCCAGGCGGCGCCGCGTCAATCCACCAGCGAACTGCGCAGCGCACTGGATGCCCTGCTGGAAGACTGGCGCCCACTGGTGCAAGCCGGTGACGACGACGAGGACATCCGCAAAGCCGCGCCGGAGCAGTTCGCCGAAGAATTGGACGACGTGCGCTGGGGCCTGTTCTCACTGAACACTTCGCGCTGGCTGCTGGCCCGCACCTGGACCGCCGACCGCAACGTGCGGGGCAACCGCCAGGGCGCAGCACAGATCACCAACTGGCTGCCGCGCCTGCTGGCCGACGATGCCGTCGCCCTGCAACTGCCGCGCTACCAGCAACAACCGGAAGACCTGGCCGAGCAGCTGCCGCGCATCGAACGCATCCAGGCCTGGCTGCACCATGCGCGCCAGGTGGTGGACATTCCGGAACTGGACCGCCTGTACGGCGAGCTGAACAAGCTGGTGCAACTGGCCAACCAGCCGATCACCGATGAGTCGCTGGATGCGCGTATGCACCAGGCGATTGCGGTGTATCAGAACCGTGCGTGGAAGACCCTTCTGCGTCTGTGATATGGCCATCGCGGGCAAGCCCGGCTCCCACAGGGGAATGCATTCCAATGTGGGGGCGGGCCAGTCAGCGCAATATTGGCAGGCTGGTGGTCGACTTGATCTCGGATAACGCCACGATCGAGTTCACCTCCTGAATCCCCGGCACCATCGACAGCTTCTCGAAGAAAAACCGCTCATACGCCTCAATATCCGAGGTGACGATGCGCAGCAGAAAATCCACCGCCCCCATCAGCACATAACACTCCAGCACCTCCGGAAACCCGCGAATCGCTTCGGTGAACTCCGTGAAGTTGGATCGGCCGTGGGCGTTGAGTTTGACCTCGGCAAAAATCTGCGTGTTGAGGCCGATTTTTTTGCGGTCGAGCAACGTAACCTGGCCGCGAATCACGCCCTCTTCCTTGAGCCGCTGGATGCGCCGCCAGCACGGCGACTGGGACAGGCCGACCTGTTCGGCGATCTGCGCGCTGGAGAGCGAGGCGTCCTCTTGCAACAGGGCCAGGATGCGGCGGTCGTAGGCGTCCAACTCGCTGTGCATAGAATTACCTTAAAGGGTGACCATCTTGAATTGTATGATTCGAATAATCGCAAAACTGGTCCATTTTAGATAAGAAATCTCCCGAGACGCATGTAAAAATTTCTACAGTCGAATCTGGAGAGTCAGCATGCACGCCGTCGAAACCACTCACCCTGCCACCCGCGTCGATGCATGGGCCGTCAACAGCGCCCATTGCCAGGCGCATTATCAGATCGTCGCCGAAGCCGAACCCGACGTGCTCTGCCGGGTACTCAATTTTTTTGCCCTGCAGTTCCTGACACCCCGGCAGGTCTCGGTGAACCGCCAGGAAGACCTGCTGTACCTCGATATCCTGATGGATGGCCTGAGCTGGCACCGCGCCCAAGTGATCGGTGAAAAGATTCGAAACCTGATCAGTGTGTGCACGCTGGAGCTGCGACCCGCTGATTCCATGGGGCTTCAGGCGCTGACGGCGGCGGCGCGGTAAAAGCCTGCAATACACGCGCAAAGGACGATATTCAGGACCTGGCTAGCCTGGGGTTTACACCCGAGGCCACCCAGGAAAGGTTCATGCCCGTTGATCAACGATTGGAACTGCATCAACTGTTACCGGCTTTGGTCGACGACGGGCTGATCACACCGGATGTCGCACAGCGCGTGTCTGCCCTGCCGACCGACCCCGGCCGCCATCCACTGGAACGCATCGCTGCCGAAGGCCCTTGCCTGGAAACCCTGACCCAATGGCTGGCCCGGCATGCCGGGCAACCTTACCTGCGTATCGACCCGCTGAAGATCGACGCGGCGGCGCTGGTGCCGCTGATGTCCTACGCGTTTGCCCAACGCCACGCCATCCTGGCGGTCGCCGTGGACGCGCAGACCGCTACCGTCGCCAGCGCCCAGCCCCATGTCACCGGCTGGGAGGCCGGGCTGGCGCAGGTGCTCAAGCGTTCGATCAAACGCGTGGTTGCCAACCCACAGGATATCCAGCGCTGTATCGGCGAGTTCTACCGGGTGGCCAAGTCCGTCAGCGGTGCTGATCAAAAGGTGGCGGCGCCCGGCAGTGTCGAACTGCTCAACCTCGGCGCCGGCGATCAGGAACCGGATGCCAACGACGCGCATATCGTCAACATCGTCGACTGGCTGCTGCAGTACGCCTTCGGCCAACGGGCCAGTGATATCCATATCGAGCCGTGCCGCGAACAGGGCCGCGTACGCTTTCGCATTGATGGGCTGCTGCACGATGTTTATCAGTTTCCACCCCAGGTCACGATGGCCGTGGTCAGCCGCCTGAAAAGCCTGGGCCGCATGAACGTGGCGGAAAAACGCAAACCCCAGGACGGCCGGGTCAAAACCAAAAGCGCTGGGGGTGCCGAAGTGGAACTGCGTCTTTCAACCTTGCCCACCGCCTTCGGCGAAAAACTGGTGATGCGGATTTTCGACCCCCAGGTGCTGCTCAAGGGCTTTGATCAGTTGGGTTTGTCGGTTGACGACCAAGCGCGTTGGCAATCCATGACGCGCCAGACCCACGGCATCATCCTGGTCACCGGGCCCACCGGCTCGGGCAAGACCAGCACCCTCTACACCACGCTCAAGCAACTGGCGACCCGCGAGGTCAACCTGTGCACGGTGGAAGACCCGATCGAGATGGTCGAGCCGGCGTTCAACCAGATGCAAGTGCAACACAATATCGACCTGACCTTTGCGGCCGGCGTGCGCGCCCTGCTGCGCCAAGACCCGGACATCATCATGATCGGCGAGATCCGCGACCAGGAAACCGCCGAAATGGCGATTCAGGCCGCACTCACCGGGCACTTGGTGCTGTCGACCCTGCATACCAGCGATGCCCCCGGCGCCATCAGCCGCCTGCAGGAACTGGGTATTGCGCATTATTTGATCAAGGCCACGTTGCTGGGCGTAATGGCGCAGCGCCTGGTGCGGCTGTTATGCCCTCACTGCAAGCGCGCAGGCGGTGACGGCCATGAGGCCGTTGGGTGCATGGAATGTCGAAACAGCGGTTATCGGGGGCGCGCCGGGGTCTACGAGATCATGCTATTGAACGAGGAGCTCAAGGCGCTGATCACCCCTGGGGCCGAGGTGCAGGCTCTGCGCCAGGGCGCCATTGGCCAGGGCATGTGCAGCCTGCGCATGGCCGGCCTGCACAAGGTAAAAGCCGGGCTGACCACGATGGCGGAAGTATTACGGGTGACGCCTGGGGATTCGGTAACAAATCCTTTGGTGGTTGGGCGCTGAATCCGTTCTTATCGGTGACAACACCGTTACAATCGGGCCAATGTCTTTTCACTGACACCATAAGATAAGGAATCGCTATGCAGATCGGAACCGTACTGCTTCTTTTCGTGGGCTTGGCCATCGCCATCCTGTTCATGGGCTTCAAGGTCGTGCCTCAAGGCTACCAGTGGACCGTCGAGCGTTTCGGCCGCTACACCAACACCCTCAAGCCTGGCCTGAACATCATTATCCCGGTCATGGACCGCATCGGCCGCAAGATCAACGTGATGGAAAGCGTGCTGGATATCCCGCCGCAGGAAGTCATCACCGCCGACAACGCCACCGTGCAGATCGACGCCGTGTGCTTCTTCCAGGTGGTCAATACCGCCCAGGCCGCCTACGAGGTCAACAACCTCGAACACGCCATCCGCAACCTGCTGCAAACCAATATCCGTACGGTACTCGGCTCCATGGAGCTGGATGCCATGCTCAGCCAGCGTGACGGCATCAACGAAAAACTCCTGAGAACCGTGGACGAAGCCACGGCGCCCTGAGGGATCAAGATCACCCGTATCGAGATCAAGGACATCAGCCCGCCCGCCGACCTGATGGCCGCCATGTCCGGCCAGATGAAAGCCGAGCGGATCAAGCGTGCGCAAATCCTCGAGGCCGAAGGCCTGCGGGCGTCTGCGATCCTCACGGCTGAAGGCAAGAAGCAGGCACAGATCCTTGAAGCGGAAGGTAGCCGTCAGGCCGCCTTCCTGGAGTCCGAGGCCCGCGAGCGTCAGGCCGAAGCGGAAGCCCGTGCCACACAGGTGGTGTCGGAAGCAATCGCGTCGGGCAACGTGCAGGCGGTCAACTATTTCGTCGCACAAAAATACATCGATGCCCTGGGCAAGCTGGCTTCGGCCAACAACAGCAAGGTCATCCTGATGCCGTTGGAAGCCAGCCAGGTGATCGGTGCGGTCGGCGGTATCGGCGAGATCGTCCGGGCAACGTTCGACAGCAAGAAAGGCTGAGGCCATCGCCATGTGGGATTTCCTGCAGCATTTGTCATTCTGGGATTGGTTGGCGCTGGGCACGGTGCTGTTGATACTTGAGGTGTTCGGCGCCGGGGGTTACCTGCTGTGGATGGGTATCGCAGCGGCCGCCGTGGGCGTGATCAAGTTTTTGGTTCCACCCCTGGGGTTGGAATGGCAACTGCTGCTGTTTGCGGTGTTGTCGATACTGACCGCGGTGTATTGGTGGAAACGCCAACGCAGCAGCGCCAAAGCCAGTGACCAGCCGGGGCTGAACGAACGCGGTTCGGAGTTGATCGGCCGCACGTTTGTGGTGCATCAAGCAATCGTGGACGGCCGAGGCAAGGTGAAAGTGGGCGATGGCGTCTGGATGGTCACCGGCCCGAATAGCCCTGTAGGCGCTCAAGTACGGGTGGTTGGCCAGGAGGGAGTGGTGTTAAAGGTTGAAACTGTTTAGTCAGTGATGGAACTCGGTTGGGCTATCTACAATCATAAAGTACAGATAACCCACCCGGAGTCACCCATCATGCGTCTCAAATATGCTGTCGCAACCCTAGCTGTGCTTTCCCTCCCTGTCGGTTCAGCGATGGCCGACAGCTTCTGGCGCAATGTCATCTCGTCGGGCGCCACTACCGGCTCGACTTACCTGACCTTCAAGGACCACAAGCTGGTGGTCGCCGCACAAGACGACGCAGGCAGCTTTGTAGCCAGCGACGGCGGCATCCGCGGACCATACCTGGAAGCCGCGATGCAGAAAGTGCGTGCCGACAACCCTGGCCTGCAAGCCACGGACATGGAACTTGCTAACGCCATTCTGGCGAAAAATGCCATCGCTTCCGAGTAAAACTGCCTGACAAAAGCCGCTCCTTGGGAGCGGCTTTTTTGTGATTTTTCCTACAGTGCCGGCGCGAGAGTTGACGTTCAAACAGGAAAAGTCCTCTCGATCACTTCACTAGCCGACAACAAGCTATCGATTCCTTTTTTACCCAGTGAATCGATAACAATGCGTAAACACTCTGCCCTCCTGCTACTTGCCGCTATCGCCACACCTTATGCTCAAGCAGAAGGCTGGTACGGCTCGGCCAAGCTCAACAGCGCCCGCCAGAATCTCTCCAGCGCACTGCTGACCAGCCCACGCGTCACCAACCGAATAGAAGCGCCGGACGCCAACAAATCATTCACCGGCTCGTTTGCCGCAGGTTATGCCTTTACCGATGGCTGGCGCCTGGAAGCTGAATACACCACACGCAACAGCTCGACATTCGACTCCTATTGGTCGCCGTTCAATGCCAACGTCAACCGCCTTGAAACCGAAAGCCAACGGTTGATGCTCAACGGTTACAAAAACATCCCGATCAATGATTGGCTGTCGTTCTACGGCATGGCCGGGGTGGGCGTGGCGCAAATCGATGCCGAGGGCTATCAGAGCAACAACACCCGCCGCTTCGCCAACAACCGCCAGAACAATTTCACCTACAGCGTGGGCCTGGGCCTGGATGCCAAGGTCAGCGAAAAGGTCACGGTGGGCGCCGGTTGGCGTTATGTAGACATGGGCGACGTCGAGACCGGCTACAACACCTTCGTCAACCGGATCAACGCCCGCGATGAACAGCTCAAAGGCAAGCTCAAGGAGCAGAATGTGTTTCTTGAGGCGCGCGTGTCCTTCTGACACCCAATAGAAAATGCCGCTGATAAAGCGGCATTTTTTTGCCCGTAACATGACATTTCATTCACGCATGACAGGCTATATTCAGTCGAGCCGTGCAAGCATGCTTGCAGTGACACCTCGCTTATTCATCGCCAATCTGAAACGGATGCCTTCGTCGTTATGAGCCAACAGCCCTTTCTGCCGTTTTCCAAACCTACCATCGATGAAGCCACCATCTCCGCAGTCGGCGATGTACTGCGCTCGGGCTGGATCACCAGCGGGCCGAAAGTGCAGGCATTCGAGGCACAGTTATCGGAGTACTTTGGCGGCCGGCCGGTGCGCACGTTCAACTCGGGCACCTGCACCATGGAGATTGCCCTGCGCATCGCAGGTATCGGGCCGGGCGATGAAGTGATCACCACGCCGATCTCCTGGGTCGCCACGGCCAACGTGATCCTGGAAGTGGGCGCCACGCCGGTGTTCGCCGATATCGACCCGGTCACGCGCAATATCGACCTGGCCCAAGTGGAGGCTGCAATCACCCCGCGCACCAAGGCGATCATTCCGGTGTACCTGGCCGGCCTGCCCCTGGACATGCCAATGCTGTACGCACTGGCCAACAAGTACAACTTGCGCATTGTCGAAGACGCCGCTCAGGCACTGGGTTCCAGCTGGGATGGCGAGCGCATCGGCGCGACCGGTGACTTCGTCTCCTTCAGCTTCCAGGCCAACAAGAACATCACCTCTTCCGAAGGCGGTTGCCTGGTGTTGAACAGTGCCGAAGAAGCACGCCTGGCGGAAAAATACCGCCTGCAGGGCGTGACCCGCACCGGCTTCGACGGCCTGGATGTGGACATGCTGGGCGGCAAGTTCAACATGACCGATATCGCCGCCGCCATCGGCCTGGGGCAGTTCGCGCATATCGAGAAGATCACCGCACATCGCCAGCACCTGGCGCGCCACTACTTCAAGTGCTTTGGCAGTGACTTTGAGGAAAAATACGGCGCACAACTGCCGCCGGCAGATTTCGAAAACAGTAACTGGCACCTGTTCCAACTGGTGCTGCCAGAGCGCCAGGACGGCCTGCCGGCGCGTGCTACGTTCATGGAGCAGATGCAGGCCCACGGCGTCGGCATTGGCTATCACTACCCGCCGATCCACCTGCTGAGCCTGTATCGGGCACAGGGGTTCAAGGAAGGCATGTTCCCGGTGGCAGAGCGTGTGGGGCGTTTGATCGTGTCGTTGCCGATGTTTACGGCGATGACGGAGGCGGATGTGGAGCGGTCAGTGGCGGCGGTGAAGGCAGTATTGAACGCGGGCTAAACACTCAATTCAATGTGGGAGGGGCTTGCCCCCGATGGCGGTGGATCAGTCACTGATTAGTAGACTGACACTCCGTCATCGGGGGCAAGCCCCTCCTACATGGGTTCTGCGTTTACTCGCCGATGGCGGCTTTGTAGCCCGCAGCATCCAGCAGTTTGTCCAGGTCAGCCGGGTTGCCTGGCTTGAGCTTGAAGATCCACGCACCGTACGGGTCGGAGTTCAGCAGTTCAGGGCTGGCACTCAGCTCCTCGTTGACGGCAATAACTTCGCCGGCAACCGGGGAGTAGATGTCCGAAGCGGCTTTCACCGATTCAACCACCCCAGCCTGCCCTTCAGCGTCAAACTTGGCGCCGACTTCGGCCAATTCAACAAACACCACATCACCCAAAGCTTCCTGAGCATGGTCGGAAATACCGACGGTCACGGTGCCGTCAGCTTCCAGACGAGCCCACTCGTGACTTTCGGCAAAACGCAGGTCGGCAGGGATATTGCTCATAGTCTGTGTCCTCAAGAATTGTCAGCGGCCTCTGGCCTGCCGGAAATAGTTAGATCAAGGTTTTGCCATGGCGCACAAAGGTCGGTTTGACCACTCGAACCGGGTACCACTTGCCGCGGATTTCCACTTCGGCCCGATCGGCAGTCGCCGTCGGTACACGCGCCAGGGCAATGGATTTGCTCAGCGTAGGAGAGAAACTACCACTGGTGATCTCTCCTTCGCCAACATTGGCGATACGAACCACCTGATGAGCACGTAAAACCCCGCGCTCTTCCAGCACCAGCCCCACCAGCTTGGACTGCACACCCGCCGCCAGCTCTGCCTCGAGTGCCGCCCGCCCGATGAAATCGCGCTCGGCAGGCTCCCAGGCAATGCTCCACGCCATGTTGGCGGCCAAGGGTGAAACATCCTGATGGATGTCCTGGCCGTACAGGTTCATACCGGCTTCCAGGCGCAGGGTATCGCGGGCGCCGAGGCCGATGGGCGAAATACCCGCGCCCACCAGGTCGTTGAAGAAACCGGGCGCCTGGTCGGCAGGCAGCACGATTTCCAGGCCGTCTTCACCGGTATAGCCGGTGCGGGCGATAAACCAGTCACCGTCGGCCTGGCCCTCGAAGGGCTTGAGCCGGTGGATCAGGGTGGCACGCGACTGTGTCACCAGCTCGGCTATCTTTTGCCGGGCATGCGGGCCTTGAATCGCCAGCATGGCCAACTCGGGACGTTCATGCAGTTGCACCTGGAAGTCGCCCAACTGCGCCTGCATCCAGGCCATGTCCATGGTCGCGGGTGGCGGCGTTGACCACCAGCCGGTAACCGGCTTCGGTGCGATAGACGATCATGTCGTCCACCACGCCGCCCTGCTCGTTGAGCATCGCGCTGTAGAGCGCACGGCCGCAGCCATGCAAACGATCGACGTCATTGGCCAGCAGGTGCTGGAGCCATTCCTTGGCCTGGGGGCCGGTGACGTCAATCACGGTCATATGAGATACATCGAACACCCCGCAGTCGCGTCGCACCTGATGGTGCTCTTCAACTTGCGAGCCGTAGTGCAGAGGCATATCCCAACCGCCAAAATCGACCATTTTCGCGCCGAGGGCGAGATGCAGGTCATACAGAGGCGTACGCTGTCCCATGGGTTTCTCCTTCCGGGCTTGGCGAAGGTGCGCAGCGTTGCCGTTTGCGCTGAACACCTTGAGTTACAAGGCTTGCAGCCACGCACAGTAACCCGATCCGAAAGACGGACCGCACCGAATGCCGCGCATTGTAGCCTCAAGCCGTAGGACTGGCACCTAACCGATTTGACGGGCAGAGCGTCGGATCAGCCCGATCACTGGCAGCAGGCCCACTAACACCAGCGTCAGGGCCGGCAATGAAGCCCGCGCCCACTCACCCTCGCTGGTCATTTCGAAAATCCGCACCGCCAGGGTGTCCCAGCCAAACGGGCGCATCAGCAGGGTCGCGGGCATTTCCTTGAGTACGTCGACGAACACCAGCAGCGCGGCGCTCAGGGTGCCCGGCAGCAATAACGGCAGATACACTTTGCAAAACAGTCGTGGGCCGCTCACCCCAAGACTGCGCGCCGCTTCGGGCAAAGAGGGACGAATTCGCGCCAGGCTGTTTTCCAGCGGCCCATAGGCCACCGCCAGGAAACGCACCAGATAGGCCAGCACCAACGCCGACAGGCTGCCCAGCAGCAGGGGTTTTCCCGCGCCGCCGAGCCACCCCGACAGCGGCACCACCAGTTCGCGGTCCAGGTAACTGAACGCGAGCATGATCGACACCGCCAGTACCGAGCCCGGCAGGGCATAGCCGACGTTGGCCAGGCTGATGCCGGAACGAATGGCGCGGGTCGGCGCCAGGCGGTTGGCGAAGGCCAATAGCATCGCCACGCTGACGGTAATCAGCGCCGCGATACCACCCAGGTAGAGGGTGTGGACGATCAGGCCGGAGTAACGCTCATCCAGGTCGAACCTGCCGCGCTGCCAGAACCAGACGACCAATTGCAGCATCGGAATCACAAAGGCACAGGCGAACACCAACCCACACCGAGGTACTGGCCGCCGCCGCCTTGAAACCGCGCAGGTGGTACAGGGCCTTGCCGCGTGGCCGTTCGTTGCTTGGGCGGCTGGCGCCCCGGGCACGCCGTTCGCCATACAGCACCAGCATCACCACCAGCAGCAACAGGCTGGCCAGTTGGGCTGCGCTGGAGAGGCTGAAAAAGCCGTACTCAGGTCTTGTAGATGGCGGTGGTGAAGGTATCGAAGTTGAAGACCGAGACCGCGCCGAAATCTGCCAGGGTCTCCATCAACGCCAAGGCCACGCCGGCACCAATCGCCGGCCGTGCCATGGGCAGGGCCACGCGCCAGAAGGCTTGCCAGGGCGATTGCCCGAGCACACGCGCAGCCTCCATCAGGCCTTTGCCCTGGGCCAGGAACGCGGTGCGCGCCAGCAGGTACACATAGGGATAGAACACCAGCACCAACACGATGATCACGCCGCTGGTGGAACGCACCCGTGGCAGGCGCAAACCGCTGCCGAACCACTCACGCAGCAGGCTTTGCACCGGGCCCGCAAAGTCCAGCAGGCCGACAAACACAAAAGCCAGCACGTAGGCCGGAATGGCGAAGGGCAGCATCAACGCCCAATCCAGCCAGCGCCGGCCGGGGAATTCGCAGAGGCTGGTCAGCCAAGCCAGGCTTACACCCAGCAGGGTTACGCCGACGCCGACGCCCAGCACCAGGGTCAGGGTGTTGCCCAACAGGCGCGGCATCTGGGTTTCCCACAGGTGCGACCAGATTTGCGGGTCGATGCTTTGCCAGGACAGCAACAGCACGCTCAGCGGCAGCAGCACCAGGGCGGCGACGGTGAAGACCGGCAGGTACCAGCGGCGTTGGGCGGGGTGGGCCAAGGATCGGATCTCTGGGGATAATATGTTGAGCCCACCACAAAACAGTGTGGGAGCCGGGCTTGCCCGCGATGCAGGCACCTCGGTGTTTCAATCACACCGTGGTGATGCTATCGCAGGCAAGCCAGCTCCCACACTGTCTTGCGGTGCTTTGATGAATGTACTTAGTTCCAGCCCGCCCGGTCCATCAACCGAATCGCCTCAGCCTGGCGCTTGCCCGCGACTTCCACCGGCAAGGTATCGGCCACGAACTTGCCCCAGGTCGCCACTTCGGCCGACGGCGGTACCGCCGGGTTGGCCGGGAATTCCTGGTTCACGTCGGCAAAGATCTTCTGCGCCTCAGGCGTGGTCATCCATTCCACCAGCGCCTTGGCCGCTTCCGGGTGCGGCGCGTGTTTGGTCAGGCCGATGCCCGACAGGTTCACGTGCACGCCACGGTCGCCCTGGTTCGGCCAGAACAGCTTCACTGCCAACGCCGGGTTCTGCTTGTGCAGGCGGCCATAGTAGTAGGTGTTGACGATGCCCACGTCGCATTGCCCGGCGTTGATCGCCTCCAGTACCGCAATGTCATCGGAGAACACGTCGGTGGACAGGTTGTTCACCCAACCCTTGACGATTTCTTCGGTCCTGGCCGCGCCATGGGTTTCGATCAACGTGGCGGTCAGCGACTGGTTGTAGACCTTTTTCGCCGTGCGCAGGCACAGGCGGCCCTCCCACTGTTTATCGGCCAGGGCCTCGTAAGTGGTCAGGTCTCCCGGTTTTACCCGGTCGGTGGAATAGGCGATGGTTCGCGCGCGAAGGCTCAAGCCGGTCCAGGCATGGGCCGATGAGCGGTATTGCAGGGGAATGTTCTTGTCGATCACTGCCGAGGTAAACGGCTGCAGGATACCCATCTGCTCGGCCTGCCACAGGTTGCCGGCATCGACGGTCAGCAGCAGGTCGGCGGTGGCGTTTTCGCCCTCGGCCTTGATGCGCTGCATCAGCGGGGCTTCCTTGTCGGTGATGAACTTCACCTGCACGCCGGTCTTTTTGGTGTAGGCGTCGAACACCGGCTTGATCAGTTCGTCGATGCGTGAGGAGTAGACCACCACCTCGTCGGCTGCCTGCACGGTGGTGCTGCCGATCAGGGTGAGTGCCAGGGCAGTCAGGAGGCGCTTGGGTGCCAACATGGGTGCGGTCTCTCATTTGCAAAAGAGGGCAAATGATAAGGACTCACATTTGGTCGCGCTCGGTGGAGGCGTTACCAGATGTTGCATAGTTGGGATTTGCGCTGGATGGGCTGACACATTCCCCTGTGGCGAGCGGGCTCGCCCGCGTTGGGCTGCGAAGCAGCCCCAAAACCAGGCGCTGCGGTTTTTCCGGAAAAAACTCAGTGACTTTATTGGGGCTGCTGTGCAGCCCAACGCGGGCAAGCCCGCTCGCCACGGCAGCCACGACAGCCACAAAAGCCCATCTGCCTATCGGGAGCGTATTTCAATTCAGGGTTTGGCGAGGTCTGGCAGGTCGCCGGTGAGGCCGAGGGCCTGGCGCACAAACACCGCCTTGGCTTCCGGCAGCTGGTCGACCAATTTCAACCCGGCATTGCGCAGCCAGCGCAACGGCAGCTGATCGGCCTGGAACAGGCGCTCAAAGCCCTCCATCGCCGCCATCAACGCCAGGTTATGCGGCATGCGCCGACGCTCGTAGCGGCTCAGCACTTTCACGTCCGCCAGGCGCTCACCACGCTCGGTGGCCGCCAGCAGCACCTCGGCCAGCACTGCGGCATCGAGGAAGCCCAGGTTCACGCCCTGCCCCGCCAACGGGTGGATCACGTGGGCCGCGTCGCCGATCAACGCCAGGCCCTCGGCCACATAGCGTTTGGCGTGACGTTGACGCAAAGGCACGCACACACGTGGGTCGGCGCTGACGACCGTCCCCAGGCGTCCTTCAAAGGCGCGTTCGAGTTCACGGCAGAAGCTTTCGTCATCCAGCGCCATCAGGCGTTCGGATTCAGCCGGCGTGGTCGACCAGACGATCGAACACCAATCCTCCTGGCCATCGCGCACCAGCGGCAAAAACGCCAGCGGGCCGGTGTCGGTGAAGCGCTGCCACGCCGTTCGCTGGTGCGGTTGACTGCTGCGCACGCTGGTCACGATGGCGTTATGCAGATAGTCCCATTCGCGGGTCGCGGTGCCGGTCAGGCGGCGTACGGCGGAGTTCGCGCCATCGGCAGCCACCACCAGCGGCGCACGCAGCTTGCGGCCATCGGCCAGGGTCAGCAGCCAGTCATCACCGGAGCGGCGCATCTGCTCCAGGCGCGCATTGGCCAAAAGGCCGAGGTCGCAGTCATGCAGGCGGTCGAGCAAGGCATCCTGCACCACACGGTTCTCGACGATATGCCCGAGCACGTCGGCATGCACGCTGGCCGCCGAAAAGTGGATCTGCCCGGTGCCGCTGCCGTCCCACACCTGCATCTCGCCGTAAGGGCTGGCGCGCCGCGACACAATGCCGTCCCACACGCCCAGGCGCTCAAGGATGCGCTGGCTGGCGGCCGACAAGGCGCTCACGCGGGGCTCGAAGGCCGCCTCGCGGTCGAACGGCTTGACACTGAGCGGGCTGCCGTCAAGCAGCAGCACCTGCAGGCCACTGCCCTGCAGCGCCAGCGCCAGGGCGCTTCCGACCATTCCGGCCCCGACGATCAGCACATCTGCGCGCATGTCCATGCTTTAAGCCTGCTTTGCTGGCGGCTTGCGCCGCACGTAAAGGGTTTTGTCGACCCGCGCCACCAGGGTGCCGGAGCCGTCATGAATCTGGACCTTGAGGTGAGGCAGATATTTCTCGCCACCTGCGGTCTGTTGACGGACCTCGTCCAGCAAGGCCTCGTCGATGGAAAATTCGGCGTACACCGGGCCCTTGCCCGGCGACACGAAGTCGATGCTCGCGGCCTTGTCCCATACGATGTAGTCGCGACCCAGGTTCTCCATCAGCATCAACATGTAGAACGGGTCGACCATCGAATACAGGCTGCCGCCAAACTGCGTGCCGACATAATTGCGGTTGTACCAGCCCAGGCCCATGCGCACTTTCACATGCCGAAAATCGGCACTCATGTGCTGCACGCTGACACCGGCGCCCAGATACGGCGGGTACAGGGTCATGATCCAGCGCAACAGCCGCGCCTTGCCCAGGCGCTCGATCAACCACTTACGCATCGGGACGCGTGCCCAGGCCCATGGCCTGACGGGCGAACCAGCGCTTGGCCGGTGGCAATAGGTCCAGGCCCAGCAGGCCCATATTGCGGCCCAGCGCAACCAGCGGCTGGGCGCTGCCAAACAGGCGCGTGACCTGATCGGAGAAGCCCACGGTCAATTTCTGATCAAGGCGCTGGCGCTCGCGATAGCGTTGCAAGGTCGCCAGGTCACCCGGTACTTGCGGCCCGGCCAGCAAGGCTTCGGCCAAAGCGTTGGCGTCGCGCAGGGACAGGTTGAACCCCTGCCCGGCAATCGGGTGCAGGCTGTGGGCGGCATTGCCGAGTACCACCAGGTGCGAGCGCACTTGTTCTTCGGCTTCCACCAGGGTCAGCGGATATAAGTGACGGGCGCCGACTTGCTTCAGGGTGCCCAGGCGGTAGCCGAACACGCCCTGCAACTCGCTCAGGAAACTGCGCTCGTCGAGGCTGGCCAGCCGTTGGGCGTCCATGCCGATGCGGGTCCAGACCAGCGCGCAACGGTTGTCCGGCAGCGGCAGCAGGGCCATCGGGCCTTCATCGGTGAAGCGCTCGAAGGCTTCGCCGTTGTGGGCTTCGCTGGGGGTGATGTTGGCGATCAGCGCGCTCTGGTTGTAAGGGCGGGTTTTTACCCCGATACCCAGTTGCTCACGCAAGCCGGAGCGGCCGCCATCGGCCAACACCGCGAGGTCGCACTCCAGCACGGTTTCATCGTTGAGCGTCAGGCGGTAGCCGTCGGGCAGCGGCTCCATGCGCGAGACTTCCGCCGGGCAGCGCCAACTGACGACGTCTTTATCCAAACCCTGCCACAGGCACTGCCCCAGCCAGGCGTTTTCTACCACGTAACCGAGGGCCGGCACGCCTTCTTCCATGGCGGACAAACGTGCGGTAGAAAAGCGCCCACGGTCCGACACATGAATCTGCTTGATCGGCTCGGCGCGGCGCGAGATGTCCTGCCAGATGCCCAGGCGCTGGTAAATCTGCCGAGCGCCAAAAGACAGCGCCGACGAGCGCGCATCGTAGCTGGGCTGGTAACTGTCGCCCGGCGCGAAGGGTTCGATCAGCACGATTTTCCAGCCACGCGCCTTGGCCCCGGCCTGCAAGGCCAGCGCCAGGCTGGCGCCCACCAGGCCGCCGCCGATAATCGCCAGATTGACCCGGCTCATCGGGCAGCCGCCATCAGCGCTTCAATCTCGGCGACAGCCTTGGGCACGCCGCCGGTCAGAATTTCACAGCCTTGCTTGGTCACCACCACGTCGTCCTCGATGCGCACGCCAATGCCGCGCCATTTCTTCGCCACGCTCTGGTTGTCCGGCGAAATGTAGATCCCCGGCTCCACGGTCAGCGCCATGCCGACTTCCAGCACACGCCACTCACCGCCCACCTTGTACTCGCCCACATCGTGCACATCCATGCCCAGCCAGTGGCCGGCGCGGTGCATGTAGAAGGTGCGGTAGGCTTCGCTGGCGATCAACTCGTCGACATCACCTTGCAGCAACCCCAACGTCACCAGCCCGGCGGTGATGACTCGCACGGTCGCCTCATGGGCCTGGTTCCAATGTTTATTCGGCGCGATCTCGGCAAAGGCGGCTTCCTGGGAGGCCAGCACAATCTCGTAGATCGCCTTCTGTTCCGGCGAAAACTTGCCGTTGACCGGCCAGGTGCGGGTGATGTCGCTGGCGTAGCAGTCGATTTCGCACCCGGCGTCGATCAGCACCAGGTCACCGTCCTTGAGCACCGCGTCATTCTGCTGGTAATGCAGGATGCAACTGTTGCGCCCGGCGGCGACGATGGAGCCATAGGCCGGCATCTTGGCGCCGCCCTTGCGGAACTCGTAATCCAGCTCGGCTTCCAGGCTGAACTCATGCAAACCGGCGCGGCTGGCTTGCATCGCCTTCACGTGGGCCGCGCAGGAAATTCGCGCCGCCTCGCGCATCACCTTCACTTCTGCCGCCGATTTATACAGGCGCATGTCGTGAAGCAGATGATCCAGGGCAACAAATTCGTTCGGCGGCTGGGCGCCGAGGTGCGCTTTAGAGCGGATTACGTTGATCCACTCCATCACATGCCGGTCGAATTCGGCATTGCTGCCCATGGCCGAATACACCCGGTCGCGGCCTTCGATCAGGCCGGGCAGGATGTCGTCGATATCGGTGATGGGGAACGCGTCGTCGGCGCCAAAGTCACGGATCGCACCTTCGGTGCCGGCGCGCAGGCCGTCCCACAGTTCGCGCTCGGCATTGCGTTCGCGGCAGAACAGCACGTATTCACCGTGCAGGCGACCGGGCATCAGCACAATCACCGCTTGCGGCTCGGGGAAACCGCTCAGGTACTGAAAGTCGCTGTCCTGGCGATACACGTGCTCGACATCCCGATTGCGGATGGCCACGGCGGCGGCCGGCAGGATCGCGATGCTGTTGGGTTCCATCTGCGCCATGAGCGCCTTGCGGCGCCGGGTGTATTCCGCTTTGGGGATATGGATCATGGGCAGATGGGTTTCCTTGCTTAGTGCAGCGACGGCCTTAGTGCAACGACGGCTTGAGAGCGGCGGGTTCAGCGGACTTTCGGGTCTCGGTGAACAGCAGCAGTGGCGCGACGCGCAGGTATTCCATGACTTCCATGTAATCGCTTTCGCCGTCTTCGGACTCCTCCAGGGCGTCTTGCACCTGAGAGATGGCAGCCAAGTCCTGCAACACTTCCTGGGCATCGGTGCTCAGGTCGAGGCCGCCGGCGTTCACGCCGAAGCCATGCAGAAAGCCTTGGCACCACTGGCCCAGTGCGGCGGCGCGGTCGGCGAGCGGCGCGTCATCGGTCGGCAGCAGCAGGACCACGGTGACGTCATCACCGGTCAGTTCGCCCTTGACCATTTCCTGCAGGCCGATCAGCGCGGCGCGCACATTATCTTCTGGTTCCTTTTCCAGCAGCTCGGCCACATCGGCCAGCCAGTTGTCGGCGTCAAAGCCAACACCGGTGCAACTGCGGCCCAGCAACACGCCGTGCAGTTCGGCAGGCGAGCATGGGTGGCCGCTGGTGCTCAGCAGTTTGGAAAAAGCGTCGTACGGGGAGTTCTGAATGGGCATGGTGAGCTAGGCGCCAGACGGCGCAATGTCTAGAATGGAGCGCTGTATCCTAGCACCGGCAGACGTACCAAGACTATCAAGGGCGTCAGATCGTTTATCCTGCAGTTGCCATTCATCAGACAAATCCAGTGGAACCCAATGGAAGACACCGACCTGCAAGCGCTGATGGCCAGACTCGAATTGCTAATTACTCGGGTCGAGCAACTTAAGAGTCAAAACGGACTCCTATTAGCTCAGGAAAAGACCTGGCGCGAGGAACGCGCTCACCTCATTGAAAAAAACGAAATCGCCCGGCGTAAGGTCGAATCGATGATTTCGCGCCTGAAGGCCCTGGAGCAAGACTCATGAGTTCAAGCAATAGCGTCACCGTGCAGATCCTCGACAAAGAATATTCGATCATCTGCCCCCAGGAAGAGCGCAACAACCTGGTGAGCGCCGCCCGCTACCTGGATGGCAAGATGCGTGAAATCCGCAGCAGCGGCAAAGTCATCGGCGCCGACCGCATCGCTGTGATGGCCGCGCTGAATATCACCCATGACCTGCTGCATAAGCAGGAACGCCCCGACGTGCAGGCCAGCGGCTCGACGCGTGAGCAGGTGCGTGACCTGCTGGAACGTGTTGATCTGGTACTTTCGAGCGACTCAGACGCACCCAAGGGCTGATTGCCGAGACTGTTTAAGGTATACTCGCCCCACTCCCTGGCGTGCTTGCCAGTCGGCGATGTCCCGGAGCCGATTCGCACTACCCTGGAAGTTGCACGTTGGGCTGGTGTGCATGTCCGCTAGACGGAAAGCCTTAAAGCCTACTGCTTCTTCCACCTTGAACTTTCGGGTTCAAGGGCTTAGTCGACAGCGGTTCTGTCGGGGAGCCTGAATTCCCAAACTCAATGCCAGTCCTCGGACTGGCATTGTTTTATGAGCCGAAAACCATGACCGAACCTGCGCCGCTTTCCCGTCCGCACCTTCGACGCATGTTGCGCCAGGCCCGCCGCGCCCTCACCCCGAGCGAGCAGCGTAAGGCGGCCCATGGCCTGTATCGGCAACTGGCACAGCACCCGCTGTTTCGCCGGGCCAGACATATCTCTTTGTATCTACCGACGGACGGTGAAATCGATCCGCGCTTGCTGCTGCGCGCTGCCCAGCGTCGAGGCAAGGCCACCTATCTGCCGGTGCTCAGCGCCTGGCCGCGAACCAAGATGGTGTTCCAGCGCGTGCGCCCCGGGGAAAAGCTTTTGCCCAACCGTTTTCGCATCCTGGAGCCACGGGTGAATATCAGCCGACAACGCAAGGTCTGGGCGCTGGACCTGGTGCTGCTGCCGCTGGTGGGGTTTGATGATGCCGGTGGGCGACTGGGCATGGGCGGCGGCTTCTATGACCGCAGCCTCGCCTACCTGGCGCGACGCCAAAGCTGGCGCAAGCCGACCCTGCTGGGCCTGGCCCATGAATGTCAGAAAGTCGAACGACTGGTGCAAGCGAGCTGGGATGTGCCGTTGGCAGGCACCGTCACTGACAAACGATGGTATATCGCACAGGCGCCACTGGAATCAGCGGCGCCTTGAAGAAGGGTTAACGCTTGAACGGTTGCGGCTGTTGCTGAGCCAGCTCAACAGGGGCATCGGTTTTGTTCGACCACAAGCTTTGTGCATACCCGGTGGTCACGACACCCAGACCAAACAAAATCACCAAAATCCATAGTAAATCCGGCTTACGTTGCATCGATTGCCCCCCTTCAGGCACCTCGTACACGATGTTAACAACGTTCCTAAAGTAGCCCGTTGCAGCAGTGTCAAGCTTAAAATCCCGGCATTCTGCGTTAACGTGAACCAACACGCAAACCTTGACGCCAACCGACTGTCGGTTTGTCATAAAATTGCCGGACAACTTGCCCAATGCCTTTTTCAGGAGCCCCAAAATGGCCTACTGGCTGATGAAATCAGAGCCCGACGAACTCTCCATCAAGGGCCTGGAAAAGCTTGGCGAAGCCCGCTGGGACGGGGTTCGCAACTATCAGGCGCGCAATTTTTTGCGCGCCATGGCCGTGGGTGACCAATTTTTCTTCTACCACTCCAGTTGCCCCGAGCCGGGCATTGCCGGGATCGGCAAAATCGTCGAGGCCGCCTACCCGGACCCCACGGCGCTGGAGCCGGACAGCCACTATTTCGACGCCAAGGCCAGCCCGGAAAAAAATCCATGGAGTGCGATCAATGTGGCGCATGTCCAGACCTTCCCCAAAGTGCTGGGCCTCGGCTATCTGAAACAACAGACGGCACTTGCCGAACTGCCCTGGTACAAAAAGGCAGCCGCCTCTCGGTGATGCCGGTCACCGCCGAGCAATGGGCGGCGGTGCTGGCACTGCGCTGAAAAGGCAGAACCCTGCGGTCACACTTTTGCCGCATGCATCTGCGTGCCAAGCGGGTTAGGCTTGCGCTTCATTTGACCGGCATCAAGGGCCTTCGGGCTATATCGGTCAAACTGGGACGCTAATGCCGCAGGATGCAGCCATGTCTACGAACCATCATATGTCCCGCCTTTTCGCCATCGCCCTGATCGCCCTGTTGCTGGGTGCCGGTGGCTTCGGTTACTGGCGGTCGACACAGGACCGCCTGCCCGAAGGCTTGAGCATGGGCAACGGCCGCCTGGAATCCACCGAAGTGCAGATCGCCGCCAAAATCCCCGGGCGTCTGGCCGAAGTGCGTGTGGATGAAGGCGACAACGTGCTCAAGGGCCAACTGCTGGCCCGCATGGACACCCGCACCCTTGAGGCCCAGCGCGCCCAGGCCGAAGCCGAAGTGCTGCGCGCAAAGGAAAATTTCGCCTCCGCCGAGGCCAATGTGCAACTGCGCCAGAGTGAGCAATTACTGGCCAACCAAGAGCTCAAGCGCACCCAGGAGCTGTACAAGCGCGGCTTCGCCAGCAGCCAGTTGATCGACCAGCAACAGGCGCGCCAAAACACCGGCAATGCGGCAGTGATCGCTGCGCAAGCCCAAGTCAACTCGGTGAAAGCTGCGATTGGCGCGGCCCAGGCCCAGGTCGCCCAGCTCACCAGCGAAATCGATGACAGCAGCCTGCGGGCGCCCATCGACGGGATTATCCAGCTGCGCCTGGCCGAACCCGGCGAAGTGCTCGGCGCCGGTGGCCGCGTGCTGTTGCTGATCGACCCACAAGATCAGTACATGAACCTCTACCTGCCAGCGTCCGTGACCGGTCGACTGACTGTCGGCAGTGAAGCGCGGGTGCTCCTCGACGCCCTGCCCGACCAGTCGTTGCCGGCCAAGATCAGCTTTGTCGCGGCCAAATCCCAGTTCACCCCCAAGGAAGTGGAGACCCGCGACGAACGCCAGAAGCTGGTGTTTCGGGTAAAACTGCACCTGACCCAACCCAGCGCCGTGCCCCAGGCCAAACCCGGCATGCCCGGTGCCGGCTATGTGCGCACGGCTGACATCGACTGGCCGGCCAACCTGCAATGACCGTCCTGGCGCTGCACGCCACGGGCATCCACCACCGCTACGGCCAGCAACAGGCACTGGTCGACATCGCCTTCAGCCTGCCCGCCGGCACCCGCTGTGGGCTGATCGGCCCGGATGGCGCGGGCAAGTCGAGCCTGCTGGGGCTGATCGCCGGGGTCAAAAAGCTGCAGGACGGCCAGCTGGAGGTGCTCGGCGGCTCCATCGCAGACCGCCGCCACCGCAACCGCCTGTACCCGCGAATCGCTTTCATGCCGCAAGGCTTGGGCGGCAACCTGTACCCCGAGCTGTCCATCAGCGAAAACATCCGCTTCTTTGCCACGCTGTTCGGGCTGTCGAAAGCCGACTGCGACCAGCGTATGCACAACTTGCTGCTGGCCACTGACCTCGCACGCTTCGCCGAACGCCCGGCCGGCAAGCTGTCCGGGGGATGAAGCAGAAGCTCGGCCTGTGCTGCGCACTGATCCACGACCCGGACTTGCTGATCCTCGACGAACCCACCACCGGCGTCGACCCGCTGTCACGCCGGCGCTTCTGGGAACTGGTCGAAACCGTACGCAGCGAACGCCCACAACTGACGCTGCTGGTGGCCACGGCCTACATGGAAGAGGCCGAGCAATTCGAACATTGCCTGATGCTCGACCGTGGCAAGCTGATCGCCGATGGCCTGAGCCGCGAGCTGGCGGCCGCCACCCCCAGCGGCAAGCTGGATGAAGCATTCACCCACTTCCAGGGCGACAGCGCCCACAACAACCAGCCGCTGGTAATCCCGCCCAGGGCCAACGCCACCGCCGATATCGCCATCGAAGCCCACGACCTGACCCTGCGCTTCGGGGATTTCACCGCCGTAAACAAGGTCAGTTTTGCTATCGGTCGAGGCGAGATTTTCGGCTTCCTCGGCTCCAACGGCTGCGGCAAGACCACCACCATGAAAGTCCTCACCGGGCTGATGCCGGCCACCGAAGGCAGCGCCACGCTGCTGGGTAACCCGGTTAACGCCAAGGACCTGGCCACCCGCAAGCGCGTGGGCTTCATGTCGCAAAGTTTCTCGCTGTATGGCGAGCTGAGCGTGCGCCAGAACCTGGTACTCCATGCGCAACTGTTCGACCTGCCCAAGGCCGACAGTGGCGCACGCATTGATGAACTGGTCCAGCGCTTCGACCTCGGTGACGTCGCCGAGCAACCGTCCGGCGAGCTGCCGCTGGGCCTGCGTCAGCGTCTGTCCCTGGCGGTTGCGGTGCTGCATCGCCCCGAAGTGCTGATCCTCGATGAACCGACCTCGGGCGTCGATCCGGCGGCGCGGGATGACTTCTGGCGGCTGCTGATCGAACTGTCCCGCGAGCAAGGGGTGACGATTTTCCTGTCTACCCACTTTATGAACGAAGCCCAACGCTGCGACCGCATCTCCTTGATGCACGCGGGCAAGGTGCTGGCCTGCGATACGCCGAATGCGCTGCAACAGCAATTTCATGGCGACACCCTGGAGGCTGCGTTCGTCACCTGCCTGGAACAGGCCCAGGGCGACCCCGAGCCTGCCGCAACCGCCAAAACCGTCAGCGAAACCAGCGCGCCGCCCGTCAACAAACGCGGTTTCAGCCTGACCCGCCTGCTGGCCGTGGCCAGCCGTGAAGGCAAGGAACTGCTGCGCGACAAGGTGCGCATGGCTTTCGCTCTGCTTGGCGCGATGTTCATGATGGTGATCTTCGGCTACGGCATTTCCCTGGACGTGGAAAACCTCGCTTTCGCCGTGTACGACCAGGACCAGACCCCACAAAGCCGCGCCTACCTGGAAGCCTTTCGCAGCTCGCGGTATTTCGCCGAGCAGCCGGCCATCCGCGACTCAACGCAATTGCACCGGCGCCTGCAACGTTCGGAAATCAAATTGGCCCTGGAAATCCCGCCGGGTTTCGGCCGCGACCTCTACGCCGGTCGCCAACCCACCGTGGCCGCGTGGCTCGATGGCGGCATGCCGTTTCGCGCCGAAACCAGCCGCAACTATGTAGAGGCGGTGCACCAGGGCAACCTCACGCAGCTGGCCGAATTGAGCAGCCTGCCGCGCAGCAACCAGGCCGCCGCCAAGCTGGAAACACGCTTTCGCTATAACCAGGACGTGGTCAGCGTGAATGCCATCGGTCCGGGGGTGATGGCACTGATCCTGGCGTTTATCCCGGCGATGCTCACCGCGCTGGGCATCGTGCGCGAAAAAGAGCTGGGCTCGATCACCAACTTCTACGCCACACCGCTGACCCGCCTGGAGTTCCTGCTGGGCAAACAGGCGCCGTACCTGGCGGTGAGCCTGGTCAACCTGGCGCTGCTGGTGGCAATGAACCGCTGGCTGTTCGGCGTGCCATTCAAGGGCAGCGGCCTGACCCTGGCCTTCGGCGGTCTGCTGTACGTGCTGGCCACCACCAGCATGGGCCTGCTGATTTCCGCGTTCACCCGTACCCAGATCGCGGCGATCCTCGGCACCATGATCATCACCAGCCTGCCGACCATCCAGTTCTCCGGGCTGATCGTGCCACGCTCGTCCCTGGAAGGCGCGGCGGCGCTGATGGGCATGCTGTTTCCCGCCGGGCACTTCCTGGATATCGCCGTGGGCACTTTCACCAAGGCTCTGGACCTGCGCCAGTTGTGGCCGCAATGCCTGGCGCTGTTCGGGTTTTTCGTCGGGTTTACCGGGTTGAGCCTGGTGATGCTCAAGAAACAGGAGGCCTGATGCATACGCTTGCGCATATCTTGCGGCTGGGCCTCAAAGAACTCACCAGCCTGCGCCATGACAGCGTGCTGCTGCTGTTTTTGTTCTACGCCTTCACCGTGGCCATCTACATGCCCGCCGCCGGCTCGGTGATTGGTGTGCACAACGCCAGCGTAGCGTTTGTCGATGAAGACCACAGCGCACTCTCCCGGCAAATGGCCGAGGCGCTGCAGCCGCCCGAGTTTCAGCCACCCGCGCCGCTGGCCTACGACCAGTTGGACAAGGTCATGGACAGTGGCGAATACACCTTCGTGATCAACGTGCCAGCGAACTTCCAGGCCGACCTGTTGGCCGGCCGCCAGCCCGCTGTGCAGGTCAACGTCGACGCCACGGCGATGAGCCAGGCGTTCATGGGCGCAGGCTACATCGGGCGGATTCTCCAGCGCGAGCTGCTGACCTACAGTGGGCAAACCGATGTGGCCAGCCAAGCACCGGCCCTGCTCACGACCCGGGCCCTGTTCAACACCAACCTGGAGGGCGGCTGGTTTCTGGCGGTGATCCAGATCATCAACAACATCACCATCCTCGCCATCGTCCTGACCGGCACCGCGCTGCTGCGCGAACGCGAGCACGGCACCCTCGACCACCTGCTGGTGCTGCCGCTGACTGCGCTGGAAATCATGCTGGCAAAAATCTGGAGCAATATGCTGGTGGTGGTGCTGTGTACCTGGCTGTCGTTGGAGGTGGTGGTCAAAGGGCTGCTCGGCGTGCCGCTGGCCGGGTCGCTGAGCCTGTTTCTGTTCGTCACGGCGCTGTACCTGTTTGCCAGCACCGCGTTGGGGATCTTCCTCGCGACCCTCGCCCGCTCCACCCCGCAGTTCGGCTTGCTGGCGATCCCGGTGATTATCCCGATGCTGTTGCTGTCAGGCGGCAGTACGCCGTTGGACAGCATGCCCGAATGGTTGCAATGGGTGATGCAGGGCTCGCCGTCGACGCATTTTGTGAGCTTGAGTGCGGCGATTTTGTTCAGGGATGCCGGGGTGAGCGTGGTGTGGCCGGATTTGCTGGCGCTGGCGGGGATCGGGCTGTTGTTTTTTGCGGTGGCATTGGCCAGGTTTCGCAAAAGCCTCGCGTCTTGATCGATGTGAGCGGGGGCTCGTTGTGGTGGGAGGGGGTGTTGTGGCGAGCGGGCTTGCCCGCGTTGGGCTGCGCAGCAGCCCCATCCTGGTCCACCACATTTTTTCAGGCGCACCGCGGCGTTTGGTTTTGGGGCGGCTTCGCCGCCCAACGCGGGCAAGCCCGCTCGCCACAACAGCCCCGCTCGCCACATAAGCCCCGCTCGCCGCAGAAACAGGCTTACTGGATGATCAGGTTGTTGAACAGCAGGTCTTCCACCACCGGCTTGCCGGTCTCGTCGTTCATCACTTGTTGGGTTTGCTTGAGGGCTTCCTGGCGCAGTTTTTCCTTACCGTCGACGGTGCTCATGGTTTCGTTGGTCTGCTGGGTGAACAGCGCCACCAGTTGGTTACGAATCAAGGGATCGTTGGCTTTGACCGCCGCAGCCGCTTCGGTGCCGGTCACGCGCAGGGCGATGTCGGCCTTGAACACTTTGAGTTTCCCCGTGCCGTCCAGGCCATAGTTGCCCACGAACGGCGGGCTCAGGCTGATATAGCTGACTTTCGGCGCCTCGCCTTCTTTGGCCTCTTCGGCCTGGGCTGCCATCGGCAAGGTCAGGGCCAGCATCAACAGGATCCACGCTTTCACAGTTCATTCCTCACATTCGGTTGCCAGGTAGCATAACGCTAGCAAGGCTGAGCACAAGCTTATGGCGACTTATCAGGCCCGGGCATGCTCGTTGACCCACGGGCGTACCCTCCTACACTTATCGGCCACGACGCCAAAAGGAATAGTCCGATGAAAGCTGTGCTGTGCAAAGCCTTCGGCCCCGCCGAAACCCTGGTGCTGGAAGAGATCGCAAGCCCGGCGATCAAGAAGAACGAAATCCTGCTGGACGTGCATGCCGCCGGGGTCAACTTCCCGGACACCCTGATCATCGAAGGCAAGTACCAGTTCAAGCCGCCCTTCCCGTTCTCGCCGGGTGGCGAAGCGGCGGGCGTGGTCAGTGACGTGGGGGAAAAGGTCAGCCACTTGAAAGTCGGCGACCGGGTCATGGCCCTGACCGGCTGGGGCAGCTTTGCCGAACAGGTCGCGGTGCCGGGCTACAACGTGCTGCCGATCCCACCGAGCATGGACTTCAACACCGCCGCCGCCTTCAGCATGACCTACGGCACCTCGATGCACGCGCTGAAACAACGGGCCAACCTGCAACCGGGTGAAACCCTGTTGGTGCTCGGCGCCTCCGGTGGCGTGGGCCTGGCTGCGGTGGAAATCGGCAAGGCCATGGGCGCGCGCGTAATCGCCGCCGCCAGCAGCGCCGACAAGCTGGCCGTGGCCAAGGCCGCCGGGGCCGATGAGCTGATCAACTACAGCGAAACCAGCCTGAAAGACGAGATCAAGCGCCTGACCGACGGCAACGGCGCCGATGTGATCTACGACCCGGTGGGCGGTGATCTGTTCGACCAAGCCATCCGTGCCATCGCCTGGAATGGCCGCTTGCTGGTGGTCGGTTTTGCCAGCGGGCGCATTCCGGAGCTGCCGGTGAACCTGGCACTGCTCAAGGGCGCGGCGGTGGTTGGGGTGTTCTGGGGTTCGTTTGCGCAGCGCCAGCCACAGGATAATGCGGCGAACTTCCAACAATTGTTCAGTTGGTATGCCGAGGGTAAGTTGAAACCGTTGGTGTCTCAGGTGTATCCGCTGGAACAGGCGGCACAGGCAATCAATGATTTGGGGCAGCGCAAGGCGGTGGGCAAAATCGTCGTGCAAACCCGCTAGCCGATTTGAAATGAAATCAATGCGGGAGCTGGCTTGCCTGCGATAGCGGGTTGGCAGACAGACCGCCATCGCAGGCAAGCCAGCTCCCACATTGGATCCTCAGTGGCCTTAAGCACTGCTCACGACCATCACTTATCTATTAGCGACATGTTCATAACAGAACATGCGATTGCTCCCATTTCCTGTGTTTGCGGATAAGAGGCGATGCTATTTTCGGTAACGAAACTGTAACATTCGCATCCGCAGTCAAAACAAGAAATTTGGAGCTCTTGAATGTTTGCTTTCTTTCGTCCTGCCGCACACCAGGCGCCCCTGCCTGAAGAAAAAATAGACAGTACCTACCGACGGCTGCGCTGGCAGATCTTCGCCGGTATTTTCTTCGGCTATGCCGGCTACTACCTGCTACGCAAAAACTTCTCGCTGGCCATGCCCTACCTGATCGACGAGGGTTACACCCGTGGCGAGCTGGGCCTGGCGATGTCGGCGATTGCGATTGCCTACGGCCTGTCCAAGTTTCTGATGGGGCTGGTGTCCGACCGCTCCAACCCACGCTACTTCCTGCCCTTCGGCCTATTGGTGTCGGCGGGGGTGATGTTCATTTTCGGTTTCGCACCTTGGGCCACGTCCAGCGTGACCATGATGTTCATTTTACTGTTCATCAACGGCTGGGCTCAGGGCATGGGCTGGCCGCCAAGTGGGCGGACCATGGTGCACTGGTGGTCGCAGAAAGAACGCGGCGGCGTAGTGTCGGTATGGAACGTGGCGCACAACGTCGGCGGCGGCCTGATCGGCCCGCTGTTCCTGCTGGGCATGGCCTGGTTCAACGACTGGCACGCGGCATTCTACGTACCGGCCACCGTGGCCTTGCTGGTGGCGGCGTTTGCCTTCATCACCATGCGCGACACCCCGCAATCGGTGGGCCTGCCGCCGATTGAGAAGTACAAGAACGACTACCCGGAAGGCTACGACGCCAGCCACGAAGACGAATTCAGCGCCAAGGAAATCTTCGTCAAGTACGTGCTGCGTAACAAAATGCTGTGGTACATCGCGTTTGCCAACGTGTTCGTCTACCTGCTGCGCTACGGCGTGCTGGACTGGGCACCGACCTACCTCAAGGAAGCCAAGCACTTCACGGTCGACAAGTCGTCCTGGGCGTACTTCTTCTACGAGTGGGCGGGTATTCCGGGCACGCTGCTGTGCGGCTGGATGTCGGACAAAATCTTCCGTGGCAACCGTGGCCTGACCGGCATCGTGTTCATGGCACTGGTGACCGTGGCGACCCTGGTTTACTGGCTCAACCCGCCGGGCAACCCGATGGTCGACATGATCGCGCTGTTCTCGATCGGCTTCCTGATCTACGGCCCGGTGATGCTGATCGGCCTGCAGGCCCTGGAATTGGCGCCGAAGAAAGCCGCCGGTACCGCTGCGGGTTTCACCGGTCTGTTTGGTTACCTGGGCGGTTCGGTAGCCGCGAGTGCGGCGATGGGCTACACCGTGGACCATTTCGGCTGGGACGGCGGTTTTGTACTGCTGATTGGCGCGTGCCTGCTGGCTATCGCGTTCCTGATCCCAACGCTGTGGCACACCAACAGCGTCAGCTCGGCGCGTTAACCGCCTGAGCAATCCTTGGCACACCGCTTGAGCCGCGCCTCCAGATTCTTGTCTGGCATGGCGTGGCTACGCAGGGCGTTGACGGTCTGCTCGACATAATCGCGCGTAGTGCCGTAACGCCCGCAAGCGCTTTCCAGCACATGATTGAGTACCGCGTCGGGCAAGTTGCCGGCGTAGCTGGGCAGGTGCCGCTCCAATACAAACCCCAACGCCTGTACCTGACTGCCATCTTCCAGACGGCAGCTGAGCCAATGTGGCCGGTAGGAGGGGTACGGCATTTCGCGACGCCACAACGCGTAAAGCGAAGCTTCCAGCTGATCTTCCGGCAGGCGGTAGGCAAACCCACTGCAGGAGCCGCCGCGATCCAACCCGAACACCAACCCCGGCAGTTCCGGCGTACCCCGATGCTCGTGGGACCACAGGTACAGGCCGCGGTGATAGCCGTGCACCCGTGCCCGCACCCGCTCGGTCGACGAGCATTCAGGGCGCCAAATCAGCGAACCGTAAGCAAATAGCCAGACCGGCCCACCCTTGTGCCGGCCCATGGTGGCCTGCATCGAGCTCAATAACTGTTCGTGAGTGAGTTGCGGCCCCAGATCGAGCCGCGGAGGGTAAGCCAATTGCAAAAGATCGGATTCAATGGCGGTCATGGCGAAAAGCGGTGCGCCTCCTGTGTGTTACCAGTTGTAAGCAACTTTACCGTAATAAAACGCGCCGCTGTAACCGTACGGCGAAAAAGTGCTATAGGCCAAATTGCCACCACTGCTGGCAAAGGCGTTGACCTTCTCCGGGTATTTATCGGTAACGTTGTCGCCGCCCAGGGTGAAGGTCCAGTTCTTCAGCTTGTAGTCCGCCGATAAATCCAGCACCCAGGCTGCCTTGAAGGTCTGGTCGTTGGCCTTGTCCGCCTGATAGCTGGTGAATTCACCATAGCGCACCAGGTTGCTGTGCAGTGCCCAATTGCCGAATGTGAAGTCGTTACCCAGGGTCAACTTGTGTTCAGGCGTGGTATCCCCCAGCAAGCCGCTTTTTTCACGACGGTCCACCCGCACCAGGTTTGCCCCCAGGCTGTCGAGAATGGCCGGGTTGGGCTTCACATCCGTCACCTTGGTGTGGTTGTAGTTGTAGCCCACCGTGCTGCTCCAGCGGATGCCGTTATCGAACTGGTAGCGATAGTTGGCCACGAAGTCGACGCCGTCGGTGCTGGTGTCAGTGGCGTTGGTGAAGTAGCGGGCAGTGGTGTAATTGATATTGCCCACACCGTTGGCACGCAGATAGGCCTGGGTTGCCGGGTCCAGGTTGAGGTTGGACGACAGGCTGATACGGTCGCGAATGTCGATGCGGTACACGTCCACCGTCACGGTCAAGTCATCGGCGGGCTCCAGTACCAGGCCGAGGCTGTAGTTACGCGACTTCTCGGCCTTCAGGTCGTCCGCGCCGAGCAAGCGGGCGACCTGGCTTGAGGCTGGGAAAGTGCCGGCCTCGCGAATGTCGCTGCCAATCAACTGTGACGAGGTAAACGCAAAGTTCTGCTGGGCCAGGGACGGTGCGCGAAAGCCATTGGAAATGCTGCCGCGCAAGGCCACCTGTGGGGTGAAGTCGTAGCGGGCCGACAGCGAGCCGCTGACGTTGGAGCCAAAATCACTGTAGTCCTCATGCCGCACGGCGGCCGAAGCGCTGAGTTTTTCGGTGAAGTTGGTTTCCAGGTCCAGGTACTGCGCCCAGTTGTGACGCGAGCTGCTGCCGGCGTCGGCATCACGGAAGCCACCGAGGCCGGAACTGCCGGTCTGGAAATAGGAGGCCGGCTCCCCGGCTTCGATTTCATAGCCCTGGTGCAGGTATTCACCGCCAAACGCCACCGAAACCGGGTAAGGCAGCCAACCCACGTCGAACTCACGGGACAGGTCCAGGCTGACTTGCTTCTGGTCATTGCTCAGGGTGCCGTTGTCGAACTTGCGCGGCGTGGCCAGGCCAAGCGAGGTGTTGATGGTTTCGGTGCTCAGCGCGTACTGGTTTTTGCCGTAGTTGGCCGACAGGTCGTAATGCCAGTCGTAGGCCAATAAACCGCGCAGGCCTACCACCAACGAGGTGTCTTCGAGGTTGCCTTTGATCAGCGGCAAGTAGCCATTGGGGTTGAGCGCCGCGATGTTGTTGCTCGCGTTACTCGCACGGTAGAACGCTGCCGTCTCGCCGCGTCGCTTGCTATAGCCGCCAAAGGTGTAGAACTCCAACCCATCGCTGAAGGCGTATTCGGAGTTGAACGCCAGCTTGCCCTCGTTAGTCGCCGGCTCGCCCTGGCGAAACACCTGCTGGCCGTAGGTGGTGGAACCTACGCTGGCGGGTCGGAAATCTTTACCGGCGCGGTTGGTGTAATCGTTGTCGGCGCCTTCGGCCGACAGGTTGATAAAACCGTTGTCGCCCAAGGCCAGGCCGGTGTTGCCACTGACGTTGCGCTGGATGCCATCGCCCTTCTTGTATTCGCCGAACTTGGTCGAGATCGAGCCGCCATGGTCGGCGTGCTTGAGGATGACGTTGATCACGCCAGCAATCGCATCCGAGCCGTAGCGCGCGGAAGCGCCGTCGCGCAGCACTTCGATATGGTCCACCGCCGACAGCGGGATTGCATTCAGGTCCGCCGGTGCCGAGCCACGGCCCACCGCCCCGCCGAGATTGACGAAGGCACTGGTGTGACGGCGCTTGCCATTGACCAGCACCAGTACCTGATCCGGCGACAGGCCGCGCAACTGCGCAGGGCGCACCAACTCGGCACCGTCCACCAGGCTTGGGCGCGGGAAGTTGATCGACGGAATCAGCCGAGCCAGCACTGCCCCCAGCTCATCGGAGCCGGTGCTGCGCAGGCTGTCGCCGGAAATCACGTCGATGGGTGACAGCGACGCGCTGGCCGTACGCTCCTGGGCGCGGGTGCCGGTGACGATCACAGTGTCGAGTTTAGGTGCATCGACGGCGGACGTTTCGGCCGCCAGGACGGGATTAAAGCTCACGGCGGTCAGCAAATTGGCCGACAAAATCGCTGTGTACAGCGCGTGTTTCTTGTAGCTCCCCATACCGCTCCCCTTGGATTCAACTCAGAACGTCATGTTTTGAGTTGGTTAGATCGATCCGGCTGGCGGGCGGTGGCGGTCAGTTATTGGTTGTTGGAAGAAGATCGGTAGTCCGTTGAGATATAGCTTAAAGATATTTATGTAACAAATTAAATACTTTTAAGGAATAAGCAAAAGCATAAGCACAGCGAGCCTTTCGTCAGGATTGCGCGGGGCAATCCCGATAGTTTCAGCGCCGGTTCAGCCTGGGGACGCGCCCAGCCGTCAAAATGGCGCGCACATACGACCCACCTAGCCGCCCATCAAACCGACTATCGAGGTCGCACCCATGAAAAAATTTCGACTGCCTGGCCTGTTGTTCCTGGCCCAGGCCACCACCGCACTGGCGGGCGAAACAGCGCCTGCCGAGGATGGCAAAGGCTTCTGGTATGCGCAGACCAGCGTCTACACCCGGCACTTCGCGCCCGACCCGGACCACAACAACAACCAGGACTTGATCGGCCTGGAACGTAATGAGGCATCAGGCTTTGTGTATGGCGGGGCGACGTTTCGCAACTCGTTCAGCCAGCGCTCGTACTACGCCTATGCCGGCAAGCGCTATGACATGACGGACTACCCGGTGTACCTGAAGCTGACAGGCGGGGCGATCCAGGGCTATCGCGGCAAGTACCGCGACAAGATCCCTTTGAACCGCTTCGGCGTGGCGCCAGTGATTATTCCGTCCGTGGGCGCCCACTACGGGCCGGTGGCGGCGGAGCTGGTGTTGCTGGGGTTCAATGCGGCGATGGTGACGACCGGCGTACGCTTCTGACACTGACACGGCACAATCCAATGTGGGAGCTGGCTTGCCTGCTCCCACAGTAGATTCAGGGCCGTGGCGCGTAGGCGAACACGTCGGCGCGCATCTGGTGCGCGTCCATGCCAGCGTCCACCAGTGCATCCAGGGTGCCGTAGATCATCGCCGGTGAGCCGCTGGCGTAGACGTGCACCGTCTTGAGGTCGGCGATGTCTTCGCACACGGCTTCATGGAGCAACCCGCAACGCCCTTCCCAGCCGCACAGATCGCTGACCACTTTGTGCAGGAACAGGTTGGGCAATTGCAGCCATTGGTCCCAGTGTTCGATGTCGTAGAAGTCTTCCGGGCGACGCACGCCCCAGTACAGATGCACCGGGTGCTTGAAGCCGGTCGCACGGCAGTGTTCGATCAGGCTGTGCATCTGCGCCATACCAGTGCCGGCGGCGATCAACACCAGCGGGCCGTCCGGCAGCTCGGCCAGGTGGGTGTCGCCGAACGGCAGTTCCACACGCGCCATCTGGTTGCGCTGCAGTTGCTCCAGCAGGCTGCGCGCACTGTCCTCGCGGGCCAGCACATGCAATTCCAGCTCGCGCCCGGCGTGGGGTGCCGAGGCCAGGGAAAATGCGGACTTCTCGCCGTTTTCCCGTTCGATCATCAGGTATTGCCCGGCGTGGTAGCGCACCGCCTTGCCGGCCGGAGCCCGCAGGCGTACGCGCCACACATCGCCACCGACTTCCACGCATTCACTCAATTGGCACGACAACTTGCGCAACGGCAACTCTCCCGGCGCCAGCACGCCATCCCACAACACAATGCAATCTTCCAGCGGCTCGGCGATGCAGGTGTAGAACTCACCGTGGTCGCGCACCTCACCGGCCTGCTGCACCCGGCCTTCCACCAGCAATGCAGCACACACATGGCACACGCCATTGCGACATGCCTGAGGGCACTCGTAGCCCAGGCGGCGTGCGCCTTCGAGGATTCGCTCGCCAGGGACCAGCTCCAATACGGCGCCGGAAGGTTGCAGGGTTACACGCATCAATCTATTCCCAATTCTTTCCAGATCGCATCGACACGCGCCGTCACGGCTTCATCCTTGACGATCACCCGGCCCCACTCGCGGGTGGTTTCACCCGGCCATTTGTGGGTGGCATCCAGGCCCATTTTTGAGCCCAGCCCCGACACCGGCGAGGCGAAGTCGAGGTAGTCGATCGGCGTGTTGTCGATCATCACCGTGTCGCGCTTGGGGTCCATGCGCGTGGTGATGGCCCAGATCACGTCGTTCCAGTCCCGAGCATTGATGTCGTCGTCGGTGACGATAACGAACTTGGTGTACATGAACTGTCGCAAAAACGACCACACACCGAGCATTACCCGCTTGGCATGGCCGGGATACGACTTCTTCATGGTCACAATGGCCATGCGGTACGAGCAGCCTTCGGGCGGCAGGTAGAAGTCGGTGATTTCCGGGAACTGCTTTTGCAGGATCGGTACGAACACTTCGTTCAGCGCCACCCCGAGAATCGCCGGCTCATCGGGCGGGCGGCCGGTGTAGGTGCTGTGGTAAATCGGCTTGATCCGGTGGGTGATGCGCTCGACGGTGAACACCGGGAAGCTGTCGACTTCGTTGTAATAGCCGGTGTGGTCGCCGTAAGGGCCTTCATCGGCCATTTCGCCGGGATGAATCACGCCTTCGAGGATGATTTCGGCGGTGGCCGGCACTTGCAGGTCGTTGCCGCGGCACTTCACCAACTCGGTACGGTTGCCACGCAACAGGCCGGCGAAGGCGTATTCGGACAGGCTGTCCGGCACGGGGGTGACGGCGCCGAGGATGGTCGCCGGGTCGGCGCCGAGGGCCACAGAAACCGGGAATGGCTGGCCGGGGTGCTTTTCGCACCACTCACGGAAGTCCAGTGCGCCGCCACGGTGGCTCAGCCAACGCATGATCACCTTGTTGCGGCCGATCACTTGCTGGCGGTAGATACCGAGGTTCTGGCGGTCCTTGTTCGGGCCTTTGGTGACGGTCAGGCCCCAGGTGATCAGCGGGCCAACGTCGCCGGGCCAGCAGGTTTGCACCGGGAGCATGGCGAGGTCGACGTCATCACCTTCGATGACCACCTCCTGACACACCGCGTCCTTGACCACCTTGGGCGCCATGGCAATGATCTTGCGGAAGATCGGCAGCTTCGACCAGGCATCCTTCAAGCCCTTGGGCGGCTCGGGCTCCTTGAGGAAGGCCAGCAGCTTGCCGATCTCGCGCAGCTCGCTGACCGACTCGGCGCCCATGCCAAACGCTACGCGCTCGGGGGTGCCGAACAGGTTGCCGAGCACCGGGATGTCAAAGCCCGTCGGTTTCTCGAACAGCAACGCCGGGCCCTTGTTGCGCAGGGTACGGTCGCAAATCTCAGTCATTTCCAGCACCGGGGAAATCGGCATCTGGATACGTTTCAACTCTCCGCGCTGCTCAAGTTGCTGCACGAAATCCCGAAGATCCTTGAATTTCATTAACCATGCCACCCGTAAAATAGGCGTACATCCTACCTGCTCTGAACGCGGCTGGCAGCCTTATCGCGGCGCAATTGCGCGCCAGGTGTCGTTAAAAATTGCGCGCAAAAAAAATGGCGCCCCGCAGGGCGCCATTCTTTCGGACCGCAAACGTCGTATTACTTACGTTTCATCGACAAGAAGAACTCGTCGTTGGTCTTGGTGGTTTTCAGCTTGTCGATCAGGAACTCGATGGCGGCAACTTCGTCCATCGGGTGCAGCAGCTTGCGCAGAATCCACATGCGCTGCAGTTCGTCGTCGGCGGTCAGCAACTCTTCGCGGCGAGTGCCGGAACGGTTGATGTTGATCGCCGGGAACACGCGTTTTTCCGCGATACGACGGTCCAGGGGCAGTTCCATGTTGCCGGTACCCTTGAACTCTTCGTAGATCACTTCATCCATCTTCGAGCCGGTTTCAACCAGCGCGGTGGCGATGATGGTCAGCGAGCCGCCTTCTTCGATGTTCCGCGCAGCACCGAAGAAACGCTTCGGTTTCTCCAGGGCGTGGGCATCGACACCACCGGTGAGTACCTTGCCGGAGCTTGGGATCACGGTGTTGTAGGCACGGGCCAGACGGGTGATGGAGTCGAGCAGGATCACCACGTCCTTTTTGTGTTCGACCAGGCGCTTGGCCTTCTCGATCACCATTTCGGCAACCTGCACGTGGCGGGTTGGCGGCTCATCGAACGTGGAGGCAACCACTTCGCCGCGCACGGTGCGCTGCATTTCGGTTACTTCTTCCGGACGCTCATCGATCAGCAGCACGATCAGGTGAACTTCAGGATTGTTACGCGCAATGTTCGCTGCAATGTTCTGCAGCATGATGGTCTTACCGGCTTTCGGCGGTGCGACGATCAGGCCACGTTGGCCTTTACCGATAGGTGCGCACAGGTCGATCACACGACCGGTCAAGTCTTCGGTGGAACCGTTACCGGCTTCCATCTTCATGCGCACGGTCGGGAACAGCGGCGTCAAGTTCTCGAAGAGAATCTTGTTTTTCGCGTTCTCCGGGCGATCGAAGTTGATCGTGTCGACCTTGAGCAGGGCGAAATAACGCTCGCCTTCCTTCGGAGGGCGGATCTTGCCAACGATGGTGTCACCGGTGCGCAAGTTGAAGCGACGGATCTGGCTCGGCGAGACGTAGATATCGTCTGGGCCGGCGAGATAGGAAGCGTCTGCAGAGCGGAGGAAGCCGAAGCCGTCCTGGAGAATCTCCAGCACGCCATCACCGGAGATTTCCTCGCCGCTTTTCGCGTGCTTTTTGAGCAGGGAGAAAATCACGTCCTGCTTGCGCGAACGGGCCATATTTTCTATGCCCATTTCTTCGGCCAATTGGAGCAGGTCGGTAATCGGCTTTTGCTTGAGTTCAGTCAGATTCATATAGGAATGACGTAATCATTTATGGAGGGGGAAATTAAGCTTTTGGCTTAATGAGGCCGCGCCGCAGAGAAGGCGACAGGATCGCGTACTAATCGAAAAGGAATGCGTCGGCGACGGCTTGCAGGGGGCAGTGGAGAAACCAGTGCGGGGCCGAATGTACCACCTGAGTTTCGGAGCGTCTAGCCCTGTTTCACGAAAAAGCCCCGCAATTTGCGGGGCTTTTTTGACGACGCTTAGATGTTCGCGTCGAGGAATGCAGCCAGCTGCGACTTCGACAACGCACCCACTTTGGTGGCTGCGACTTCGCCGTTCTTGAACAGCATCAGCGTAGGGATACCACGCACGCCATGCTTGGCCGGGGTTTCCTGGTTCTCGTCGATGTTCAGCTTGGCAATGGTCAGCTTGCCTGCATAGGTGCCGGCAATTTCGTCCAGGACCGGGGCGATCATTTTGCAAGGACCACACCACTCGGCCCAGTAATCAACCAGGACAGGGCCGGAAGCCTTGAGTACATCAGCGTCGAAGCTAGCGTCGCTAACGTGTTTGATAAGATCGCTGCTCATGGAAGTCTCCAGGTTTGTAAGCAAAAAAAACGTGGCCCATCATAGCCGCCCTTCCCCCGTTCAGGAAGCCGCCTATGATTGAGTCTTCCTATGATGGCCCATGACTTTGGGTATTGCTCAACTCAGGGCGTTACGGGAGTCACAAAGGCAATGCCGGTGCGCAACGCCGCATTGCGCACGTGTTCCTGCATGGTTTTCTGCGCCGCCGCGCTGGCGCGACGGGCCAGGGCGCGCAGAATTTTGCGGTGTTCCTGCCAGGTTTCCATGGCCCGTTCCGGCCGGATGAACGGTAGTTTCTGGCTCTCCAGGAACACCTCGGCGCTGGCACTCAGGATGCTCACCATCGCCTGATTACCGCTGGCCAACAGAATACGTTGATGAAATTCGAAATCCAGCCGGGCAGCCGCTTCGAAGTCACCGGCCTTGAGCACTTTGCGCATCGCCTCAACGTTGTCTTCCAGGCGGTCCAGCTCATCGATAGTCAAGGTGACGGCCGCCAAACCTGCCGCAAACCCTTCAAGGGCGTAGCGCAACTGGAAGATATCCAACGGCGTGGCCTGGGCTGCGAAGGGCCAGGCAAACCCCGGCGCCTCATCGACCGCCTGCACGAACACGCCTTTACCCGGCTGCACACTGACCACACCCAGAGCACTCAAGGACGATAACGCCTCGCGCAGCGACGCCCGGCTCACGCCCAACTGCACCGCCAGGTCGCGCTGGGACGGCAGTGCATCGCCCGCTGCGAAACCCTGTTCCTTGATCAGTTTGCGGATGGCCTGCAGGGCCGCTTCCGGTACGGCTTGGGCGATGGAATTCATAAAAAACTCAAGGTTCCAGTCAACTGAGCGGCTAGTTGTAAAGCTATTCGCAGCTGGCGGCAAGCCACGCCCCAAAGGGGCTCGCCGGGTTTTACCGACGCTCGAAAAGGGTGCGAAAAACCCAACCACTGTTCAGACCAGTAAGACCACCGCACCTCAACAAATCCCAGCGTTGCAGAGGTTCCTGGCGATGCTGGCATGGGCTGTGCACTGAGCAAACTCAGAAAATTCCTTCGCCCTTCTCGGAGAGTTGCCATGACCAAGCGCTACAGCGCCCTGCTCACTGCCCTGTTTGCCAGCCTGATGCTGAGCCAGGCACCCGCCCAGGCCAACGGTCTGGACGATATCGTCGCCCGTGGCACCCTCAAGGTCGCGGTGCCCCAGGACTTCCCGCCGTTCGGCTCGGTCGGCCCCGACATGAAGCCACGCGGCCTGGACATCGACACCGCGAAGCTGCTGGCCGACCAGCTCAAGGTCAAGCTGGAGCTGACCCCGGTCAACAGCACCAACCGTATCCCGTTCCTTACCACCGGCAAGGTCGACCTGGTGATCTCCAGCCTGGGCAAGAACCCCGAACGCGAGAAAGTCATCGATTTCTCCAAGGCCTACGCACCGTTCTACCTGGCCGTGTTCGGCCCGCCTGACGCGGCCATCAGCACCACCGACGACCTCAAGGGCAAGACCATCAGCGTGACCCGTGGCGCCATCGAAGACATTGAGCTGACTGCGGTAGCGCCCAAGGAAGCCACGATCAAGCGCTTTGAAGACAACAACTCGACCATCGCCGCCTACCTGGCCGGCCAGGTCGACTTGATTGCCAGCGGCAACGTGGTGATGGTCGCGATCAGCGAGCGCAACCCGAAACGCGTACCGGCCCTGAAAGTGAAACTCAAGGATTCGCCGGTGTATGTGGGCGTGAACAAGAACGAACCGGCGTTGCTGGAGAAGGTTAACCAGATCCTCGTCGCGGCCAAGGCCGATGGCAGCCTGGAAAAGAACGCGATGCAGTGGCTCAAAGAACCACTGCCTGCCGACCTCTGAAGCGGAGCTGATTGATGGCCTATCAATTCGACTTTGTGCCGGTGCTGGCCAATACCGACCTGCTGTTGCGCGGCGCGTTGTTCACCCTTGAGCTGACAGCCATCGGCGCGATCCTGGGGGTCGCCCTGGGCACCGTCGGCGCCGTGGTACGGGCGTGGAAGATCCAGCCGTTTGCGTGGTGCTTCGGGGTGTATGTCGAGTTGATCCGCAACACGCCGTTCCTGGTGCAGCTGTTCTTCATCTTCTTCGGTCTGCCGTCCCTGGGGCTGAAAATCACCGAGTGGCAAGCCGCCGTGCTGGCGATGGTGATCAACCTGGGGGCTTACTCCACCGAGATCATCCGCGCTGGCATCCAGGCCATCCCGCGTGGCCAGTTGGAGGCCGCAGCCGCGCTGGCGATGACGCGTTTCGAGGCGTTCCGCCATGTGGTGCTGCTGCCGGCGCTGGGCAAGGTTTGGCCGGCACTGAGCAGCCAGATCATCATCGTGATGCTCGGCTCGGCGGTGTGCTCGCAGATCGCCACCGAAGAACTGAGCTTTGCCGCCAACTTTATCCAGTCGCGCAATTTCCGTGCGTTTGAAACCTACGCACTCACCACCTTGGTGTACTTGTGCATGGCGCTGATGATTCGTCAGTTGCTCAACTGGATTGGCCGCCGGTTTGTGATGAGGAACAGCCGATGAGTGATTTTTCGTTCTGGGACATCGTGCGCAACCTGCTCACTGGCCTGCAATGGACGCTGTTGCTGTCGCTGGTGGCGTTCGTCGGCGGCGGCCTGATCGGCTTGCTGGTGATGACGATGCGCATCAGCCGCAAGGCCTTTGCGCGCAATGTCGCCCGCACCTATATCGAACTGTTCCAGGGTACGCCGCTGTTAATGCAGCTATTCCTGGTGTTTTTCGGCATCGCCCTGCTGGGGGTGGATATTTCGCCCTGGCTGGCGGCGGCGATAGCCCTGACCCTGTTTACCAGTGCCTACCTGGCCGAGATCTGGCGCGGCTGCGTCGATTCCATCGCCCACGGGCAATGGGAAGCCTCGGCCAGCCTGGCGCTCAACCCGCTTGAACAACTGCGCTACGTGATCCTGCCCCAAGCCCTGCGGATTGCCGTGGCACCTACCGTGGGTTTCTCGGTGCAGGTGGTCAAAGGCACCGCCGTGACCTCGATTATCGGCTTCACCGAACTGACCAAGACCGGCGGCATGCTCGCCAACGCCACCTTCGAACCCTTTATGGTCTACGGCCTGGTGGCCCTCGGTTATTTCCTGCTCTGCTACCCCTTGTCCCTCAGTGCGCGCTATCTGGAAAGGAGACTGCATGCCTCTGCTTAGAATTTCCGCCCTGCATAAGTATTACGGCGATCACCATGTACTCAAGGGCATCGACCTGACGGTGGAAGAAGGCCAGGTGGTGGCCATCGTCGGCCGCAGCGGATCGGGCAAATCCACCTTGTTGCGAACCCTCAATGGCCTGGAATCGATCAACGACGGCGTGATCGAAGTCGATGGCGAATACCTCGACGCCGCTCGCGCCGACCTGCGCAGCCTGCGGCAGAAAGTCGGCATGGTGTTCCAGCAGTTCAACCTGTTCCCGCACCTGACGGTGGGCGAAAACGTGATGCTCGCCCCGCAAGTGGTGCAAAAAGTGCCCAAGGCCAAGGCGGCCCAGTTGGCGAAGCAGATGCTGGAGCGCGTCGGGCTGGGCGAGAAATTCGATGCCTTCCCCGATCGACTGTCCGGCGGCCAGCAACAGCGGGTTGCCATTGCCCGCGCCCTGGCCATGTCGCCCAAGGTACTGCTCTGCGATGAAATCACCTCGGCCCTGGACCCGGAACTGGTCAACGAGGTGCTCAGCGTGGTGCGTCAATTGGCCAAGGACGGCATGACCCTGATCATGGTGACCCACGAAATGCGCTTTGCCCGGGAAGTCGGCGACAAGCTGGTGTTCATGCACCAGGGCAAGGTGCATGAGGTGGGCGACCCCAAGGAGCTGTTCGCCAACCCCCGGACGCCCGAGTTCGCCAACTTCATTGGCTCGGTGGAACAGCCGGGCTGATCAGTTCGAAACTGCCCTGCCCCTCCAGGTGCGTCTCGCTGCGCACGTTCAGGGCGTCAGCGGGCAGTTCGGTGTCTATATCGACCTGGGCGCTCAGGCGTCGGCCTGTCAGCGGCACCCCTGCGGCTCGCGCCACCAGAATCTGGCCGGGCAGCAACAGCCCGCTGGCGGACTCGCCGGGTAAATGCGTGGCCGCCCAGCTGACCGCACGGCCATCCACCTGGGCGTGCTTGAGGCTCAAGCGAAAACGCCCTTGGTGTCCAAAGCGGAACCCCTGCTCGTCGGCGGCAACCCCGATAAAACGCAGCGCCATTGCAGCGGGCTCGGCGCAGACAATGCTCAGGGTCAACGTGCGGGTACCGAGGGTCATTTGGGTGCCTTGCATCAGCACATCCCTGCGCATGGCGCCATAGTCGATGCGCGGCTGGTTCAGCGACAACCGACAGTTGTCAGCCCGTGCCTGGGGCGCTGCCAGCAGCGTGCCGAGCAATGCCAGAGACAGGATTTTATGCTTGGCGGCCATGGCACACCGCCGACGTGGTTTCATAGAACTTGTCATTGTCAGCCTTGGGCTCGAGGTTGATGCGCAACTGGCAGGTCGATGAGTTCGGCAATGAAACCCGCAAACTTTGCGAGTCATCGACGTCGTTCAGGAAAATCATGCCCTCACCCGCCACGCTGGTCAGGAAGCGATTGTCTTTGCCGAAGACCGCGGCGCCCTGAGGCAGTGGCCGGCCCTGCTCATCATGGGCGGTGAGCAACACGCGGCGCACTTTCACCACACCGAACTCCACGGTAGTGAAGGAACCACGGCCCGCAGCAAGCACCTGGGTGCCGTTTTTCAGGTCGACGCGCCTGGGCAGGGACTTGGTCTGCACTTCGACGCGGCTGTTGGTGTAGGCCGGCAAGCTTGCGATCACCGCTTGCCCGGTGAAGTCGGTCCACACCGGGCCTTGCGGGGTCTCGACCTTTGCAGAGCCGATATCCCCCACCGACACGATGCCGAACGTGTCCTGCACGGGATAAGGCGTGAAGGTCACCCCCTCCTTCGTGAGCCACTACGCCGCCTTGCAACTGCCCGTTATAGCTGTTGCCCAGCGGGTCACGACTGACCCCCAGGCCGACCCGGGCATAACGTGGCAGCAGGTCCACCTGCGCACGAACGGATTGCTCGCGGGCCCTGAGGTCGCGTTCGAACCCGACTTCGTAGTTCACATAGTCGTTGACCCGTTCGCTGAGCGCCGTACCGGCAGTGAACTGGTCGCCACGGCGGCTGCTGTAGCTGTTCAGCCGTCGATCAACGCCCAGAGGCACGCTGACCTGCAGCCGCACGGACAGCTCATTATCCACCGGCCTGTCGCGCCGGTTGCCACCTGGGGTGGCGCCGGGGACCGTGCGGGTGCCGCCCACCTGGGAATCCGCGATCAACGCTACGTCGGCGTGGCTGAATGACTTGTTCCATGAGGCAAACACGTGTTCCGACGTTTGCCGGTCAAATTGCGAACTGCGGGTATAGCCCACGGAGAAGACCCCCAGCGAAGGATCAGCCCAGCTCATGCCTGCCGTGTACTGATTTTTGAACCGTGAACTCAGCACATCGCCCTTGAAAGACCGGCCTGCTTCAATGACCTCGCGATACCCCTGTGTCTGGGTGGTCGCGCTGACGTTGACGTCGATGGTGGCGGACACCGGGCTGCTCACCGACACACTGCTGCGCGCCCCGGACACGGCGTTTTTACTGTCCCGAGACAAGTTATGACGCGCGCTCACGGCAACCCGCTGGAAAAACATGCTGCTCAGGGTGCCGCCCGCCGCGCCATATTCATTGGTGCTCAACAAGCCGAAGCCCGCCGACGAATCGCGCCCCAGCCCCCAGGTGCCGCTACCCATGGCAACCGGCGATGACGGGATGTCTTCACCCGCACTTGCGCGCAACCTGCCCACCGAAAAATAGTAACCGGGTGCCGTCGGAACAGCCCCCGCGAAGGAAGCTGCCGGCACCACAAAACTGCGCCTGGCGCCCCGTACATCAATCACGCTGACTTCAAGGTCACTGGTCCCATTGAGCAATGGCAAACCCGTCAGCCGAAAAGGCCCTTCGGGCACCAGCGTGCTGTGGATCAATACGCCGGACTGACGAACCTCAATCCGCGACTGGCTCTGGGCCAGGCCCTCGACCACCGCGTTGTTGCTGCTCGCCGGTGCGCGTGATTGGCCATCGGGGGAAAACTGCACACCGGACAACTGGATGCCGCCAAACAACGGGTTGTTACTGGAAATCTGGCCGACCTGGAACGTCGAACGCAACGCGGCAAGATCCCGCTGGGCGTAGGCGTAGAGGTGCTCGGTGCGCGCCTTACCGTTGTCGGACACATAGAACTGGCGACTGCGCACAATCCAGTCTTCAAGGTTAAAGCCCGCCTCGGTGTAGGCCGACACAAATCGACTCGGCCCACTGCGCGAGCGGCTGTCGAACCCCAGCACGTCGTAGTTGAACAACGCCGCTGTCCCGCCCCTGGAAAAATTTGCGGCGGCCCATTCGGGCTCACGCAAGGATTGGGTCGGCACCACCAGCGCCACCTCGTCCGTGCCGGGATGCAACCTGACCATGGTTGTCGGGAATGCCCCGAGGAAGTCGTGGCAGGACTGATCCGGCGTGGCACCTTCACGGATGAGCCCGCGGGGTTCGACCAACCCGGCTTTCTCCAACAACCCAGGGGTGAAACACAATCGGCCGTCTTGGTCGAAGCGTGCGTCCACCAGCCCAAGCGGGTTGCCGTTGACCCGCAGCCCCACCACCTGCACGCCTTCGCGAAAGCGAGCTGCGCTACGAAAGTAGTCGGAGACCTTGGGGTCTATCCCGTGAGCGGTCAGCGCTGCGAGGTCGAAACCCTCGCCAAGCTCCAGCGCAGATGCCAAGCCGGGCATACCCCATAGCGTCGCGAAGCCAATCAGCAGCGTGGGCCTGCAGAGCCGCAAAGATGCCACAACGGTGTCAGTCGAAGGGGTTGTCATGAACCGATCAACCCTCATTGGGACTGATTGGCGTGCGGTAGTTGTCTGCCGAGAACCCATAGACCGTAGCCGGTTCAATCTCGACCTCAGCAACCCCGGCCAACGGACTATCGACCTTCAGCGCCAGCACCTCACCCGGCAAGATGTAACTACGCGGCAACGTGGCCAGGATGCCTTGGGGTAGCAATCGCACATCCGGCGCCAGGCGCACAACGTAGGCACTGTCGTTATGGACCGTGAGACGCTCCCCGCCCGCTTCCACTGCAGCAACTCCCACGGAGTGTGATGCCGAGGCAAGCCTTGCGGGTGCAGGATCAGCGGTAAATTCTGTCGAAGCGTGATCCCGATGGTCGCGCCACCTTCAGGGCGCGCCTGGGGAATCCCCTCGAAGGACACACGCTTGAGCCGTTGAGTCTTGAGCGGCGCCTTCAAAGTGCTGATGAAACGCACCAACTGCGTGTCGCCCGCCTCCACACGCATGATGGGCGGTGTGACAATCAGTAGCGGCTCCAGGTCCTCGGGTACGTTCTCGACAACCGAATGAAGCAACGCGGGCTGCGCATCCGTATTTTTGATGTTTATCGTGGCTTCGCCGTCTTCTTCATAAAGCACCACCACGGTGGTTTCTGGCTGCATGCCATCGGCGACGGCCGCAGCGGTAAAAAACACACAAACAGTCGCGCTCCATAACAACGCACTACTTATTATTGAAAAACCACGCACGCGATATTCCCCGCAACCCGTTAAGTTGGCTATTGACAACCAAGCGCCCACAGAAAACAGCCAATTAAGAAACGTTGGTTTCTTGATCAGCTGTTTTCGGTTGTTTTAGATGTAACTCAATACGAGCGTGGCGCGCCCATCAAGAGAGATATCGCGGCTCAGGTCCAGATCCGCCGCCCGGTTAATCACCGCCCTCACCGCAAGTGTGCCGGTAAACTGACTAATAAGGGCGGGGGTAAGCACCGTGCCATCGCGCCAGGAATACTGGCTTGGCGTTTGAGCGACTCGGCCATCGCTGGACTGCCAGGCCCCGGTACCCGTACGCACAATGGGGTTAAGTGTGACACCGGAAGCCCGCAGGTCCCTGAGCGTGACCGAATAGCCACCGGTTCGCCGGGTGCCCACAGCCCCCAGACCAAAGTTCTGCGCTTCAGTAAAACCGGCGCCCAGGATACCTGTGACCTTGCTGCCCGCTTGCAGGTCGGTGAAGGTGATCCCGAACCGGGCGGGTGTCGTGCCGCAATTGACGATCAGGGAAGTGGTTCGCTCTTCACGCGGGGTGAATGCCGTCTGGGACAATTCGTTGGAGCGAATCGTGCCGTAATCGATAATGCCGCTGCCAGCCAGGCTGAGGTTACAGGCTGCCGGGGTAATCGTGCCCCTGACCACCAATTGGGCACTGGTGTTTGCATGGGCACTTACCGCCGCAGCCAGGCACGCGATACCGAGGGTCAAGCCAACAATTTTTTTCATATTTGTCCTGTCACTAAAAAGTCATCAGGCGTTTTTTATATGTGTCTTGGCGATTCCGTCGCCCTGCTCTTTATCTTCCGGGACATACATAACAATAAATAAATAACACCCAGGCAGAATTGCCGGGTGACAGTCTGGCGCTTTGACAGGTCATTAAAGAATCAGACAACACACAATTGATTGTGGGAGCCGTTAAAATAAGCAGTCGCTATAACTCCATAACAATATAGTCATGACTAAGATAATGAACAGACAATTGCTCACTTACTGTAGGAAACTATCCTGGCTTTATTACTACAATACATAGTTAAACGCCCTACTGCAGCGAGGGCCTTATTCCCTAGACCTTACAAAACAGCCCTACATTTCCCACAAGAATTCCCCACAGACAGCCTCCGGGAAATTACTGAAGCACAACGCGTTGGCGTCAGCGGTCGATCGTGGCACGATGGTCGGGTTATCGACCGAGACCCCCAAACCATGCCGCAATCCCAAGCCAAGAATCTGTCCCTGATCGCCGCCATCGACCTGGGCTCCAACAGCTTTCACATGGTCGTGGCCAAGGCCCAGAACGGCGAAATCCGTATCCTCGAACGGCTCGGCGAAAAAGTGCAACTGGCTGCCGGGATCGACGACGAGCGCCAGCTCAATGAAGAATCAATGCAGCGCGGCCTCGATTGCCTCAAGCGCTTTGCCCAACTGATCAACGGCATGCCCCTGGGCGCCGTGCGAATTGTCGGCACCAACGCCCTGCGTGAAGCACGTAACCGTGGCGAATTCATCCGCCGTGCCGAGGAAATTCTCGGGCACCCGGTAGAAGTCATCTCCGGCCGCGAAGAAGCACGCCTGATTTACCTGGGGGTGTCCCACACCCTGGCAGACACCCCCGGCAAGCGCCTGGTGGCGGACATTGGCGGGGGCAGTACCGAATTCATCATCGGCCAAAGATTCGAGCCACTGTTGCGCGAGAGCCTGCAGATGGGCTGCGTCAGCTTCACCCAACGCTATTTCAAGGACGGCAAGATCACCCCGGCACGCTACGCCCAGGCCTACACGGCGGCGCGGCTGGAGATCATGAGCATCGAACACGCCCTGCATCGCCTGACCTGGGATGAAGCCATCGGCTCATCGGGCACCATCCGCGCCATCGGCCTGGCGCTGAAAGCCGGCGGGCATGGCACCGGAGAGGTCAACGCCGAGGGCCTGGCGTGGCTCAAGCGCAAGTTGTTCAAGCTGGGCGATGTCGAGAAAATCGACTTCGACGGTATCAAACCTGACCGCCGTGCCATCTTCCCGGCCGGCTTGGCGATTCTCGAGGCGATCTTCGACGCCCTCGAACTGCAACGCATGGACCACTGCGACGGCGCCCTGCGCGAAGGTGTGCTGTATGACCTGCTGGGTCGCCATCACCACGAAGACGTGCGTGAGCGCACCCTCACTTCGCTGATGGAGCGCTACCACGTTGACCTGGAACAGGCGGCACGTGTGGAGCGCAAAGCCCTGCACGCTTTCGACCAGGTCGCCGAAGACTGGGACCTGGAAGACGGTGTATGGCGCGAACTGTTGGGCTGGGCGGCCAAGGTGCATGAAGTGGGCCTGGATATCGCCCACTACCATTACCACAAGCACGGCGCCTACCTGATCGAGCACTCGGACCTCGCCGGCTTCTCCCGCGAAGACCAACAGATGCTCGCCCTGCTGGTGCGCGGCCATCGCCGTAACATCCCCAGGGACAAGTTCGCCGAATTCGGCGACGAAGGCATCAAGCTGATTCGCCTGTGCGTGCTGCTGCGTTTTGCGATCCTGTTCCACCACATCCGTGGCACCCAGGAAATGCCCCAGGTGACCCTGCGCGCCAACGGCGACAGCCTGGACGTGGTGTTCCCCAAAGGCTGGCTGGATGAAAACCAGCTGACCCAGGCGGACTTCGCCCAGGAAGCGGAATGGCTGACGCGGGTGGGGTTCAGCCTGAACCTGCGCTAAAGAACACTGCAAAACCAATGTGGGAGCGGGCTTGCTCGCGAAGGCGGTGGGTCAGTCGATGAATCTGTTGACTGACACTCCGCCTTCGCGAGCAAGCCCGCTCCCACATTAGCCCGCGTGTACCTTGATTAATTCACTGTCAGAATCGGGCTACCCAACTTCTCCAGCAACGTCGCCTGCGCACTGCGCGGGTTCTGGTTACCGGTTGGCGTGTTGCGCACGTAGCGGCCGTCCGACTGCAGGCTCCAGCTGTGGGTGTTGTCGGTGAGGTAGCTTTCCAGCTCCTTCTTGACCCGCATGATCAGCTTCTTGCCTTCCACCGGGAAACAGGTCTCCACACGTTTGTCGAGGTTGCGCTCCATCCAGTCGGCACTGGAGAGGAACATCTGCTCTTCGCCGCCGTTGAGGAAGTAGAACACCCGCGTGTGCTCCAGGAAGCGTCCGATGATCGAGCGCACATGGATGTTATGCGACACGCCGACAATACCCGGACGCAGGCAGCACATGCCGCGCACCACCAGGTCGATACGCACACCGGACTGGCTGGCCTTGTACAGCGCACGGATGATCTTCGGATCGGTCAGCGAGTTGAACTTGGCGATGATGTGCGCCGGTTTGCCATCGAGGGCGAACTGGGTCTCGCGGGCAATCATGTCGAGCATGCCCTTTTTGAGCGTGAACGGCGCGTGCAGCAGCTTCTTCATGCGCAAGGTCTTGCCCATGCCGATCAACTGGCTGAATAACTTGCCGACGTCTTCGCACAAGGCGTCGTCGGAGGTCAGCAGGCTGTAGTCGGTGTAGAGCTTGGCGTTGCCGGCGTGGTAGTTGCCGGTGCCCAAGTGGGCGTAACGCACGATCTCACCGGCTTCACGGCGCAGGATCAGCATCATCTTGGCGTGGGTCTTGAAGCCGACCACGCCATAGATCACCACCGCACCGGCCGCTTGCAGGCGGCTGGCCAGTTGCAGGTTGGACTCTTCGTCGAAGCGCGCACGCAATTCAATCACCGCGGTGACCTCCTTGCCGTTACGCGCAGCGTCTACCAGGGCATCGACGATTTCCGAGTTGGCGCCGGAGCGGTACAGGGTTTGGCGCACGGCCAATACGTGCGGGTCCTTGGCGGCCTGGCGCAACAGGTCGACCACCGGGGTGAAGGACTCGAACGGGTGCAGCAGCAGGATGTCCTGCTTGCTGATCACGCTGAAAATATTCTCGCTGTTTTGCAGCAGTTTCGGGATCTGCGGGGTGAACGGCTTGTATTGCAGCTCCGGATGGCTGTCCAGGCCGGTAATGCTGAACAGGCGCGTCAGGTTCACCGGGCCGTTGACCTGGTACAACTCGGTCTCGCCCAGGTTGAACTGCTTGAGCAGGTAGTCCGACAGGTGTTTGGGGCAGGTGTCCGCCACTTCCAGGCGCACCGCGTCACCGTAGCGCCGCGAGAACAGCTCGCCACGCAGAGCACGGGCCAAGTCTTCGACGTCTTCGGAGTCCAGCGCCAGGTCGGCGTTACGGGTCAGGCGGAACTGGTAGCAGCCCTTGACCTTCATGCCCTGGAACAGGTCATCGGCGTGCGCGTGGATCATCGACGACAGGAATACATAGTTGTCGCCAGGCCCGCCCACCTCTTCCGGGACCTTGATGATGCGTGGCAACAGACGCGGTGCCGGGATGATCGCCAGGCCCGAATCGCGACCGAAGGCATCGATACCTTCCAGCTCGACGATAAAGTTGAGGCTCTTGTTCACCAGCAACGGGAACGGGTGCGTCGGGTCGAGGCCGATCGGGGTGATGATCGGCGCGATTTCGTCGCGGAAATAGCGGCGCACCCAGGTTTTGATCTTGGTGGTCCACTGACGGCGACGAATGAAGCGGACCTGATGTTTCTCCAGCTCCGGCAGCAGGATGTCGTTGAGGATCGCGTATTGGCGGTCCACGTGGCCGTGTACCAGTTCGCTGATGCGCGCCAGCGCCTGATGCGGCTGCAGGCCGTCGGCGCCGGCTTGCTCACGGGCGAAGGTGATTTGCTTTTTGAGGCCGGCAACGCGGATCTCAAAGAACTCGTCCAGGTTGCTGGAGAAAATCAGCAGGAATTTCAGCCGCTCCAGCAGCGGGTAGGACTCATCCAGCGCCTGTTCCAGCACGCGGATGTTGAATTGCAGTTGTGACAGCTCGCGGTGGATGTACAGGCTGCTGTCATCCAGGTTGGTCACGGCAGCTACCGGGGCCGGCGCGGGCGCCTCGACCACTGCGGCAGCCGGCGCTGGTTCCAGCTCCGGCGGGGTCTCGGTGACTTGTTCCACCACTGGGTGAGCGTCTTTTACGGCAACTTCTGAGAGTCCTTCGGTATTCATCGAGTGTTCCTGTGAGGGCTATTGTTGCTCTCTAAGCAATTGGGCGGCGCGGACGGCGAAGTAGGTCAGAATGCCATCGGCGCCGGCACGTTTAAAGGCGGTCAGGGATTCGAGGATTACCCCTTCACTCAACCAGCCATTCTGTATTGCAGCCATGTGCATGGCGTATTCGCCACTGACCTGATAGACAAAGGTCGGCACTTTGAATTCGTCTTTGACCCGGTACAGGATGTCGAGGTACGGCATCCCGGGCTTGACCATCACCATGTCGGCGCCTTCGGCCAGGTCAGCCGCCACTTCGTGCAGGGCTTCGTGGCTGTTGGCCGGGTCCATCTGGTACGAAGCCTTGTTGGCCTTGCCCAGGTTCAGCGCCGAGCCCACCGCATCGCGGAACGGGCCGTAGTAGGCGCTGGCGTATTTGGCCGAGTAGGCCATGATCCGCACATTGACGTGGCCGGCCAGCTCCAGGGCTTCACGAATCGCCTGGATGCGACCGTCCATCATGTCCGACGGCGCAACCACCTGGGCGCCTGCTGCCGCGTGGGACAACGCCTGTTTGACCAGCGCATCGACGGTAATGTCGTTCTGAACATAGCCTTCTTCGTCAAGAATGCCATCCTGCCCGTGGGTGGTGAACGGGTCCAACGCCACGTCGGTGATCACCCCCAGCTCCGGGAAACGCTCGCGCAACGCACGCGTGGCACGCTGGGCGATCCCTTGCGGGTTCCAGGCTTGCGCAGCGTCGAGGGACTTGAGTTCAGGCGGCGTGACCGGAAACAACGCCAGCGCCGGAATCCCCAGCGCGACCCAATGAGCGGCTTCTTCAAGCAGCAGATCAATGGTCAAGCGCTCCACACCCGGCATCGACGCCACCGCTTCCCGACGGTTTTCACCGTCGAGTACAAACACCGGCAGAATCAAATCATTGGTCGTCAGCACGTTTTCACGGACCAGACGGCGAGAAAAATCATCACGACGATTGCGACGCAGACGGGTGGCGGGGAACAGGCGATTGGCAGGGGTAAAGCTCACGACAGACTCCTGAGCCCGCGTTTACGGGCGAGTGTTGCAGTTATAAGCGGCCATTATGACGAAGGAATGACAGTTGTGCTTATCGACGCGACCTGTAGTCGCATTCGTCGTTTATGTAGGAATTGTTCACTTCGTGACACATCTCGATACTTTCATGAATGTTCACGAAGGCGTAGGCTGCGCGTTCATTTCGCCAGCACCCAGACCATGCTTCAACAATTTCTGCATGACTTCGGCTACTTTGCCCTCTTCCTAGGCACGTTCTTCGAAGGCGAAACCATCCTGGTTCTCGCAGGCTTCCTGGCGTTCCGTGGATACATGGATATCAACCTGGTGGTGGTCGTTGCCTTTTGTGGCAGCTACGCCGGCGACCAGCTGTGGTACTTCCTGGGGCGCAAGCACGGCCGCAAACTGTTGGCGCGCAAACCGCGCTGGCAATTGATGGGCGACAAAGCCCTGGAACATATCCGCAAGCATCCGGATATCTGGGTGCTGAGCTTCCGCTTTGTCTACGGATTGCGCACGGTGATGCCGGTGGCGATTGGCTTGTCGGGCTACCCGCCAGTGCGCTACCTGATCCTCAACGGGATCGGCGCCGCGGTCTGGGCGGCAGCGCTGGGCGCAGCGGCGTATCACTTCGGCGCGGTGCTGGAAGGCATGCTGGGCAGCGTCAAGAAGTACGAGCTGTGGGTGTTGGGCGCGTTGTTGCTGCTGGGCTTTGGCCTGTGGCTGCGCCGCCGGTTCAAGAACGCCCGTATCGCCCGCCAGGCGTGCGCCGATGCCAAGGCCCGGCTCGCCGCCGAGCCGGCCCCGGTCGAAACGCCTAAGACACCAGTCGAGTAAGCCGGCTTCTACAGCAGTAGAGGCCAATTCCGCTGAGCAGGCTGTAACACACCAGGCCCAGCCAGCCCAAACTGCTGGCCGGCCACAGCCCGACCAGCGGTGCCAGCCATACCAACGGCAGATTCAGCGCCAGGCGCAGCAGCTCCGCTTTAAAGGCCCATGGGCGATTCTCCAGGGCTACGCCCAACGTAAACAGCCCCAACGCCATCGCACTCCAGCCCAGGACCCGTGCCGCCGTAGGCAAACCCTCGCCGAAATTCATCAAATAACTGCCAAACCCCACGTACGCCGCAAATTGCAGGGCGATATACACCTGCTGCCGCGCGTCCAGCGGCACCTCGAATTTGCGGAACTGGCTTAAATCCGGTTTGGCCAGCGGGTACTTGGCCTGCACGTCCGCCGGGCGCCAGCCGGTGCGCATGAACCAGATGCGCAGCTTGTCCCACCAGCGCTCGGTGCGGCGCGCATCACTCCATAACTGCGCATAAAACTGCAGGTTGGCCCACAACGGGTTCCAACTGGCCAGGGGCGTGGTCACGCCGAAGATCACCGGTTCGTTATCGTCTTCTTCCTGAAAGCTGCCGAACAAGCGGTCCCAAATAATGAACACCCCGCCGTAGTTGCGATCCATGTAGAGAGCGTTCTGTGCATGGTGGGCCCGATGATTGGACGGCGTGACGAAGAACCATTCGAACCAGCCCAGCTTGGGCACATGCCGGGTGTGCACCCAGAACTGGTACAGCAGGTTGAGCGAGGCCACACTGATAAACACCACCAGCGGCACGCCAAGCACGGCCAGGGGCAAGTAGAAGATCCAGCTCAACAGAAAGCCAGTGCTGGTCTGGCGCAGGGCGGTGGTGAGGTTGTAATCCTCGCTCTGGTGGTGCACCGAGTGCGCGGCCCACAGGATGTTGCGTTCATGGCCGCAGCGATGCAGCCAGTAGTAGCAGAAGTCGTAGAAGACGAAGGCGAACACCCAGGTCCAGACGCTGTTGGCAGGCAGCTCGATCACAGCCAGGTGCTTGAGGGCGAATGCATAGGTCAGCAGCCCCACGCCCTTGGTCAGCAGGCCCGTGGTGGTAGACAGCACACCGGTGCTGAGGCTGTTGATGGCATCCGCCACACGATAATTGCGCTCGCCGCGCCAGCGGTCGGCCAGCAGCTCCACCACGATCAAGGCAATGAAAAACGGTACCGCGTAAGGCACGAAGTCCATGGGCTAGTCCGAACTATTTTTGTTACATCAAGATTAGGTGCAGCGACGCGAGATCCCATTGGCAACAGCTTACAAATTAGTAGACATTTAACGCCAAGACCCCAGGAGAAATGCCCATGAGCAAAAAAATTGCAGTGATCCTTTCAGGCTGTGGCGTGTACGACGGCGCAGAGATCCACGAAAGCGTGATCACGCTGCTGCGCCTGGATCAGCGCGGCGCTCAGGTCCAATGTTTTGCCCCCGATATTGCGCAATTGCATGTGATCAACCACCTCACCGGGGAAGAAATGCCCGAGTCGCGCAACGTGCTGGTGGAATCGGCGCGCATTGCCCGGGGTGAAGTGAAGAACATTCAGGAAGCCAACGCCGACGAGTTCGATGCGCTGATCGTGCCCGGCGGGTTTGGCGCGGCGAAAAACCTGTCGAACTTTGCCGTGGAGGGCGCGGGCTGCAGCGTCAACCCGCAGGTGCTGGCGCTGGCTGAAGCCTTTGCCGAAGCGGGCAAGCCGGTGGGGCTGATCTGCATCTCGCCGGCGCTGGCCGCGAAGATCTACGGCCCGGGCGTGACCTGCACCATCGGTAACGACGCCGACACCGCCGCCGCCCTCGACAAAATGGGCGCCACCCATCACGAGTGCACAGTGGAAGAAATCGTCGAAGACAAGGCACGCAAACTGGTGAGCACCCCGGCTTACATGCTGGGAAAGAACATCAGCGAGGTCGCGACAGGCATCAACAAGCTGGTGGACCGGGTGCTGGAGCTGACCCACGAGAATGACTGACGCTGATAAATGAGCGGTTGTGGTGTTGTGGCGAGCGGGCTTGTTGTGGCGAGCGGGCTTGCCCGCGTTGGGTGGCGAAGCCGCCCTAATTCAGACGACAAGATGGTTCAGTCAAAACACGGTTGCAGGTTTTGGGGCTGCTACGCAGCCCAACGCGGGCAAGCCCGCTCGCCACAACAAGCCCGCTCGCCACAAGGTCAGGTTTGGCGCATTAACCGGGTCAGTATCCTGTCGAGGGAGTTGGCAAACGCTTGCTTGTCCTTTTCCCCATGGGGCGGTGGCCCGCCACCCATCTGGCCTTGCTCGCGCAGGTCGGTAAACAGGTTGCGCACCGCCAGCCGCTCGCTCATGTTCGCCGGGCTGAATTCCTTGCCCCGAGGGTCGAGGGCCGTCACGCCCTTTTTCACCAGGCGGTCGGCCAGGGGCACGTCGCTGCAGATCACCAGCTCGCCGGGCACGGCGTGCTCCACCAGGTAGTCATCCGCCGCGTCCGGGCCGCTGGGCACTACGATCAGTTTGACGCACGAGAAGCTCGGCTTGATCTGACTCTGCCCGGCCACCAGCACTACCTCGAACTGGCGCTTGAGGGCGAACTTGACCACCTGGTCCTTGGCTGCCCGCGGGCAGGCGTCGGCATCGATCCAAACGCGCATGCCTATGCCGCCACTCGGCGTTTTTCGGCCAGGCGGCTGCGGCCGTAGAGCACCACAATCGCCAGGATCGCCACGGCTTGCGCGCTCAACGAGTAGGCATCGGCGTGAATGCCCAGCCAGTCGAAGTCAAAAAACGCCACTGGCCGCGTGCCGAAGATGCCGGCTTCCTGCAACGCTTTCACGCCATGCCCGGCGAACACCACCGACAGCGCGCACAGCAACGCCGCGTTGATCCCGAAGAACAGCGCCAGCGGCAGCCTGGCCGAGCCGCGCAGGATCACCCAGGCCAGGCCCACCAGCAGCACCAGCGCCGTGGCGCCACCGGCCAGCACCGCGTTGTGCCCGGCCGGGCCGGCTTGCAGCCACAGGGTTTCGTAGAACAGGATCACTTCGAACAACTCGCGGTACACCGAGAAAAACGCCAGCATCGCAAAACCAAAGCGCCCACCGCCGCCCACCAGGCTGCTCTTGATGTAGTCCTGCCAGGCCGCCGCGTGGCGGCGGTCATGCATCCACACGCCCAGCCACAGCACCATCACACTGGCGAACAGCGCCGTGCAGCCTTCCAGCAGTTCACGCTGGGCACCGCTCACGTCAATCACATACGCGGCCAACGCCCAGGTCGCCAACCCCGCCAACAACGCCAGGCCCCAACCCACGTTGACGCTGCGCACCGCCGACTGCTGGCCGGTGTTACGCAGGAACGCCAGGATGGCCGCCAGCACCAGGATTGCTTCCAGACCTTCACGCAGCAGAATCAACAGGCCGGAGATGTAACTCAACGACCAGCTCAAGCCATCGCTGCCCAGCAAGCCGGCGGATTCGCTGAGCTTGCCCTTGGCCACGTCCAGGCGCTGCTGCACCTGCTCGATCGGCAGGCCATCCTGCAACGACTGACGGTAAGCCATCAGGGCTTTCTCGGTGTCCTTGCGCACGTTGGCATCGACGTTATCCAGCGAGCTTTCCACCAGCTCGAAGCCTTCCAGGTAAGCGGCCACCGACAGGTCGTAGGCTTGTTCGTGGTCACCGTTGCGAAATGCGGCGAGGCTCTTGTCCAGCGTGGTCGCGGTGTAGTCCAGCAACTGCGCCGGGCCGCGCTTGACCTGCGGCGGTTGCGCACGCTGAGCGCGGAAGGTCGCCGCTGCGGCAGGGCCACTTGCGGCGAGCACCTCATTGGGGGTCTGGCGGGCCAGGTCGGCGAGGTTAAAGGGCTGTTCACTCTTCGCCGCGGCCGGGTCGGCGGTGAAGCCGGCGATGTAGGTGGCCAGGTCCCAGCGCTGGCGGTCATCCAGTTGGTCGGCGAAGGACGGCATATCAGTGCCTTCGACGCCCAGGCCGAGGGTGTTGTAGATCGCATAGAGGCTCAGGCGATCCAGGCGCGCCGCATCCCGCAGGTTGGCCGGTGGCGGGGTCATGCCCACGCCCGCCGGGCCATCACCGGCGCCGGCAGTGCCGTGGCACACCGAACAGTGCTGGGCATACAGCGGTGCGCCACGGCTGGGATCAGGGGTAATCGCCGGGGCCTGGCTCACTTCATACGCCACGGCCAGCTTGGCGCCCAACTGACGGGCCTGGCGGGCGACGGTCGCGCCGTCCTGACGCGCCGATACAGCCGCTGACAATTGCGCGATGCCCCTGATCAACTCAGCGCGCTCCGGCCTTGGCGGCAGTTCTGCGACCAAGCCCTGCAGCACGCCGAGAAACTCCAGCTGTTCGCGGTATTCGGATTCATCGATGACCTTGCCCGCCTCCACCGCCTGCGGGTAGTCAGCGCCGATGTAGTCCAGCAAATGCAGGGCTTGGGGGCGCCCTCGGCAGTTGCGGCCAACAGGTTGAAGCTGCACGACATCAGCGCCGGCAGCAGCAGCCAGGCGAGAAAACGAAAGGGGGCAGTCATGAATGAATCTCAAAGGGAAATACGAAGTAACACATTGTTAAGGCTTAAAGGGTTTGACTCAAGGCGTAAGTGATTTGGTGTTTGGGCGAGCGGTGCATTTTTAGGAGCAGATGGTGGCGTTTCTGTCGACTGTTTCACATCAAAAAGCCATTGTTTAGCCAGCAATGGCGCTTATAATGCCGCGCCCTGTTAGTGCGAAAGGGAATTTCGTTCCTCGTTTTTATGAGGAATTACCACAATACTTTCAGGGAAGAAGTTGCATGGCATTTCGCGCCTTACCTCCGCTCGCGCTCGTGGCGGTGACCTTGCTGTCCGGTTGTTCGATGTTCCGCAGCTACGACACCGAGCTGCAAGCCACTAACCAGCAATTGACCTCCGGCAATGTCGACGGAGCACTGACGCTGTTGGAAAAGAACAACACCGGCGACGACAAGGACCTGCTCTATTTCTTCGAAAAGGGCGAGTTGCTGCGGGCCAAGGGTGACCTCACCGGCAGCCAGACCGCCTGGCGCAGCGCCGACCTGCAAGTCTACAAGTGGGAAGAGTCGGTCAAGTTCGACAGCGAAAAGTACCTCTCCCAGTTCGGCAGTTTCCTGGTCAACGACAAGGTGCGCCGCTACGAAGGCTATGACTACGAAAAGGTCATGCTGACCACGCAGATGGCCCTGAACCTGCTGGCCCTGAATGATTTCGACGGCGCCCGCACTGAAATCAAGAAGACCCACGAGCGCGAAGCGGTGATCGCCGACCTGCGCGACAAGGAATACCTCAAGCGCGAGAACGAAGCCCAGCGCGAAGGCGTGACCACCCAGATGAAAGACCTCAGCGGCTACCCGGTGGAAGCCCTGAACGCGCCGGAAGTGGTCGGCCTGAAAAACAGCTACCAGAGCGCGTTCAGCCATTACCTGGCCGGCTTCGTCTACGAAGCCCTGGGTGAAAAAGACCTGGCCGCTCCCGGCTACCGCAAGGCTGCCGAGTTGCGCCCCAACACCCCGCTGCTGGAGCAGGCCCTGAAGGACCTGGACAAATCCAAGGTTGGCGCGGATGAAACCGACGTGCTGATCGTGGTCCAGAGTGGCCTGGCACCGGCCCGCGACTCGATTCGCCTGCCACTGCCGATCCCGATCAATGGCAACCTGGTGATCACTCCACTGTCGTTCCCGGTGATCAAAGCCGACACCTCCACCGCGACCTTCGCCCAGATCGGCGTGGACGGCCAGCAACAGAACCTCACCGCACTCAACAGCACCACGGCCATGTCGCGCCGCGCCCTGCGCGATGACATGCCAGGCATCATCCTGCGCACCACCGTGCGTGCGGTCAGCCGTGGCGTGGCGCAAAACAACCTGAACAAGACCAACCCCATGGCTGGCCTGGTGCTGGGTATCGCCTCGGCCGTGACCGAAGGCGCCGACACCCGCACCTGGCGCACCCTGCCGGACATGACCCAAGTGACCCGCCTGCGCCTCAAGCACGGCGAACACCAGGTCAGCCTGCCCAACGCCCTGGGCGGCACGCTGGTGACGGTCAAGGCCGATCAGCGCTACCAAGGTGATTACCTTGCGCGTGGTCGGTAACCAGGTGTTCGCCGGCGGCCTCGCGGCCCATGTGGTGCCGAGCCCCGCCACCCAAGCCATCGCCCTCAAACAACCTTAAGGAGCACGCTATGCGTCATTTAATCCTCGGCGCCCTGGCGCTGGTCCTGCTCGCCGGCTGCGCCACCCCGCCGCCGCCGGAACCCGGCAGCGCCGCGAGCAAAATCGTGGTCATGGGCAAGTTCAAGGGCATCGCCGTCGGCGCCATTCGCGTGGCCCGCGAGAACGGCTTCCTCACCGCCAAGGTGCAGTTGAGCAACATCACCAGCAGCAACCAGATGATGTATTACCGCTTCGCCTGGCTGGGCGCCGACGGTTTCCCGGTGGGCGATGAAGAAACCTGGAAAGTGCTGAACCTGTACGGCAACCAGGCGACCTTCCTGCCGGCCATCGCCAATTTGCCCCAGGCCGCAGACTTCCGCCTTGAAGTTAAAACCCCTTAATTCTGTTGCAGAGAGACATCATCATGTTTGCACGCTTCTCGATTCTCGCCGTGGTTGCCCTTCTGGCCAGCGGTTGCGCCAACACCTCGCCGGTACTGGGCGGTAAAAACATCAGCTACGGCGACACCAAGGCCGTGGAGCTGGTAACCAACGAGTTCGGCTCCACCGACCTGCAGATGATCGCCGAATCCATGACCCGCTCCCTGGCCCAGTCCGGCATCCTGCAAGGCCGCCCGGTGGTGCAGGTGTACGACGTGAAGAACAAGACCAGCGAGTACATCGATACCCGCGAGATCACCACCTCGATCAAGACCCAGCTGATGAAGACCGGCACCGCCCGCTTCGCCAGCGACAACACCGACATGCAGAGCCAGGTCGACCAGCTCAAGCTGCAGAACCAGAGCGGCCTGTACAAGAAGTCCACCGTGAGCAAGACCGGCAACATGGTCGCCGCCAAGTACCGCCTGGAAGGCTCCATCAGCTCCATCGTCAAACGCAGCTCGGACTACAAGGACGTGTTCTACAAGTTCAGCCTGCAGCTGATCGACGTCGAGAGCGGCCTGGCCGAATGGATGGACGAAAAAGAAATCCGCAAGACCACGGAGCGCTAAGCAATGCGTGCATGGATCGGCATGATCGGCCTGCTGTGCGCCTTTGGCGCCTCGGCCGCCCCGAAGATCGCGGTGACCGACCTGGCCTATGAGGCGCGGGTCGAGGAGTACATCCACCAGGTCTCGGCCAGCAACAATTTCCAAGCCAGCGCTTACCACGTCAGCGGCGCGTCGAACTACAGCGAGTACGAAAGCCGTACCAGCTACATCGAGCAGACCGAACTGCGCAAATTCAGCGGTGATATCAAGGGCGAGATCCTCAAGTCCCGCCAGTTCCAGCTGGTGCAGGGCACGCCCTACACCGCCGATGCCAAGGGTGACGTTTATGACGTGATCAAGCGCATCAAGGCCGGCAACTTCAAGGGTGCGGACTACGTGCTGTTCGGCACGCTGTCGGACATCGACTTCACCCAGGACATCAACGCCCTGGACCACACCAACAGCTATTCGGCGGTGCTGGGCCTGACGCTGGTGGCGGATTTCAGCCTGATCAATACCCGCACCTTCGAGATCACCTCGGCGTTTACCGCCATGGGTGAAGGCCAGGACACCAAACTGGTGAACAGCCGCGACGTACGCGTGAGCCTGAACCGTCCCCGCGTCGTGAAGGAAGTGTCGAAAGCACTGGGTGAGGATGTAGCGCGGCAGTTGGCGGAGCAGTTGGGCGGCGGCTATCAAGAGCCTGGCCAGCCTGCGTTGCGCAACAACCTGCCGAGGGATGAGGCGCCAAAGATCCTGCGCTGAAACGCGAAGGTTCGGCTGGCACAAATCAATGTGGGAGCTGGCTTGCCTGCGATGCGAGCACCGCGGTGTAACTGATACACCGCGGTGATGCTATCGCAGGCAAGCCAGCTCCCACATTTTTTCGGGTCCGTTTCTTCAGTTACGCCGTGGCGCGATGCAAACTGGCCAGGAAACCCGCCGCGCCCACAAACAACCCGGCAAACGTACGGTTCATGCGTTTCTGCTGCTTGGGCGTGCGCAACAGGCGCAACACCTTCGACGCCAGCCCCGTATACCCCGCCATCACGATCATATCGACGCTGATCATCGTCGCGCCCAGTATCAGGTACTGGATCAGCAACGGCGCCTGCGGGTTCACGAACTGCGGCAGCACCGCCAGCATGAACACCAAAGCCTTGGGATTGCTGGCGTTGACCAGGAAACCTCGGAACATCATCGCCATCGGTTTGCCGATCGGACGGATCGCCGCGTCGTCGCTCATGTCCATCGGCAAGGCACGCCATTGCTTGATCGCCAAGTACACCAGGTACGCCACGCCAAACCATTTGATCGCATAGAAGGCGGTGGAGGATGCCGCCAGAATGGCACCCAGCCCGCCCGCCACCACGGCAATCTGCATCGCCAGGCCCAGTTGCAGGCCGATGGCGTTCCAGTAGCCGCGCAGGAAACCGTATTGCAGGCCGCTGGACATCGAAGCGATGGCGCCGGCGCCAGGGGAAAGGGAGATGATCCAACTGGCCACGAAAAAGGCCAGCCATGTATCGAGTGCCATTACACACCTCAGGTTTGCGGTTGTGCCGTTAAGCTAACTCCGCCGACCAAAGGCTGGCTATAGATTTTTTCAGCGGTCGCCCGGAAACACGTGGGTCCCTGGCCAACGCCGCACCGAGCGCTGGAAGAACAAGCTGTTCGGCACTTGCACCATCGCGCTGTCGGTTCCGGCCTCTGCCACCTCGACCAGCGTGGTATAGAGCAGATTGATCGCCACGACGCGGCCTTTCACGCCCGGCTTGTCGACGGTGTCCACCAGCTCAACGATGTCTCCAAGGCGGAACGGCCCTACGGTAAAGATCAAGATGGCGCACAGCAGGTTGGACAACACCGACCACATGGCGAAGAACGCCACGGCAGCCACTGCAACAAACCCCGACAGCGCCGTCCACAGCACCGTGGCGGACACACCCAGGCGGCCCAGCACGAAAATCAGCGCACTGCCCATGATCAGCCAACGCAGGCCGCCACGCAGCGGCATCAGCAGTTGTGGCGGGAACGGGTAGCGCTCACCCAGGCGGGTCAGGCCCTTGGCGACGAACCGCTGCGCCAGGTAACCCGCCAGCAGGATCAACAGGATTTGCACGCCGACCCACACGGGTTCGACCCATTGCGTCGGTATCGGCAGCTGCAAGGCTTCCATCAGGACAGCGCCTCCAGCTCCGCTTGCAGGCTTTCGAGCAGTTCGAGGGCCTCCATCCAGGTTTCCTCCAATTGCCCTTCACGCACCTTGAGCTTGGCTTGTTCAGCCAGCAGGTCGCGCAACTCGTCCTTACGCGCCGCCTCGTACACGGCGCTGTCGCCCAGGCTGGCTTCGATCTTGGCCAGGCGCTCGTGCACCTTGCCCAACTCGGCTTCCAGCTTGTCGGCTTCACGCTTGTGCGGCGCCAACTGCTGGCGCAGTGCAGCGGCGGCCTGACGCTGGGCTTTTTTGTCGGTCTTGTCCGGGTTGACCGGGCTGTTGCTGACCGGCGCGTTGCGCAGGCGGTAATCGGTCAGCCAGCGGGCGTAGTCGTCCAGGTCGCCGTCGAACTCTTCGACTTTGCCGTCAGCCACCAGCAGGAAGTTGTCAGTGGTGCTCTTGAGCAAGTGGCGATCGTGAGACACCACCAGGACCGCACCGCTGAATTCTTGCAGGGCCATGGTCAGCGCCAGGCGCATCTCGAGGTCCAGGTGGTTGGTCGGTTCGTCGAGCAGCAGCAGGTTCGGGCGGTCCCAGGCGATCAGGGCCAGGGCCAGGCGGGCTTTTTCGCCACCGGAAAAATTCAGCACGGGCTCATCGATGCGCGCACCACGGAAGTCGAAACCACCGAGGAAGTCGCGCAGGGTCTGCTCGCGCTCGGTCGGCGCCAGGCGCTGCAAATGCAGCAACGGGCTGGCCTTGGAGTCGAGGGAGTCCAGCTGGTGCTGGGCGAAGTAGCCCACCACCAGGTTCTCGCCACGGGTCAGGCGGCCGGCCAGGGGTTGCAGTTCACCCGACAGGTTCTTGATCAGCGTCGACTTGCCCGCGCCGTTAGGGCCGAGCAAACCGATGCGCGCACCCGGCGTGAGCTGCAGCTTGACCTTCTCCAGGATGGTTTTGTCGCCATAACCCAGGCGCGCATCCGAAAGGTCGAGCAACGGGCTGGAGATTTTCACCGACTCGCGGAACACAAAGTCGAACGGTGAATCGACATGGGCCGCCGACAGCTCTTCCATGCGCTCCAGGGCCTTGATCCGGCTCTGGGCCTGACGGGCCTTGGTGGCCTGGGCCTTGAACCGGGCGATGTAGCTTTCCATGTGCGCACGTTGCGCCTGCTGCTTCTCAAACGCCTGCTGCTGCTGGGCCAGACGCTCGGCACGCGCCCGTTCGAACGCGGTGTAGCCACCACGGTAGAGGGTGATTTTCTTCTGTTCGACGTGAGCGATGTTGTCGACCACGGCGTCGAGGAAATCCCGGTCGTGGGAAATCAGTAGCAAGGTGCCCGGGTAGCTCTTGAGGAAATCCTCCAGCCACAGGATCGCATCGAGGTCCAAGTGGTTGGTCGGTTCGTCGAGCAGCAACAGGTCCGAGGGGCACATCAGCGCCTGGGCCAGGTTCAGGCGCATGCGCCAGCCACCGGAGAAGTCGGCGACCGGGCGGTCCATCTGCTCGTTGGTAAACCCGAGGCCGGCGAGCATCTTGCGAGCGCGGGCGTCGGCGGTGTAACCGTCGGCACTGTCGAGTTCCGAGTGCAAGCGGGCCTGCGCGGCGCCGTCCTGGGCGTTCTCGGCCTCGGCCAGGTCGTGTTGCACCTGGCGCAGGCGCAGGTCGCCATCGAGCACGTAGTCGATCGCGATGCGGTCCAGGGTGTCGATCTCCTGGCGCATATGGGCGATGCGCCAATCGGCCGGCAGCAAGCAGTCCCCGGAATCCGGGGTCAGCTCACCCAGCAACAGGGCGAACAACGTGGATTTTCCGGCGCCGTTGGCACCGATCAGGCCGGCTTTGTGACCGGCGTGCAGGGTCAGCTCGGCGTCTTCAAGAAGACGTTGCGGGCCACGCTGTAATGTTAGGCTTTGAAGTCGGATCATAATGGCGGCGGAGTCTACCAGCTTCGTTGCCCGCTGGCTTGGGTGTGAATATGTGCGCTGACCTGTGGAGCTTTGCCCTCTCGACTTACGCCCGCTCGGGGTGCAAAGCCGCTTGCCTGCGCTTGCAGGAACAAGGCGCAGATGTGTGCCTGTTGCTCTGCGGCGCCTGGCTGGAACAGCGCGGTGTGGCGCCGACCCCTGAACGCATACAGGCGCTGAAACAACTTGCCGGCCCCTGGCAGACGCAAGTCGTCGACCCATTGCGACAGGTACGCACGCGATGGCGGGCCATGGCGCAGCAGGATGCGTCATTGGCGGCGTTGCGCGAACGGGTCAAGGCCCTGGAGCTGGAAGCAGAACGAGAATTACTGGCGCGCCTGGAAGCACTGGCGCAGGCATGGCCTACAGGTGAGGTGGCGAATCAACCGGCGTGGCTGGAAGGACTGGCGGCTGAGGATGCCGCCAACCTTGACCACGACGCGCTGCAACAGCTGCGCGTCGTGGCCACCGGCACTTAGGAAGCGCTGGTTGGCGTGGTGCTTGGCGCTACCGGTGCAGGCGTGCTGCTGGCCGGTGCGGTTGGAGCGGTGGACGCTGCCGGGGTAGCAGCCGGGGCGGCTGGCTTGGCCGGGGCTGGTTTTGCAGCGGCTGGCTTGGCCGCTGGCTTAACGGCCGGCTTGGCAGCGGGTTTAACGGCCGGCTTTGCAGCAGCTGGTTTGGCGGCTGGTTTTGCAGCAGCGGCTTTAGCAACTGGCTTGGCGGCTGGTTTTGCAGCAGCGGTTTTAGCAGTTGGCTTGGCGGCTGGTTTTGCAGCAGCCGTTTTAGCAACTGGCTTCGCGGCTGGTTTTGCAGCAGCCGTTTTAGCAACTGGCTTCGCGGCTGGTTTTGCAGCAGCCGTTTTAGCAGCTGGCTTCGCGGCTGGTTTTGCAGCAGCGGTTTTAGCAACTGGCTTGGCGGCTGGTTTTGCAGCAGCGGTTTTAGCAGCTGGCTTGGCGGCTGGTTTTGCAGCAGCGGTTTTGGCAGCTGGCTTGGCGGCTGGTTTTGCAGCAGCGGTTTTGGCAGCTGGCTTGGCGGCTGGTTTTGCAGCAGCCGTTTTAGCAGCTGGCTTGGCGGCCGGTTTTGCAGCAGCGGTTTTAGCGGCTGGTTTCGCAGCAGCGGTTTTAGCAGCTGGCTTGGCGGCCGGTTTCGCAGCAGCAGCTTTAGCGGCCGGCTTTTTCGCCGCGCTCGCTGCAACGGCTTTTGCAGGCGTACGAGCGCCCAACACCTTAGCTACGGCTTCCTTCACACGACCAACGCCCTGGGCCAGTTTCAGGCTTTCTTGAGCATCTTTTTTGAGTTGGGAAATGTAGGTGCGGGTTTCAGCCTGGCGATCCTTGAGGGCGTCCAGCAGGTCCTCAAGTTCTTTAACGGCGTCTTTGGCTTTGGCTTGTGCCTTGGCCTTGCCGGCGGTGGCGGCGTCTTGCAGTTTGGTGCGGGATTTGTGCAGCTTTTCTTGCGCTTTACCGCGTTGTTTTTCCAGCTTGGCGAGCAGTTTTTCTGCATCGGCCAACGCTTGGGAACATGCGCTTTCCAGATGTTCGAGCAAGCTGCCCGAAAGTTGTTGGAGTAAATGCAACGGGGTATTAACAGGCTTCTGTTTGGCCGACATGGTTTACCTCCTGGCTGACGTGGGTGCGGCTCATACTAGCCCTCTGCTCTTACCGCCGCTAGGGCATGTTGACAGTATCGTTTGCCTCGCGTTGCACCGTACGAAAATTCTTATCGATATAACGAAAATACGCGGCACTTTTTACGCCGTCACACTGGCATAATCCGTCGCACTTTCGGCGGGAGGATGCCCATGTCGCGTTACCTTTTTCTTGTGCTTGGCCTGGCGATTTCAGTGGCCAATGCGAGCGAGCAATCGCCGTCCAAAACCACTGATCAGGACCCGCACGACCTCGCCTACAGCTTGGGTGCGAGCCTTGGTGAGCGCCTGCGCCAGGAGGTTCCCGACCTGCAGATCCAGGCCCTGATCGATGGCCTAAAGCAAGCCTATCAAGGCAAACCGCTGGCGCTGGATAACGCACGCATCGAACAAATTCTGGCGCAGCACGAAGCGCAGAGCGAAGCCGATGCGCGGGCACCACACAGCGAAAAAGCACTCGCGGCAGAACAGCAATTTCTGAGCAGGGAAAAAGCCGCAAAAGGTGTGCGCGAACTGGCGGACGGAATCCTGCTCACGGAACTCACGCCGGGCACCGGCAACAAACCGACGGCCAGTGACCAGGTTCAGGTGAAATACGTGGGGCGCCTACCCGACGGCACTGTGTTCGATCAGAGCACGCAGCCCCAATGGTTTCGGCTGGACAGTGTGATCAGCGGCTGGCGCAGTGCGTTGCAGCAGATGCCGGTGGGCGCAAAATGGCGCCTGGTGATTCCATCGGCCCAAGCCTATGGCGCCGACGGTGCCGGTGAGTTGATCCCGCCCTATACGCCGCTGGTTTTCGAGATCGAATTGCTCGGCACCCGCCACTGAGCCAATAAAAAACGGTGCGTCATGCGCACCGTTTTTTGTAGGGCTTTCGCGAGATCAAGCCTGGGTCGCAGGCTCTTCCTTGTGAGCGTTGTGCAGCACTTCGATCAAGCAGTCTTCCAGCTCGAAACGCTCGTGCAGCAATGCGCCCAACTCTTTGAATTTTTCAGCAACACAGTTTCCGGCATCACACAGGTCGGTGAAAGCGAGCAGCTTTTCAGTGATCACATCGATACGCGGATAAAGGGTCTCGGCCAAGTCCAGACCACGCTGATCATCGAAGGCTTCCGCCTCCTTGGTCAGTTGCTCGTAGACACCGAAATGGCCGGCCGACACGTAGTCCACCAACACTTCGCAGAATTCTTGCAACGGTTTGCGATTCTCAGCCAGTGCCTCAGGCTTGGCGCCGAGAGCATCAAAGGCCCGAACCAGTTCGTGACGTGCCTTCAACCAGCTGTCGATCAGCTTGTGCACCCCACCCCAGCGTTCCTGAGCATTCTGACAACTTTCCAGCATGATGATCTCTCTTCCCTATAGGGGCGCTGCCGCCTCGTGCCCGCACAACACTTCAAGGTTAAAGCGGCAGCCGGACAAGGCCGCATCTGACAAACGGTTTTAATAACGCGTGCGGGCCAGATTATGCCCGCATGACTATGGCTTCAAGGTACGCAGGACAGAAAGTTCATACAAGTGTTTAATCCCGTCCTACAAACCGCTCCTGATGTTCAGCGCCTTGCCGGGCGCAAACGCCGGCTCATAAACAGTCGCGAAAACTGCAGGATGCCTAACATCAACATCCCCAGGAAGAACAGCAGGCTCCATTCCGGAAGGCTCAGATCAAAGAGCGTCCAGTTGATTTCCACGCAATCGACAGTGCCTTTGACGGTCGCTTGCAGCGCCTGCCAAAGCGACAGGTTTTGGATCATGTGGTGCAGGCTGGGCAAGCAATCGACCTGGTCCGATGCAACATTTTGCAGCAACACCTGACGTACAGCGGTGATGGCGCCAAGCAGCGCGCAGCCCATGCTTGCCAGCCCGTACAGCACGGAACGCCTGGGGTTATGGAGGGCGGCGAGCAGATTGATCAACATGAAGGCCGCCAGGAAGACCCGTTGCATCTGGCACAGGAAACAAGGCCTTAGCGACGCACCGAACTCCAGGTAAAAAGACGCACCCAACGTCAGCGCACCCGCCAGGAACGCAAGGAAAAACAAGGAACGTGAAGGGGCAAAAGACATGCTTTATCCGCACCGCGAAATATAGATCAATACGGTAGAGGAAAGGACTGACCCCTTTCAATACACGCCACAGCAGACGATTCTGCGAGATCGTAAGGACAAGCCGTCAGAACATGGAAGACTTGGAGCCACCAGACGTAGGAGCACACCTGTAAGCGCTCTGGCCTGGTCATTTGCGAGACGTTGAAGGGTTGGCTCTCAGAAACGTCCGAACCAACCCTACAGTCTTTCCTACGTCAAACCCGCGCAGGAACAGGCAACGGCGACGCCAGCAAGCGGTTATCCAGCAGCCCCAGCCCCTCCTGAAACAACTGGTTGCTGCGCTCGGTGTCCCCCAACTGCGCCAGCAGGCGCGCCAACTCGGCACACGCCTCAGGGTTGCGCTGCACTTGCAGGCTACCCTCCAGGTAATCCCGCGCCTTGCCCCACAAGCTGTTTTGCAGGCACAGGCGACCCAGCGTCAGCAGCAGGCTGGCATCGCCGGGGTGATCCTTGAGCCACCCTTCGGCAAACTTCAATTGCTTGGCCGGGTCACTGCCGCGCAACAGGCCGTAGAGACGGATCAAGTGGCTGTCGTAGCCGCGCTTGATCGCGCCCCGCAACGCTTCTTCAGCCTTGGCATCGGCGCCCAGTTGGCGCAACTGCTCGGCATACGCCAAGACCAATTGCGGCTCCTGGCGCTGCGCGGACGTGAGTTGTTGCCAGGCCCGCTCCAGGGACTGCAAGCCTGCTTCGCCCTGCTCTTCGCGCTGGGCAGCCAGGCTCAGGTTCTCACCCCAGGCGCGCCGCTCAAGCTCGGCCAGTTCGCCAGCAGGCAGCACCTTGTCTTTGCGCAGCTCCGGCAGCAGGCGGATCACTGAAGACCAGTCGCCCCGCTGCTGATGCAGACGCTGCAACTGGCGCAGCACCTGGGCATTGTGAGGATGACGCTCGTGCATCGCCTGCAGGGTGATCAACGCGCCGTCAGTATCGCCACGGTCCAATTGCAGTTGCGCATGGCTTAAGGCAACCGCCAGCTCAGCCTGGGGTTGGCGCTCAAGCGCACGCTCGAGCAGGCCGTCGGACTCTTCATAGCGCCCCTGTTCATTGGCGGCACGCGCCGCGCCGAGGTAGTACAGCAATGGCTGGCGCTCGGCTTCGGCGGCACGGTGCAGGTGACGTTCGGCGCTGGCCCAACGGCCCTCGGCGAGATCCATCTGGCCCTGCTCGATGGCGATCTGCACCCGGCGGCTGCGGTTACGGCGCGACCACGGGTTGACCACGCCACCGGAGGTGGAGACCAGCCCCAGCAGCACGCGGATCAAGTAGATCGCCAGGGCGATGGCGGCAATCGCCACCACGGTCGCCCACAGGCTCGACTCGTAATGCAGCACATGCGGGTAGGTAATCAGCACATAGCCGGTGTGTTTCGAAATGCCTACGGCCAGTGCCAAGGCGATCGCAATTGCCAGCACCAGGATCACATAGAAACGCTTCATCGGCTCTACTCCTGCTTCGCCGGGGTAGCCGCTGGCGTACCCGCCGCCGCCTTGGCTTCGTCGGCAGACAAGTGACGACGTTCAAGGTACGCCTGCACGGCTGCCAGGCTCGCCGCCAGGTCCGGTGTCACCACCGAGACGGCCTTGGGCTCAAGCTCGGCGATACGCGCCAGCATCGCCTTGCTTTGCGGGTTGTCCTGGTTGAAGTTGTCCTGCAGCACGCTACGCGCCTCACCCAGAGAGCGGCTGTACACCGCCGTTTCACCATTGAGCGCTGCCCATTGCGCCTGCTCCAGGGCCAGGCTCAGGGCCAGGCGCACCTGGTTCAGGCCTTGGCCGGCCAGCAGCGGACGGATGTTGTCATCCGGGTTGAAGTCGATGCGGAAGTAGCGCGAAATCTGCTCCCACCACTGGCGCCATCGGCTGTCCGTATCGGTGCTTTGACGGCCTTGGGATGCCGGATCGGTGAGTTGATATTCAGGCGCGATGGCCGCCAGTTGCACGACCTGATCACGCAAGGCCGCCAATTGCAGGTACAGCCCGGTGCGGTCCGGCTGTTCGGTGCTGCGCAGCGCGGCCAGGCTCTTGGCGAGTTGCTCACGGGCGGCGTAGGAACCCGGGTCGCTCTGCTCGCGCAGAATCTCGTCGGCCCCTGGACCAGCGCCTGGGCGCTGTTGATATCTTGCAGGGCAGACAGTCGCAGGCTCGCCAGACGAATCAGATGCTCGGCCTCGGCCAAACGCCAATCCTGACGGCTGGCCCCCAGCACGGTTTCCAGGCGCTGGCTCAAGCGCTGTTGATCACCCTGCAATTGGGCCACCAGACGGCGGCGCTCCTCAAGCTCGTCCGCGCCCGGCAACTGGGCCAGGCGCGCCGCCAATTGCTGCTGGCTTTGCTTGAGGGTCTGGGACTGGTCATCGAGGGTCTGCACCTGGCCCAGCTGTTGCTGGCTGCTGGCTTGCAGGGCACGGACCTGCCAGATCCCCCAACCACCAGCGGCAACACCGGCGGCGCCCAGCAGCAGGGCGACGATTGCCAGGCCATTGCCACGGCGCGGCGCAGTGACCGGTGACTCAACCGGCGCATCGAGTGCGGGTTGGGTTTCATCTTTAGGCAAGGCTGTTTCGCTCACGTATCCGTCCTTTGCGTATCAGAGAGTGGGAACGGTATAGCTCCGTATCGCCACTAACAAAGCCGCGGCACTCGCGCCGCGACAATCCACAACTTTTTCTGCACCAGCCGCTCGCGCCATCTCATAGACTCGCGGGCTCGGCACGAACAACGGCAGCCGTGCCAACTGGGGCCAATCGGCGCCGGCCAGGGCTTGCAGATGTAAAAAACCCTGCCCACTGCTGACCACCAGGCCGTTCAGGCGTTCCAACTGGATGCGCTGCATCAGAGCACCGGCGTCGTAGGCCGGAAGGAAACGCCGGTACAACTCCACGTAGTCGACACTAGCAGCTTGCTCGCGCAAACGCTCAGCCAGCAGCTCCCGGCCGCCCTCACCGCGCAGGATCAGCACCCGTGCATCGGGCTGTGCGATAGCCTCGCGCAACGCAGGCAATTGAAGCAAGGCTTCGCTGTCGTCGCCCGTTTGCGGATAGTGGACGTTCAGCCCGTGATCAGCCAGTACCTGAGCCGTGGCCGCGCCGACGCTGAACCAGGGCAACTGCGGCCAGGCTCGAGTCAGCTGTTGTACGGCAAGACGCGCAGCCGGCTTGCTGACCACGATCACCGCGCAATAGCGGCCAATATCGCCGAAGATGGCTTGTTGCTCGGGGGTAACGGGCAGCGGCTCGGTGTCCAGCAACGGCAAGCTGCTGCTGAAAATGCCGGCATCGGACAATACCGCCGCCACGGCCGCCGATTCCTCGGCAGGCCGCGTCAGCAGCACGCGCCAGTCGGTCACTGCGGGCCGGCCTCGCCGTAGACTTTTTGCAGAATGGCGCCAGCGCCCTTGCTTAACAACTCTTCAGCCACCTGAATACCCAGCGCCGTGGCATCGCGCTGCGGGCCACGCACTTCGGCGGTCAGCAGGGTGCCACCCTCCGGGTCGCCCACCAGGCCACGCAGCCACAGGTTTTCACCTTCGAGCACGGCATAGCAGGCGATCGGCACCTGGCAGCCACCATTGAGGTGCTTGTTCAGGGCCCGTTCGGCCGTGACGCGCACTTCGGTGTCGTGGTGGTCCAGGGGTTTGAGCAGCGCGTGGATTTCACTGTCGGCGGTGCGGCATTCAATGCCTACGGCGCCCTGCCCGCCAGCTGGCAGGCTGTCCTCGACACTGATGGCCGAGGTGATGCGGTCTTCGAAGCCCAGCCGGATCAACCCGGCCGCGGCGAGGATGATCGCGTCATATTCACCGGCGTCCAGCTTGGCCAGACGGGTATTGACGTTGCCGCGCAAAAAGCGGATCTGCAGGTCCGGGCGGCGCGTCAACAGCTGTGCCTGGCGACGCAGGCTGGACGTACCGACGATGCTGCCCAAGGGCAACTCATCCAGCGAGGCATAGGTGTTGGACACGAAGGCATCGCGCGGGTCTTCACGCTCGCAGATGCAAAACAGGCCCAGGCCTTCAGGGAAGTCCATGGGCACATCTTTCATTGAATGCACGGCGATATCGGCTTCGTTTTCCAGCAGCGCGGTTTCCAGCTCCTTGACGAACAGGCCCTTACCGCCAATTTTCGAGAGTGGCGAGTCCAGCAGCTTATCGCCGCGACTGACCATGGGCACCAGGGTCACCGTGAGGTCCGGATGGGCCTGCTCAAGGCGGGCTTTGACGTATTCGGCCTGCCACAAGGCCAAGGCGCTTTTACGGGTGGCGATGCGGATTTCGCGAGAGGACATGGATCAATCCGTACTGAATAGATACGGCAGATAATAACAGCTCAAGCAAATACGCTTTGATTTGAATCAGCAAGTGCGGGGCCTCCTGGCCACGTCGCACCGGGATAAGGAACGCAGCCGCGCCACAGCCCTTGAGCTACAGCTGCTGCATCATCTTGCGCACGCCGGCGACATGGCGGCGGCTGACGATCAACGCATCGCCGTTAAGCCCTTTAAGGAACAATTGAAAATGCCCCAGAGGCGTGCGCTGCAGGCGTTCGATACGCTCGCGGGCCACCAGCGCGTTGCGGTGGATACGCACGAAACGGTCGCCGAACTCATCCTCAAGGGCCTTGAGCGGCTCATCGAGCAAGACTTCGCCAGCCTCGTGGCGCAGGGTTACATACTTGTGGTCGGCGATAAAATAGACCACCTCGCCCAAGGGGATCAGTTCGATGCCTTTGCGGGTGCGTGCGCTGATATGGCTGCGTGGCCCGTTACCGCTTTGGGCGGCGGGCTGGGTCAGCGCCGCAAGCTGGACACGGTTAGGGCGCTCGGCCTTTTTAAGCGCTTTAAGCAGCGCCTCGCCCGCCACCGGCTTGGTGAGGAAGCTGACACCGCTGGCGTCGAGCGTGTCTGCGGAAAACTCTTCCTGGGCAGCACACAACACCACGGCCGGCGGCGATTCTCGCTCACTCAGGCGGGCGGCGACTTGCAGGCCATCAAGGCCCGGCATGCGGATATCGAGCAACACCACATCCGGCTTGAGGCTGTCGATCAGCGTCAACGCCTCCTCGCCGGTGGTGGCGCTCGGTTCAAGGACTGTATAACCCTCGAGTTCACTGACCAAACGGCTCAGTCGCTCGCGGGCTTGGGGTTCGTCATCAACGATCAGGACATTCATATTGCGCTGGATTCCTGCGTGAGTCTCGCACAAGGATAGCGTAGACAGGTGCGGTGACTTGCGTCACAGCGATCCACGCTAAGACTAGCGCGAGCGGCAAAAAGTGCCCCGACGGCGGCACCCATATTTACCCGGACTTGTTCAATAGCGCCCAAGACCGGCTGCCTGCGGGCATCGTCGTAGGGTTTGCTGATACACAATCCGAATACCCCCCTTTTAAAAATGGATAGTCTGGGCTATGACCGCATCACCCGACTTTGGTGCATTCACACACTATCAGTCCAACTGTAGACGCTCGCTGAGACGACATTGCTCAATCGACAAATATCGTTTCAATAAGCCCCTGGCTCCAGTCTCGTCCCGGACGCGACCGACGGCAAGGCACTTAGCCATCCTTTGCACAAATAAAAATGCCGACGACCCACAGCACCGCCTCCCCGGGCAACCCTGTTATTATCGCCGGCAGACTTCCATGCCTCTTTATTAAGCAGATCACGAGCGAATCCATGAGCACCGACAAGACCAACCAGTCCTGGGGCGGCCGCTTCAGTGAACCCGTCGACGCCTTCGTCGCCCGCTTCACCGCCTCCGTCACCTTCGACCAGCGCCTGTACCGCCACGACATCATGGGCTCCATCGCCCACGCGACGATGCTGGCCAAGGTCGGCGTGCTGACCGACGCCGAGCGCGACAGCATCATCGACGGCCTGACCACCATTCGCGGTGAAATCGAAGCCGGTACGTTCGACTGGCGCGTCGACCTGGAAGACGTGCACATGAACATCGAGGCGCGCCTCACCGATCGCATCGGTGTTACCGGCAAGAAGCTGCACACCGGTCGCAGCCGTAACGACCAGGTGGCCACCGATATCCGCCTGTGGCTGCGCGATGAAATCGACCTGATCCTGGCCGAAATCACCCGCCTGCAAAAAGGCCTGCTGGAGCAGGCCGAGCGTGAGTCGGACACCATCATGCCCGGCTTTACCCACCTGCAAACCGCACAGCCCGTGACCTTCGGCCACCATCTGCTGGCCTGGTTCGAAATGCTCAGCCGCGACTACGAGCGCCTGGTGGATTGCCGCAAACGCGCCAACCGCATGCCGCTTGGCAGTGCTGCGCTGGCCGGCACCACCTACCCGATCGACCGCGAATACACCGCGCAACTGCTGGGTTTTGACGCCGTGGGCGGCAACTCCCTGGACGGCGTATCGGACCGTGACTTCGCCATCGAATTCTGCGCCGCCGCCAGCATCGCGATGATGCACCTGTCGCGTTTCTCCGAAGAACTGGTGCTGTGGACCAGCGCGCAATTCCAGTTCATCGACTTGCCGGACCGCTTCTGCACCGGCAGCTCGATCATGCCGCAAAAGAAAAACCCCGACGTACCGGAACTGGTGCGTGGCAAGAGCGGCCGCGTGTTCGGTGCACTGATGGGCCTGCTGACCTTGATGAAGGGCCAACCGTTGGCCTACAACAAGGACAACCAGGAAGACAAAGAGCCGCTGTTCGACGCCGCCGACACCCTGCGCGATTCGCTGCGTGCCTTTGCCGACATGATCCCGGCGATCAAGCCCAAGCACGCGATCATGCGTGAAGCGGCGCTGCGCGGGTTCTCCACCGCGACCGACCTGGCGGACTACCTGGTGCGCCGTGGCCTGCCGTTCCGTGATTGCCACGAAATCGTCGGCCATGCCGTGAAATACGGCGTGGACACCGGCAAAGACCTGGCGGAAATGAGTCTGGAAGAACTGCGCCAGTTCAGCGACCAGATCGAGCAGGATGTATTTGCCGTGCTGACCCTGGAGGGCTCGGTGAATGCCCGTAACCACGTCGGCGGTACTGCGCCGGCGCAGGTGAAGGCTGCTGTAGTACGCGGCCAGGCACTACTCGCCAGTCGCTAAAGCCTAAAAGCATCGCAGGCAAGCCAGCTCCCACATTTGAATGGGTTCACACATCAAAATGTGGGAGCGGGCTTGCTCGCGAAGGCGTCAGCTGTAGCGCCGAAGTTCTACTTCTTGGCAGCAACCATCGCCATAAACGCCGGCATCGCCGCCTCCCTGTCCGCCGCCACCCTCTGGGCGTTGGGCATGGCATGCAACCGGTCCAGCAACGCCTTGGCCGCCGGCATTTCAGCCAACAGGTCCAGGCCAAACAGCTTCTCGCCCACCGCACAGGCGAGGTTCACGCTGTACATGAAATACAGATCGGCAATCGTAAAATGCTCCCCGGCCACATAAGGCGCGAACTTGCCGTGCCTGCCCAATGAACCAAACCCCAACAGCAACTCGGCCTTGGACTTCTCCTTGATCGCGTCCGGCACCGGCATGCCAAAAAACGCCTCGGCGAAACACGCACGGGCGGGCAATTCGATATACAGCTCGATTTCCCGGCACAGCGCCAGCACTTGCGCACGCTGAAACGGCTCGGCCGGGAGCAGCGCAGGCCCCTCCTGGGTGTGCTCGATGTATTCGAGGATCACGCTGGTCTCGTTGATAAAGCCCTGCTTCACGCCCAGCACTGGCACCTTGCCACGCGGGCTCACGGCCAGCGCTTCAGGGGTTTGCCCGGCATAAAAAGGCACCTCTTCGAAAGACAACCCCTTCTCCAGCAACGCCAGTTTGACCATGTTGTAGTAGTTGCTGACCGAAAATCCGTAGAGCTTGAGCATTACCGTTGCCTCCAGGCCGGGTATGGGGTGGGCTGCAAGCGTTATAGCTCCCAGGACCTGGCCTTGCCAGCAGCATCACCTGCCTGAATGGGGGTAGACTGGCGCCCTTTCCTTGAGGAGCCTGCCATGAGCGAGCCAACCCATAGCAACGACGACGACGAAGAAGAGTTCACCGAAAGCACGCTGACCCAGGCCATCGAAAACCAGATCGAAAGCGACAACCCGCCTGCCGCCAAAGCCACCTTCAACAAGCTGACCCTGGTGGGCTACGAGCGCGACGACATTCTGAACCTCATGGCCCATGTGCTGGCCGTGGAAATCGACAAGATGCTCGAAGAAGACCGCGCCTTTGATACCGAATGGTATGAAACAGCGCTGCGAGCACTGCCCGAACTGCCACCCGAAAACGACTGAATCGGGCACCTGCGTGGCCTGGAAGCCTGCTTCCTCGCCACAAAACTGCGCCATATCAAGACCCAAGAGTTTCTCACTGGACAGCCCGGCAAAGTGCGTTCACCTTATGCCCTGCTAGCCTCTAATAAATTCTTAGAAAGTCTGGAGTCCTTATGTCGTATACCCCTGAGTTGGTTGCCGAACTGGAAATCCTTGCACTCTTCAACCTGGGCAGCTCCCAGGAAGGTCTGAAAGTCCACCAGACCGCCGCCCCCACTGCCATCGCCGCGGCCAAACGCCTGTTCGAGAAAAAACTGATCGACCAGCCGGACGGAGGCTACCTGACCAGCCTGGGCCGGGACGCTGCAGAGCAGGCCCAAACCCTGCTGACCATTTTGAGCACCGCCACCACCCAAGAAGCTGCCTGATACCTGATACCGCCCATGGAGTCCGCCCAGCGCGGATTCCGAGGGCGTTGCCGTGCACGCCACAAAATTCTGACGCCAAAAACCATTTCCCTCTAAACCTCCTACGCTACTGGCTGTAAACTCCGAGACGGCCGCCCACGTCGGGCCCTGCGAGCCACCGAGTTCGACATGACCCGCACCCATGAAATCCGCCCCGACCTGGACGAAGGCATCGACCGCAAGGTATTGGCCCAGTTGCGCGCGCGCTTCATGGCCCTCAATGAAGGCCGCATGGCCCGGGCCGTCGAGGGGCTGACGCCACGCCAGCAAAGCGTGCTGAGCCTGTTGCCGCTGTTTTTTCACGTCAATCACCCGCTGCTGCCAGGCTATGTCTCGGGCAGCACACCGGCGGGCCTGTCGAATTTCGAACCCGACGCCCAAGCCCTGACCGAAGCACAGCGCCTGACCCGCTCGTTTTCCTACAAGCCACGCCATGGCAACCCGCCGTTGCCGATCCATGGCCTGTTCCTGATGGGCAGCCTCGGCACCCTGGCCCAGGCGGACCAGAGTGATATGGACGTGTGGGTGTGCCACGCGCCGGACCTCGGCGAAGCCGAGCTGACCGAACTGCGCAAGAAATGCCAACTGCTGGAAGCCTGGGCCCTGAGCATGGGCGCCGAAGCGCACTTCTTCCTGATCGAACCGACGCGCTTTGTGCTCGGCGAACGGGACACACAACTCAGCTCCGACGACTGCGGCACCACCCAGCACTACCTGCTGCTGGATGAGTTCTACCGCACCGCCATCTGGCTGGCAGGGCGCACGCCGATCTGGTGGCTGGTGCCCGTGTATGAAGAAACCCGTTATGCGGAGTTCACCCACACGCTGATTTCCAAACGGTTTATCCGCGCCGATGAAACCCTCGACCTCGGTCACCTGGCGCGTATCCCCCCGGGCGAGTTTATCGGGGCCGGCTTGTGGCAACTGTTCAAGGGCATCGAGTCGCCCTACAAGTCGGTGCTCAAGCTGCTGCTGACCGAGGTCTACGCCAGCGAGCATCCGAACGTGCACTGCTTGAGCCTGCGCTTCAAGCGCGCAGTATTCGCCAACCAGATGGACCTGGACGAGCTGGACCCGTACATCGTGGTGTACCGCCGTATCGAGGAATACCTCAAGGCGCGCAACGAGCCGGAACGCCTGGAACTGGTACGGCGTGCGCTGTACCTGAAGGTCAACCGCAAGCTCACTGCCGGCCAGCGCGGTACCGGCTGGCAGCGGCTGTTGCTCGAGCGCCTGGCCCATGAGTGGGGCTGGGACCAACGCCAGCTTGCGCTGCTGGACAGCCGCAGCCAGTGGAAGGTGCGCCAGGTGGCCTCCGAACGGCGCGCCCTGGTCAATGAGCTGAATTACAGTTATCGCTTCCTGACCCAGTTCGCCCGCACCGAACAGACCGTCAGCCTGATCAACAAGCGCGACCTCAATGTGCTCGGCCGGCGCCTGTATGCAGCCTTTGAGCGCAAGGCCGGCAAGGTCGAGTTCATCAACCCCGGCATCGCCCCGGACCTGGCCGAAGACACCCTGACCCTGGTGCAATCGCCTAACCGCAAGGAGCCTGGCCAACACCATTGGGGCCTGTACAACGGCAACCTCACGGCCCTGGAATGGGAGCACTTTGCGCCGATAAAACGCAGCCGCGATCTGCTGGAAATGCTCACCTGGTGCCACCGCAACGGCGTAATCGACAGCAGCACCCGCCTGGCCCTGCACCCGGGCACCAGCGACATGACCGAGTTCGAGCTGTTCAATCTGCTGGGCAGCCTGCAGCAGAGCATCGCCCTCCCCCTGGCCAGCGTCGATGAAGAACGCTTGCTACGCTCGGCGGTGCCAGAAGAGGTGTTGTTGCTGATCAACGTCGGCGTCGACCCGCTCAAGCACCACCGCGACCTGAATATCCTGATGACCACCGAGCGCACCGACTCCCTGAGCTACGCCGGTGTGCGCGACAACCTGGTGCTGACCCTGGACCAGGTCACGCTCAACAGCTGGAACGAGGTGATGGTCAGCCGCTATGACGGCCCCCATGCCTTGCTCGACTGCCTGCGCGACTACCTCAACCAGTTGCCGCCGGACCATCTGCCACGGCTGCGGGTGCGCTGCTTCTGTCACAACCGTGCGCAGTTCATTGCCCAGCGCGTGGAGGAAATCTTCGACACCGCGCAAAACCTGCTGCTGGGCCAAGGCAATCACCGTTACTTGCTCCAGGTGCAGCAGCACTACCACGTGATGGAGTTGGTGCCAGGCCAGGCCACCCATGTGTCGCTGGCGACCCAGGAGGCGCTGATCGCCTACCTCAGCGAAGAACTCGCCAGCTACAGCCCGTTGCACCTGGACGCCATGGCCCTGGAGGACCACGACCTGGCACTGTTGCTGCCCATGGGCCTGGCCGATTGCGTGCAGGTGTTCTACCGGGTCAACGAAGGCTTCGCCGAGCTGTACGTGCTGGATGAGTTCAATGCGCTATGGCAGCAGCGCCTGCCGTTTCATGATGAGCAGAGCCTGTTGGCGCCGTTGCAGCGCTTTCTGCAGTCGGTCATTTATCGCCGGGATGCGCTGTCGCCGCTGGACGCACAACAACCCCGGGGCGAAGTGCAAACCTTGTATTACCAATTGTTACCATCAGGCAGCAATCGCGCACGCAGCATTGAGTCGCGGCCGGCGCCGCTGAACCCGGCGAACAAACCGTTTTACGACGTGCAGGCAATTATCGGCAAAGCAGCACCGGGCCAAGTGGGCATCACCCTGTACTGCAATCAGCGGGAATTTAGCGAACTGGAATTCGGCGACCAGCTGTTTGCAGTGGTCGCCCAGGAAATCGTCGGGCAGCGCCGGGAAACCGAGCGCTACCGCTGCTACATCACCGACCTGGACCTGTCCGGACTGCTCGGCGATGTGCAAAGCCCGAGCAATCTGTACCTGCGCTACAAGGCCGAACTGGAGCTGTCGCTCAATGAGGCACTGAGCCAGATTTAGCGCGGTTTTTTTAAAGCGAGAACGCGCCGCCGTCTTTGGGCTGGCCTTCAACGCTGAGCAATTCAAGCTTGAGGGTCTTGCCGCCGGGGGCCGGCCAGTCGATGTGCTGGCCCACCTGCAGGCCCAGCAAAGCGCTGCCCACCGGCGCCAGGATAGAGATCTTGCCTTCGTCCGCGTTCGCGTCCTTGGGGTAAACCAGGGTCAGGTGATAGTCCTTACCACTGCCTTGCTCACGGCAATGCACGCTGGAGTTCATGGTCACGACACCCGCAGGCACTTCATCGTGGCCAACCACTTCTTCGGCGCGGTCGAGTTCGGCTTGCAATGCTTCGACGCCAGGAGCCTCGTCGCCCAGGCGGTCGATCAATTGCTCCAGACGCTGCACGTCAAGGCGGGTGAGGATGATGGACGGTGCGGTGGTCATGATTCAGGCAGACTCCTTTTTTCTGCACAAAAAAGCAAAACCCCGCCAGAAAAAGGCGGGGTTCTCACGGGCCTCGATGAGTTGAGGCGTACCCGGACACTACCACAGCACCGCAAATAAACAAGGCGGGCTCAAGGCGCGGCCTTGCGTTGCTCGGCCTGCGCGACGATCACTCGGCGCCGCTGATCATCGGCAGAGCGCCATTCCCGGATGTCTTCCACGTGGCGGAAGCAGCCGCGGCAGACTTTCTGCTCGTCCAGGCGACACAAACTGATACAAGGTGACGGCACCGCCGGGCTGACATTACTGAACAGCGGCTTGGGCGGGCGTACAGGTGCAGGCTGGGTCACAATCAGTTCTCGTCGGGGTTCAGCTCATCGAAGCCCAGCTCCACACCGGCTTGTTCCTGGACCAGGCGTGCGAGCATTTCGCTCAGCAGCTCATCGCTGGTATCGCACTGCCAATTGTTGTCTTCTTCGTTGTAATCGAAGTGAAAACCACCCGAACGTGCAGCCAACCACAGCTGACGCAAAGGTTCCTGGCGGCTGAAGATCAGTTGAGTGCCGTTCTCGAACTTGACGGTCAGCACGCCGGCCGAGTTTTCCAGGTCCACGTCCAGGCCGCTGTCGTCGAAAATATCTTCCAGCGCCTGCTGGGTCGAATCCACCATGGTCGTGAAAACGGGCTTCGGTCAAACTCATTGTGGCAACCTCAAAAGTGTCTGGTTTTGCTCAAGCGCCGCACGATACGGACGAGCCCCGCTGATTGCAAAGGATACCGATTTCATCACGACTGACGGAATGAAATATCCCCGAATAGCGTAGGACGTTTCCCTAGCGTCTCGCCAAACCCCCGCCAGACGGGTATTCCAGCGCATAGGCAAGCTGGCGGGTGGTCGGTATACTCGGGCGCAATTAATGCATATTCAAGGATTTCGCCATGAAGCGCCTGATCTCGTCCCTTGCTGCGCTCGTCGCGGTTGCCTGCCTCGTTAGTGCCTGTGGTCAAAAAGGCCCGCTGTACCTGCCCGATGACAGCAAAGACCCGAATGAACAGGCGCAATCATCGCAAAAGCCCACCAAAGCGCATAAGCACGACACCTACTAAGGGAACCCCATGGACGCTTTTAACTACCGGGACGGCGAGCTGTTCGCGGAAGGCGTGGCGCTGTCTGTGATTGCCGAGCGCTTTGGCACCCCGACCTACGTGTACTCCCGTGCCCATATCGAAGCCCAATACCGCAGCTTTTCGGATGCGCTGCAAGGCATCCCGAGCCTGGTGTGCTACGCCGTCAAGGCCAACTCCAACCTGGGTGTACTGAACGTATTGGCACGCCTGGGCGCCGGTTTCGACATTGTGTCCCGTGGCGAGCTGGAGCGTGTACTGGCCGCCGGCGGCAAGGCTGACAAGATCGTATTCTCCGGCGTCGGCAAGAGCCGCGAAGACATGCGCCGCGCCCTGGAAGTCGGCGTGCATTGCTTCAACGTCGAATCCACCGATGAGCTGGAACGCCTGCAGGTTGTGGCCGCCGAGATGGGCGTGCGTGCGCCGATCTCCTTGCGCGTCAACCCGGACGTCGACGCCGGCACTCACCCGTACATTTCCACCGGTCTCAAAGAGAACAAGTTCGGCATCGCCATTGCCGACGCCGAAGACGTGTACATCCGTGCCGCCCAGTTGCCGAACCTGGAAGTGCTGGGTGTCGACTGCCATATCGGCTCGCAACTGACCAGCCTGCCACCGTTCCTCGATGCCCTCGACCGCCTGCTGGCGCTGATCGACCGCCTCGGCGAATGCGGCATCTACCTGCACCACATCGACCTCGGTGGTGGCGTGGGCGTGCGTTATCGCGATGAAGAGCCACCGCTGGTGGCCGACTACATCAAGGCCGTGCGCGAGCGCATCGAAGGCCGCGACCTGACGCTGATGTTCGAGCCGGGCCGTTATATTGTCGCCAATGCCGGCGTGTTGCTGACCCAGGTCGAGTACCTCAAGCACACCGAGCACAAGGATTTTGCCATCGTCGATGCGGCGATGAACGACCTGATCCGCCCGGCGCTGTACCAGGCATGGATGAATGTCACCGCCGTGACGCCTCGCGACAGCGAAGCCCGCGCCTATGACATCGTCGGCCCGATCTGCGAAACCGGCGACTTCCTGGCCAAGGATCGTCAGTTGGCCCTGGAAGAAGGCGACCTGCTGGCCGTGCATTCGGCCGGTGCCTACGGGTTTGTCATGAGTTCCAACTACAACACCCGCGGGCGTACCGCCGAGGTGCTGGTGGACGGTGATCAAGCGTTTGAAGTGCGTCGCCGCGAGACGGTAGCCGAGTTGTATGCTGGCGAAAGCCTGCTGCCGGAGTAAGCCATGCTGCTGCGTTTTACCAAAATGCACGGGCTGGGCAATGACTTCATGGTCCTCGACCTGGTCAGCCAGCACGCGCACATCCTGCCCAAACACGCTAAACAGTGGGGCGACCGCCACACCGGGATTGGCTTCGACCAATTGCTGATCGTTGAGGCGCCGAGTAACCCGGAGGTGGATTTCCGTTATCGGATCTTCAACTCCGACGGTTCCGAAGTGGAACAGTGCGGCAACGGTGCGCGCTGCTTCGCACGCTTTGTGCTGGACAAGCGGCTGACCGCCAAGCGCCAGATCCGCGTCGAGACCAAAAGCGGCGTGATCGAGCTGGATATCCGCAGCGACGGCCAGATCAGCGTCAACATGGGCGCGCCGCGCCTGGTGCCGGCGGATATTCCGTTCCAGGCCACCGAGCAGGCAACCAGCTATGCGGTGGATGTCGACGGCAAAACCGTCGACCTGGCCGCGGTGTCCATGGGCAACCCCCATGCCGTATTGCGCGTCGACGACATCAATAACGCGCCCGTGCATGAATTGGGGCCGAAAATCGAACACCACCCGCGCTTTCCTGCACGGGTCAATGTGGGTTTCCTACAGGTGATCGACCGTTCCCGCGCACAATTGCGCGTATGGGAACGCGGCGCCGGCGAAACCCAGGCTTGCGGCACCGGTGCTTGCGCCGCTGCCGTGGCCGCGATCAGCCAGGGGTGGATGGATTCGCCGCTGTTGATCGACCTGCCCGGTGGACGCCTGTCCATCGAATGGGCAGGCCCTGGCCACCCGGTGATGATGACCGGGCCGGCCTCGCGCGTATACGAAGGACAGGTCCGTCTATGAGTGAGCAAAGCTAATGACTGATAAGCCTCAAGTACCCGCACAAGCTACCCCGAGCGAAAGTCTGGAGGCCGCTGCTGTCGCGGCGTACCTTGAGGCTAATCCGGACTTCTTCGTCGAACACGAAGAACTGCTGCCTGCCCTGCGCATCCCCCACCAGCGCGGCGATACCGTGTCGCTGGTGGAGCGGCAGATGAAAATCCTGCGCGAGCGCAATATCGAAATGCGCCACAAGCTCTCGCACCTGATGGACGTGGCCCGCGACAACGACCGTCTTTTCGACAAAACCCGCCGCCTGATTCTTACGTTGATGGACGCCAGCAGCCTGGAAGAAACGGTGATTGCCGTGGAAGACAGCCTGCGCCAGGACTTCCAGGTCCCCTTTGTGAGCCTGATTCTGTTCAGCGACAACCCGATGCCGGTGGGTCGCTGGGTCAGCGGTGGCGACGCGCAAACCGCGATTGGCGGCCTGTTGTCCGAGGGCAAGACCATCAGCGGCACCCTGCGCGAGCATGAGCTGGACTTCCTGTTCGGTGCCGAACAGCGCAAGCAGATCGGCTCTACCGCTGTGGTCGCCCTCAGCCATCAGGGGCTGCATGGCGTACTGGCCATCGCCAGCCGCGACCCTGCGCACTACAAAAGCTCGGTGGGCACCTTGTTCCTGACCTATATCGCCGAAGTGCTGGGCCGCGTCCTGCCGCGCTTCACCACTGCCCTGCGCGCGGTGCGCTAGCCATGGAACGGCAACTGGACGCTTATTGCGCTCACCTGCGCAACGAGCGCCAGGTGTCGCCCCATACCCTGGAAGCTTACCGACGGGACCTGAACAAAGTCCTGGCGTACTGCGAAAAACACCAGATTGGCAGCTGGAAGGCCCTGGACATCCAGAGCCTGCGCAGCCTGGTTGCGCGCCTGCACCAGGCTGGCCAGTCGTCGCGCAGCCTGTCGCGCCTGCTGTCGGCGGTGCGCGGCCTTTATCACTACCTCAACCGCGAGGGCCTGTGTGACCACGACCCAGCCAACGGCCTAGCCCCGCCCAAGGGCGAACGGCGCCTGCCCAAGACCCTGGACACCGACCGCGCCCTGCAATTGCTCGATGGCGCGGTAGAGGATGACTTCCTGGCCCGTCGTGACCAAGCGATTCTTGAGCTGTTCTACTCCTCAGGCTTGCGCCTGTCAGAGCTGACCGGCTTGAATCTTGATCAACTCGACTTGGCGGACGGCCTGGTACAAGTGCTCGGCAAGGGCAGTAAAACCCGCGTGCTGCCGGTGGGCAGGAAAGCCCGGGAGGCCTTGGAACTGTGGCTGCCACTGCGCCTGTTGACCAACCCCGCAGACGATGCGGTATTTGTCAGCCAGCAAGGCCGGCGCCTTGGGCCACGGGCGATCCAGGTCCGAGTGAAGGCCGCCGGCGAACGCGAGCTGGGCCAGAACCTGCACCCGCATATGCTGCGGCACTCCTTTGCCAGCCATATGCTTGAATCGTCCCAGGACCTGCGGGCGGTACAGGAGCTGCTCGGCCACTCCGACATCAAGACCACGCAGATTTACACCCACCTCGACTTCCAGCACCTGGCTACGGTGTACGACAGTGCCCATCCACGGGCCAAACGCATCAAGGGCGGCGACTCATGAGTATCAAGCTGATCACCTTCGACCTGGACGACACACTCTGGGATAACGTACCCGTCATCATCAGCGCCGAAGCGTCGATGCGCGAATGGCTGGCGGTTAACGCCTCCAAGGTCGGCGACCTGCCGCTGGAGCATTTCGGCCGCCTTCGCCAGCAGGTGCTGGAGCGCCATCCCGAGCTGAAACACCGCATCAGTGTGCTGCGCCACCGCGTGCTGATGCACGCTTTCGAAGAGGCCGGTTATCCACAGCCCGAGGCCTCGCAAATGGCCGATGTGTGCTTTGAGGCGTTCATTCACGCACGGCACCAGCTCACTCCATTTCCGGAAGCCGAACCGATGCTGCGGGCGCTGCGCCAGCATTTCCTGCTGGGCGTCATCACCAACGGCAATGCCGACGTGCAGCGCGTGGGCCTGGCGGACTATTTCCACTTTGCCTTGCGCGCCGAAGATATCGGTATCGCCAAGCCGGATGCACGATTGTTTCAGGAAGCGTTGCAGCGTGGCGGCGTGGATGCCTCTGCGGCGGTGCATATCGGCGATCACCCAGGCGATGACATTGCCGGGGCACAAGCGGCGGGGCTGCGCGCAGTGTGGTTCAACCCGACGGGCAAGGCGTGGGAAGGGGAAAAGCGCCCGGATGCGCAGATTCGCAGCCTGACGGAGTTGCCGCCGTTGCTTCGCAGTTGGCAGTAACATCGAAGATCAAAATGTGGGAGCGGGCTTGCTCGCGAAAGCGGTCTGTCAGTTGATGAATATGCTGACTGATCCACCGCTTTCGCGAGCAAGCCCGCTCCCACATTTGATTGATGGCGACCTGCAAGCTTTGTTACAGGCATGAAAAAGCCCGCAGCGACGGCGGGCTCTCTCAGCAAGCATGTGGCTGACCTCAGATAGGTCGGCTACCGTACTTGTTGTCCGGCTTCTTCGGTGGATCTGCCACCACGTTTGCCTCGACTTCCTGCACTTTGCCGCCTTTAGCGAGGAATTCTTCCATCGCACGGGCCAGAGCATCGCGCTCTTTGTTCTTGGCCTCAACGCTCGGCAGTTCGTCTACCGAAACAGCAGCCTTGGCCTTGCCTTTGGCAGCCGGAACAGGCGCATCATCGCCACCGTCGTCGTCAGCAACGTCTTCCGCCGCCGCTTCAAGACCTTCTTCGGTGTCGTCTTCGTCACCTACTTCCAGTTCGTCGTTTTCCAGATCATCGTCGCTCATGTTCTACCTCATGACTTGCGAAAAGCAGATTAGTTATAGCCCAGCCTCACCCTCTGTCGAGGTCGCCGGAAAAAAATCACATCCACCGGATTTCCAGTGGCTTATGCCCCATCACCGTGCAAGGTGGCGAGGACTTTACGAGCACCGCCATGGTCACGGTGCTCGCCCAGATAAACACCTTGCCATGTCCCCATTGCCAAGCGGCCGGCCTTCACCGGCAAACTCAGCTGGCAGCCCAGGAGACTGGCCTTGAAGTGCGCCGGCAGATCATCCGGGCCTTCGTCGTTGTGCTCGAATCCTGCCCGGCCTTGCGGCACCAGCGAATTGAAGAAACGCTCGAAGTCACGACGAACCGCCGGGTCGGCATTCTCGTTGACGGTCAACGAGGCCGAGGTGTGCTGCAACCACAGATGCAACAGGCCCACACGACACGCCTTCAATTCAGGCAGGCCGGCAAGCAACTCGTCCGTTACCAGGTGAAAGCCCCGGGGCTTGGCCCGCAGGGTAATCAGGGTCTGTTGCCACATACAGTTCTCCGCCCATCGGCGCGCATTCTAGCGCGCTCTGGGAAAAAACAAAGTGCCGAATACGCCTACATGCCTGTAAGACATTCGCACCCCCTAAAAGTGCCGCATGGATCCCATCACAAAGTCGACGCAAAACCCATACACCTTTAGCCACAGACAAACACCAGACAAAAAAATGCCCGGCAAGCCGGGCATCTTTTTTTCGCATGCTTACAAGTTGTAGCCACGCTCGTTGTGTTGCGCCAGGTCGAGGCCCACAGCCTCTTCTTCTTCGGTAACCCGCAGGCCCATGACCATGTCCAGCACCTTGAGGATGATGAAAGTCACGATAGCCGTGTAGATCACGGTGAAGCCGACGCCTTTGGCCTGGATCCAGACCTGTGCAGCCACGTCAGTCACGGTGCCGAAGCCGCCCAGAGCAGGCGCCGCAAACACACCCGTGAGGATCGCACCAACAATACCGCCGATACCGTGCACGCCAAACGCGTCCAGGGAATCGTCGTAGCCCAGCTTGCGCTTGAGGCTGGTGGCGCAGAAGAAGCAAACCACACCCGCGACCAGGCCGATCACCAGGGCGCCCATCGGGCCCACGGTGCCAGCGGCTGGGGTGACGGCTACCAGGCCGGCCACCACACCCGAGGCGATGCCCAGTGCGCTTGGCTTACCGTGGGTGACCCACTCGGCGAACATCCAGCCCAGTGCCGCAGCAGCGGTAGCGATCTGGGTAACCAGCATCGCCATACCGGCAGTGCCGTTGGCCGCAGCGGCGGAACCGGCGTTGAAGCCGAACCAGCCAACCCACAGCATGGCCGCACCGACCAGGGTGTAACCCAGGTTGTGAGGCGCCATCGGTGTAGTCGGGAAGCCTTTACGTTTGCCGAGCACGATGCACGCCACCAGGCCAGCCACACCGGCGTTGATGTGCACTACGGTGCCGCCGGCGAAGTCCAGCACGCCCCAGTCGCCCAGCAACGAACCCGGACCGCCCCATACCATGTGGGCAATCGGCGCGTAGACCAGGGTGAACCAGACGCCCATGAAGATCAGCATCGCGGAGAACTTCATACGCTCGGCGAAGGCACCGACGATCAGCGCAGGGGTAATGATCGCGAAGGTCATCTGGAAGGTGACGAACACCGCCTCAGGGAACAGAGCCGCCGGGCCGGTGATGCTCGCCGGGGTCACACCCGACAGGAACAGCTTGGACAAGCCGCCCACGAACGAGTTGAAGTTGACGACGCCTGCTTCCATCCCGGTGGTGTCGAACGCCATGCTGTAGCCGTAAACGAACCACAAGATGGTGATCAGGCCGGTGATGGCGAAGCACTGCATCATCACGGAAAGAATGTTTTTGGAGCGCACCATGCCGCCGTAGAACAGCGCCAGGCCTGGAATAGTCATGAACAGCACCAGCGCGGTGGATGTGAGCATCCATGCGGTGTCGCCGGAATTGAGGACTGGAGCAGCCACTTCGTCTGCCGCCATGGCCAGGCTTGGCATTACGATGGACAACAGGGCTCCGAGCCCTGCGAATTTACGCAGAGTCATATTGTTTTCTCCTGGGGCGTTGGGGTTTGGCGGCTTAGATTGCGTCGGTATCGGTTTCGCCGGTACGGATGCGAATAGCCTGTTCCAGATTGACCACGAAGATCTTGCCGTCACCGATCTTGCCGGTGTTGGCGGCCTTGGTTATCGCCTCGATAACCCGGTCAAGATCCTTGTCGTCAATGGCGACATCAATCTTCACCTTCGGCAGGAAATCGACCACGTATTCCGCGCCGCGATACAGCTCGGTGTGACCCTTCTGCCGACCGAAGCCTTTGACCTCAGTAACGGTAATGCCCTGCACGCCGATCTCGGACAACGACTCGCGTACATCGTCTAACTTGAACGGCTTGATGATGGCAGTGACTAGCTTCATGAAAACTCTCTCCCGAATTGGTGGACTTGCCCCAGGAAAACAAACCCGTCTCAAGTCTAAGCGCAGTGCCTGGCTTTGTAACGCGTCGTCGCAGGCAGTTGCCTTGGCGACGCCAGCGAACCACTGGTGACGAAACCTGTACCCCTGATCCGTCGGCGCACTGCATTCGTCACAGCGACTGCATCAGTGCATGGGTCATGATCGTCTAAGCAGAAACCTTGCCAGCTCCGTAAAAATCACTGAAATCAGCCCTTTGCCCACTGAAGCCCACCTGCGGGGCCGGCTGGCGACCGCAATGCGCACAAAAATAGTGCGCCACCGCCCAGCCCCATGCGCGAAAAGCGTGCGCGTCTAGCCGTGAAAAAGACTATAGACGCTGCGTGATACACTGCCCGCCAACAGTTTTTCCGGAATGTTTCCCATGCTTGCGCCCAAAGACCTCCTCGACGCCCTGAGCGGCCACGCCTCTCGCCTGTTCAGCGGCGACACCCCGCTGCCCCGCAATGAAATCGAAAGCCAATTCAAGGCGTTGCTGCAAAGCGGTTTCAGCAAGCTCGATCTGGTGAGCCGCGAAGAGTTCGATAGCCAAATGGTCGTGCTGGCCCGCACACGTGCGCGATTAGAGAGCCTGGAAGCGAAGGTGGCGGAGTTGGAAGCGCGGTTGGCACCTACTGCCGAGTAACTGTCACAACTCTGTCAAAACGTGGGAGCGGGCTTGCTCGCGAATGCAGTCTGTCAGGCACATAGATGCTGACTGACCCACCGCATTCGCGAGCAAGCCCGCTCCCACATTTGTTTTGCGTTGCACCACGGATACGTTCTGTAAAACCTCCCCCGCCTCGCTCTTCCCCACCTCGTCTACCCTTGAAAAACCCGCAGGAAGCGGCCCCCTCTCTCAAGGAACGAGCATGTCCCTCGCCATCGTCCACAGCCGCGCCCAGATCGGCGTTGAAGCCCCAGCCGTCACCGTCGAGGTGCATATGGCCAATGGTCTGCCGTCCCTTACGCTGGTGGGTTTGCCGGAAACGGCGGTCAAGGAGAGCAAGGACCGTGTGCGCAGCGCCATTCTCAACTCGGCCCTGCAATACCCAGCCCGCCGCATCACCCTTAACCTCGCGCCCGCCGACCTGCCCAAGGACGGCGGGCGTTTTGATCTGGCGATTGCCCTGGGGATTCTGGCGGCAAGCGTGCAAGTGCCGGCGTTAATGCTCGATGACGTGGAATGCCTGGGGGAATTGGCGCTGTCGGGCGCAGTGCGGGCAGTAAAAGGCGTGTTGCCGGCCGCGCTGGCGGCACGCAAAGCCGGGCGCACCGTGATAGTGCCCAGGGCCAATGCCGAAGAGGCCTGCCTGGCGTCGGGCTTGAAGGTGATTGCGGTGGATCACTTGCTGCAGGTGGTGGCGCACCTGAATGGGCTGGTGCCGATTGAGCCTTACAAGTCCGATGGCTTGCTGTACCTGAACAAGCCGTACCCGGACCTGAGTGAAGTACAGGGCCAGTTGGCGGCCAAGCGCGCCTTGCTGATTGCCGCAGCAGGCGCGCATAACCTGTTGTTCAGCGGGCCACCCGGCACCGGCAAGACCTTGCTCGCGAGCCGCCTGCCGGGGTTATTGCCGCCGCTGAGCGAGCAGGAAGCCCTTGAAGTCGCCGCGATTCAATCGGTGGTCAGCCTGGCGCCCTTGAGCCATTGGCCCCATCGGCCGTTTCGCCAGCCGCACCACTCGGCATCAGGCCCGGCACTGGTGGGTGGCGGCTCGAAACCGCAGCCGGGGGAAATAACCCTGGCCCATCATGGCGTGCTGTTTCTGGATGAGTTGCCGGAATTTGATCGCAAGGTACTGGAGGTGCTGCGAGAGCCGCTGGAGTCGGGGCATATCGTGATTTCCGCGCGCGCGACCGGGTGAGTTTCCCCGCACGCTTTCAGCTGGTCGCGGCGATGAACCCCTGCCCCTGCGGTTACCTGGGCGAACCCAGCGGGCGATGTCGCTGTACGCCGGAGCAGATCCAGCGCTATCGCAACAAGCTCTCCGGCCCCTTGCTGGACCGCATCGATTTGCATGTGACGGTCGCCCGGGAGACCACCGCACTGAACCCCACCCAACAGGATGGAGATAACACGGCGAAAGCCTCGGCAGAGGTGGCCCAGGCGCGGGAGTGCCAGTTGCGGCGTCAGGGGTGTGCGAATGCGTTCCTGGATCTGCCGGGGCTGCGCAAGCACTGCAAGCTGACGAAAGTCGATGAACGCTGGCTGGAGACCGCCTGCGAACGGCTGACGCTGTCGCTACGGGCGGCCCATCGACTGCTCAAGGTGGCACGCACGCTGGCGGACCTGGAACAGCTGGACGCCATCGCTCGCCACCATCTGCAGGAAGCCCTGCAATACCGCCCCGCGGCAATCACTTGAGCAGGGTGCAGAGCAAAATGTGGGAGGGGCAAGCCCCCCCACACTGGACGGTCGGATCTCAGCGGAACCGATCTACCTCATGACGCAAGCTTGCCGCCAAGGTTTCCAGCTCTTTGGCGGTGATCGCCAGGTTCGACACCACTTCACGCTGCTCGCTGTTGGCCAGCGCAATGCTTTGCAGGTTGCTGCTGAGCAAGGTCGCGGTGCTGCTTTGTTCCTGGGTCGCCGTGGTGATTGCGGCGAACTGCTGACCCGCCGAGCGGCTTTGCTCGTCGATCCGCGCCAGCGCCGAGGCTACGTCGGCGTTGCGCGACAGCCCTTCCTGCATCAGCACGTTACCGTGCTCCATGGTGCTGATGGCATTGCCGGTTTCCTTCTGGATGCTCTGGATCATCCCGGAAATTTCATCGGTGGCCTCACGGGTACGCGACGCCAGGTTGCGCACTTCGTCGGCAACCACGGCAAAACCACGGCCTTGCTCACCGGCGCGTGCGGCTTCAATGGCGGCGTTGAGTGCCAGCAAGTTGGTCTGCTCGGCAATCGAGGTAATCACGCCGACGATGCCGCCGATCTCCTGGGAGCGCTGGCCCAGGGTGTTGATCACGGTGGCGGTGCTGTTAAGCGCAGCCGCGATATGTTCCAGCGACGACGACGCTTCTTGCATCGAGGTGCGGCCAATACGCGTCTGCTGGGCGTTTTCCTGGGCCAGGCGCTCGGTATTGCCCATGTTGTCGGCAATGTTCAGCGAGGTGGCGCTGAACTCTTCCACCGCGCCGGCCATGCTGGTGATCTCGCCGGACTGCTGCTCCATGCCTTCATAGGCACCGCCGGAAAGACCCGACAACGCCTGGGCACGGCTGTTGACCTCTTCGGCCGCCTTGCGGATATGCGAGACCATGGTCGACAGCGCTTCACCCATCTGGTTGAAACTGCGCGCCAGTTGGCCGATTTCGTCATGGCTGGAGACATTCAAGCGTGCGCTCAAATCGCCCGCGCCCAGGGCCTCGGCCTGCCGCACCAGGTCACTCAGGGGCTGCAACTTGCTGCGCAGCAGCCAGACCGTGGCACCGACCGCCAGCAACATCGCCAGTATGCTGCCGATCACCAGGCGAATACCGACCGACCAGGTGACTGCGCGGATTTCGGCTTTCGGCATGCTCGCGACCACGGCCCAGGGGCCACCCTCGAACGGCACCGAAACGCTGTAGAAGTCTTCGTTCTTGTCGCTCCAGAAGCGGCCTTTGCCGGGTGTCTTGGCCAGGTCCAGCATCACTGGAACCGACTGGTCCAGCGCCTGCACACCGGCCGGCGGCACCAGCCAGCGCTTTTGCTCGTCGAGCAACGCCAGGGAGCCAGTCTGGCCGATGCGGAAGCGCTTGAGGTTTTCAAACTGGGCGGCCTGCGCGTCGGTGTAGTCAAAACCGATGAACAGCACGGCAATCACTTTGCCGCTGCTGTCCCGTACGGGGCTGTACTGGGTCATGTAGGAGCGATCGAACAACACGGCGCGCCCGATATAAGCCTGGCCACCGAGCACACGCTGGTAGGCCGGGCCCTGGCGGTCAAGCACAGTACCGATGGCACGGCTGCCGTCCTGCTTGGTCAGGGAAGTGCTGACACGGATGAAGTCCTCACCGCTGCGCACAAACACCGTGGCCACACCACCGGACATCTGCTTGAACTCGTCAACTTCGGTGAAGTTGTTGTTGAGCACTTCACCGCCCAACAGCAGGCTCGGTGTCTGCACTCCGGCCACGGTGACCAACTGATCGGCCTGCACGCTCAAACCGGCGCTGAAGCGCTTTTCAAACAGCCCCGTCAGGCGCTGAGTGCTCTCGCGCAAGGTGCTGTGGAACGTATTGAGCTGGTCGGCGAGCAAGCGCGCCTCGCTGGCCAAGTGTTCCTCGCGGGTGTCGAGGTTGGCGGAGTCGAGGGAACGCAAGGCAAATACCGTACTGCCGCTGATGACGACAGCCAGTATCACGGCTAACGCGATGCCTAACTGGGAGGCTATTCGGGCGCGAGGTTGAGACATGAAGGCTCCTGACCGAGGCCAGGATCATCCTGATCTCATAGCGCTGCTCGGCAAATTATCTGGTAGGAAACGTTGGAGCACGATGGTCCCAACACCCCTACTTCGGCGGGCGGAGCTAATACTTGAGCAATTCACAGGGGCTTCGCGCAAACGCTTGCGCACCAGCACCTCAAACCCTTCAATCCAGGCGTTCTACCGCAGGCAACACCATCGCTTGCACCTCGCCCTGGAGGAAATCCGCCAAGCGTCGCAGACGCTCGCCACCGGGACGGGTTTTCGGCCATACCAGGTAATAACTTTCCCCGCTGGCCACAGCAGTAGGCCACGGCAGGCTCAAGCGACCCTGGGCCACGTCTTCAGCGACCATCAGCAAATCGCCCATGGACACGCCGTACCCCGCGCAGCGGCGATCATGCCCAGCTCAAGGGTGTCGAAGACCTGCCCGCCCTTGAGCGATACCTGAGAGGACAGCCCCATACGCTCCAGCCAATTGCGCCAGTCCCGCCGGTCGGGCGTGGGGTGCAGCAATTCGGCGGTGGCCAGCCGCGAGACATCCCATGGCCCATCTTCCAGCAGGTTGGGCGCGCCGACGGGAATCAATAGTTCGGGGAACAGGTAGCAGGCTTCCCAGTCAGCGGGGAAATGCCCGTAGCTCAGCAGCACCGCGCAGTCGAAAGGCTCCTGATTGAAGTCCACCTCGTCCACGTTCATCCAGGCGCTGGTCAGTTGCACCTCATTGCCCGGCTGCAGATGCCGAAAGCGGCTGAGGCGCGCCAACAGCCAACGCATGGTCAGGGTCGACGGCGCTTTCATACGCAGGATGTCATCTTCGGCGTTCAGGGTATGGCAGGCCCGCTCCAACGCGGCAAAGCCCTCGCGCACGCCGGGCAACAGCAGGCGCGCCGCTTCGGTGAGTTGCAGGTTGCGCCCGCTGCGCTGGAACAGGCGGCAGGCGAAATGCTCTTCAAGCGTGCGGATATGCCGGCTGACCGCACTTTGGGTAATCGACAACTCTTCTGCCGCACGGGTGAACGAGTTGTGCCGGGAAGCCGCCTCAAAGGCGCGCAAGGCATACAAAGGAGGAAGACGACGGGACATTGGGAAAGCTCCGACAGCGCAATTTTGAAACCCTATCAGAATCCAACAGGCATGAGTTTTAATCATGCGAGCGATCGCTTTTATCCTTTTGTGCAATGGACTGAAAGCGCCGAGAATCAACCCTCCCCCAACCCTCTGACTTTTTGAGTGTGATGATCATGCAGCATCCGGCACGTACCGAACTCTGGGCCATTCTGCGGCTGTCAGGGCCGTTGATTGCCTCACAGTTGGCGCACATGCTGATGGTGTTGACCGACACCCTGATGATGGCGCGCTTGAGCCCCGAAGCCCTGGCTGGTGGCGGGCTGGGCGCGGCCAGCTATTCCTTTGTGTCGATTTTTTGCATCGGCGTAATTGCCGCGGTGGGCACCTTGGTCGCGATCCGTCATGGCGCGGGCGATATCGAAGGCGCCACTCGCCTGACCCAGGCCGGGCTGTGGCTCGCCTGGCTGATGGCCCTGGTGGCCGGGTTGCTGCTGTGGAATCTCAAACCGCTGCTGCTGCTGTTTGGCCAGACCGAAACCAACGTGCACTCGGCGGGGCAGTTCCTGACGATTCTGCCGTTCGCCCTGCCGGGTTTCCTGAGCTTCATGGCCCTGCGTGGCTTCACCAGCGCGATTGGCAAGGCGCAGCCGGTAATGGTCATCAGCCTCGGCGGCGCGGTGGCCAACTACCTGCTCAACCATGCGTTGATCGAAGGCATGTTCGGCCTGCCGAAACTCGGCCTGATGGGCATTGGCCTGGTGACGGCCGTCGTCGCCAATGGCATGGCCCTGGCGCTGATGTGGTACATCCACCGCAACCGCGCCTACGCCGCCTACCCGCTGAGCACCGGCCTGCTACGCCTCAACACCCAGTATTTGCGCGAGTTGTGGCGCCTGGGCCTGCCGATTGGCGGCACCTATGCGGTGGAAGTCGGTTTGTTTGCCTTCGCGGCGCTGTGCATGGGCACTATGGGCAGCACGCAATTGGCCGCGCATCAGATCGCACTGCAAATCGTGTCGGTGGCGTTTATGGTGCCGGCGGGGATGTCCTACGCGGTGACCATGCGCATCGGCCAGCATTACGGCGGCGGGCAGTTGTTGCAGGCGCGCCTGGCTGGGCGCGTCGGCATAGGCTTTGGTGCAGCGGTGATGTTGGGTTTTGCCGCGGTGCTGTGGCTGTTTTCCGACCCTTTGATCGGACTGTTCCTCGACCATAACGACCCGGCATTTCACGATGTGATTGTGCTGGCGGTCAGCCTGCTGGCCGTGGCGGCCTGGTTCGAACTGTTCGACGGCGTGCAAACCATCGCCATGGGCTGCATTCGAGGGCTCAAGGATGCCAAGACCACTTTTCTGGTGGGGCTCGGTTGTTATTGGCTGATCGGTGCCCCATCCGCCTGGCTGATGGCCTTCACCTTGGGCTGGGGGCCGACCGGTGTGTGGTGGGGTTTGGCGCTGGGCCTGGCCTGTGCGGCGGTCAGCCTGACTTGGGCGTTTGAGGCGAAAATGAAGCGGATGATTCGCCAGGAGCCGCATACCTACAGCAATTTGCAGGCTGCCCAGCCGGATTGAAGAAGGTACCCGGTCAATGTGGGAGCTGGCTTGCCTGCGCTGCAGACGCCTCGGTACATCAAACACTGCGAGGTGATGCTATCGCAGGCAAGCCAGCTCCCACAGTTGATCGGGTTCGCAGTTCAACCCAATAGCACCTGCTGGCTTTTGCCGAACGTCAGGTACTCCACCAACTCCGGCAACGGCAACGGCTTGCTGATCAGGTAACCCTGGGCCTGGTCGCAGCCGAACAAGCGCAACAGCGCCAGTTGCTCAGGCGTTTCTACGCCTTCGGCCACCACTTCCAGGTTGAGGTTGTGCGCCAGGTTGATCATGGCGTGCACCAGTTTGCGGTTCTCCTCGCGCTCCTCCATGCCGCCGACAAAACTCTTGTCGATCTTCAACAAGGCGATCGGCAGGCTGTTGAGGTGCACGAACGACGAAAAACCAGTGCCAAAGTCATCCAGGGAAAACCGCACACCCAAACGGCCAAGGGCGTCCATGGTCTGCTTGACCAGGTCACTGCGGCGCATCACGGCGGTTTCGGTGAGTTCGAACTCCAGCCATTGCGCTTCCACACCCCGCTCGGCAATCAGCCGACTCAGTGTCGAGAGCAGTTGGCTGTCCTGGAACTGACGGAACGACAAATTGACCGCCATATGCAACGGCGGCAAGCCGCGCTCGCGCAGGTCCTGCATATCGCGCAGGGCCCGGGAAATCACCCAGTAACCCAGCGGCACGATCAGGCCACTCTGTTCGGCCAGGGGCACGAACTCACTGGGCGGCAACAGGCCGCGCTCGCCATGGCGCCAGCGCACCAGGGCTTCCAGGCCGACGATATGCCCGTCATCCAGGTCCAGGCGCGGCTGGTAATGCAGCTCCAGCTCATCACGGCGCAAGGCGCGGCGCAGCTCGCTTTCCAGGTCGGCCAGGCTGCGTGCGTTGCGGTTGATGCGCTCGTTGAAGATATGAAAGGTGCAGCCCTGGGTGCTTTTGGCTTGCTGCATGGCGATATGCGCGTGCCACATCAGCGGGTCAGCGCCGGCGCGGGCGCGGGCATGCGCCACCCCCAGGCTACAGCCGATCAGCAGGCTTTCGCCATCGACCCAGTAGGGTTCGGACATCACTTCGGTGATGCGCTCGGCCATCCACTCGGCACGCTGGGGTGCACGGCGGGTGTCGATCAGCAAGGCGAATTCGTCGCTGCCCAGGCGCGCCAGTTGGTCCCCGGCCTCAAGCTGGCTCTTGAGCCGCGAGACCACTTGCAGGATCAGCCGGTCGCCGGCCTGGTGGCCGAGGGCGTCATTGGCGTGACGAAAATTGTCGAGGTCCAGATGGCCGAGGGCCACGCCACGCCCGTCATTCTCGGCCAGCCGCGCCGTCAGCAGGGTCTGGAAGCCCTGGCGGTTGGCGATACCGGTCAACGGGTCCTGCTCGGCGAGGCGCTGCAGGGTGTTTTCCAACACGCCGCGTTCACGCACATGGCGCAGGCAACGGCGTAGGGTATCAGCGTCCAGAACATCCCGGACCAGCCAATCACTGACGCCCAGCGGAGAAACCAGCGGTTCCTGCTCCAACAGCAACACGCACGGCAAACTGCACCGGCCAGGCCCGGGTTGCAGGCTGGGTATGGTCAATAGCACCGCGCTGTGGTCATCATCGAACAGACGACTTACGGATTCCCAGTTTGGTGCGCTGATCAGCACAGCCCCATCGCCCATCGGCGCCAGGCACTCGCGCAACAACGCTGCCCACTCAGGCGTATCGGCCAGCAGCAGCAAACGCAAGGGTTCGACAGGCGTAGACAAGCTAGCTCCCTAGACTCTGCAAAATATCGGTGGCGGCGGGCATTATGACGTGCGGCCTGATAATCACCAATGATAGGGGTTATCAAATACGCTGGCTGTAAGCATTTAGCTCAGCTTTAATTACGAGAAGCCCGGACATCCTGCGGCAAAGTAGCAAAACCGGCAAATTTAGATCGAGCGGTACGTCACACTGTCGTTCTGACAGAGCAGAATCCTGCCAGCCTGTTAAAATGCCCGCCCTTTTGAACAATGACTCCCTGAACTCTGTATGTCCCGACTCAATCCCCGGCAGCAAGAAGCCGTGAACTACGTCGGCGGCCCTCTATTGGTGCTCGCCGGTGCAGGCTCCGGCAAGACCAGCGTGATCACCCGCAAGATCGCGCACCTGATCCAGAGCTGCGGCATCCGCGCCCAGTACATCGTCGCCATGACCTTTACCAACAAGGCGGCGCGGGAAATGAAAGAGCGTGTCGGCACCCTGCTCAAGGGTGGCGAAGGGCGTGGCCTCACTGTGTGTACCTTCCACAACCTGGGGCTGAACATCATCCGCAAGGAGCATGTGCGGCTGGGCTACAAGCCGGGCTTCTCGATCTTTGACGAGACTGACGTCAAGGCGCTGATGACCGACATCATGCAAAAGGAATACGCGGGCGACGACGGCGTCGACGAGATCAAGAACATGATCGGCTCGTGGAAAAACGACCTGATCCTGCCCGCCGAAGCCCTGGAAGCCGCACGCAACCCCAAGGAACAAACCGCCGCCATCGTCTACACCCACTACCAGCGCACGCTCAAGGCGTTCAACGCGGTGGACTTCGACGACCTGATCCTGCTGCCGGTAAAGCTGTTCCAGGAACACGCCGACATCCTTGAAAAGTGGCAGAACAAAGTCCGCTACTTGCTGGTGGACGAATACCAGGACACCAACGCCAGCCAATACCTGCTGGTGAAGCTGCTGATCGGCAAGCGGAACCAGTTCACCGTGGTGGGCGACGATGACCAGTCGATCTATGCCTGGCGCGGCGCCCGCCCGGAAAACCTGATGCTGCTCAAGGACGACTACCCGTCCCTGAAGGTGGTGATGCTGGAGCAAAACTACCGCTCCACCAGCCGCATCCTGCGTTGCGCCAACGTGCTGATTTCGAACAACCCCCACGAGTTTGAAAAACAGCTGTGGAGTGAGATGGGCCACGGCGATGAGATCCGCGTGATCCGCTGCCGCAACGAAGACGCCGAAGCCGAGCGCGTGGCCGTCGAATTGCTCACGCTGCACTTGCGTACCGACCGGCCCTACAGCGACTTTGCGATCCTGTATCGCGGTAACTACCAGGCCAAGTTGATCGAGCTGAAGCTGCAGCACCACCAGATTCCCTATCGCCTGTCCGGGGGCAACAGCTTTTTCGGACGCCAGGAAGTGAAAGACCTGATGGCCTACTTCCGGCTGATTGTAAACCCGGATGACGACAACGCCTTCCTGCGTGTGATCAACGTCCCACGCCGGGAAATCGGTTCGACTACCCTGGAAAAGCTCGGCAACTACGCCACCGAACGCAAAATCTCGATGTACGCCGCCACCGATGAAATCGGCCTGGGTGAGCATCTGGACACGCGTTTCACCGATCGCCTGTCGCGTTTCAAGCGCTTTATGGACAAGGTGCGCGAGCAATGCGCCGGTGAAGACCCGATCAGCGCCCTGCGCAGCATGGTCATGGACATCGACTATGAAAACTGGCTGCGCACCAACAGCTCCAGCGACAAGGCCGCGGATTACCGCATGGGCAACGTCTGGTTCCTGATCGAAGCGCTGAAGAACACCCTGGAAAAAGACGAAGACGGCGAAATGACCGTCGAAGACGCCATCGGCAAGCTGGTGCTGCGCGACATGCTCGAGCGCCAGCAGGAAGAGGAAGACGGCGCCGAAGGGGTGCAAATGATGACCTTGCATGCGTCCAAGGGCCTGGAATTCCCCTACGTGTTCATCATGGGCATGGAAGAGGAAATCCTCCCGCACCGCTCCAGTATCGAAGCCGACACCATCGAAGAAGAACGGCGCCTGGCCTACGTGGGCATTACCCGTGCGCGTCAGACCCTGGCCTTCACCTTTGCCGCCAAGCGCAAGCAATACGGCGAGATCATAGATTGCGCCCCCAGCCGGTTCCTGGATGAGCTGCCGCCGGACGACCTGGCCTGGGAAGGCAATGATGACACCCCGACCGAGGTCAAGGCCGTTCGCGGCAACACCGCACTGGCGGATATACGCGCGATGTTAAAACGCTAGAATCGACTACTTTTTAATCTACTTTCGGCGCACAACGCGCCATTAGAGGAAGCTTTCCGTGGAAGCACTGCACAAGAAAATTCGCGAAGAAGGCATCGTGCTTTCCGATCAGGTACTCAAGGTCGACGCCTTTTTGAACCACCAGATCGACCCGGCGCTGATGAAACTGATCGGCGACGAATTCGCCGCGCTGTTCAAGGACTCGGGCATCACCAAGATCGTCACCATCGAAGCCTCGGGCATCGCCCCGGCGATCATGACCGGCCTGAACCTCGGCGTGCCGGTGATCTTCGCCCGCAAGCAGCAGTCCCTGACCCTGACCGAAAACCTGCTGTCGGCGACGGTGTATTCCTTCACCAAGAAAACCGAAAGCACGGTGGCGATCTCCCCGCGCCACCTGACCAGCAGCGACCGTGTGCTGGTAATCGACGACTTCCTGGCCAACGGCAAGGCGTCCCAGGCGCTGATTTCGATCATCAAGCAGGCCGGCGCAACCGTTGCCGGTTTGGGAATTGTGATCGAGAAGTCGTTCCAGGGTGGCCGTGCGGAGCTGGATGCGCAGGGTTATCGGGTGGAGTCGCTGGCGCGGGTGAAGTCGCTGGCCGGTGGCGTGGTTACCTTCATCGAGTAATCACTAAATGTGGGAGCTGGCTTGCCAGCTCCCACAATGATTTTGGAGTTTGTCAGTGCGCGGTGGCCTGTAGGCCCGCGAGCAATAAACGCTGATACAGATCCTCTTTCAGCCCCTGCGGCTTATCCAACCGCATCCGCTTCAAATGCTCTGGAAACGCCTCCGGCTCCGGTGCGTCCAACGCTGCCTTGCCCAACTCCAGAATCTCCGTCAGCTTGAATTTGCTCTTGAGCCAGTTCAACGCCCGCAACAGATCCCGCTCTTCATCCGTGAAGTCCGTGCCCAGCGGATACTCCGGGAACAACCGGCGATGGCGCGCTTGAATACCCTGTAACCGCTCCGGCGTATTGTCTGCAAAGCGCGGGTCCAGCTTGAAATCCTTGGATAACTTGCCGGCCTTTTGCGCCTGCTCGATCAAATCGCCCTGGAACCTTGAGTCGGTGATATTGAGTAACGCCTCGATCACCTTGGCATCCGTCTGGCCACGCAAATCGGCAATGCCGTACTCGGTAATGACAATATCCCGCAGGTGCCGAGGAATTGTGCAGTGGCCGTATTCCCACACGATATTGGAACTGACTTCACCCGCCGACTCGCGCCAGCTGCGCAGGATCAGGATCGAACGCGCGCCCTCCAGCGCATGCCCCTGGGCCACGAAGTTGTACTGGCCGCCCACGCCACTGAGCACCCGGCCATCTTCCAACTGGTCGGCCACACCGGCGCCGAGCAACGTCACCATGATCGCGCTGTTGATAAAGCGTGCGTCCAGGCGCTGCAGGCGTTTGAGTTCTTCCTGGCCGTACAGCTCGTTGATGTAGCTGATGCGCGTCATGTTGAATTCAAGACGCTTGGCGTGGGTCATTTCCTGCAAGCGTTGGTAAAAACTACGCGGCCCCAGGAAAAAACCGCCGTGGATCGAAATGCCATCGGGCTGCGCGGTATCATCGATAAGCCCGGCGTTGGCCTGTTCCTGGGTCGCCACGTCCGGGTACACCTTGCGTCGCACAATTCCGGCGTCCGCCAGCACCAGCAAACCGTTGACGAACATTTCGCTGCAGCCGTACAGGCCGCGGCCGAAAGGATCGACGCCACCTTCACGGCTGATCAGCGGCGCCCACTGGTACACATCCAGGTCCGTCAGCAGCAGGCGATAAGCCTCGTTATCCGCCTGGCGCGCCAGCAACGCAGCCGTCAGCGCGTCGCCCATCGAGCCGATACCGATCTGCAAGGTGCCGCCATCGCGCACCAGGGTGCTGGCATGCAAACCGATAAAGTGATCCTGGAAACCCACCGGCATGTTCGGCGTGGAGAACAGCGTGGTGCTGTCCTTTGCATCGAGCAGGTAATCAAATTCATCCATGCCCAACTCGGCGTCGCCGGGCATGTAGGGCAAGTCACTGTGGACCTGGCCGACCACCAGGATGGTTTCCCCCGCCTCACGGCGCTTGGCGATCATCGGCAGCAGGTCGAGGGTGATATCGGGGTTGCAGCTCAGGCTCAGGCGGTCGGGATGTTCGGCGCTGCTGGCCACCAGCTGCGCCACCAGGTTCAGGCCGGCGGCATTGATATCCCGGGCGGCATGGCTGTAGTTGCTGCTCACGTAATCCTGCTGCGCCGACGTGCTGTGAAGCAGGCTGCCGGGCTGCATGAAGAACTGCTGCACGTGGATATTTTTCGGCAGGCTGTCCTTGTGCAGGTCGGTGAGGAAGTCCAGCTCGGGATAGTCGCCAAACACACGCTCGATAAAGGGTTCGAGAAAGCGTTTTTGCAAACCGTCGCCCAGGGTCGGGCGACCCAGGCTGAGCGCGGTGTAGATCGTCAGCGAGCGCTCCGGCAACTTGGCAATGCGCCGGTACAACGCATTGGCAAACAGGTTCGGCTTGCCCAGCCCCAGGGGCATGCCCATGTGGATATGCGCCGGCAACCGTGCCAGTACGTCGTCAACTGCTTGCTCGATTGAACACAACTGCACCATCCGACCCTCCTGAACATTCCATGATTAGGGGTTGGACCGAGCTTGCCGGGTCTTTGCTGCAATGAACAGCCTCGAAAGCCAAATCCGCGGCACAAAAAAGCCGCTCGCAAGCGGCATTTTTGGCGAAGGTCGGCGGGTTACAAGCCGGACATCTTCTTGATCGCACCTTTCAGGTCGTCATCCGAGCAATCCGCGCAGGTGCCTTTGGGTGGCATGGCGTTGATACCGGTGATCGCCTTGGCCAGGATGCCGTCGAGGCCGCCCTGGTGGTCGGCGCGCTCTTTCCAGGCGGCGGTGTCGCCGATTTTCGGCGCGCCCAACAGGCCGGTACCGTGGCACGCGTTGCAGTGCTTGGCGATGATTTCATCCGGCGTTTTCGCAGCGCCTCCACCGGAGGCGACTGCCACTTCCATGCCCTTGCATTCTTCACCCTGAACGCAGACTTTTCCCACTGGGTCCAGACGCTCGGCAACTACGTCGCTGCTGGCTTTACTGACAGGTGGCTCAGCTTTTTGCCCACAGCCTGACAGGGCCAATACTATTGCTGGTGCAGCCAGCATTTTCATAATTAGGTTCACGCGTTCACCCTCAATGGTGGCTATTCACGCCTGCGGCCACGGTTTCGCAGGCGGCGAAAGTATAACGGTTAGCCCGTGCGGCCGAAACAACCCTATTAAATAAAGGGAGATTAAGCCTCACGGATACAGCTACGGGTGTCTCTGCAACGCTGGCAGGACGCCTCTTTTGTTAAAAGTTCGCGGGTGTGGCTGCGCTGATTAGTCGCGCCGGCACGTCGAACGGATTGCGAAAACGATGCGGCTTGGTGCTTTCAAAGTAGTAGCTATCGCCGGCTTCGAGCACAAAAGTTTCAAGACCGACCACCAACTCCAGGCGGCCTTCCACCAGAATCCCGGTTTCCTCGCCTTCGTGGGTGAGCATTTCTTCGCCCGTATCGGCGCCCGGCGGGTAGATCTCGTTAAGAAACGCGATCGCCCGGCTGGGGTGCGCCCGGCCTACCAGTTTCATGGTGACGGCGCCGTCAGAGATATCGATAAGCTCATTGGCTTTATAGACGATCTGGGTCGGTATTTCCTGGAGGATCTCCTCGGAAAAGAACTCGACCATCGACATCGGGATGCCGCCCAGCACCTTGCGCAAGGAGCTGATCGAGGGGCTGACACTGTTTTTTTCGATCATCGAAATGGTGCTGTTGGTGACACCCGCACGCTTGGCGAGCTCGCGCTGGGAAAGACCCTTCAGTTTACGGATGGATTGCAGTCGTTCGCCGACGTCCAATGCAGGAGCCTCCTAGGATTCAGGCTTTGTTGTAATTGAGCGTTATCATGGCGACAGCGTTCAGTATTTACAACACTTGGGCCTAAATCCCGGGCAGCGGCGTTCGTACCTGGCGGTCAGGCGCCGCAATAGAGCCTTGGCACGCGGCGCAGGTTGCAGAAAATCTGGTAGGGAATGGTCTCGGCGGCGGTCGCGACGTCACTGGCGAGGATGTTTTTACCCCACAGCTCCACCGTGGAACCGAGGCCGGCCTGGGGCACGTCCGTCAGGTCAATACACAGCATGTCCATCGACACGCGCCCCAGCAATTGGCTGCGTTGCCCGGCCACCAGCACCGGCGTGCCGGTCGGTGCGTGGCGTGGGTAGCCATCGGCATAACCCATGGCGACTACGCCGATACGCATCGGTTTGGGCGTGATGAACTTGGCGCCGTAGCCCACCGGCTCGCCAGCCGGCAACTCACGTACACAAATGACTTTGGACTCAAGGGTCATCACCGGCTGCAACCGTGCGGCAATGGCCTGGTCTTCACCAAACGGCGTCGCGCCATAGAGCATGATGCCCGGGCGCACCCAGTCGCTGGACACATTCGGCCAACCCATCACCGACGGCGAATTACGCAGGCTCACCTCGGCCGACAAGCCCTGGCGCGCCGCATCAAACACCGCCACCTGCTCATGGCTGCGCACGCAATCGAGTTCATCGGCACGGGCGAAATGGCTCATCAATACGATCCTGGCCACTTTGCCGCTGGCCAGCAGGCGTTGGTAGGCTTCGTGGTAATCCTTGGGATGCAGGCCGACGCGGTGCATACCCGAATCGAGCTTGAGCCAGATCGTCAGCGGCTGGCTCAAGCGGGCTTGCTCGATGGCCTCCAGCTGCCACAGCGAATGCACCACGCACCACAAATCATGCTCGATGATCAGCGGCAGTTCGTCGGCTTCGAAAAAACCTTCCAGCAGCAGCACTGGCGCACGAATACCGGCGGCGCGCAGCTCCAGTGCCTCTTCGATGCACGCCACGGCGAATCCATCCGCCTCGGCTTCCAGCGCCTGGGCCACGCGCACGGCACCATGGCCGTAGGCGTCGGCCTTGACCACTGCGAGGGCCTTGGCCCCCGTGACTTCACGGGCCAGTTGGTAGTTGTGGCGCAGGGCTTGGAGGTCGATCAGGGCACGGGCAGGACGCATGGCGGCAGGCTTCTAGGCGGCAAGGTGAAGAAAAACCGGCACCGACCAACAGCGTCGGCACCGGGAGAGGGATCGTTGTTTAAGGCAGCGCGGCCACGACGGACAGCTCTACCAGGATTTGCGGTTCGCACAGCTTGGCTTCAACCGTAGCACGGGCCGGGGCCACGCCTTTGGGTAGCCACTTGTCCCAGACCGCGTTCATGCCGGCGAAGTCGGCATCAATGTCTTTCAGGTAGATCGTCACCGACAGCAACTTGGTCTTGTCGGTGCCGGCCAGGTCCAGCAAACGCTCGATATTGACCAGGGTTTCACGGGTCTGCTGTTCAATCCCGGCGTTCAGGTCGTCGCCGACTTGCCCGGCCAGATACACGGTACCGCTGTGGACAACGATCTGGCTCATGCGCTCATTGGTGAGCTGGCGCTGGATTGACATGTTTTGCGGACTCCTGGTGGTTGCCATAACGGGAAATATCGAGGCCTTCGGCACTGATCTGCGGGGTTTTCTTCGCGATCAGGTCAGCCAGCAAGCGGCCGGAGCCACAGGCCATGGTCCAACCGAGGGTGCCGTGACCGGTATTCAGGAACAGGTTCTTGAACGGGGTAGCACCGACAATCGGCGTGCCGTCGGGTGTGGTCGGGCGCAGACCGGTCCAGAAACTGGCTTCGGCCAAATCGCCGCCCTGAGGATAAAGGTCGTTGACGATCATCTCCAGGGTTTCGCGTCGACGTGGGTTCAGCGACAGGTCAAAACCGGCTATTTCAGCCATGCCACCGACGCGGATGCGGTTGTCGAAACGGGTGATCGCGACCTTGTAGGTCTCGTCGAGAATGGTCGAGGTCGGGGCCATGGCCGGGTTGGTGATCGGCACGGTCAGCGAGTAACCCTTGAGCGGGTACACCGGCGCCTTGATCCCCAGCGGCTTGAGCAGCTTCGGCGAGTAACTGCCGAGGGCCAGTACATAGCGGTCGGCGGTTTCCAGCTTGCCGTCGATCCACACGCCGTTGATGCGGTCGCCGGCGCAGTCGAGGCGCTGGATGTCCTGTTCGAAGCGGAACTCCACGCCCAACTGCTTGCACATCTCGGCCAGGCGCGTGGTGAACATCTGGCAGTCGCCGGTCTGGTCATTCGGCAGGCGCAACGCGCCGGCGAGGATATCGGTAACGCTGGCCAGTGCCGGTTCAACCCGGGCAATACCGGCACGGTCGAGCAATTCAAAGGGCACGCCGGACTCTTTCAACACCGCGATATCTTTGGCGGCGCCATCGAGTTGGGCTTGAGTACGGAACAGCTGTGTCGTACCGAGGCTGCGGCCTTCGTAGGCAATGCCGGTCTCGGCACGCAATTCATCGAGGCAGTCACGGCTGTACTCGGACAGACGCACCATGCGCTCCTTGTTCACCGCATAGCGGCTGGCGGTGCAGTTGCGCAGCATCTGCGCCATCCACAGGTATTGGTCGATATCGGCCGTAGCCTTGATCGCCAGCGGCGCGTGGCGTTGCAGCAGCCATTTGATGGCCTTGAGCGGCACGCCCGGCGCGGCCCATGGCGAGGCGTAGCCTGGGGACACCTGGCCGGCGTTGGCGAAACTGGTTTCCATGGCAGCGGCTGGCTGACGGTCGACCACAACCACTTCAAAGCCGGCCCGTGCCAAATAGTAGGCACTGGTCACCCCAATGACACCGCTACCCAAGACCAGAACGCGCATTTTTATATCCTCATCACGGGCTTAGCCGCTGACGTGTGTTATTCGAGCAATGATGGGCGCAGTATAAAAAGCAATCGCCAGTGCATTTCACTATATAAATACCTATATTTGGCGACAATTCTCGGCAAAAACCCTTTTCACAGAGGCGTATCCCCTATGCGTACCAACACCCAGACCAAGCGGGAGCTGGACAAGATCGACCGCAATATCCTGCGCATCCTGCAAACCGACGGGCGTATTTCGTTCACGGAGCTTGGGGAGAAGGTCGGGCTGTCGACCACGCCGTGCACCGAGCGGGTACGCCGGCTGGAGCGCGAAGGGATCATCATGGGTTACAACGCGCGGCTTAACCCGCAGCATTTAAAGGGGAGTTTGCTGGTATTTGTCGAGATCAGCCTCGATTACAAGTCCGGCGACACCTTTGAGGAATTCCGCCGCGCCGTACTGAAACTGCCCCATGTGCTGGAGTGCCACCTGGTGTCCGGCGACTTCGACTACCTGGTGAAAGCGCGGATTTCCGAGATGGCGTCGTACCGCAAACTGCTGGGCGACATCCTGCTCAAGCTGCCCCATGTACGCGAATCCAAGAGCTATATCGTGATGGAAGAGGTGAAGGAGAGCCTGAACCTGCCGATCCCGGACTGAATGTCCCACCTTTTGACCGCCGACATTCACTAGACCAGCACTTGCCGGGTGCTGGCCATGTATTCGTGGATCTGCTTCTCAACCCGAGGGTGAATCAGCTCCACCGGCCGCCGCCCATTGGGGCACGGCAAGGTCTTGGTCGTGCCGAACAGCCGACAGATCAGCGGCCGTTCGTCATACACCGTGCAGCCGTTGGGGCCCAGGTGCACGCAGTTCAGCTCATCCATGGCCGCGTCCTGCTCGGCAGCCGTCTTGCGTGGCAGGCGCGACATTTCCTCGGGCGAGGTGGTCACCGGCCCACAGCAGTCGTGGCAACCGGGGACGCACTCGAATGAAGGAATCTGCCTGCGCAGCGCGCTGATTTTCTGGCTGTTGCAACTCATCGAAACACATACCGAACGGCGAATAGGCGTGGATTCTGACGCAAAACGCCTTGCGCAGACAGCTTCGTCCGACCGCTGTATCCTGCGTCAAATTTTCCAAACAGGGATGCTCCCCATGACCGCCAGCGCCCGGCACACCGCTTCCTACTACGCCGCCAGCAGCGTCCCACAACCCGACTACCCGGCGTTGACGGGCGATGTGGTGGCCGATGTGTGTGTGGTCGGCGCTGGTTTTTCCGGGCTCAACACCGCCCTGGAGTTGGCCGAACGCGGCTTTAGCGTGGTGCTGCTGGAAGCGCGCAAGGTCGCCTGGGGCGCCAGCGGGCGTAACGGCGGCCAGTTGATTCGTGGCGTCGGCCACGGCCTGGAGCAGTTCACCAACGTGATCGGCAGCGACGGCGTGCGCCAGATGAAGCTGATGGGCCTGGAGGCCGTGGAAATCGTGCGTGAGCGCGTCGGTCGCTACCAGATCCCCTGCGACCTGACCTGGGGCTACTGCGACCTCGCCAACAAACCCCGCGACCTGCAGGGTCTGGCCACAGACGCCGAAGAACTGCGCAGCCTCGGCTATCGCCACGAAGTGCGCCTGCTGCAAGCAAGTGAGATGGGCAGCGTGATCGGCTCCGACCGCTACGTGGGCGGCATGATCGACATGGGCTCCGGCCATTTGCACCCGCTGAACCTGGCACTCGGCGAAGCCGCGGTCGCGCAGCAGTTGGGCGTGCAACTGTTTGAACAGTCCGAAGTGACGCGCATCGACTACGGCCCCGAGGTCAAGGTGCACACCGCCCAAGGCAGCGTGCGCGCCAACACCCTGGTGCTGGCCTGCAATGCCTATCTGAATGGGCTGAACCCTCATCTGAGCGGCAAGGTGCTGCCCGCCGGCAGCTACATCATCGCTACCGAGCCGTTAAGCGCAGCCCAGGCCGCGAACCTGCTGCCGCAGAATATGGCCGTGTGTGATCAGCGGGTGACGGTGGACTATTTCCGCTTGTCCGCCGACCGCCGCCTGCTGTTCGGCGGCGCCTGCCACTATTCCGGGCGCGACCCCAAGGATATCGGCGCGTACATGCGGCCGAAAATGCTGCAGGTGTTCCCACAGCTGGCCGAGGTGAAAATCGACTACCAATGGGGCGGCATGATCGGCATCGGTGCCAACCGCCTGCCGCAGATCGGCCGGTTGGCCGACCAACCCAACGTGTATTACGCCCAGGCCTACGCGGGCCATGGCCTCAACGCCACCCACTTGGCGGGCAAGCTGCTGGCCGAAGCCATCAGCGGCCAGCAACAGGGCCGTTTCGATCTGTTCGCCCAAGTGCCGCACATCACCTTCCCCGGCGGCAAGCACCTGCGCTCGCCGTTGCTGGCGCTGGGGATGCTCTGGCACCGCCTCAAAGAGCTGCTCTGATCAATCGCGCCAGAACGGTTTCAAGCCTTCCTGGCGCGCCTGTTCGGCACTTAACCCGACGTCGCGCAATTGTTCGCGGGTCAAGTGCAGCAGGGCCTTGCGCGTATGACGGCGATGCCAGAACAGGCTCCAGCGGCTGATATCGCGTGGCGACGTCGCCCGCTCCTGCCCCGCCTGCAATTCCTGACTGTGTAACATCAGCCGCACATCGCTCATGCCGTTCATTGTGTTGCCCCTCATTTGCCTGTTGCCATGAGTGACTAGGATGGGCGAGCGGGCAAAACCATTACAGATTCAACCATTCCTTATTAAATCCATACAGAGACTGCCTATGCGCGGCTGAATCCTGTATTTTCCGCCTATCTGTACTGGTCTCCCGGGAGCGACCGCCATGACGCTTTACGTCAACCTCGCCGAATTATTGGGCACGCGTATCGAACAGGGCTTCTATCGCCCCGGCGACCGGCTGCCCTCGGTACGCGCATTGAGCGTGGAACACGGGGTCAGCCTGAGCACCGTGCAACAGGCTTATCGGTTGCTGGAAGACAACGGCCTGGCGATGCCCAAGCCTAAGTCCGGCTACTTTGTGCCCGTCGGCCGTGAGCTGCCGGCTCTGCCTGAGGTGGGTCGCCCGGCCCAACGCCCGGTGGAAATTTCGCAGTGGGACCAGGTGCTGGAACTGATTCGCGCAGTGCCACGCAAAGACGTCATACAGATGGGTCGTGGCATGCCGGATGTATTGTCACCAACCCTCAAACCCCTGCTGCGTAGCCTCGCCCGCGTGAGCCGGCGCCAAGACCTGCCGGGGCTGTATTACGACAATATCCTCGGCTGTATGGAACTGCGTGAACAGATTGCTCGACTGTCACTGGATTCCGGCTGTCAGCTGACCGCTGAAGATATCGTGATCACCACCGGCTGCCATGAGGCGCTGTCCGCCAGCATCCACGCGATTTGCGAGCCGGGCGATATCGTCGCCGTGGACTCGCCAAGCTTTCACGGCGCCATGCAAACTCTCAAGGGCCTGGGCATGAAGGCCCTGGAAATCCCCACCGACCCGCTCACCGGCATCAGCCTCGAAGCACTGGAACTGGCGCTGGAACAGTGGCCGATCAAGGTCATACAGCTGACCCCCAACTGCAATAACCCGCTGGGCTACATCATGCCCGAGGCGCGTAAACGTGCATTGCTGACCCTGGCCCAACGCTTTGACGTGGCGATTATCGAAGACGATGTGTATGGCGAACTGGCCTACAGCTACCCGCGCCCGCGCACCATCAAATCCTTCGACGAAGACGGCCGCGTGCTGCTCTGCAGCTCGTTCTCGAAAACCCTGGCGCCGGGCCTGCGCATTGGCTGGGTCGCGCCGGGGCGCTACCTTGAGCGGGTGTTGCACATGAAGTACATCAGCACCGGCTCGACCGCCACCCAGCCGCAGATCGCAATTGCCGAGTTTCTCAAGGGAGGGCATTTCGAACCGCATTTGCGGCGGATGCGCACCCAATACCAGCGCAATCGCGACTTGATGCTCGATTGGGTCAGCCGTTACTTTCCGGCGGGCACCCGCGCCAGCCGCCCACAAGGCAGCTTCATGCTGTGGATCGAGCTGCCGGAAGGCTTCGACACCCTGAAGCTCAACCGGGTACTGGTGGAACAAGGCGTACAGGTGGCTGTAGGCAGCATCTTTTCGGCATCGGGCAAGTACCGTAACTGCCTGCGCATGAACTACGCTGCCAAGCCAACCGCGCAGATTGAAGAAGCGGTGCGCAAGGTCGGCGCCGCGGCGATCAAGATGCTCGCCGAGGTTGCCGACTGACCTTTCGCGGGAATTAGCCGTCATATGCCCACAACCGCCCTGACCTGGAAGCAGCGCCCTTGATGATTCGACGGCTTTTACCGTTTTTCCTGCTGGGCGCCCTGGCCCTGGGCGGCTGCGCGACCGCGCCGACACCGCGCATCCCCAGCGACGCCCTGCCCGCCGCGCAGTCCTCATTCGGCCGCTCGATCCAGGCCCAGGCGGCGCCGCATCAGGGGCGCTCCGGCTTTCGTTTGTTGCCCAACAGCAGCGAAGCCTTCATGGCCCGCGCCGAGCTGATCCGCAACGCCCAGACCAGCCTTGACCTGCAGTACTACATTGTCCACGACGGCATCAGCACGCGCATGCTGGTGGATGAACTGCTCAAGGCCGCCGACCGCGGCGTGCGTGTGCGCATCCTGCTGGACGACACCACCAGCGACGGCCTCGACCAGATCATCGCCACCCTCGCCGCCCACCCACAAATCGAAATTCGCCTGTTCAACCCGCTGCACCTGGGCCGCAGCACTGGCGTGACGCGGGCCATGGGCCGGTTGTTCAACCTGTCGCTGCAACACCGGCGCATGCATAACAAGCTGTGGCTGGCGGATAACAGCGTGGCGATCGTCGGCGGGCGTAACCTGGGCGACGAGTATTTCGACGCCGAACCCAACCTGAACTTCACCGATATCGACATGCTCAGCGTGGGTCCGGTGGCCGAGCAGCTCGGACACAGTTTTGATCAGTACTGGAACAGCGCGCTGAGCAAACCCATCGATGACTTCGTCTCCAACAGCCCGTCCAGGCGCGATCTGGCCGCCGCACGCGTGCGCCTGCAAGACTCGCTGGCCGAGTCGCGCCAGCAGAACCACGCGCTGTACAACCGCCTGCGCACCTACCAGACCCAGCCGCGCATGGACACCTGGCGCCGCGAGCTGATCTGGGCCTGGAACCAGGCCCTGTGGGACGCGCCGAGCAAGGTACTGGCCAAGGCCGACCCGGACCCTCGATTGCTGCTCACCACGCAGCTGGCGCCTGAGCTGCAAGGCGTCAACCATGAGCTGATGATGATCTCGGCGTATTTCGTACCGGGGCAACCCGGGCTGGTGTACCTGACCGGTCGTGCCGACGCTGGTGTGTCGGTGAGCCTGCTGACCAACTCCCTGGAAGCCACCGATGTACCGGCCGTGCATGGCGGCTATGCGCCCTATCGCAAGGCGCTGCTGGAGCACGGGGTAAAACTCTATGAATTGCGCCGCCAACCCGGCGACCCCAGTGCAGGCAGCGGGCCGCACCTGTTTCGGCGCGGCACCTTCCGGGGCTCGGACTCCAGCCTGCACAGCAAGGCAATGATCTTTGATCGGACCAAGTCGTTTATCGGCTCCTTCAACTTCGACCCACGCTCGGTGCTGTGGAACACCGAAGTCGGGGTGCTGGTGGACAGCCCCGAGTTGGCCGAGCACGTGCGCAACTTGGCGCTGCAAGGCATGGCCCCGGCCTTGAGCTATGAAGCGAAATTGCAGGACGGCCAGGTGGTGTGGGTGACCGAAGATAACGGGCAACTGCACACCCTGACCCGCGAACCCGGCAGTTGGTGGCGCAGGTTCAATGCCTGGTTCGCCACCAGCGTTGGCCTTGAGCGCATGCTCTAGGAGTAACGCAAATCAAAAATGTGGGAGCGGGCTTGCTCGCGAATGCGGCGTGTCAGTTAACGGCAATATTGACTGGACCGCCGCATTCGCGAGCAAGCCCGCTCCCACACTTCGACCGCATTCCAGTCAGGCGGGCTGTACTGCGCCGAAGGCACCTTGGCGCAGCAACAACACCACCAACCCCAACGCTCCCGCCGCCATCAGCCACGGCAGTGCATGCCCGCTGACCCACTGGCTGCCCGCGCCGGCCACCAGCGGGCCGATCAGGCAACCGATGCCCCATAGCTGCGCCACATGGGCATTGGCGCGCACCAGCGCGTCGTCGCGGTAGCGCTCGCCGATAAGGATCAACGATAGGGTAAACAACCCCCCGGCACTGGCGCCGAACAGCACCCACACCGGCCAGATCAACGGCGTGTGCATCAACAGCGGAATCGCCAGGCTCGACGCCAGTAACAGCAACGCACACCCCAGGAACAGCGTACGCCGTGGCAGGTAATCGGCCAGCGCGCCGATGGGCAGTTGCAGCAGCGCATCGCCGACCACCACCGTGCTGACCATCGCCAGGGCGACCTCGGCGGTAAAACCTTGTTGCAGGCAATACACCGGCAGCAGCGTCAGAATCATCGCCTCAAACGCGGCGAACAGCGCCACCGCCCAGGCAATCGCCGGCAGGCTCAGGCAGAAGCGCCACAGTTGCGCGAAGGTCACGCTGAAGGACTCGGCGCTCGGTGCGCCGGAGCGTCCCAGCAGCAACAGCGGCGCGACCATCAGCAGGCCCACGCCGACCCAGAAACCGTAGTCATGATCGGTGCCGATCAGGCCCAGCAGCAGTGGCCCCGACAGTTGGCTCAAGGCATAACTGCAGCCATACAGCGCCACCAGCCGGCCGCGCCACTGCTCCACCACCAACTGGTTGATCCAGCTTTCGCCGAGGATAAACACGATGGTCAGGATCACCCCGATCATCAGCCGTAGCACCAGCCACACCGGGTAGCTGGGCAGTACCGCCAGCAAGCCGATAGACATCGCCCCGGCCCACAGGCACAGGCGCATCAGGTTGGCGGTGCCGAGCCAGGAGGCCATGCGGCTGGAGACTTTAGCCCCCAGCAGCACGCCAAACGCCGGCATGGCCGCCATCACACCAATCGCGAAGCTGCCGTAACCCCAGCCTTCCCAGGCGCAAGGACACCAGCGGCATGCTGACGCCCAAGGCCAGGCCGACGCTGAGTACCGAGGCCAGCACGGCGAAATAAGTCGCCCAACGCATTACCACGCTCCTGTGGATAATCTTTAAGGTGACATAAAACAGTGTGGGAGCTGGCTTGCCTGCGATGCAATCACCTCAGTGTGTCTGTCACACCTCGGTGATGCTATCGCAGGCAAGCCAGCTCCCACACAAGCCAGCCCCCACATTTGACCGGCGGCGTTGCTTACAGCTTGATCCAGGTCGCCTTCAGCTCGGTGTACTTGTCGAATGCGTGCAGCGACTTGTCGCGGCCGTTACCCGACTGCTTGAAGCCACCAAACGGCGCGGTCATGTCGCCGCCATCGTACTGGTTGACCCACACGCTGCCGGCGCGCAGGGCCTTGGCGGTCAGGTGCGCCTTGGAAATATCCGCCGTCCACACCGCTGCGGCCAGGCCGTATTGGGTGTCGTTGGCGATGGCGATGGCTTCTTCGGCGCTGTCGAAAGTGATCACCGACAGCACTGGGCCGAAGATCTCCTCCTGGGCAATCTTCATCGCGTTGGTCACACCGTCGAAAATCGTCGGTTCAACGTAGGTACCGCCGGTTTCTTCCAGGGTGCGCTTGCCGCCCGCCACCAGCTTGGCGCCATCGGCGTGGCCAGCTTCGATGTACGAGAGCACGGTGTTCATTTGCTGGGTGTCCACCAAGGCGCCGACGTTGGTCGCCGGGTCCAGCGGGTTGCCCGGCTTCCAGCCCTTGAGGGCCTCGATCACCAGCGGCAGGAATTTATCCTTGATGGAGCGCTCCACCAGCAGGCGCGAGCCGGCGGTGCAGACTTCGCCCTGGTTGAAGGCGATGGCACCGGCGGCGGATTCTGCGGCGGCTTGCAGGTCCGGCGCATCGGCGAACACGATGTTCGGGCTCTTGCCGCCCGCTTCCAGCCACACGCGCTTCATGTTCGACTCGCCGGAGCGAATCAACAGTTGCTTGGCGATCTTGGTGGAGCCGGTGAACACCAGGGTGTCGACGTCCATGTGCAGCGCCAGGGCGTTGCCCACGGTGTGACCGTAACCCGGCAGCACGTTGAACACACCTTTTGGAATACCGGCTTCAACGGCCAGGGCTGCGATGCGGATGGCGGTCAGCGGGGATTTTTCAGACGGCTTGAGGATCACCGAGTTACCGGTCGACAGCGCAGGCCCGAGTTTCCAGCAGGCCATCATCAGCGGGAAGTTCCACGGCACGATCGCGCCGACAACGCCCACCGGCTCGCGGGTCACCAGACCCAGTTGATCATGCGGGGTGGCCGCAACTTCGTCATAAATCTTGTCGATGGCCTCGCCGCTCCAGCTCAGCGCATTGGCTGCGCCGGGGACGTCGATGCCCAGGGAGTCGCTGATCGGCTTGCCCATGTCCAGGGTTTCGAGCAGCGCCAACTCTTCGGCATTGGCCTTGAGCAGCGCCGCGAAACGGATCATCGCCGCTTTGCGTTTGGCTGGCGCGAGACGCGACCAGACACCGGAATTGAAGGTAGCACGGGCATTTTCTACGGCGCGCTGCGCGTCGGCGGCGTCACAGCTGGCAACGGTAGCCAACAGTCGGCCATCGACCGGGCTGATGCACTCGAAGGTGTCACCGGAAACGGCGGCGGTGTATTCGCCATTGATATAGGCGCGGCCTTCGATCTTCAGATCCTTGGCGCGTTGTTCCCAGTCGGCACGGGTCAGGGTGGTCATGCGAGTGTCCTCCTCTTGTTGAATACAAGGGCCAGGCGATGTCCCCCGGCAGCCTCAAAGAATTCTTGCCCGGCCAGCCTGCTGTTCGGCTCAAGGCAGCTGCCACCCTAAACCAGCGGCCTGGGGAGTTTCAATATATTTGACATAACCCCGGTAAACGCCCTTGCGATGTTCATTTTAATAAACATAGACTTTGGGCTCTCCAACCGCAGGCCAGACGGGACACGCACATGAGCATCCAGGATATCGTCGACTTCAGCCAAGCCAACACCGCCCCCGACCGCTACCGGCCTGCCGCCGAAAAAATCCTCAAGGGCGACCCTGAACAGACAATTTATAACCACTACAACAGCCCCTGCGGCCAGATGAGCGCCGGGGTCTGGGAAGGTGAGGTCGGGCAGTGGAAGGTCAACTATACCGAGCATGAGTATTGCGAGATTGTGCAGGGCGTTTCCGTGCTGCGCGATGCCGAGGGTAACGCCAAGACCTTGCGCGCCGGCGACCGCTTCGTGATTCCCGCCGGGTTCAGCGGCACCTGGGAAGTGCTGGAGCCGTGCCGCAAGATCTACGTGGTGTTCGAACAGAAAGCCTGATCAGCAAATCGCAGGCAAAAAAAAGCCCGACTCGTGAGAGACGGGCTTTTTTTCACAAGGAGGAAAATCAATTACTTGATTTTGCCTTCTTTGTAGATCACGTGCTTGCGAACGCGCGGGTCGAACATTTTCTTTTCGAGCTTGTCCGGGGTAGTACGCTTGTTCTTGTCGGTAGTGTAGAAGTGACCAGTACCGGCGCTAGAGATCATTCGAATCAATTCACGCATGATAGAGCTCCTTAGATCTTGCCAGCGGCACGGATTTCGGCCAGCACGACAGTGATGCCACGCTTGTCGATGATACGCATGCCTTTAGCAGATACACGCAGGCGAACAAAACGTTTCTCTTCTTCAACCCAGAAGCGGTGATGCTGCAGGTTCGGCAGGAAACGACGACGGGTTTTGTTATTTGCGTGGGAAATGTTATTCCCAGTCACCGGACCCTTACCGGTAACTTGACAGACTCTCGACATGCCTCAGCCCTCTAAAACCACATGCCCAACCCGGCATGGGTTGGCCGCTTAATCTCTCAGTCATTTGGCGCCAGGCGCCGCGTTTCTTTAGGGTCTTACCGGCTACACCTACAAGCGAAGGAACCGGGCCCCTAGAAAAGAGCGCTGCTTTATACCAGAAAGACCCCAGTGCAACAACAGCCCGTGTGTTTTTACCGGCGTAAATCTCGGTAACAAACGCCCGAACCGTTGCCAGGAGGGGCCGCTGTAACAGCCGACCGCTCGTCGCACAGAATGATTTACAGCGCTCGCGCGCGCAGTAAAGCGCACGGCGAAACGCGCTGAGGCGCCATCAAAACAGCATTTGAGGCAAAAGCACAGGCAAAAATGGGCTAGTCATTTATCAGTCAGACCACTACGGTAGGACTTTTCCAGACTGCACTCGCAGATGGGCCTTCGATCTGCAAAGGAAACCGAACATGCGCCTCGCTGCCCTACCGCTATTGCTAGCCCCTCTCTTTATCGCCCCGCTGGCGTCTGCCGCCAGCAACTTGAGCGTCTGCACCGAGGCCAGCCCCGAAGGGTTCGACGTGGTGCAATACAACTCCCTGACCACCACCAACGCCTCCGCCGACGTGCTGATGAACCGCCTGGTCGACTACGACGCGGCCAGCGGCAAACTGGTGCCCAGCCTGGCGGACAGCTGGGACGTCTCGCCAGATGGCCTGACCTACACCTTCAAGCTGCACCCGGACGTGAAATTCCATCGCACCGAGTATTTCACCCCAAGCCGCACCCTGACCGCCGAAGACGTGCGCTTCAGCTTCGAACGCATGCTCGACCCGGCCCACCCGTGGCACAAGATCGCCCAGAGCGGCTTCCCGCATGCGCAGTCGCTGCAATTGCCCACGCTGGTCAAGAAGATCGACGCCCTCGACCCATTGACCGTGCGCTTCACCCTGGACCACGCCGACTCGACCTTCCTCGCCGCCCTGAGCATGGGTTTCGCCTCGATCTACCCGGCCGAATACGCCGACAAACTGCTCAAGGCCGGCACTCCGGAAAAACTCAACAGCCAGCCGATCGGCACCGGGCCGTTCATCTTCAGCCGTTTCCAGAAGGATGCCGTGGTGCGCTACAAAGCCAACCCGGACTACTTCGCCGGCAAACCGGCTGTGGATAACTTGATCTTCGCCATTACCACGGACCCCAACGTACGCCTGCAGAAACTGAAGCGCGATGAGTGCCAGATCGCCCTGTCGCCCAAGCCTCTGGATGTAGGCGAGGCGCAAAAAGACCCTGCGCTCAAGGTGGAAAAAACCGCCGCCTTCATGACCGCATTCGTGGCCATCAACAGCCAGCACCCACCGCTGGACAAGCCCGAAGTACGCCAAGCGATCAACCTGGCCTTCGACAAGGCCAGCTACCTCAAGGCCGTGTTTGAAGGCACCGCCGAAGCCGCCAACGGCCCTTACCCGCCCAACACCTGGAACTACGCCAAAGACCTGCCGGGCTATCCGCAGGATCTCGCCAAAGCCAAGGCCCTGCTGGCTCGCGCCGGGCTCAAGGACGGTTTCAAGACCACCATCTGGACGCGCCCCACCGGCAGCCTGCTGAACCCCAACCCGAACCTTGGCGCGCAACTGTTGCAGGCCGACCTGGCTAAAGTCGGCATCCAGGCCGAGATCCGCGTGATCGAATGGGGCGAACTGATTCGTCGCGCCAAAGCCGGCGAGCATGACCTGCTGTTCATGGGTTGGGCTGGCGACAACGGTGACCCGGATAACTTCCTGACCCCGCAGTTCTCCTGCGCAGCGGTGAAGTCCGGCACCAACTTCGCCCGTTACTGCGACCCGGCGCTGGACAAGCTGATCAGCGCCGGCAAGACCACCAGCGAGCAAGGGGTGCGCAGCAAGCTGTACCAACAGGCCCAGGCGCAGATCCAACAGCAGGCACTCTGGCTGCCGCTGGCGCACCCGACGGCATTCGCCCTGACGCGCAAGAATGTCGAGGGATACCAGGTGAGCCCGTTCGGCCGTCAGGATTTCTCCAAGGTCAGCGTCAAGCCCTGAGCACCAGCCCCGCCCTTTTGGGGCGGGGCTACATCCATCCATGCTCCGCCATCGACAGCGGGTCGCCATCGCCCACAATGATGTGATCCAGCACCCGCACATCCACCATTTCCAAGGCTTTTTGCAGGATTCTGGTCAATTTTCGATCAGCTGCGCTCGGCTCCAGACTTCCCGAAGGATGGTTGTGACAGAGGATCAACGCCGCTGCGTTGTAAGCCAGTGCGCGCTTGACCACTTGCCGCGGGTACACCATGGCCGCGTCGATGGTGCCCTCCGATAAAGCCTCGAAGCCCAGCACCCGGTGCCTTGAGTCAAGGAACAGACAGCCAAAAACCTCGTGGGGCTCATGGCGCAGCAGCGCCTTGAGGTAATCACGCACGGCCACCGGGCTTTCCAGTACCGAGTCACTGCGCAAGCGCTCGGCCATATGGCGCCTGGACATTTCCAGCACGGCCTGCAACTGGGCAAACTTTGCCGGCCCCAAGCCCAATTGCTGGTTGAACAGCGTCTGGCTGGCCTCCAGTAACGGCCGCAGGCCGCCAAATTGCGCCAACAAATGACGCGCCAGGTCCACTGCGCTCCAGCCGGAAACCCCGGTGCGCAGGAAGATTGCCAGCAATTCAGCATCGGACAGACTCGCCGCACCCCACTCCAAAAGCTTTTCTCGCGGCCGCTCTGCTGCCGGCCAATCGCGAATACTCATCCCTGGTCCCTCTCCATATAGGCCGTGTGCGCCGCTGTTGCGCGGCAGGCGCTGTGTTATCGTAGGCCCTCTTTTTTGCATGCGATTTCACCTGGGGAGGGGGCATCGCACGCGCCATTGAACTGGCATCACTGAACTGGAAAGGCAAACCAATGCAGCGTCTGTATCGGAAACGCATCGTTCTCGGCGTCGGCGGCGGCATTGCCGCCTACAAGAGCGCAGAGCTGGTCCGCAGGCTCCTGGACCAGGGCGCCGAAGTGCGCGTGGTCATGACCCGTGGCGGCAGTGAGTTCATCACCCCGCTGACCATGCAGGCCTTGTCCGGCCACCCGGTGCACCTGGACCTGCTGGACCCTGCGGCCGAAGCCGCCATGGGCCATATCGAGCTGGCCAAATGGGCCGATCTGGTGCTGATCGCGCCGGCCACCGCCGACCTGATCGCCCGCCTGGCCCAAGGCATCGCCGATGACCTGCTGACCACCCTGGTACTGGCCACCGACGCCACCGTGGCCATCGCCCCGGCCATGAACCAGGCCATGTGGCGCGACCCGGCCACCCAAGCCAACACTCAACTGCTGCAAAGCCGTGGCCTCAAGGTGTTCGGCCCTGCATCCGGCAGCCAGGCCTGCGGCGACGTGGGCATGGGCCGCATGCTCGAAGCCACCGACCTGGCGCTGTGCGCCGCCGAGTGCTTCCAGCACCTGGCCCTGACCGGCAAGCATGTGCTGATCACCGCCGGCCCGACCCAGGAAAACATCGACCCGGTGCGCTACATCACCAACCATAGCTCAGGAAAAATGGGCTTTGCGCTGGCCGAAGCCGCGGTCGAGGCAGGCGCGCGCGTCACCCTGATCACCGGCCCGGTGCATTTGCCGACCCCCGATCGCGTCACGCGAATCGACGTAGTCAGCGCCCGCGACATGTTGGCGGCCTGTGAGGCGGCCATTCCCTGCGACTTGTTTATCGCCTCGGCAGCGGTTGCAGACTACCGCCCGGAAGTCGTCGCCCCGCAAAAGCTCAAGAAAGACCCTACAAGCGGTGACGGCCTGCTCCTGCAAATGGTGCGCAACCCGGACATCCTGGCCACGATTGCCACGCGACCAGACCGCCCGTTCAGCGTCGGCTTTGCCGCCGAGACCGAGCATTTGCTGGACTACGCCGCACGCAAATTGAAAGACAAAAACCTCGACTTGATCGTTGCCAATGATGTCGCCAACCCGAGCATCGGCTTCAACAGCGAGGAAAACGCCTGCAGCGTGATCGACCGCGAGCTGCACGCCACCCTTTTCGCCCAGACCAGCAAGGGCAAGATTGCCCGCCAACTGATCTCTTTTATCGCCCAACGGCTGAACCAGGTTTAATTTCCATGCACGCTTTGCAAGCCAAAATCCTCGACCCACGCATCGGCACCGAATTCCCACTGCCGGCCTACGCCACCCCAGGCTCCGCCGGCCTCGACCTGCGTGCCATGCTCAAGCAAGACACCCTCCTTGAGCCGGGCCAGACCCTCCTGATCCCCACCGGCCTGTCGATCTACGTTGGCGACCCGGGCCTGGCTGCGCTGATCCTGCCGCGCTCCGGCCTGGGTCACAAACACGGGATCGTGCTGGGCAATCTGGTGGGCCTGATCGATTCGGACTACCAGGGCGAGCTGATGGTGTCGTGCTGGAACCGTGGCCAGACCGCATTCAATATCGCCGTCGGCGAGCGTATTGCCCAGTTGGTACTGGTGCCGGTGGTGCAGGCGCACTTCGAATTGGTCGAGGAATTCGACGAGACCCAACGCGGCGCAGGTGGTTTCGGGCATTCCGGCAGCCACTGACTAAGCTGAATCTGGCCGGGCACTCTTGCCCGGCTCGACGCCACCGCAAGGCTTTTCAGGACGAAGAATGCGCGGATTAAATCAGCGAGATTTCCCCAGTGAAATCAACGCATTACGCAGACAACAAGACGGAGCCCAAGCTCCGATGGCACTTTTGCACCACGAACTCTCTGCCGAAAACACCGTCATACCCTTCAGTTTGAGCCTGCCGGTCAGCCACTTTAAGGCCAGCCTTGCCCCCTTCAGATGGAGTTTCCCCCGCGATGAGTAACGCAGCCCGAGTAGCCCCGACATTCCCCGACAGCATCTTTCGCGCCTATGACATCCGTGGCGTGGTGCCCAAGACCCTGACCGCCGAAACCGCCTACTGGATTGGCCGCGCCATCGGCTCCCAAAGCCTCGCCCAGGGTGAGCCGAACGTGTCGGTTGGCCGCGACGGTCGCCTGTCCGGCCCCGAGCTGGTGGAGCAACTGATCCAGGGCCTGGCCGACAGCGGCTGCCATGTCAGCGACGTGGGCCTGGTACCCACGCCTGCGCTGTACTACGCCGCCAACGTGCTGGCCGGCAAATCCGGGGTGATGCTCACCGGCAGCCATAACCCGTCGGACTACAACGGCTTCAAGATCGTCATCGCCGGTGACACCCTGGCCAACGAACAGATCCAGGCCCTGCACGACCGCCTGAAGACCAATGATCTGACCAGCGGCGAAGGCAGCATCACCAAAGTCGACATCTTGCAGCGCTACTCTGATGAAATCACCCGCGACGTCAAACTCGCCCGCCGCCTCAAAGTGGTGGTGGACTGCGGCAATGGCGCGGCCGGCGTCATCGCCCCGCAACTGCTTGAAGCCCTGAACTGCGAAGTTATCCCGCTGTTCTGCGACGTCGACGGCCACTTCCCCAACCATCACCCGGACCCGGGCAAGCCTGAAAACCTGGTGGACCTGATCGCCAAGGTCAAGGAAACGGGCGCCGATGTCGGCCTGGCCTTCGATGGCGACGGCGACCGCGTGGGCGTGGTGACCGAAACCGGCGAGATCGTCTTCCCGGACCGCCTGCTGATGCTGTTTGCCCGCGATGTGGTGGCACGCAACCCAGGCGCCGAGATCATTTTCGACGTCAAATGCACCCGCCGCCTCACCCCGCTGATCAAGGAATACGGCGGTCGCCCGCTAATGTGGAAGACCGGTCACTCGTTGATCAAAAAGAAAATGAAGGAAACCGGCGCGCTGTTGGCCGGTGAAATGAGCGGTCACGTGTTCTTCAAAGAACGCTGGTTCGGGTTTGATGACGGTATTTACAGCGCCGCTCGTCTGCTGGAGATCCTCAGCAAGGAAAAATCCACGGCAGAAGAGCTGTTTCAGACCTTCCCGAATGATATTTCTACGCCAGAGATCAATATCCATGTGACCGAGGAGAGCAAATTCAGCATCATTGACGCACTGCACGATGCGCAATGGGGCGAAGGCGCCAACCTGACCACCATTGATGGTGTGCGAGTCGATTACGCCAAAGGCTGGGGCCTGGTTCGCGCGTCCAACACCACACCGGTGCTGGTCCTGCGTTTCGAGGCGGATACCGAGGCTGAGTTGCAGCGCATCAAGGACGTGTTCCACGCCCAGTTGAAACGTGTTGCCCCTGATCTCCAATTACCGTTCTGATTTTTTACCGGAGCCCTGAATGACCCTCGAACGCGAAGCCGCTGCCAACACCGCCAAGGTCCTGTCCGAAGCGTTGCCCTACATTCGACGCTACGTCGGCAAGACGCTGGTGATCAAGTACGGCGGCAATGCCATGGAAAGCGACGAGCTGAAAACCGGCTTTGCCCGCGACATCGTGTTGATGAAAGCTGTCGGGATCAACCCGGTGGTGGTGCACGGCGGCGGCCCGCAAATCGGCGACCTGCTCAAGCGCTTGTCGATCGAGAGTCACTTCATCGATGGCATGCGCGTCACTGACGCGCAGACCATGGACGTGGTGGAGATGGTCCTCGGCGGCCAGGTCAACAAAGACATCGTCAACCTGATCAACCGCCACGGCGGCAGCGCGATCGGCCTGACCGGTAAGGACGCGGAGCTGATCCGTGCGAAAAAACTGACGGTCACCCGTCAGACACCGGAAATGACCCAACCGGAAATCATCGACATCGGCCAAGTGGGCGAAGTGATCGGCATCAACACCGATTTGCTGAACCTGCTGGTCAAGGGCGATTTCATCCCGGTGATCGCGCCAATCGGCGTGGGTGCCAACGGTGAGTCCTACAACATCAACGCCGACCTGGTGGCCGGCAAAGTGGCCGAAGCGCTGAAGGCTGAAAAGCTGATGCTGCTGACCAACATCGCCGGCCTGATGGACAAGGAAGGCAAGGTGCTGACCGGCCTGACCACCCAACAAGTGGACGAGCTGATCGCCGACGGCACCATCTACGGCGGCATGCTGCCGAAGATCCGTTGCGCACTGGAAGCGGTGCAAGGCGGCGTGGGCAGCTCGCTGATCCTGGATGGCCGCGTGCCGAATGCGATCCTGCTGGAGATCTTCACCGATACGGGTGTGGGCACGCTGATCAGTAACCGCAAGCGTCCTTAAGCGCTGAAAACAAAAAGGCCCCGCTCAATAACATTGGGCGGGGCCTTTTTTTCTGCCTGCGATCCAAATGTGGGAGCTGGCTTGCCTGCGATGACGGGAGCGCATTCAACAATTGCATCGCCTGACACACCGCAATCGCGGGCAAGCCCGCTCCCACAGGAGAATAGTGTCAGACGCCAAATTGCTCGCGGTACGCACGCACCGCCGGCAAATGCTGCTTGAGCTGCGGGTCAGCTTCCAGGAACTGCAACACCTGGTTCAACGACACGATGCTCACCACCGGGATGCCGAAATCTCGTTCCACTTCCTGGATCGCCGACAACTCGCCGTTGCCGCGCTCCTGACGGTTAAGCGCAATCAACACACCGGCCGCCTTGGCGCCGTCCTGGAGGCGATAATCTGCATCACCTCACGGATGGCCGTACCGGCGGTGATCACGTCGTCGATGATCAGCACATCACCTTTGAGCGGCGCGCCGACCAGGCTGCCGCCTTCGCCGTGAGCCTTGGCCTCTTTGCGGTTGAAGCACCATGGCAGGTCCTGCCCGTGATGTTCAGCCAAAGCCACGGCGGTTGCCGCGGCCAGGGGAATACCCTTGTAGGCCGGGCCAAACAAAACATCAAAGGAAATACCGCTTTCAACGATGGCTGCCGCGTAGAAACGACCCAGCTGAGCCAGGGCCGAACCCGAGTTGAACAAGCCTGCATTGAAGAAGTACGGGCTGGTGCGCCCGGACTTCAAAGTGAACTCACCGAAGCGCAAAACGCCGCGATCGATGGCAAAACGAATGAAATCGCGTTGATACGCCTGCATGAAAAAAGCCTCAGATACCACGGATTTAGCTAATTAGGTAGACGGCGTGTATCATACACGCACGCGATTTTTGGGGCCATTTATGCGGATCATCAGTGTGAACGTTAATGGTATTCAGGCTGCAGTCGAGCGTGGTTTGCTCAGTTGGCTGCAAGCCCAGAATGCCGACGTCATCTGCCTGCAGGATACCCGCGCCTCCGCCTTTGAACTGGACGACCCAGCCTTCCAACTGGATGGCTACTTCCTTTATGCCTGCGATGCCGAAGTGCCCACCCAAGGTGGCGTGGCTTTGTATTCGCGGTTGCAACCCAAGGCGGTCATCAGCGGCCTCGGCTTCGAGACAGCCGACCGCTACGGGCGCTACCTGCAAGCCGATTTCGATAAGGTCAGCATCGCGACCTTGCTGCTCCCTTCGGGGCAGAACGGCGATGAAGACTTGAACCAGAAGTTCAAGCTAATGGACGATTTCGCCCGTTACCTGGATAAACAGCGGCGCAAACGTCGCGAGTACATTTATTGTGGCTCGCTCTACGTGGCGCAACAAAAGCTGGATATCAAGAACTGGCGCGACAGCCAGCAATCCCCGGGTTTCCTGGCGCCGGAACGGGCCTGGATGGACGAGATTGTCGGCAACATGGGTTATGTGGATGCCCTGCGCGAAGTCAGCCGTGAAGGCGACCAGTACAGCTGGTGGCCCGACAATGAACAGGCTGAGATGCTCAACCTGGGCTGGCGCTTCGACTACCAGTTGCTGACCCCAGGCCTGCGCCGGTTCGTACGCAGCGCACGCCTGCCGCGCCAGCCGCGCTTCTCGCAGCACGCGCCGCTGATCGTGGACTACGACTGGACACTGACCATCTGAGGTCTTTTCCCAGGCACAAAAAAACCGACATCGCTGTCGGTTTTTTTGTGGGCGCTCATTATTTGATCAGACGCCAGGTCAGGGGGTAGCGATAAACAATCCCCTTGTTGGCCTTGATGCTGCCGATGATGGTCAGCACCACCGTGGCGATTGCCAGGGCAATCATCAGGAAAAAGCCGATCACCGCGAAGGCCAGCACAATGCACGCTATCCAGGCGATGGCCACGGTAATCTGGAAGTTCAAGGCTTCCTTGCCCTGATCATCAATAAACGGGTCCATTTCCTTCTTCATCTGCCACAGGATCAGTGGCCCCACGACGCTGCCGAAAGGGAACACAAACCCCAGAAACGCCGCGAGATGACACAACATTGCCCCCTGACGCACCTCGTAGGAAGGCGTAGGCACGGGCATCTGGTTGTCACTCATGGCGCGTCTCCTTGAGGCGGGTTCAGTCAGCCAGTGCGGCGTTCTGCAGTTCGAAGATTTCGGTCATGCCTTTCTGGGCCAGGGCCAGCATGGCATTCAGGTCGGCTGGCTGGAATGGCGCGCCTTCGGCGGTGCCCTGCACTTCGATGAAGCCACCGGTGCTGGTCATGACTACGTTGAGGTCAGTCTCGGCAGCCGAGTCTTCCAGGTAGTCCAGGTCCAGCACCGGCTCGCCCTGGTACATGCCCACCGACACAGCGGCAATCATCTGCTTGAGCGGGTCGCCGCCTTTCAGGCCGCCGCGCTTCTTGATCACTTTAAGCGCATCAACCAACGCCACCATGGCGCCGGTGATGGAGGCCGTGCGGGTACCGCCATCGGCCTGGATCACGTCGCAGTCGACGTACAGGGTCACGTCGCCCAGCTTGGACATGTCCAGCGCTGCGCGCAGCGAGCGGCCGATCAGACGCTGGATTTCCAGGGTGCGACCGCCCTGCTTGCCACGGCTGGCCTCACGCTGGTTACGCTCGCCAGTGGCACGCGGCAGCATGCCGTACTCGGCAGTCAACCAGCCTTGGCCCTGGCCTTTAAGGAAACGCGGCACGCCGTTTTCGACGCTGACGGTGCAGATAACCTTGGTATCGCCAAACTCGACCAGTACAGAACCCTCGGCGTGTTTGGTGTAGTTGCGGGTGATGCGGATCGAGCGGAGCTGATCGGCAGCGCGACCACTTGGACGTTTCATAGGGGATACCTGTACGGAGGACGAAAAACTGCCGAGCATTATAGAGCCGCGAGCCGATTCGGGGCACTGCTAAAAAATCCAGTTACGAATGCTCGGGTTTGGGCGCACTCGTCCCACTGCGCTACAATCCTGCGCCTTCTTAACCATCAGCCCGTGTTTGCGGGACTGCAACGCGAGGTACCTCCATGGTGCACAGCATGACCGCCTTCGCCCGCGTCGAAAAAGCCGGCGCCCAAGGCACCCTGAGCTGGGAACTGCGCTCGGTCAACAGCCGTTACCTGGAGCCGCACCTGCGCCTGCCGGAATCCTTCCGCGACCTCGAAGGCGCCGTGCGTGAAGCGCTGCGTCAAGGCATCTCGCGCGGTAAGCTGGAATGCACCCTGCGTTTTACCGAGGAAACCACCGGCAAGCCGTTGCAGGTCGACCGCGACCGCGCCGCACAACTGGTGGCCGCCGCCGAAACCATCGCCGGCCTGATCAAGCAGCCTGCCGCGCTGAACCCGCTGGAAGTGCTGGCCTGGCCCGGCGTGCTGGTGGCCGACGCCAGCGACCCGCAGGCCCTGAACGCCGAAGCCCTAGCCCTGTTCACCCAGGGCTTGAAGGAGCTCAAGGCTGGCCGCGAGCGCGAAGGCGCCGAGCTGGCGCGCCTGATCAACGAGCGCCTGACATCCATCGAAGAGGATGTGGTGACCCTGCGCGAGCTCGTGCCGCAGATGCTCGCCACCCAGCGCCAGAAGGTCCTCGACCGCTTTACCGACATGAAGGCCGACCTCGACCCCGTGCGCCTGGAACAGGAAATGGTGCTGCTGGCACAAAAAAGCGATGTTGCCGAAGAACTCGACCGCCTGAGCACGCACATCCTTGAAGTGCGACGTGTGCTCAAATCGGGCGGTGCCGCCGGTCGGCGCCTGGACTTCCTGATGCAGGAACTCAACCGCGAAGCCAATACACTGGGCTCCAAGGCGTTTGACCCGCGCAGCACCACGGCTGCGGTCAACCTCAAAGTGTTGATCGAGCAGATGCGCGAACAAGTACAGAATATTGAGTAAGGCAACTTCCATGACCCACAGCACCGGCACCCTTTACATCATTTCCGCCCCTTCGGGCGCGGGCAAAAGCAGCCTGGTCAAGGCCCTGACCGACGCTGACGAGCAGATCCGCATTTCGGTCTCGCACACCACCCGCGCCATGCGCCCGGGCGAGGTGAACGGGGTGCACTATCACTTCGTCGAGCGCACCGAGTTCGTCAAGATGATCGAACACGGCGACTTCCTCGAGCGCGCCGAAGTATTCGGCAACCTCTACGGCACCTCGCAAAGCCACTTGCAGCAGACCCTGGACGAAGGCCACGACCTGATCCTGGAAATCGACTGGCAAGGCGCCGAGCAAGTGCGCCAGCTGATGCCCAAGGCGCGCTCGATCTTCATCCTGCCACCGTCGCTGGAAGCCTTGCACCAGCGCCTGACCAACCGTGGCCAGGACAGCGACGAGATCATCGAAGGCCGCATGCGTGAAGCCGTCAGCGAAATGAGCCACTACGTCGACTACGACTACCTGATCATCAACGACGATTTCGCCCACGCGCTGGACGATTTGAAGGCGATTTTCCGCACCAATCAGCTCCAGCAAAAGCGCCAACAGCAGCGTTTCGGCAAATTACTGGCTGAACTACTCGGCTGATTGGCTCTTCCCAAAACCGCTGCAAGGGCTTTACATTGGCACTTGTAGCGGTTTTGTGAGGGCCTGGGAAAAATCAGCGCTTCCCTAAACGCTGGTGATTTTTTAAACTGTTTAGTCCGCTCGCCCAACCGGGCAGCGCGCATCTTGCATTCGCTCCGAGGAATACCATGGCCCGCGTAACCGTTGAAGACTGCCTAGAACACGTGGATAACCGCTTTGAGCTGGTCATGCTCTCTACCAAGCGTGCCCGTCAACTGGCCACTGGCGGCAAAGAGCCCCTGGTCCAGTGGGAAAACGACAAGCCTACCGTTGTAGCCCTGCGTGAAATCGCTGAAGGCCTGATGAGCTACGAGTTCATCGCCAACGCCGAGATCGTTGAGGACGAACCGCTGTTTGCAGCGTTCGAGGACGAGTCCAACGAGGCCGTCTAAGCCTATGCCTGGTCGACGTAGCACGGCGCGGGGTCACAGCCAACGGCAGGAGTCATTCCTTTGCCGAGCATAGACGCCCTCGCCGATCGCTTATCGACCTACCTCGGCCCAGACCAGGTCAACCTGGTCCGCCGAGCGTATTTCTACGCCGAACAAGCCCACGACGGCCAACGCCGCCGCAGCGGCGAGGCGTACGTCACGCATCCCCTTGCAGTGGCAAATATCCTGGCCGACATGCACATGGACCATCAGAGCCTGATGGCCGCGATGCTGCATGACGTGATCGAAGACACCGGCATTGCCAAGGAAGCGCTCAGCGCGCAATTTGGCGAAACCGTGGCCGAACTGGTCGACGGGGTCAGCAAGTTGACCCAGATGAACTTCGAGACCAAGGCCGAAGCCCAGGCGGAAAACTTCCAGAAGATGGCCATGGCCATGGCCCGAGACATTCGGGTGATTTTGGTCAAGCTGGCCGACCGGCTGCACAACATGCGCACGCTGGAAGTGCTGTCCGGCGAAAAACGCCGGCGCATCGCCAAGGAAACCCTGGAAATCTACGCGCCCATCGCCAACCGGCTGGGCATGCACGCCATTCGTATCGAATTTGAAGACCTCGGCTTCAAGGCGATGCACCCGATGCGCTCGGCGCGCATCTACCAGGCGGTCAAGCGCGCCCGGGGCAACCGCAAGGAAATCGTCAACAAGATCGAAGAGTCGCTGAGCCATTGCCTGGCGATCGACGAAATTGAAGGCGAAGTCAGCGGCCGGCAGAAACACATCTACGGCATCTACAAGAAGATGCGCGGCAAGCGTCGGGCCTTCAACGAGATCATGGACGTGTATGCGTTCCGGATCATCGTCGACAAGGTCGACACTTGCTATCGCGTGCTGGGCGCTGTACATAATTTGTACAAACCCCTGCCGGGGCGCTTCAAGGATTACATCGCGATTCCCAAGGCCAACGGCTATCAGTCGCTGCATACCACGCTGTTCGGTATGCACGGGGTACCGATCGAGATTCAGATCCGCACGCGGGAAATGGAGGAGATGGCCAACAACGGCATCGCCGCCCATTGGCTGTACAAGTCCAGCGGCGATGAGCAACCCAAGGGCACCCATGCCCGCGCCCGCCAGTGGGTCAAAGGCGTGCTGGAAATGCAGCAACGTGCCGGCAACTCCCTGGAATTTATCGAAAGCGTGAAGATCGACCTGTTCCCGGACGAGGTCTACGTGTTCACGCCCAAAGGCCGGATCATGGAGTTGCCCAAAGGCTCCACGGCGGTCGACTTTGCCTACGCGGTGCACACCGACGTCGGCAACAGCTGTATTGCCTGCCGGATCAACCGTCGCCTCGCGCCGCTGTCCGAACCGCTGCAAAGCGGCTCCACGGTCGAGATCGTCAGTGCACCCGGCGCCCGCCCGAACCCGGCCTGGCTCAACTTCGTGGTCACCGGCAAAGCGCGGACACACATCCGCCACGCGCTCAAACTGCAGCGCCGCTCCGAATCCATCAGCCTCGGCGAACGCCTGCTGAACAAGGTGCTCAACGGTTTCGACAGTGCCCTGGACAAGATCCCGACCGAGCGCGTGCAAGCGATGCTCCACGAGTATCGCCAGGAAACCATCGAAGACCTGCTGGAAGATATCGGCCTGGGTAACCGCATGGCCTATGTGGTGGCCCGCCGCCTGCTTGGTGAAGGCGAACAACTGCCAAGCCCGGAAGGCCCGCTGGCGATTCGCGGCACCGAGGGCCTGGTGCTCAGCTACGCCAAGTGCTGTACGCCGATCCCGGGCGACCCGATTGTCGGCCACCTGTCGGCGGGCAAAGGCATGGTGGTGCACCTGGACAACTGCCGCAATATCACCGAAATCCGCCACAACCCGGAAAAATGCATCCAGCTCTCGTGGGCCAAGGATGTCACCGGCGAATTCAACGTCGAGTTGCGCGTGGAGCTGGAACACCAGCGCGGCCTGATCGCCCTGCTGGCCAGCAGCGTCAACGCGGCCGACGGCAATATCGAGAAAATCAGCATGGATGAGCGCGATGGCCGCATCAGCGTGGTCCAGCTGGTAGTGAGCGTGCACGACCGCGTGCACCTGGCCCGCGTGATCAAGAAACTGCGCGCCTTGACCGGGGTGATCCGCATCACCCGCATGCGTGCATAACCCATCCATTACAAGGAGTCATACATGACCAAGACCGTTATCACCAGCGACAAGGCCCCAGCTGCCATCGGCACCTACTCCCAGGCGATCAAGGCCGGTAACACCGTCTACATGTCCGGCCAGATCCCACTGGACCCAAAGACCATGGAACTGGTTGAAGGCTTCGAAGCACAAACCGTACAGGTTTTCGAAAACCTCAAGTCCGTCGCTGAAGCGGCAGGCGGCTCGTTCAAAGACATCGTCAAGCTGAACATCTTCCTCACCGACCTGAGCCACTTCGCCAAGGTCAACGAGATCATGGGCAAGTACTTCGAACAGCCGTACCCAGCCCGCGCCGCCATCGGCGTCGCCGCCCTGCCTAAGGGTGCGCAGGTTGAGATGGACGCGATTCTGGTCATCGAGTAAAACACCCGGCGCAGCCCCCACAAGCTGCGCCGACTTCGTTTCAGAAGGATTTCGTGATGCGCAAAGCGCTTGTAGCTTCTTCGTTGCTCGCCCTGTTGCTCGGCGGCTGCGCCAGCAACCCTGCCGACCTGGATGTGAGCGGCACCTGGATCAACCAGGTCGCCATCAATGCGGCAGCGAAGGGCGGCCCTTTGCGTGAAGCCCTGCAGTCCCATGGTCCGACCCTCGAATGGGAGGTCAACACCAAGGCTTCGCAGGCACGCTACTACAACGGTTTTGAAGTAGCTGAAGGCAAGTTGCTCGGCGAAAAATCCGGCGCCTGGAGCGTAGATTTTTACGGCAGCTCCGCCACCGAACTCAAGCGTAAAGGCAAGCAACTGCAGCAAATGGCCAATGACAATGAGCCTGAACAGCTGTTTGCCCGCGCCAAAGACCCGGCCCCGGAAGGCGCGCCCATCGGCGCCAATTTTGAGCGAGCGCTGTATGCGGCCTATATGGGCGGCGACTGGAAGATCACTGACGGCTTCGGCAGCGGCGCCACGGTGCAGTTCCAGGCTAACGGCAAGGTCGCCGGCCTGCCTAACGTTGATCAGTACTCGCTGTGCCTGGCGGGCGACTGCGCCTCGATGAGTGGCGGCTACGACAGCATCTGGCTGCAATTGAATGGCCAGGGCAACCCGTGGATCTTTACCCGCAAGGGCAAACAGCTGGAAATCTTCCAGGCGATCAATACCGCGCAAGCGGATGAAGTGCCCTCATTCACACCGGGCCCTCGCCAATGGCTGCTTGAAAAGCAATAACCGCCCTCACCCGAATCCAAATGTGGGAGCGGGCTTGCTCGCGAATGCGGTGTATCAGAAACACATTCAGTGACTGAAACTCCGCTTTCGCGAGCAAGCCCGCTCCCACATTTTTGGACTGCGTTTCAGCCTTTCAGTATCGCCGCGTAGCCTTCGCGATAGGTCGGATACGTCGGCACCCAACCCAGCGCCTTGATACGGGCATTACTGCATTGCTTGCTACCCGCGCGCCGCACACTGGCGTCATCGGCCCACTCGGTCACACCCAGATACTCGCGCAACCAGCCCACCACCTCGGCCAGTGGCGCAGGCGCATCGTCAACGCCGATGTAGACCTTGTCCAACGCGCCGCCCTGCTCCACATGGCGCAGCAAAAAAGCCAGCAAACCCGCCGCATCGTCCGCATGAATCCGGTTGCCATATAAAGGTGGATCAACCGCCACGCGATAGCCTTGGCGCACCTGGGTCAACAGCCATTCACGACCGGGGCCGTAGATCCCGGTCAACCGCACGATGCTCGCCGGGATCCCGCTGTTGAGCGCCACTTGCTCGGCCTCCAGCATCACTTGGCCGGAATAGCCGTTGGCCTGGGTGTCGGAGGTTTCGTCGACCCACTCGCCGTTCTGTTGCCCATACACACTGCTGCTGGATACAAACAGCAGGTGTTTCGGCTCCTGACCATAGTCGCCCAGCCATTCCAGTACATGCTTCAACCCTTGCACGTACGCGGCGCGGTAGCCGGCTTCGTCGTGATCGGTCGCGGCGGCGCAGTACACCAGGTAATCCACCCCGCCGATCGGCCAGGTGTCGGGGCAATCCTTTTTGAACAGGTCGCCGGCAATGCCGATCACGCCGTCGGGCAGGCGTGAAATATCCCGTCGCAGGCCATGAACCTCCCATTCCGAGGCGAGCAATTGGCTGGCCAGCCGACTCCCCACATCGCCACAACCGGCAATTACAACAGAAGGCGCAGACATCAGAAAACTCCGTACAGAAAGGTCTAGGTTAGCCTTCGCGGATGACAGACGGCCACAAAAAGGACAAATAAAGTTACTGTATTACTTCTGTTAACAAGAATTACTTGCAATAATAACCGCCCATTTGTCCTCGACCCCCTGGGTCTGGAAGGACGATCACTCATTTTTTCTCTCAGGTCCGGCCAGCATGACACGTAATACAAACCCCGCTTCGCCAACCACGCTTCACAGCCCATCCCGCGCCTGGCGCGCGATTGCTGCGCTGCTGTTCAGCGTACTGCTGGCACCGACCGCCGCCTTCGCAGACGCCACCGCACCCGCCACCCCGGCAGCTGCCCAGCAAGGCACGCCCGCTCCAACAGCTGCGCCGGCGGCCACCGACCCGGCCCAGGCTGCAGCCCCTGCCGCCTCCGCCGACGACACCGGCGTGGTACTGGAAGAAGACAACACCCTGGGCATGGCCCACGACCTGTCGCCATGGGGCATGTACCAGAACGCTGACGTTGTGGTGAAAGCCGTGATGATCGGCCTGGCCATTGCTTCGATCATCACCTGGACCATCTGGATCGCCAAGGGCTTCGAGCTGCTGGGCGCCAAGCGTCGCCTGCGCACTGAAATCGTCCACCTGAAAAAGGCCACCACCCTCAAGGAAGCCAGCGAAACCGCGACCAAGAAGGGCACCCTGGCCAATACCCTGGTGCACGACGCGCTGGAAGAAATGCGTCTGTCGGCCAACACCCGCGAAAAAGAAGGTATCAAGGAACGTGTGGCCTTCCGCCTGGAGCGTCTGGTGGCGGCCTGCGGTCGTAACATGAGCAGCGGCACCGGCGTGCTGGCGACCATCGGTTCCACCGCGCCGTTCGTCGGCCTGTTCGGTACCGTGTGGGGCATCATGAACAGCTTCATCGGCATCGCCAAAACCCAGACCACCAACCTCGCCGTCGTTGCCCCAGGCATCGCCGAAGCCCTGCTGGCAACCGCCCTGGGCCTGGTTGCGGCGATTCCTGCGGTGGTGATCTACAACGTCTTCGCCCGCTCGATTGCCGGCTACAAGGCCCAGGTATCGGATGCGTCGGCGGAAGTCCTGCTGTTGGTCAGCCGCGACCTCGATCACCTGCCTACCGAGCGCAGCTCGCAACCGCACATGGTGAAAGTGGGGTAATCGGCCATGGGCCTGCATTTGAATCAAGGCGACGACGAACTCGTCGAGAACCACGAAATCAACGTCACGCCGTTTATCGATGTGATGCTGGTGCTGCTGATCATCTTCATGGTGGCCGCACCACTGGCCACCGTGGACATCAAGGTCGACCTGCCCGCCTCCAGCGCCAAGCCGGCGCCACGGCCAGAGAAACCGATCTTCCTCAGCGTCAAGGCGGACCAACGCCTGTTCCTGAGCGAAGAAGAAGTCAAAGCTGAAACCCTGGGGCCGGTGCTCGACGCCAAGACCCAAGGCAAGAAAGACACGACGATCTTCTTCCAGGCTGACAAGGGCGTGGACTACGGCGACCTGATGAGCGTGATGGATGCCCTGCGGGCAGCCGGCTACCTCAAGGTGGGCCTGGTCGGACTCGAGACGGCAGCCAAAAAATGATCACGACGCGCCACAAACTGACGCGTTATGGCACCAGCCTCGCCGTCGTGCTGGGCGTGCATGCCGTCGCGATTGCCATCGCGCTCCATTGGTCGGCGCCGCACACGGTGCAGTTGCCACCGGCAGCCATGGTCATCGACCTGGCACCGATGCCTGCGCCACCACCACCGGCACCGCCAAAAGTCATAACGCCGCCGCAACCGCCGGCACCGGTGGAGGAGTTGCCTTTGCCGAAACTGGCCGAGGCGCCCAAGCCGACGATCCAGGTGCCCAAGCCGGTCAAACCCAAGCCCAAGCCTCAGCCGCCCAAGCCTGTGGAGAAAAAGATCGAGCCGCTCAAGGAGAAACCTTCCGAAGAGCCGCCGAGCGACGCTCCACCGACCAACGCGCCGGCTGAAAAATCGGCCCAGCCGGTTCCAGGCCCGTCGCCGCAACAGATCGCTGCCAAAGCGTCCTGGGAAGGCACACTGCTGGCCCACCTGCAGAAGTACAAGAAGTACCCGCCAGGTGCCCAGGCCCGTGGCAAGGAAGGTCTGAACCGCCTGCGCTTCGTGGTCGATGCTGACGGCAACGTGCTGTCCTACGAGTTGGTGGGCCGCTCCGGCAACGCCGACCTGGACCGCGCCACCCTGGACATGATCCGTCGTGCCCAGCCGCTGCCCAAGCCGCCGGCCGATATGCTCAAAGGCGGCAGCATCGAGATCGTTGCACCGTTCGTGTACAACATCGAGAAGCGTCGCCGGTAAAGGCACATAGGCACCAATGTGGGAGGGGCAAGCCCCCTCCCACATTTTGGTTTCATCGCAGCAGAAAAATCCCGACTACTCCGCGCTCAATCCTCACCAAAGTTCTGATAACGTGCGTCTATCGATTGCAGCCGGTATGCTTGGCTCGCAACCTCATGGACGCCCGCTATGACTCTTACAGAATTACGCTACATCGTTACCCTCGCCCAAGAGCAGCACTTCGGCCACGCGGCCGAGCGCTGCCATGTCAGCCAGCCGACGCTGTCGGTAGGCGTGAAGAAGCTTGAAGACGAACTCGGTGTGCTGATTTTCGAGCGCAGCAAAAGCGCCGTGCGCCTCACCCCCGTGGGCGAAGGCATCGTTGCCCAGGCCCAGAAGGTCCTGGAACAAGCGCAAAGCATTCGCGAGCTGGCCCAGGCCGGCAAGAACCAGCTGACCGCTCCGCTGAAAGTCGGCGCCATCTATACCGTCGGCCCGTACCTGTTCCCGCACCTGATCCCGCAACTGCACCGCGTAGCGCCGCAGATGCCGCTGTATATCGAAGAAAACTTCACCCACGTACTGCGCGACAAACTGCGTAACGGCGAGCTCGACGCGATCATCATCGCCCTGCCCTTCAACGAAGCGGACGTGCTGACTCTGCCGCTCTACGACGAGCCGTTCTACGTGCTGATGCCGGCCTCCCACCCGTGGACGCAAAAAGACACCATCGACGCCGGCCTGCTCAACGACAAGAGCCTGCTGCTGCTGGGCGAAGGCCACTGCTTCCGCGACCAGGTGCTGGAAGCCTGCCCCACATTGACCAAAGGCAACGACGGCGCCAAGCACACCACCGTGGAATCCAGCTCCCTGGAAACTATCCGCCACATGGTGGCTTCCGGCCTGGGCATTTCGATCCTGCCGCTGTCGGCGGTGGACAGCCATCACTACGCCCCCGGCGTGATCGAAGTGCGCCCACTCACGCCACCGGTGCCGTTCCGTACCGTGGCGATTGCCTGGCGCGCCAGCTTCCCACGGCCTAAGGCGATTGAAATCCTCGCCGACTCGATCCGCCTGTGTTCGGTGGCCGAGCCGCCTGCTGCGAGCTGATTAGACGTATGACTGAGCTGTCGCAGGTGTCGGTCACCGCCCTTAAAGGTGTCGGTGAAGCCATGGCCGAAAAGCTGGCCAAGGTCGGCCTGGAAAACCTCCAGGACGTGCTGTTCCACCTGCCCCTGCGTTATCAGGACCGCACCCGCGTGGTGCCGATTGGCCAGTTGCGTCCTGGGCAGGATGCGGTGGTCGAAGGCACCGTCAGCGGCGCCGACGTGGTGATGGGCAAGCGCCGCAGCCTGGTGGTGCGCCTGCAGGACGGCACCGGCGGCCTGAGCCTGCGCTTCTACCATTTCAGCAATGCACAGAAGGACGGCCTCAAGCGTGGCACCCGCGTGCGCTGCTACGGCGAAGCGCGGCCCGGCGCCTCGGGCCTGGAGATTTACCACCCGGAGTACCGCGCCATCACCGGCGACGAGCCGCCGCCGGTGGACACCACCCTTACACCGATCTACCCGCTCACCGAAGGCCTGACCCAGCAACGCCTGCGCCAGCTGTGCATGCAAACGCTGACGATGCTCGGCCCCACAAGCCTGCCCGACTGGCTGCCGCTGGAACTGGCCCGCGACTATCAGCTGGCGCCGCTGGCCGATGCGATTCGCTACCTGCATCACCCACCGGCCGACGCTGATGTAGACGAACTGGCGCTGGGTCATCACTGGGCCCAGCACCGCCTGGCCTTTGAAGAGTTGCTGACCCACCAACTGTCCCAGCAACGCCTGCGCGAGAGCATGCGCTCGCTGCGCGCACCGGCGATGCCCAAGGCCACGCGGCTACCTGCGCAATACCTGGCCAACCTGGGCTTTGCGCCGACCGGCGCGCAGCAGCGCGTCGGCAATGAAATCGCCTACGACCTCAGCCAAAAAGAACCGATGCTGCGCCTGATCCAGGGCGATGTGGGCGCGGGCAAAACCGTGGTCGCGGCCCTCGCCGCGCTGCAAGCACTGGAAGCCGGTTACCAAGTGGCGCTGATGGCGCCCACCGAGATCCTTGCCGAGCAACACTTCATCACCTTCAAGCGCTGGCTCGAACCGCTGGGCCTGGAAGTGGCGTGGCTGGCCGGCAAGCTCAAGGGCAAGAACCGAGCAGCGGCGCTGGAACAGATCGCCGCCGGCGCACCGATGGTGGTGGGCACCCACGCACTGTTCCAGGACGAAGTGAAGTTCAAGAACCTGGCCTTGGTGATCATCGACGAACAGCACCGTTTCGGCGTGCAACAACGCCTGGCACTGCGCCAGAAAGGCGTGGGCGGGCGCATGAGCCCGCACCAGTTGATCATGACCGCCACGCCGATCCCGCGCACCCTGGCCATGAGCGCCTACGCCGACCTCGACACCTCGATCCTCGACGAACTGCCCCCGGCCGCACCCCGGTCAACACCGTGCTGGTCACCGACACCCGCCGCGTCGAAGTGATCGAGCGCGTGCGCGGCGCCTGTGCCGAAGGCCGCCAGGCGTACTGGGTGTGCACGCTGATCGAAGAGTCCGAAGAACTGACCTGCCAGGCCGCCGAGACCACTTACGAAGACCTCACCAGCGCGCTGGGTGAGCTCAAGGTCGGGCTGATCCACGGGCGCATGAAACCGGTGGAAAAAGCCGCGGTGATGGCCGAGTTCAAGGCCGGCAACCTGCAACTGCTGGTGGCCACCACCGTGATTGAGGTGGGTGTGGACGTGCCTAACGCCAGCCTGATGATCATCGAAAACCCCGAGCGCCTGGGCTTGGCGCAATTGCACCAATTGCGCGGCCGCGTCGGCCGGGGCAGCACCGCCAGCCACTGCGTGCTGCTGTATCACCCGCCGCTGTCGCAGATCGGGCGTCAGCGCTTGGGGATCATGCGCGAAACCAACGATGGGTTTGTCATCGCCGAAAAAGACCTGGAACTGCGCGGGCCCGGCGAGATGCTCGGCACGCGCCAGACCGGCCTGCTGCAATTCAAGGTCGCCGACCTGATGCGCGATGCCGACCTGCTGCCCGCTGTGCGCGATGCCGCGCAGGCGCTGCTGGAGCGCTGGCCGGAACATGTCAGCCCGTTGCTGGATCGCTGGCTGCGACATGGGCAGCAATACGGCCAAGTGTGACGCCTGACTCACTTATCCGACCAACATATGTATCAAGCTGGTTATACTTCGTTGACTGTAAGAAATTGGATCAGGCCATGTCAGAAGTTGCCCTCGCCACAGCCCCACTGACCGCCCCGCCGGTCATCCGGGCTCTGCTCGCAAAGCTCGCCGTCAACTACACGGAAGTCGCCGACCAACCGGGCCTGAATCCTGCACGAAAGGTCCAGGCTGTGCTGCTGGAAGACGCGGTGGGTGCACTGATGGTGCTGTTCCCGCAGAACCAGTTGCTCGACCTCAACCGCCTCGCCGAACTTACCGGTCGCCGCCTCACGGCCGTGTCGCCGGAGCGCATCGAGCGCATGCTGGGCAAACATGACCTGAGCCTGTTGCCGGGCCTGCCGCCGCTCACCAGCTCGCCGTGCCTGTACGAAGGCAGCCTGCTCAACGAGCCAAGCCTGCTGGTGCATTCGGGCGAAGCCGGGCTGCTGCTGGAAATCACCAGCGCCGATTTCAAGACCATGCTCACCAAGGCCAGCGCCGGCCACTTCGGCGAACCGCTGAGCAATATCCGCCCCAACCTCGACCGCCCGAATGATGACCGCGAGGAAATCACCCAGGCGATGCAGGCGTTCACCGCCCGCCGTATCCAGCAGCGCCTGGAAGCGACCATCGAGATTCCACCGCTGGCCGACACCGCGCAAAAAATCATCAAGCTGCGCGTGGACCCCAACGCCACCATCGATGACATCACCGGTGTGGTTGAAACCGACCCGGCCCTGGCCGCCCAGGTGGTGAGCTGGGCCGCGTCGCCGTACTACGCGTCGCCGGGCAAGATTCGTTCAGTAGAAGACGCCATCGTGCGCGTATTGGGCTTTGACCTGGTGATCAACCTGGCGCTGGGCCTGGCCCTGGGCAAGACCTTGAGCCTGCCCAAAGACCACCCGCACCAGGCCACGCCGTACTGGCACCAGTCGATCTATACCGCTGCCGTGATCGAAGGCCTGACCCGCGCCATGCCCCGCGCCCAGCGCCCGGAAGCCGGCCTGACCTACCTGGCCGGCCTGCTGCACAACTTCGGTTATCTGCTGCTGGCCCATGTGTTCCCGCCGCACTTCTCGCTGATCTGCCGACACCTGGAGGTCAACCCGCACCTGTGCCACAGCTACGTCGAACAACACTTGCTGGGCATCAGCCGCGAGCAGATCGGCGCCTGGCTGATGCGCTACTGGGACATGCCGGACGAGCTGTCCACCGCCCTGCGCTTCCAGCACGACCCGACCTACGACGGCCAGTACGCCGAGTACCCGAACCTGGTGTGCCTGGCCGTGCGCTTGTTGCGCAGCCGCGGGATTGGTTCCGGGCCGGATGAGGCGATCCCGGATGCGCTGCTTGAGCGCCTGGGGTTGAGCCGGGACAAGGCGGAGGAAGTGGTTGGCAAGGTGTTGGATGCTGAGGTGCTGTTGCGCGAGTTGGCGTCGCAGTTCAGCCAGGGCTGATTATTGTGGCGAGGGCGCTTGCTCCCGTTGGAGGGCGCAGTCCTCCCAAAATAGCGGGTCCGCTGCGCAGCCCAACGGGAGAAAGCGCCCTCGCCACAAAAGCAGTACTCAGTCTTATTTCTTTTTCTTCGGTTTCAGATACTGGGTCAGCCGCCGGGTTGCCCTTGATCTGAATGGCTTGCGACATTGATTAATTGTGCAAACAACACTGGAACCTTGAACAGTTATTGAGCCACAGAGTGAGTGTAAGCACATCACCCGTACTCAAAAGCCAGGATCCGTATATGACCTCTATTGCGTCTACACCTCACTTCACACCACCTTTGGCGCCCCCTCAGAGCAGTAGCACTGTTGATAACCGGCCGCCCACAGTAGAACACTTTGGCAATACAAAAATCACAACACACCCGGACAAACGAGTTAACTACGGGCCTGATCAATATACCCACGCAATACAAGTAGACATTGAAACTGGAAATACAAATGACAACATCATTCTAAAACAACTAGTAAACAACAGAATCATTGCCGAGATAAATGGCGTGGACATCACACTTGGCATAGATAACAGTGACCACGATGGCGTCATTAATATAAAAACTGCCGGCGGCAATGATAACGTGACGGTTGCTCCTGGCATCAAGTTACTAATCAATATTTCAACTGGGGCAGGTGACGACACGGTAAAAACAGGGGGCGGGAAATCCACTGTCGACTTGGGAGATGGTAATGACCACGGGGAGCTAGGCCCTGGTGGCGGTACCCTGCGCGGTGGGCGCGGAGATGACATCCTGAAAAGTGGTAATGGCCTCAATAAGCTTGAAGGGAATGAGGGGTTCAATTCATTTCACGTCGGCAGTGAAAAAACCGACAAAGAACCCACATGGATATCAGCCAAAGGAGATGCCGATGGTATTGTGGTACATTCAGGCCCTGCGCATATTATAAATAGTTCAAAGCGCGCTTTTATATACGTGCAGGCCGATGTCGACACCACGATCCGAACGCTTCCGCAAGCAGGCGCAACTAACATCACTATTGACGGCAAGGCAGAGGACGGAAAGGTCAAGTTCACTGGCCGGCGCGACAGTGATAAAGACAATATCATCTACAAGTCTGATGATAATAGGGCTTGGTAACGCAATATGGCCCAGGATGTTCTTACCACGTGATTGATAATTCTGACACGCCCTACCTAATCAATATTCTAGTGGCGGGTTGATCTTACCCTGTATACGTTACACAAAGCGTGCAAAGCGGCATTCCCACGCAGAGCGTGGGAGTGATCAAGACTCAGCCCTTCTTTTTCTTGGGCTTCAAATACTTGGTCAACCCCTGGAACCAGATTACCAGCGCCGGGTTGCCCTTGATCTGGATCGATTTGTCCTGAATCCCCGTCATGAACGCCAGTTGCTTGTTCTTCGCCTGCATCGTGGCGAAGCCGTAGGCGGCGTCCTTGAACGCGATGGCAAACGCAGGCGCCGGGTGTACGCCCGAACGGCTGGTGATGCGCTGGTCTTTGACGATGAAGTGACGGGCAACCTTGCCGTCGAGGGTCTGCAACTGGAACGCCAGGTCTTTGTCACCCAGCTGTTGCTGGAAAGCGGGATTGGTGCGGCTGGCTTTGCCCATCATCAGGCCCAGCACCCACAGCAGAAGACGAAATTTCATGCACACGGCCTCGGTGTAATTATTGAGTGGCCGCAGCAGTTTAACGATTTGCAAAAAGAACGCTACCGATCTTGCGCATTAGCGGAAGATCGGCTGGCGTTTGACGCTTATAGCAGCATATTACTTAAACGTTCGGGCAAGGAACCGGCGCCCAGTCGGCCAGGTTCGGATCGCGGCAAGTGCCTTCGATCTGCGCTTTACCGGCGCTGGCGACCTGCTTGCTTTCAGCCTGTTTGGCCTGCACGGTCTGGATGCTCTTCTCGGTGGTCACGGCTTCTTGTGGCACCACTGGCAGCACCTTCTTTTTCGGCGGCTTGACGACTTTCTTGCCTTTGGCCGGCGGCGTCACCGGGGTGGTATCGGCAGTGGCCACGGTGACCACGTCGGTACGCTGTACGCCGACTTGCTGCAGGTCTTTTTCGTAAGCCTGGGTGTAGTTGTTCAGGTCTTCGCTGGCTTTGCCGTTGACCGCAACGATCAGGTCATTGGACTCCTTCAGGCCCGCGACGATTTCCGCCAGGCGCTTGCGGCCTTCGGTGTCGTTGACGGTCTTGGCCTTGCGGTCGGCCACCAGCTTGGTGAACGCGCTCTGGTAGCACTGCTGGGACGCCTTGGCGTACGCGGTGCTGCGGTCGATATCGGAGGCGCTTTTGTTGAAGTCGGTGGAGTAGGACGCGATGCGCTGGTTGTCATCGCTGATCTGCTTTTGACGCTCGGTGTAGTAACCCGCCGCGCCGCCAGCCAGGGCGCCGCCCGCTGCACCGATGGCGGCGTTACGGCCACGCTTGTCGGAGTCGCCGGTCAGGGCGCCCAGCAGTGCACCGCCGGCCGCGCCGAGGGCGGCACCGGTGACCACCGACTTGGTCATGTCCGAGTCGGTAGTGCGCAGGTGCTGCACCGGCTCGTAGCAGTTGGGGTAGTACTCGACCTTGGTGCTGGACGCGACCTTGGAGGCCGGCGACGTGGCGCAACCGGTGAGCACGGTGCTGAAACCAGCCGCGATCAACAGCAAGTGACGCTTGGAAACCGCCTTACGGGAAAAAAGCATAAGTGTGTTCTCGTTTAAGTTTGACTTGCCCAGCACGGCCCACCGCCGCCTGAGTCCCTTCCAAGCTCGCTATACAGCCAGCGATCATCGCTGACCGCTCGCTGCGAGCAATTCCTTCAAGATCGTCGCCGGGTCGGCCCGCTGTTGTTTGCGGTAATTGCCGACATGACGAACGAACAGTGTTGCGCGCGTCACCAGGCTCTTGCCGAGCACTGGCTTGCGATCCAACTCTTCCTTGATGCGTTGAAACTGCGCCTGGATCACCGCATCGGTGTAACGCGTGCCGGTGGCCAGGTTGTCGATATAGATCGCGACCGCACCATCAAGCGCGCTGCGGCCATTGGTGATAGCCATGTCAAACAGCTTCGCGCTGGCCTCATCCTTGTTGTCCAGGGACTGCTGGCGACTCTTCTGCAGGTTGGCCAGGCGGATGTTGTAGTTGGCAATGGTCTCGGCCACCAAGGCGGCGGACTGAATCAGGTTGCCCGCCGCTTCTTCGCGCTGCTGGGCGATCAGCGAAACATTGCGCTTGAGCTCTTCATTGACCAGCCCCAGCTCGGCTTGCAGCTTGGGGTCGACGCTGGCGGCGATGATGCTGTCCAGGCGCTTGGTCGGGTCCTGAGCGTCGTCGATGGCGTCGGTCAGCGACGCCAGGCGGCCTTCCTTCTGCCACTGTGCAAACAGCTCCTTGTAGCGCGAACGCGGCGCCGACAACGCGCCGATCGCCACACGAAAACCGGTGGTCTCGTTGCTTTGCTCGGTGCCGTCGGCAGCGAACAGCGGGTACTCGCGGCGCATCCCGGTAAACAACGTGCCTTCGCCTTCGAGGTAGTTGCCACCCTTGACCACAAAGCCGCCGTAAGTGCCCTGACGGCGCCCGGCGTGTACCAGCTGGAAGGATTCCTGGACCATTTCCGCGGCGTTGCCGATCACATCGAACAGACCGATCGGGTTGGGCAACTTGGTGCCGATGGGCATCAGCCGTGCAGCCTGGCCGGTGCCACCGGCCACCTGGTTGAACACGGCGTAGTCACCGAGCGGGCCGTCGCTGTCACTGCCCTCGACGCGGCGAGGGAACAAGCGCCCTTCCAGGTCCTGACGGCTCACCGCGTGGCCACCGCGTGCGGCGAACTCCCATTCCACTTCGGTCGGCAGGCGCACAAAGCCCAGGCCGCCGTCGTCGGCCGAAGAACCACGGCCGCTCACCGGCAGCAAATCACGGTGGTATTTCATCAGCCAGGCGCTGTACACCGCCGAGAAGCGTTCGGCCTCAAAACGCGACAGCTTCACCTTGGGCAAACGCCCAGCCATGCCGGTGGGCGCATCGCACGCCGGCGCCGGCTCGCCACTGGCCAGCGACTGAGCCTGGGACATCACCTGGGCGTATTGGCGGGCGGTCACTTCGTACTTGCCGATGAAGTACAGCATGGGTTTGAGCGGGGTCTTGGCGTCGGTCTTGGGCATCAACGGCGCGATGACTTTGTTCCAGTCCCTGGGCAAGTCCTTGAGGGTGAACTGGCCGTTGATAAAGTCGCGGCGGTAGCCGGAAATAAACGACTGCTGATAGCCCGCCTCACCTTCGGCAAAGGGATAGCCGAGGCTGATCTCGCGATCATCCAGGGTGCCCTGGGCCAACACGTAGGCGTAGCGGAACACCATGTTGCCTTCGCACGGCAGCGGCAGGCTCACGTCGCCTTCCAGCGGCTTGGGGTTGTCGAGCTTGTCGCTTGCCTCATCGGCCCAGGCCATCGAGGCCAGGCTCAGCGCCACACAGGCGCCCAGTAACTTATACATCTCTGATTCCTTCAGAAGCCTGGATACGCGCCACTCGCCAACCACCACAGGCCGCCGCCACGGCGCTGACGCCGAGGATTGCAACCAGGGCCAGGGCGTAATGACGCGCCAGCAGGTGGCTGGCGTATTCGCCCGGCACCTGCACAAATAATTGATTCAAACCCGCCTCGGCCAGGCCGTACAGCCCGGCGCTGAGCACGGCGGCAACACCCGCGCTGTACAGCGCCTGCATCACCACAAACAGCAACAGTGCCCCGGTGGAAAACCCCAACAGGCGCAGCACCGACAATTCCCGACGCTTGCGCGCCACAGCGGCCAGCGCCCCGGCGAAGATCGCCGCAAACGCCCCGACCAACGCCAACCCGGCAATCACCCAGAACACGATCGACAGGTTGCGGCTCAACGACTGCACCTGGGCGATGGTCTGCGCCTGGGTTGAAACCAACAGATTCTGCCCGGCGAAAAATACCCGCAACGGCTCTACATCGGTGAGGCTGCGCGCATACAAGCGAAACGCCGGATACACCCGCTGCTCGCTCACGCCCACGGCGTCTCCCTCCCCAACCCAACGCCGGTACGGCGCGGCCATCGCGGTAATCTTCCGCCGCTTCCAGCAAGCCCAAATCCGCAAACAACCCATCGCGCGCAAAGGCTTCCAGCGGCAATACCGCCTGCACTTGCAACCGCGTGCGCTGGGCCTCGACGCGCCCCGCCACTTGCCGTGCAAAGCTGGTCTCCAGCCAATCCCCCGGCCGCGCCGCGAGTTTTTCGGCGGCGGTATGACTCAATACAATCTGCTCCAGGCCCCGAGGCATCGGCAAACCGGCCAGCAATGGATCGCCCGGCGCGGTCGGCAGCATCTCCAGGGCCAGCGTGCCCACCTGCGCCGTGGCCGCAATCTGCCGCGTGCGCGGCAAGGCAAAGGCCACATCACTGCGCAGGCGTAGCTGCTCGATAAATGCGTTGCTGAATCGACCACCGCCCAGCGGAATAATTTCACGGGTGGCGGGGTCAGTCTCCAAACGTTCGGTCAAACTGCTAACCAGTCCAAATTTCAGGCCGAATAACACCAGCAACGGCGCGATCACCGCCACCAGCGCCAGCACCGAACAGGCCGAAAGCCACGCGTCGTTGCGATAATCCTGCCACGCCAGGGAAGCCACCAGAGGCAGGCGCATCAGCACGCCTCCCCGAGAGTCGCGGTGACGCCGCCGTCGGTGTCGCGCCGACATGTGATGCGCCGCACCTGCAAGCCACTGGCGCGGGCCAACGGTTCGTCATGGGTGGCGATCACGCAGGCGGCGCGGTGCTCGCGGGCCTCGGCCAGCAGCGCCTGCATCACACGCCCGGCGTTCAGCGGGTCAAGGGACGCGGTGGGCTCATCCGCCAACACCAACTGCGGTGCATGGGCCAGGGCACGGGCGCAGCTCACGCGCTGGCGTTGGCCGACCGAGAGTGCGGCCGGCTTCTTCGCCAACTGATCGCTGATCTCCAGTTGCGCAGCCAGGCGCGCCACGCTGCCGTCATCCTTCAAGCCCAGCAGCTGCCGCGACAAGGCGATATTGCTGCGCACATCAAGAAAACCCAGCAGCCCACCGGTTTGCAGCACATACCCCAGATGACGGCTGCGCAACGCGGCCAGGGTCGATTGCTGGTCAGCACGCCACAGCCCGCCAATGTCCTGTTGATTGAATTCGAATTGCCCCACCTGATCCGGTGCGAGTACCAACGCCAGCACATCCAGCAAGGTGCTTTTGCCACAACCACTGGGCCCGACAATCGCCAATTGCTCACCCGCACGCAGCTGCAATGCCGGGATCACCAGGCTGTAACGCTGGCTACCGAGGCCCCGGCTCTTGTGCACCGCGCTCAAATTCAGCATTACGGCAACGTCGACAACGGCACGCGGTACAACGCATCACCCGGCTCGGCATCGCCGAAACGGACCCAGTTGGCCACATCATTGTGGAAGGTTTCGTAGAGGCGGATTTTCGAATCCAACTCGTCGATAAAGTCTTCCTGCTCGGCCACGCTCAACGACAACCACAAGTCCTGGGTCATGTTCAGCGACTTGCTGCGGTACGGCAGGCCCTCCAGGTACTCGCCGAGAATGCCGCCGTCGGCCAGGTTGCCGCCCTTGCGCAGGGCTTGCGGGTCGCGGCTCATATAGGCCGAGGCGCTGGCGATTTCCTGGAAGAAATCCTTGGGTGAGGTCTGGGTCTTGCGCGCCGCATCCACGATCAATTTCAGCGACTGCTGCAGGTCGTTGAGCTGCAACTTGGTGAGCATCACGCACACCTGGAACGCCGGCAGAGCCGGGTTGGTCAGGTCGCGGTCGGCGGTCCAGGCACTGACCAGCTGCGGGGCCTGGCTCGCGGTTTTGCGGCCGAGGAAATCCATGTGCATGGCGTAGCCGACGGCAGCGGATTTGTCGGCAAGCGTCGGCGCGCTGCTCAGCAGCGGCACCGGTTGCGGCGTGTTGCTGCGCACTTGGTGCACGAGATTGGCGAACACCGTGCCGATCTCATCCACGCGTTCACCCAGCTTGCGCACGTCGCCACCGGGTACCGGCGTGTACAGGTCGCCGATCTGCGGGTTGGCGTCGGCGGTGAGGATGCGGTATTGGCTTTCGGCACCGGCATGGGTTTTCTTGCCGGCGTCGGTGCGCAGGTGCAGGGCGTAGATCTTGATCTGCTTGCCCAGCGCCGCCTGGCGCACTTCGGCTTCGTTCATCTGGGTGGCGGCGAACGGATCGTTCTTGCGCAGCGCGCCGGCGTCGGTCACCAGCAGGATGATACGCCCGCCGTAACCGGACCAATCCATGCCATCCACGGCCTGCATCACCCCGGCAAACGCGTCTTCGTTGAACGAGTGGCTGGACACCGTGGACGCCCTGACCTGGCGCGCCATGTCGAGGAAACGTTGCGGGTCGCGGCCCTGGTCGAGGGTGATCAGGGTCTTGGCCACGTATTCCAGGCCGGGGGTTTTCTTGATGCTGCTGCGAAAACCGACCATGCCGAAGCTGACACTGTCCAGCTCGCCGCGCTCGGCGATACGGGTTTGCAGCTCGTGCACCACATCGCGGATCTGGTCGATATACGGCTGCATGGACACGGTGGTATCCACCACCAGCACCACGGCGGTCCGGAAAGCATCGGCGTTGGCCTTGATCACCGGCGTGGCCGGTTTGGCGGCTGCGGTGCCGGGGTCGATGGATGCGACGTTGAGCAACTGCACCGGCTGGCCGTTTTCGTCGAAGCTCTCTTTGGCGTCGAAGATCGGCAACAGATAGAACTGGTTCTGCGGCACCGCGCTGGCCGTCGGCTCCAGGGCCAGGACCTGACCGTTGTCGTCGCGGTCTTTCTGCGCCTTGGTCAACACACCTTTGGCGGCGGCCGGGTCGGCCAGCAGCTTCTCCACCTCGGAGGATTGGCGCAGGAACATCACCGGCGAGCGGCCCGAGCGTTCGGTGAACTTCAATACAAGGCTTTGCTTCCAGTCACTGACTTGAGCGGCTGGCAACCAGCCGTCGCTGCGGCCATCGGTGGCCGCACCAACGCGCACCCACGAGCTGCCGTCGACATCCTTGCGCTGGTAAACGTACAGCACGGAAAACGCCGGCAGTGCCTTGCCTGGCGCACTGCCCGCGTCGGCCGAAAGCTTGGCGCCGGGCTTGCTGAGGACGCGCTGGAACAAGGTCTTCTTACCCGCCATCAGCAACGGACGCTGGCCGCCATCGGCTTCAGGCACCGGCGGCGCCACCGCGGGCACCACCGCAGCAGGCGGTTTGGCGACGGGCTCATCGCTGCCACTCAACCACCAATAGCTGGCACCACCGATGGCCAATGCAACCGCCACCGCCACGGCGGCCAACGCCAATACCGGTCCACGGCGCTGCTCGGACACGGCGTTGTGTTGCGTCGGTGTCACCACCGGTTGGCGCACCGGTTGTGGCTTGTCGGTGGGAATCTCGATGGATTGCGGGGTGATGCCTGCCAGATCAAAACTCAGCGGAATCGGCAGCGGCCGCACCAGCGTGGCCTCCAGCGATTCCGTTGGCAGGTTATCCAACGCCAGCAGCAACGCCGCCGCATCCGGGAAGCGCTCCGCCGGGTCCTTGGCCAACAACTTGCGCAGCACCGCCTGATAACGCCCGTGATGCACCGGCAGCTCCGGTAACGGCTCGGTCAGATGCGCCAGCGCCGTGGAGAGCGCATCGGTGCCGTTATACGGCAGCTTGCCCACGAGAATTTCGTACAGCACCACGCCCAGCGCGTAGAGGTCGGCGCGGCCATCGATCTCCTGGCCTCGCGCCTGTTCCGGGCTCATATAGCTCGGGGTGCCCACGGCAAAACCGGCCTGGGTGAACTGGGTACGATCATCCAGCGACTTGGCGATGCCGAAGTCCGACAGCACCGCCGTGCCATCGGCGCGAAACAGAATGTTCGCCGGTTTGACGTCGCGGTGTACCAGCCCCTGGGCATGCGCATAGCCCAGGGCTGAGGCGATCTGGCGGATCAGCGTAAGGCCCTGCTCCGGCGTCAGGCCGGCCGCGATGCGCTCCTTGAGCGTGCCATTGGGCAGGTATTCCATGGCCATGTAATACAGCTCACCGACATTGCCGATGTCATGGATGGTCACCGTATGCGGGTGCGACAGGCGCGCCAGGGTCTTGCCCTCGCGCAGAAAACGCTCGCAGAAGCTCGGGTCGGCTGCGAGCGCGGCCGCCATCACCTTGAGGGCCACCTTGCGCTCCAGCGAGCGCTGGGTCGCCAGGTACACGCTGGCCATGGCGCCTTCGCCGATTTCGCCTTCGATGTCATAGCCCGGAATCAGGATGTTCATGCCGATACCTTCACGACGATGGCGGTAATGTTGTCCGGCGCACCCCGGTTGAGGCCCAGGTGCACCAGGCTGCGCACGATTTCATCCGGCGCGTCGTGGCTCAGCACTTCGCGGATCTCATGGTCTTCGACGGTTTTGTTCAGGCCATCGCTGCACAGCAGGTAGCTGTCGCCGGGGGCGATCAACAGGTCGACCACTGCCAGCTCCAACTGGGCTTCCACGCCAATCGCACGGGTCACGATATTGGCGCGTGGGTGCACGCGGGCATCGGCTTCGCTGAGCAGGCCGCTGTCTTGCAGGTCTTGCACGTAGCTGTGGTCACGAGAGATGCCCTCAAGCACGCCATCACGCAGGCGATACAGGCGGCTGTCGCCGGCCCACAAACACACGCCGCGCAGGCCGCGAGCCGCCAGCAGCACCACGGTGCTGCCCATCATGGCCACGCCGCGGTTGGCGGTTTCTTCGCGCACGGCGGCGTTGATGCGGATCAAGTCATTACGCAAGGCCACCGAGTATTCATCCAGGGAACGCCCCACCGGCACGCTGCGCAGGCTGTCGACAATCAGGCTGCTCACGTAGTCCCCCGCCGCATGCCCACCCATGCCGTCGGCGACCACCCACAGGCGGTTCTCCGGCAGGTCCAGAAAGGCATCTTCATTGACCTGGCGCACCATACCCACATGGCTTTTGCTCGCGGATTTATACGTCGACCCCATCTACACCACACCTTCTTGTCCGAGCAAAAACTGCGCAAAATCGCCGGTAGCAGGCAGGCCCTGACACCGCAATAAACCGGGGGAAATCGTCTGCGAACCACGCCCCCACCACAGGCTCACGCCGTCGCACGCCTGTTCGGCCAGTGCCGCCATTCGACTCTGCGGTTCGGTGGCCGCGACCCGTTGCAGGCCGGCGAAACGGCTGTCCACCGCCCGCCGCTCACTCGATGGAATACCCAGGGTGTCGAGGCCGTGGTTGAAGCTTTCAAAAGTGGCGCCGGCATCCAGGGTGCCGAGCAACAGCTCTTCGGCCTGCTCGAACCAGGTGTCCGGGCCGCCGACCAACGACGCCGGGTTGGTGTCGTGATCGAGCAAGGCCACCACCGCCAGCGGAAAATACCGCCCGACCCGATCAATGCTCGGCATCACCACGCCCGCCGCGGCGTCCGGCCCGCACACACCCGGCGCCAGCACAAAACGCCACAGCGGGCTCACCAGGTACACGTTGAGCCACTCAGCGCCCAGGCTGTGCTGGCTCGCGAGCAAACCCGCCGCCAGCCAGCTGTCCCACGGGCCGATAAAACTCTGGGGCAAGGCGCGGCTGACAAAGTCACCGCGGCTGGCCAACTTGCCGTAGAAACCCAACGTGGTCATAGCCGCTCCGGCAGGCTGAAGCCACTGAGCACGCGGCTCTTGAACGGGTTGAAGGCGCTGTTGGCGCGCAATTCGTAGGCAATGCTCGCACCGTCGACCCGCAGGCGCAGGTTGAAGCGGTCCGGCGAATTACCGGCACTCAGGTCCGATTGCTCCAGCAGGCGGAACCAGGCCCACGGCCCGTCCAGGGTTACGCCCGAGCGGCCGCTGGCCGATGGCGGCATGATCGAAATCCGCACCACGCCAATGCTGCCGGGGTTCGGCCATTGCATCGCCACCGGGCGGCTCGGGCCGTGGTCGTAGCTCAGTTGCTGGCCGTCGAGGTCGAGCAGGAACTGGGTGATGCTTGGGTCCATCGACACCGGTTTTAGCTCGAAACGCACGATTGGCTGGGTGCCCCCCGACCTGAAGAACGCATCACGGATAGCCGCGGCCCGCTGGAAGGTTTGCAGCACGCCCGGGCTGATCCCCAGCTTCTGCGCTGCGCCCGGCTGCCAGCGCCAGGTCTGCGCGGAGGTGTCCACGTAGGGCTGCAGGTACTTGCGAAAGTAGTTGTCCATCACCCCGCCGACGCCGAAGAACTGGCCGAAGTCATCCAGGGTGGCGTCCCGTGCACTGCCCGGTGACATCGGGTAACGACCCGCCAGGGACTGGCGGTACACATTCACCACTTCACTCACCCAGGCCGCATTCAGCTGGTTACGCACCCCGCCCATCATGCTGTTGGTGGTGGAGTTGACCACCGACTTGACCAGGCCCTGCACCAGCGGCGGCTGGCGCTCGGCATTCAGGCTGACCCGCGTGGCCGCAGCCGCCGCCTGGTTCTTCGCCTCGCCGAGCAGGGCATCGCCACTGGCGCCGACCATGGCGCTGACCTGCACATACAGCGCGTTCATATCCGCCAGCAGGCCATCGATGGCCGCCGGGTCGCCTTCATTCTTGCTGACGATGCTGTTGAGTTCGGCGAAGTGCGCGGTCACCGGATCATCCGCCGCCTGCGGTGCATTGGCCACGGCTTGCTCCTGGCCCAGCAGGCTGCCGAGGCGCTCCTTGAGCTTGTCGACACCGCCTTCCACCGGCACGCCCTTGGCGGCTATCTGGCGTTCTTCGGCCTGCAGATCGGTTTCCTTGGCGACCGCCACCAGCAGCTTTTTCAGCGGCGAGGTCGGCCCGGAAATCACCCGCAGCACATCGGCTGCCTGGGCTACGCTGGTGATCGGCACAAAGTCGATGTCCGCGAGCAAGGCATCCCACTGGCGCTGGTAGTCCTGGAAATACAGGCGGCGCACATCGGCGGCCAGGCTCACCACGTTTTGCTGATCGGCCTGCGCATGGCCCAGCACCCATTGCTCTTCGGCGAGGGTGCCGGTCTGGTTCAGGCTGCTCAGCAGGAACGCCTGGCGATAACCCTTGGCGGTGAAAAAGCCACTCAACGGCTCGCCCAGCGGCTTGCCGCTTTTACGGCTGAACACCAGCGCGGCATCGCGGCCGGCGGCTTCGTTGAGGCGAAAGTCCGGGACGCCTTCGGGCAGTTTCTGGCGCTTGACCCGGTCGTAGACACGCTGCGCCACCGGCAGTTGTTGCAGTTGCCGGCGCAGGTCATCGATCAGACGGGGGTCGAGCCGCGCACTCGGCGGATGGCGTTCGAACAGCGCCTGCAAGTGCCCGGTCAACGCCTGGCGCTGATCGGCCGGCAGGTCGCGGGGCAGGTTGCGGTCCCAGTCCAGGGCGATCCAGGCTTTGATAAAGTCCGGGTCGTAATGCTCGTTATCGGCGAGCATCAGGTAGGCTTTCAGGCCCTCGTAGAGGAAGTCGGAATTGCCGCCGCCGTGCAATTGCTCTTCGATACGCGTGACCAGGCGCGGCGCGAACACCGCGATCAACAGTTTGCGGTAGACACTGGCCGACTCGGCTTCGAGCATATCGCCTTGATACAGCCCCAGGCCCTCGGACCAGCTGGGCGAGTCACCCGCCAGGTTCTTCACCGCGTTGAGCAAGGGCAGCACCGCGAGCACTTCACGTTGCGCCGGGCTCAGGTTCTGCACGGTCTGGCCCAGCGGCGCGACCTTCTGATCGACCTGGGCGATATACGCCTGGTTGGCGCGATAGCTCACCCACCACAGGCCGCTGACCACCACGACCAAGGCCACGGTGGCCGCCAGCACGCCGCGAGCAATCCACTTGCGGCGCCGCTCGACCTTGGGGTTCACACCGACCAATCCACGTTCGGCGAAGGCCACGGCGGTGAACAGTTTTTCGATGAAATAACTGCGCCCGGTGCCGCTTTGGCGCGCCAGGTGCTGGCGGTCCAGGTTCATGCTCTGGGCCATGGCGCCGATCAAACGATCAATCGGGCTGCCTTCCTGTGTACCGCTGGTGAAGTACACACCGCGCAGCAAGACGCGTTCTTCAAAGGCATTGGGCTTGAACACGCCTTCGAGGAAGCTTTGCAGGCAGTCCTTCAACGCGCCGAACTGCTGCGCAAAGCCGTAGATCAAGTCACGCCGCGCCGGGTCGCGCTCCTGTTGCAGGCGTTCCACCAGCCGTTCGTTGAGGCGCTGTTCCAGCCCGGCAAATTCACTTTGCAGGTGGGCCAGCGGGCTGTCGCTGTTTTTGCCGTCGTCCAGGGCAAAGGTCATGCCCCACACCTGGGCGCGCTCTTCCTTGCTCAGGTTGTCGAAGAACTCCATGAAGCCCGGCACCAGGTCGAGCTTGGTCAGCATCAGGTAGATCGGGAAGCGCACGCCCAGTTGGGTGTACAGCTCCTGGATGCGCAGGCGGATCGCCGCCGCGTGGGCGGCGCGTTCGGCGTCGGTGCCGAGCAGCAGATCCGAGAGGCTGATGGCGATAAATGCGCCATCAATCGGGCGGCGCGAGCGTTGCTTTTTCAGCAGGTCGAGGAAGCCCAGCCATGCGGCTTTATCCACCGTGGAGTTACTGTCCTGGGTGGTGTAGCGGCCTGCGGTGTCGAGCAAAACGGCCTGGTCGGTAAACCACCAATCACAGTTACGCGTGCCCCCCACGCCACGCACCGCACCGGCGCCCAACTGCGCAGCCAGCGGGAAATGCAGCCCGGAATTGACCAGCGCGGTGGTCTTGCCCGAACCCGGCGGGCCGATGATCACGTACCACGGCAGTTCGTAGAGATTGCGGCGCTCATCACCGCCGAGCTTGGCTTTTTCAGCAGCGCCAGGGCTTCGTCCATGCGCTGGCGCAGGGTCGACAACTCTTCGGCAGTCGCCACGCTGTTGGGGTCGGCCGGGGTTTCGGCGGCAAGGCTGCGCATCACTTCGGCTGCCTGGCGGCGCGCCTGGATAATGCGGAACACGCGGTAGGCGATCCACACCGCAAACACCAGGATGATCAGCGCCCAGCGCCGCCCTTCCGGCACCAATACGTCGAGCAACGGCCCGACAAACCAGATGATCAGGCTCAGGGCAATCAGGCCCAACACGGGGATCACCCAGCGAATCATGAAACTGAAAAACGCCTTCACTCGACGCCCTCCGCCAATACGGTGATTTCAACCCGACGATTGCGGGCACGGCCTTCAGCGGTGGCGTTGGTGGCCACCGGCTCAGTGTCGCTTCTGCCCTCGGCGCTGAAGCGCTCGGCCTGCCCGGTCTTGGCCGCGAGGATCTCCAGCACCGACTTGGCCCGCGCTTCGGACAGCGCCCAGTTCGACGGGAAGCGCAGCGTGGCAATCGGGCGGTTGTCACTGTGCCCGGTCACACGCACCTGGCCCTTGACCTTGCGGATGGCATCGGCAATGCGCAGCATCAGCGGCTCGAAGTCATCGCGGATGCTGGAGCTGGCAGACGCGAACAGTTCATCGCCACGAATCGTCACCACGGAGCGGTCGACCTTATCCTCTACCGCCACGCGGCCAGCCTTGATGTCCTCCACCAGAAAGCCTGCCAGGCGCGGGCGCTCGATGACTTTGGGTTGCGCCACCGGACGGTCGATGGCCTGCACCGGAATCTCGCCCAGGGCATGGATATTCTTGAACACCGGCTCGGCGTCCGAGGCCAGTTTCAGGCGCAAGCCGAACAGCAACGCAAGCAGCAACGCCAAACCGATGGCCACGGCGATCCACGGCGGCATGAATTGCGCCAGCCGATCGCGTGCCACGGTCACGCCACGCCAATGCGGCGACAGCTCGCGCTCGTGCTCGCCACGGGCGCTGCGAATCGCGGCGGCGGTGCGTTCACGCAAAGTTTCCAAATGGCTACGACCGTCATTCATCACACGGTAGCGGCCCTCAAAACCCAGGCACATGCACAGGTACAGCAACTCCAGCAGGTACAGGCGTTCGCGTGGGCTTTGCAGGCAATGGTCGAGCAACTGGAAGACTTTTTCGCCGCCCCAGGCTTCGTTGTGCACGGTGATCAACAGGCTCTGCTTGCCCCAGTCACTGGTGCTGCCCCACGGCGTACTGAGCACCGCTTCATCCAACGCGGTGCACAGCGCGTAACGCGCCAGCAGCACTTCGTTGCGCACCACACCGGCGGCCTCGGCGCGCTCTTCGAACTGGCGCAGGTAGGCCAGCAACTGTGCACGCAAACTGGCCGGCGCTGGGTGCGCGATGGTGTTGCGCAGGCGCGTCAGCAGCGCCAACAGCGGGCCGGCGGCGCTTTCCAGCGGGTTGAGGCCCTGGCTTTTGCCGGTCAGGATCGGCGCGGCAGGCATCGACAGCGGTGCAGGTTCGGCACGCGCAGGTGCAGGCTCCCGGCCCCCGGACGCGGCATGAACTGGGTGCGGTCGTCATCATTGGGATGCATCGCGGATTATCCTCGGATCGCCCAGAAGGCCAGGTTCAAGCCCGGGAACTGCCCGGCGATATGGAAGGCAAAGCCGCCGGAGTTGTTCAGTTGCTGCCAGTGCTCACTGCCCCGGTCCAACTCGTAATAGGTGCTGCCTGCGTGGTAGGGAATCTGGCGTGGCGCCACCGGCAGCGGCAGCAGGCCGATGCCCGGCAATTGCAGGTTGACCATGTCGCGGATGTGCTCAACCGAGCCGACTTTGCTCTGCTGGCCGAAGCGGGCGCGCAGGGTTTCACCGGGCACATCGGCGCGCACCACGAGGATGAAACTGGCGCTGTCGAGCAGGGTTTTGTCGGCGAGCATGGCCACGTGGATGCCATAGGCTTTCTCGACAATCGGAATCGGCGTGGCCTTGCTGTCGATCAGCATCGACAGCGCTTCACGCAGGGCCGCCATCACCGGGGCGAAGCTCAGGGCCAGGTCGTCGTGCTGGTATTGCGGGTATTCCTGGGGGCGCCGGCCGGAGGTGGAAAACGTCGAGAACTCACCCGCCAGGCTGACCAGTTCGCTGAAGAAACGCTCCGGGTGCAGCGGGCTCAACTGGCTGAAATGCTGGAGCAATGGCTGGGCACGGTTGACCAGTTGCAGCAGCATGAAATCGGCAATCTCCGACGCGCCACCGGCACCCGAGGCGACCACGCGACCTGCCAGGGCTTCGCCGCGCTGGTGCAGCAGGCCGAGCAGTTCGCTGCGAAAGGCCGTCAGCGGTTTGCTCGCGGCCACGTCCAGCACCGGCGGGATGTAGGTGTCATCGAGCACCAGTGCGCGGTCGGCACGTTTTTCCTTGATGCGCACCAACCCGATGGCGGCATAGTCGCTGATGCCATCCTGCGCCGTCAGCAAGCGCAAGGCGCGGGAGCCCACGGCCACCGGTGCACGGTTTTCGAATGGGGCGTTGTCGTCGCGCACTTCGCGCACCTGGCTCACATAGCGTGCGGCGCCGAGGTCTTCGCCGTCATCGACGGTATCGCGGGCGCCGGCGCGCTTGAGCGGCAAGGCCAGGTACACCAGGCCGTCGCGCAGGTTGTCGTCGATATTCAGCGGGCTTGGCGCCAGGTCATCCTGGGGGATATTGAACGGTGTGCCGTCGGGCAACAGGCCGCGTGCCGACACGATCGCCAGCTTGCCCTGGGCCAGCAGGCCCTGGTCGATCAGCAATTCGGAAAACCCCCAGGCGCCGGCAGATAGCGGGCGGCTGCGGGCGTCGATCAGGTTTTCCAGGTAACGGTCATGTTGCTGGAAGTGCTGCGTTCCGATGAACATGCCTTCCGACCAGACCACGCGATTGTTCCAGGACATGGGGGCTCCGATTGCGTTATTGGGCAGGGCTGGATGGGGAAACCACGACGTCGGCGCGCACAGCACGCACATCGAGGCTGATCTGGTATTCGGTGTATTGACGCGGCGGCACGCTGATCACCGTGCGCCACTGTGCGCGGTCCAGCTCGCGGTACCCCACCAGCAAGCCGATCTGGCGGGTGGACGGGTCGAGGTCACGCTGGACGCTCAACTGTTGGCCGGGCTGCACCATCACTTCGTCCTGGTCCAGCAGGTCCAGGCCCAAGGTGGATTGCGCACGGTCGGCCAGCGCGAAGTAATCGGAGCGGCCGAAGGTGGCGGCGTTTTTCAGTTCGAAGATACGCACCCGCACTGGGGCGGCCTGGCCGTTGGCGCCGGGGTTAAGCCCGGCAATCGCATGAAAATGCAGCTCGACGGCGGCGGTGTCGGCCTCGGCTTCAGCGGCGGCCTCGGGCTTGGCCGCATCCTTGGCACACGCCGTCAACAGCAGCAGTGTGGCGACTGCGAGTAAAAACCTGGGAATCATCCTGCGTCCTCAATGACGTATTTAGCTATCCGTTAATCCATGTATTGCGAGTTGTCAGCGCCGTTGGCGTGCACTGTGTTCTTCATAGGCTCGGCTGAATTCGCGACCGAACAGGTCCTGGAAATCTTCCTGGGCCTCGCGGGAAATATTGCTGTAAAGCTCGGTGAACTGCTGCCAGTACTGGGCCTGGCGCGAGCCGTTGAAAATGCTCGACAGCCCGCCAGGCTTGCCCATGCGTTCTTCCAGCTGGGCCGGTTCGAAGCGGCTGAGCAGGTGCTTGATTGCCGCCTCCACACCCGCCATCACGGCCAGCTGATGGGCGCGCAGGTCGTCGAAACTGTCGCGCACGGCTAAGTCCGGCGCCATAAACGCTTGGTTTCCATGGCGCAGCAGCAGCAGGAGTGCTTCGTCGGCATTCGGCGCGAATTTCAACGGGTTGTTTTCGGCGGGCTGAATCATGGTCTGCTGCATGCGGAACTCGCCCTTGAGGCTGGCACGGGCGCGCAACACGTCGATCAAGCCCTCGACCATCAGCCGGTAACTGCGGCCGATGTTTTCCATCTGGGCCTCTGCCTGGGCTTTGTCCAGCCGCAACTGGTCCAGACCGGCGCCACGCAGGAAAGCTTGCAGCAGGTCGGGCGTTTGCTGGGCATCGGCCACGGGGAGCACGGGCTCGACCACCGGTGGCGGCGGGACGACGGCGGCAGGCGGTGGTGGTGGTGGCGCACTGACGACCGGCGCGGGCGTGTCGCCAAACAGGTCCCAGTCTTCGGGAATCACCGCGCCGGATACCGACGGCTGCTCGACCACAGGCACTGCCACCGGCGTCGGCGGGCGGAAATCGTGTTGTTCTGAGGGCACGTGATCGGCCACGGTCGGTGGCGGCACGGCGGTGGGGCTGAGGAAGTCGAAGAGGTCCGGCAGGGTGTCCATCGACGAGGCCCCTGGAACTGCGGGGCGATCACCGGCGTGGGGGCGGGTTTGTTCGCCACGGCGCCCATCAAGGCTTCAAAACTGTTCGCTGAATCACCGGCAAACGCCTGGCTGTCGATGGCCTGCACGTTGAAATCGATACGCGCCTGGATCTCATAGTCGCCGATGCGGATCAGCTCGCCATCGTGCAGTGGCTCGCTGTTGCCCCTACGCAAACGGATGCCGGCGTTAACCAACTCCACCCCGTTTGTACTGTTATCGGTTAAATAATAACGGCCATCTTTGTATTGAATAACACAATGTTGCGAAGACACCAGGCGCTCAGGATCAGGCAATACCCAGTCATTATCCGAGCTGCGGCCGATCGCCATCGAGCCCTGGTTCATGGACTTTTCCGAGCATTGCCCAGGGGTAATCTTGTGATAACTAGTGATAGTCAAACACAGCGACATCTTGCCTCCTTGCTGATACTTCGCGCGCAGTCGACTCCCGGGATAGCGGTTCCCGAGAGATCCCCATCAGGTCGTGCAATCGACCTTCACCAGCCTGCCGATGTCAGCATGATCGCTGATATTAACTGGGCTCCATGACAAAAATCCTGTCCCGGTGCGCCGTTCGACCCACCAGTCGCGCAGGTTGTTAAGCACCGCACATCTGTCACAGAGGGCGAATAGCTTACCTTGACAAGCCCTAACTACTACACCAAAAATGCACAACTTCTTGAATACCAGTGATGGCACATTAGTGGCGTCTTGCTTATATGACCAAGAAAACATGCAAAGTTCCTCGCGCAACTAATGCATGCATTGCCCGCCATCTAGCGGGCTGATAGGGAGATCAATTTCAGTGGATGTGCCGTTGCTGCTCGCCGCCGTTTCCGCGACTTCGCCCTGTGGCGAAGACATGGAATATGACGCGCAATTTCTCCAACTGGAACGTGATGCCAAGGGCCAGCCTGAGCGCAGCATGGGCGATTCCATCTTGCCTGCCGAACCGCCGGAATGGCGCAGCATCCAGCAGCAAAGCCTCGACCTGTTGCAGCGCAGCAAAGACCTGCGCATCACCCATTTCCTGTTGCAAAGCACCCTCGCCCTCCAGGGCGTGGCCGGGCTGGCCGAGGCCCTGACCCTGATCAACGCGTTGCTGCGTGAATACTGGGCCGACCTGCACCCGCGCCTGGATGCCGACGACGATAACGACCCTACCGTACGCATCAACGCCCTGTCCGGCTTGACCAGCGACGCGACCATTCGCCTGCTGCGCGAAAGCATCCTCACACGTTCGCGCACCTTCGGCCCGGTAAGCCTGCGCGCCGCGCTGAATGCCGGCGGCCTGATGAGCTTCCCCGATGAACACCTCGGCGCCCAGCAACTCAACGCCGCGTTTCTCGACAGCGACCCCGAGCAACTGCAAGCCACCCGCGACGCCCTGAGCGCCGCACGTGCCGCCTGCGAAGCCATCGAACAACAGGTCAGCGACCAGGTCGGCTCCGCCCAGGGCGTCGACCTCAGCCTGTTGAAGCAACCGCTCAAGCAGGCGCTGCAAATCCTCAATCAAGCCGTGCCCGACACGGCCGGCAGCAGCGAACCCGAGGCCGTCAGTGACGACAATGCCCCCTCGGTCGATTTCGCCGCTGCCCCCGTAGCACCGCGCCCCGTTGGCGATATCGCCAGCCGCGACGATGTGCTGCGCAGCCTGGACAAAATCCTTGCGTACTACACCCGGCACGAGCCTTCGAGCCCGCTGCCGGTGCTGTTGAACCGCGCAAAGAATCTGGTGCACGCCGACTTTGCGGCCATCGTGCGCAATCTGATTCCCGACGGCATGTCCCAATTTGAAAACCTGCGCGGCCCGGACGGCGAATAAACCGCCCAGTCGTGCAGTAACAACACCGTCGCTCAAGCGACCAGGAGCAGCAACGTGGCGAAGCAAAGTTCTCAGAAATTCATCGCGCGCAACCGCGCGCCTCGAGTGCAGATCGAGTACGACGTCGAGCTTTACGGCGCCGAGAAAAAGGTCCAGCTGCCCTTCGTGATGGGTGTGATGGCCGACCTCGCCGGCAAGCCTGCCGAGCCTTTGGCGCCTGTGGCCGACCGCAAGTTCCTTGAAGTGGATGTCGATAACTTCGACTCGCGCCTCAAGGCCATGCAGCCACGCGTGGCGTTCCACGTACCCAACGAACTGACCGGCGAAGGCAACCTGAGCCTGGACATCACCTTCGAAAGCATGGACGACTTCAGCCCGGCCGCCGTGGCCCGCAAGGTCGACTCGCTGAACCAGCTGCTCGAAGCCCGCACCCAACTGGCCAACCTGCTGACCTACATGGACGGCAAGACAGGCGCTGAAGAAATCATCATGAAGGCGATCAAGGACCCGGCATTGCTTCAGGCACTTGCCAGCGCGCCCAAGCCAGCAGGGGACCAGTAATCATGACTGACAATACCGCCCGCGAAGGCGCCCAGAACCTGGGTGCCACCCAAGAAGCCAGCGAGTTCGCGAACCTGCTGCTGCAAGAATTCAAGCCCAAGACCGAGCGTGCCCGCGAAGCCGTGGAAACCGCCGTGCGCACCCTGGCCGAACAGGCTCTGGCGCAGACGGACCTGGTGTCCAACGACGCGATCAAGTCGATCGAATCGATCATCGCCGCCATCGACGCCAAGCTCACCGCCCAGGTCAACCAGATCATCCACCATCAGGATTTCCAACAGCTGGAAAGCGCCTGGCGTGGCCTGCACTACCTGGTCAACAACACCGAGAGCGATGAGCAGCTGAAGATTCGCGTGCTCAACATCTCCAAGCCGGACCTGCACAAGACTCTGAAGAAATTCAAGGGCACCGCGTGGGACCAGAGCCCGATCTTCAAGAAGATGTACGAAGAAGAATACGGCCAATTCGGCGGCGAACCGTATGGCTGCCTGGTGGGCGACTACTACTTCGACCAGTCGCCACCCGACGTGGAACTGCTGGGCGAGCTGTCGAAAGTCTGCGCCGCCATGCACGCCCCGTTCATTGCTGCGGCGTCGCCGACCGTGATGGGCATGGGCTCGTGGCAGGAACTGTCGAACCCACGTGACCTGACCAAGATTTTCACCACCCCGGAATACGCCGGCTGGCGCTCGCTGCGTGAATCGGAAGACTCGCGCTACATCGGCCTGACCATGCCGCGCTTCCTGGCGCGCCTGCCGTATGGCGCCAAGACCGACCCGGTGGAAGCCTTCGCCTTCGAAGAAAACACCGACGGCGCCGACAGCTCCAAGTATACCTGGGCCAACGCCGCCTACGCGATGGCCGTGAACATCAACCGTTCGTTCAAACACTACGGCTGGTGCTCGCGCATCCGTGGCGTGGAGTCCGGCGGCGAAGTGGAAAACCTGCCGGCCCACACGTTCCCGACCGATGACGGTGGCGTGGACATGAAGTGCCCAACCGAAATCGCCATCAGCGACCGCCGTGAAGCGGAACTGGCGAAGAACGGTTTCATGCCGCTGCTGCACAAGAAAAACACCGACTTCGCCGCGTTCATCGGCGCCCAGTCGTTGCAGAAACCGGCCGAATACGACGACCCGGACGCCACCGCCAACGCCAACCTGGCTGCGCGCCTGCCGTACCTGTTCGCCACCTGCCGTTTCGCCCACTACTTGAAGTGCATCGTGCGCGACAAGATCGGCTCCTTCAAAGAGAAGGACGAGATGCAGCGCTGGTTGCAGGACTGGATCCTCAACTACGTCGACGGCGACCCGGCGCACTCCACCGAAACCACCAAGGCCCAGCACCCATTGGCTGCTGCCGAAGTGATCGTGGAAGACGTCGAAGGCAACCCGGGGTACTACAACTCCAAGTTCTACCTGCGCCCGCACTACCAGCTCGAAGGGCTGACCGTGTCGCTGCGCCTGGTATCGAAGCTGCCTTCGGCGAAAAGCGCTTAACAAAAGATCCACGGGGACCTGGCTTTTGTGGGAGCCGGGCTTGCCCGCGATGCAGGCGACGCGATCTGCCAGTTCAGACCGCGGTGATGCAATCGCAGGCAAGCCGGCTCCCACAGAAAAGCTTGGCCTTAACCAAATCGAGTGGCGCACGCCACACAGGGAGAAAACATGGCTGTTGATATTTTCATCAAGATCGGCGACATCAAGGGCGAGTCCATGGACAAGGCCCACAAGGACGAAATCGACGTGCTGAACTGGAGCTGGGGCATGGCCCAGTCCGGCAACATGCACGTGGGCGGTGGCGGCGGCGCGGGCAAGGTGAATATCCAGGACCTGTCGCTGACCAAATACGTCGACAAGGCTTCGCCGAACCTGATGATGCACTGCGCCAGCGGCAAGCACATCGACAAGGTCAAGCTGACCGTGCGCAAGGCCGGTGGCGAAAGCCAGGTCGAGTACATGGTGATCAACCTGGAAGAAGTGCTGGTGACGTCCCTGAGCACTGGCGGTTCGGGCAGCGATGATCGCCTGACCGAGAACGTCACCCTGAACTTCGCCCAAGTGATGGTCGACTACCAGCCGCAGAAAGCCGACGGCACCAAAGACGGCGGCGCGATCAAGTTCGGCTGGAACATCCGTTCCAACACCAAACGCTGATTGCCCCTGTAGCCGCTGCCTTCGGCGGCGGCTGCACGCCCCCTATTCCTCTCACAACCTGTCCGTGGAGCTGCTTTGGTGGTAACTGAAATCGCTTCCCGCGACCGTCTGCAACCGTCCCTGCTGGACCGGTTGACCGACGATGACCCAACCAACCCGAAGGAAAGCGCCGACAAACGCGTGCTGTCCCTGACCCAATTAAAAGCCTCGGTGCTGCGCGACCTGGCGTGGCTGCTCAACACCACGTCGTTGCTGGATGCCGATGCCACATTGCACACCCCGGCCGGCACCTCGGTAGTCAATTACGGCCTGCCGGCACTGGCGGGCAACAGCGTTTCCAGCGTGGACATCAAGGCCCTGGAAGCCCTGATCTACCAGGCGATTGCCACCTTTGAGCCGCGTATTCTGCGCCATACCCTGCGCGTCAAAGCCCGTGTCGGGCATGGCGAGATGAACCACAACGCCCTGAGTTTCGAGATCGAAGGCGACCTGTGGGCACAGCCGGTGCCCTTGCGCCTGCTGCTGCAAACCGACCTCGACCTGGAATCCGGCCATGTGCGCGTGGTGAATGCCGACCAGCGGAGGCGCCCATGAACCCGCGCCTGCTGGAGCTGTACAACCAGGAACTGCACCACGTGCGCGAAAGCGCCGCCGAGTTCGCCAAGGAATACCCGAAGATCGCCAGTCGGCTGACCCTGTCCGGTATGGACTGCGCCGACCCGTACGTCGAACGCCTGCTTGAGGGTTTTGCCTACCTCACCGCCCGCGTGCAGCTCAAGCTCGACGCCGAGTACCCGACCTTCACCCACAACCTGCTGGAAATCGCCTACCCGCACTACCTGGCGCCAACGCCGTCGATGACCGTGGTGCAATTGCAGACCGACCCCGACGAGGGCTCCCTGGCCAGCGGCTTTCCCTTGCCCCGTGACACGGTGCTGCGCGCCGCATTGGGCCGCGAAACCCAGACCTGCTGCGAGTACCGCACCGCCCATCCGGTCACACTGTGGCCGTTGCAGGTCAGTAACGCCGAGTACTTCGGCAACCCCGCTGCCGTGCTCGGTCGCCTGGCCGCCAGCGAGCCCAAGGCCAAGGCCGGTTTGCGCCTGACCCTGCGCACCGGCGCCGAACTGCCGTTCAACAGCCTCGACCTCGACAGCCTGCCGCTGTACCTCAGCGGCGCCGATGAGCAGCCGTTCCGCCTCTATGAACAGCTACTGGGCAGTGCCTGCGCAGTGTTCGCACGCAAGCCGGGTGGCGATTGGGTTGAGCGTCTGCCGCAAGACGCGTTGCGCTCGCGGGGCTTTGACGACGCCGACGCGGCCATGCCGGTGGTGGCGCGGGCGTTCCAGGGCTATCGCCTGTTGCAGGAATACTTCGCCCTGCCCCACCGCTTCCTGTTCGTCGAATTCGCCGAGCTGAGCCGTGCAGTCAAACGCTGCGATGGCCAGGAACTGGAGCTGATCGTGCTGTTCGACCGCCACGAGCCGAGCCTGGAAGGCAGCGTCGGCGCGGCGCAGTTCCTGCCGTTCTGCACGCCGGCGATCAACCTGTTCCCCAAACGCGTGGACCGCATCCACTTGTCCGACCGGGTCAACGAACACCATGTGATCGCCGACCGCACGCGGCCGATGGATTTCGAGATTCACTCGCTGAGTGGCATCACCGGCCACGGCACCGGACCGGAGCAGCCGTTCCTGCCGTTCTACGCAGTGCGCGACCCATCGCGCTATGGCCGCGACCAGGCGTATTACACCGTGCGCCGCGAGCCACGGGTGTTGTCCAGCGACCAACGCCGCAACGGCCCGCGCTCCACCTATGTGGGCAGTGAAACCTTTGTCAGCCTGGTCGACAGCCAGCAAGCGCCGTACCGCCATGACCTGCGCCAACTCGGTGTGACCGCGCTGTGCACCAACCGCGATCTGCCGCTGTTCATGAGCGTGGGCAATGGCAAGACCGACTTCACCCTGGCCGACAGCGCCCCGGTATTGTCTGTGCGCTGCGTGGCTGGGCCCAGCCGCCCGCGTGCCAGCCATGCCCACGACGCCAAGGCCTGGCGTTTGATCAGCCAGTTGTCGCTCAACTATTTGTCCCTGAGCGAACAAGGCCAGGGCGCCGCAGCCTTGCGCGAATTGCTGCGCCTGTACGGCGACAGCAACGATGCCGCCCTGCAATTGCAGATCGAAGGCCTGCGCGAAGTCAGCAGCAAAGCCGTGACCCGGCGCCTGCCGATGCCCGGCCCGATCGTGTTTGGCCGCGGCCTGGAAATCACTCTGGAATTCGATGAAAACGCGTTTCGCGGCACCGGCGTGTTCCTGCTCGGTGCGGTGCTGGAGCGCTTCCTGGCACGTTACGTGTCGATCAACAGCTTTACCGAGACGGTGATCCGTACCACCGAACGCGGCGAGATCATGCGATGGAAAGCCAAGCCCGGGCGGCGGCCGACCCTGTGAATACACTGGATGCGATGCATCAGGAGCCCTGGGAATACGATTTCTTCCAGGCGCTGCGGCGTATCGAGTGCGAATCGCCGGGCCTGCCGCGCCTGGGCCATTCCCTGCGCCTGGCCGATGACCCGCTGCGCCTCGGGCAACAGGCGGATTGCACATTCGCGCCGGCCACGTTGGCCTCGGTCGACCCCGGTGGAGATGGCAAACCGGCGCGCCTGGAGCAATTCTTCTTCGGCCTCGGCGGCCCCAACGGCCCGCTGCCACTGCACATCACCGAGTACGTGCGCGAGCGTCAGCGCAACAATGCCGACAGCACCAGCAAACAGTTTTTGGATGTGTTCCACCATCGCCTGCTCAGCCTGTTTTACCGGGCCTGGGCCGAAGCGCGGCCGACGGTCAGCCACGACCGCCCACACGATGATTACTGGTCCGCACGCCTGGCGGCACTCAGCGGCCGGGGCATGCCGAGCCTACTCAACCAGGGGCTGATCCCCGACACCGCGAAGCTGCATTACAGCGGCCACCTGTCGGCGCAAACCCGCTACCCGGACGGCTTGAAGGCGATCCTCGGCGAGTATTTCGGCCTGCCGGTGGAGATCGAAGAGTACATCGGCCAGTGGCTGGAGTTGCCCGAGCGCAGCCGCGTAGGGGTCAGCGCCAACCAGCTGGGCGTGGACTTTTGCCTGGGCAGCCATGTGTGGGACCGCCAGCATAAGTTCCGCATCCGCCTCGGCCCGCTCACCCTGGATGACTACATGGGCATGCTGCCCGGCCACCCGCCGTTCAACGAGCTGGTGGCGTGGGTGGCCGAGTACCTGGGCCATGAACTGGACTGGGATTTGAACCTGGTTCTGCAACAACCCGAAGTACCGGCGCTGCAACTCAACGGCCAGTTCCGCCTGGGCTTCAACACCTGGCTCGGCAAGCCCGAGCATGACGCCAACGACCTAATCCTGGCCCGGCATTACGCCGATCACGCCACCACCTCAAGGAATCCAGAGCATGGGTGAAATCAGTCGCGCCGCACTGTTCGGCAAACTCAACAGCGTGGCCTACAAGGCCATCGAAGCCGCCACCGTGTTCTGCAAACTGCGGGGCAACCCGTACGTGGAACTGGCCCACTGGTTTCACCAATTGCTGCAACTGCAGGACTCGGACCTGCACCGCATCATCCGCCAGTTCAATGTGGAACCGGCGCGCCTGGCGCGTGACCTCACCGAAGCCCTGGACCGCCTGCCACGTGGCTCGACCTCGATCACCGACCTGTCGTCGCACGTGGAAGAAGCCGTGGAGCGCGGCTGGGTCTATGGCAGCTTGATGTTCGGTGAAAGCCAGGTGCGTACCGGCTACCTGGTGCTCGGCATTCTGAAGACGCCGAGCCTGCGCCATGCGCTGCTGGGCTTGTCGTCCGAGTTCGACAAGATCAAGGCCGAAGCCCTGAGCGAACGCTTTGATGAATACGTCGGCGACTCGCCGGAAAACGCCCTCAGCGCCAGCGACGGTTTCAACGCCGGCGCAGTGCCGGGCGAGGCCAGCGGCGCGATGGCGCCGAGTGCGATGGGCAAGCAGGAAGCGCTCAAGCGCTTTACCGTCGACCTGACCGAACAGGCGCGCAGCGGCAAGCTCGACCCGATCGTGGGCCGTGATGAAGAGATTCGCCAGTTGGTGGATATCCTGATGCGTCGGCGCCAGAACAACCCGATCCTCACCGGTGAAGCCGGTGTCGGCAAGACTGCCGTGGTTGAGGGCTTCGCCCTGCGCATCGTCGCCGGTGACGTACCGCCCGCGCTCAAGGATGTGGAACTGCGCAGCCTCGACGTGGGCCTGCTGCAGGCCGGTGCCAGCATGAAAGGCGAGTTTGAACAGCGCCTGCGCCAAGTCATCGAAGACGTTCAAGCCTCGCCCAAACCGATCATCCTGTTTATCGACGAAGCCCACACCTTGGTGGGTGCCGGTGGCGCTGCCGGGACCGGTGATGCGGCCAACTTGCTGAAGCCCGCGCTGGCCCGTGGCACCTTGCGTACCGTGGCCGCCACGACTTGGGCCGAGTACAAAAAACACATCGAGAAAGACCCGGCGCTGACCCGCCGCTTCCAGGTCGTACAGGTGGCGGAGCCGTCGGAAGACAAGGCGCTGCTGATGATGCGCGGCGGTGGCCTCGACCATGGAAAAACACCACCAGGTGCAGATCCTCGACGAAGCCCTGGAAGCCTCGGTGAAGCTCTCGCACCGCTATATTCCTGCACGCCAGTTGCCGGATAAATCCGTGAGCCTGCTGGACACCGCCTGCGCCCGCGTCGCCATCAGCCTGCACGCCGTGCCGGCCGAAGTGGACGACAGCCGCCGTCGCATCGAAGCGCTGGAAACCGAGCTGCAAATCATCGCCCGCGAGCATGCCATCGGCATCGCCATTGGTGCGCGTCAGAGCAATAGCGAAGCCTTGCTGGTTGCTGAGCGTGAACGCCTGGCAACCCTGGAAAGCCGCTGGGGCGAAGAGAAAACCCTGGTGGACGAGTTGCTCGCTACCCGCGCCACCCTGCGTGAAAAAGCCGGCGTGGTAGACAGCGGCAACGACGAGTTGCGCGCCCAACTGGTCGACCTGCAACAACGCCTCACCGCCCTGCAAGGCGAGACCCCGCTGATCCTGCCGACCGTGGATTACCAGGCCGTGGCCTCGGTGGTTGCCGATTGGACCGGTATCCCGGTGGGCCGCATGGCGCGCAATGAGCTGGAGACGGTGCTCAACCTCGACCAGCACCTGAAAAAACGCATCATCGGCCAGGACCACGCCCTGCAGATGATCGCCAAGCGCATCCAGACCTCCCGCGCCGGGCTCGACAACCCGAGCAAGCCGATTGGCGTGTTCATGCTGGCCGGCACCTCCGGCGTGGGCAAGACCGAAACCGCGCTGGCCCTAGCCGAAGCCATGTACGGCGGCGAGCAGAACGTCATCACCATCAACATGAGCGAATTCCAGGAAGCCCACACGGTGTCGACCCTCAAGGGCGCACCACCGGGCTATATCGGCTACGGCGAAGGCGGCGTGCTGACCGAAGCGGTACGGCGCAAACCCTACAGCGTGGTGCTGCTGGACGAGGTGGAAAAAGCCCACCCCGATGTGCACGAAATCTTTTTCCAGGTGTTCGACAAGGGCGTGATGGAAGACGGCGAAGGCCGGGTGATCGACTTCAAGAACACCTTGATCCTGCTGACCACCAACGCCGGTACCGAGCTGATTTCCCAGGTTTGCAAAGACCCGGCGAACATCCCTGAGCCGGAAGCAATCGCCAAGGCCCTGCGCCAGCCGCTGCTGGAGATTTTCCCGCCGGCGCTGCTCGGCCGTTTGGTGACCATCCCGTACTACCCGCTGAGCGACGAGATGCTCAAGGCGATTACTCGCTTGCAACTCAACCGCATCAAAAAGCGTGTGGAGACGACCCACAAGGTCGCCTTCGACTACGACGACGCAGTGGTCGACCTGATCGTCTCGCGCTGCACCGAAACCGAAAGCGGCGGACGCATGATCGACACCATCCTCACCAACAGCCTGCTGCCAGACATGAGCCGTGAGTTCCTCACGCGCATGCTCGAAGGCAAGCCGTTGGCGGGAGTGCGCATCAGCAGCCGGGATAATGAATTGCACTACGACTTCAGCGATTGACCTGACGGAACGCGATCAAAACTGTGGGAGCGGGCTTGCTCGCGAAGGCGGTGTGTCAGTTGATGCATCCGGTGACTGATTCACCGCATTCGCGAGCAAGCCCGCTCCCACATTTAGAGCCGGTTCCTACAGCTATTACGTAATTTACGGGTTAACCGATGCTATTCAACCAAGCCTCACGCCTGGCCAAAATCACCAGCCCCCTCGGGCCGGATGTGCTGCTGCTCAATCAAATGGGCGGCGGTGAAGAATTGGGGCGGCTGTTCACCTATGAGCTGCAACTGACCTCGCTGGACGCCAACATCGACCTCAACCAGTTGCTGGGCAAGCCGATGAGCGTGGGCCTGCAACTGGCCGACGGGGGTGAGCGGCACTTTCACGGCATCGTCGCGCAGTGCAGCCAGAGCATCGACCAGGGCCAGTTCGCCAGTTACCAGGTGACGCTGCGCCCATGGCTGTGGCTGCTGAGCCGTACCTCGGACTGCCGGATTTTCCAGAACCTGAGCATCCCGCAGATCATCAAGCAGGTGTTCCGCGACCTGGGTTTCTCGGACTTCGAAGACGCCCTGAGCCGGCCGTACCGCGAGTGGGAATACTGCGTGCAGTACCGCGAAACCAGCTTCGATTTCGTCAGCCGCTTGATGGAACAGGAAGGCATCTACTACTTCTTCCGCCACGAGCAGGACCGCCATGTGCTGGTACTGGCCGACGCCTATGGCGCGCACACCACGGTGGCGGGCTACGCGTCGATCCCGTACTACCCCAAGGACGAGCAACAGCGCGAACGCGACCACATGCACAACTGGCACCTCGCGCAGCAGGTGCAGCCGGGTTCGCTGGAGCTCAACGACTACGACTTCCAGCGCCCCAGCGCCAGCATCGACGTGCGCTCGGCCATGCCGCGCCCGCACACCGCCGGCGACTACCCGCTGTACGACTACCCCGGCACCTACGTGCAAAGCGCCGACGGCGAACACTATGCGCGCACCCGCATCGAAGCCCTGCAAACCTTGCACGAACAGATCGAGTTCAGCGGCAACGCACGGGGCCTGGGTTCGGGCCACCTGTTCAGCCTCACCGGCTTCAGCCGCCAGGACCAGAACCGCGAATACCTGATCGTAGGCATTCGCTACTACATCACCCAGGAAAGCCTGGAAAGCGGCGGCGGCTCGGGTTCTGCGCAGTTCGAAAGCAGCCTCACCTGCATCGACGCCCAACAAAGCTTCCGGCCGCTGGCCAGCACCTACCGCCCCATCGTCAAAGGCCCGCAGACGGCCCTGGTGGTCGGCCCCAAAGGCGAGGAAATCTGGACCGACCAGTACGGCCGCGTAAAGGTGCACTTCCACTGGGACCGCCACGACCAATCCAACGAAAACAGCTCATGCTGGATTCGTGTTTCGCAATCCTGGGCCGGCAAGAATTGGGGCTCGATGCAGATTCCACGGATCGGCCAGGAAGTGATTGTGAGCTTTCTGGAAGGCGACCCGGACCGGCCAATCATCACCGGGCGCGTGTACAACGCCGAGCAGACCGTGCCTTACGACCTGCCGGAAAACGCGACCCAGAGCGGCATGAAAAGCCGCTCCAACAAAGGCGGCACACCGGCCAACTTCAACGAAATCCGCATGGAGGACAAGAAGGGGCTGGAGCAGCTGTACATCCACGCCGAGCGCAACCAGGACATCGTGGTGGAGGTGGATGAAAGCCACTCCGTTGGGCATGACCGCAACAAGAGCATCGGCCACAACGAGACGGTGACCATCGGTAATAACCGTACGCGCATCGTCAAACAGGAGGACGTGCTCTTGGTGGGCCAGCGCAAGACCGACAGCATCAGCCAGAGCTACGTCATCGAGGTGGGCGAAAACCTGCGCCTGGTCTGCGGTGAAAGCATTCTGGAGTTGAATGCCAGCGGGCAGATCAACCTCACCGGCGTGAATATCAGCTTCTATGCCAGCGGCGATGCCCAGTTCAACACCAAAGGTGTGCTGCACCTGAACAACGGTCAGGGCCCCGACGCCCAACCCGATGGCCAGGGCATCAAAAAAAGCATCGACGCCAATATCAAAGCCATTTTCCCCGCGCCTAAAAGCTCCTGACGAGACCTGTTTTCCATGACGTACCGAATCAACGAATTCCAGTTTCAACTGCCGGTCACCGAGCTGCAGGACGCGACGATCAATATCCTCAAGTTCCCCGAATTGGGCACTTCCCTGATCATCAGCCGCAGCCTTCTGAATGAAGGCGAAACCCTGCACAGCAACTTCGACGACCAGCTCAAGCGCCTGGAGCAACAGGTACAGGATTTGCGCTGCCAGCCAAGCGTCAGCGTGCGCCTGGGCGCCGCCCAGGAAGTGGAAGCTATCGAGCTGCGCAGCCAGTTCAGCAAGGGCAATGACAAGGTCTTCCAATATCAGCTGGCGTTAGTGCTGCCGGGCACGCGCAAGATGATGGCTTTGAGTTACGTGAAACCGGACACGCTGGGGGATGCCGAAGCCGCACACTGGGCGACGATCAAGGGCTCGCTCGTGTTCGACGTACCTCAGTGAAGCAGCCTTTGCATGTCTGACGCGCTGCTCTGGGCTGCGCGCCTGGGCGACGGGCTGTCCCACACCTCGGTCATGGCGGACATCCTCGGCGGCGTGCTGGAGGTGGCGGCCAATGTGGCGATTACCGCGCTGGCGACAGCGGCGGTGGTGGCGGCTACCGGTATTACCGTCGCCACCTTCGGGCTTGGCGCGTGCGTGCTGGGGGCAGTGGTCGGGGTGGTCGTCGGCGTGGCCATGAGCAAGACCGGAGCCGACAAAGGCTTGAGTGACATGTGCGAGGGGATCGGCAATGCACTGTTCCCTCCCACCGTCATGGCGACCATTCTCAGTGGTTCTACAGACACCCTGATCAACACCACTCCCGCAGCGCGCAGCGGGCGCCGTGCCGTCGCACGTTGAGCCATCCGGCACCGAAACGACGGAGCCTGAGCCCGGCGAGGAGCCGGGCTACCTGGACATGGCCAAAGGCTTTTTCGCTCAGATGTGGCGCCCCACGGTGGCCACCCCGGCGCCCGGCGCGGTCCCCAAGCCGCTGGACCTGGTGACCTGCACCAAGCACCCCCCGATGCCGCCGCAGTTTCTGGCCGAAGGCTCGGAAAAAGTCACGATCAATGGCCAGCCCGCCGTACGCAGCGGTGACCGCAGTACCTGTGATGCAACCGTGGTGTCGTCCGGCCTGATTTCACCGAATGTGACCATCGGCGGAGGCTCGGTGGTCGTGCGCGAGATCCGCAGCGGCAAGACCCCTGGGGTCGGGCTGGCCGTCACGGCCTTGATGATGCTCAAGGGCGGCAAGGGCAAATTCCTGAGTAACCTGCCGTGCATGCTGCTGGCCGGGGTGAATTCGCTCGTGGTCAGCCAGGCCATGGGGGCACTGGCCAATGCGGCCATGGGTTCATCCAACCCTGTGCATGCCAGCACCGGTGCGAAGGTGCTCGGCGGCCCCGAAGAGCTGGATTTCGCCCTGCCCGGCATCATGCCCATCGACTGGCAGCGCTTCTACAACAGCCGCGACGAACGCCGTAACGGTCTGTTCGGTGCTGGCTGGAGCGTCGGTTACGAAGTCAGCGTGCAACGGCTGCCCCACCCAGACGGTGGCGAGTTGTTGCTGTACACCGATGAACAAGGCCGACGCATCGACATGGGGGCCATCCCGTTGGGCGGCGCCGTGTTCAGTGCCGGCGAAGGACTCAGCGTACGGCGCCACCTGAATGGCCAACTGCTGATCGAGAGCGCGGACGGCCTTTACCGGTTGTTCGACCCCGCGCCACAGGACGCAACATGGCTACGCCTGAGCCAGTTGGGGGACCGCAACGACAACCGCATCTACCTCGACTACGACGACGGCGGTCGCCTGCTGCGCCTGCGCGATACCTTCGACCTGGTTCGCGCCGAACTGAGCTACGACGCCCTCTGGCCGCAGCGTGTCAGCCGGATCGAGCGTCTGTACCCCGATCAGCGCCGCGAAGTGCTGATGCATTACACCTACGACAGCCGTGGCGACCTGGCGTCGGTGCGCCAGTCCGACGGCCAGGTGAAGCGCCGGTTCGCCTACGACCCCGGGCAGCGCATGGTCGAGCACCAACTGCCGACCGGCTTGCGCTGCTTCTACCAGTGGGCATGTGTCGACGAGCGCGAGTGGCGCGTGGTGCGGCATTGGACCGATGCGGGCGACACCTACCAGTTCAGCTATGACTTGGACGCCGGTATCACGCGCATCACCGACGGGCTTGAGCGGACCAGCACACGCCGCTGGGACGCAGCGCACCAGATCATTGAGTCGGTCGATGGGCTGGGACGTACCTGGGCGTTTGAGTGGAATACTGAAAACCAATTGCTGGGTGCTACCGATCCGAACGGCGGGCAATACCAGTTTGCCTACGACGAGGCCGGAAACCTGAGCGTTACGCTCGACCCGCTGGGCCGCAGCGAGTCGACCTTGTGGCTGGAACATTGGGCGCTGCCGCTGGCGGAAACCGATGCGGCAGGCAACACCTGGCAGTACCGCTACGATACGAGAGGCAACTGCATCAGCGAGACTGATCCGCTGGGCCACGTGACCGCCTACCGTCACGACGCCCACGGCCAGGTCGTGGCAATCATCGACGCCACCGGCAAGCGCAAGACCCTGCAATGGACGCCGCTTGGACAGTTGAGCAAGCACACCGATTGTTCGGGCTACAGCACCCAGTTGCGCTACGACGAGCGCGGCCTGTTGCACACCAGCAGCGACGCCCTCGGCGAGCGTACCGTTTTCGCCTATGACAGCCAGGGTCGCCTGGTCAGCAAGCAATTGCCCGATGGCCGCACCGAACACTACCAGCGCGACGCCAGCGGACAGGTGATCGGCTACAGCGACCCGGCCGGGCAAACGACACACTTCGAGCACGCGCCGAACGGCTTGTTACGCCAGCGCACAGACGCCCATGGTCGCCGCGTGGAATTGCACCATGATGCCTACGGCCGCCTGCAAAGCCTGATCAACGAAAACGGTGAGCGCTACCGCTTCGACTGGGACGCAGGCGACCGACTGACCCAGGAACAGCGCCTGGACGGCAGCCTCAAGCGTTACGCCTACGACTCGCTGGATAACGTCACCCAGGTGCAGGCGCTTGCGTCGGCGGGGACCGAGCCGCCCATCGTGCATGATCTGCTGCGCGATGCCGGCGGTCGCCTGACCGCCAGACAAACGACGGACGGGCGCACCGAGTATCAGTACGACGCACTCGATCAAGTCACCGCCATCACCTATACCGGAGGTGACGGCGCGCAACAAAAGCTCGGCTTTGGCTACGACCGCCTCGGCCAGCTGATTCTTGAGCAAACGGCCGCCGGCAGCCTGGCGCACCACTACGACGAGTTGGGCAATTTGGTCCAGACCCAGCTTCCCGACGGTCGCTGGCTCAACCGCCTGCGCTACGGCAGCGGTCACCTGCACCAGATCAATCTGGACGGTGTGGTGATCAGCGACTTCGAACGCGACCGCTTGCACCGTGAAGTCCTGCAAACCCAGGGGCATATCAGCACCCGCAGCGAATACGATCGCAGCAGCCGCCTGCGTGCGCGCCAGCGCCGCCTGCGAGGCCAAGCGGGGTTGCAACCGGCGTCTCAGACGCAGTTCGGTTATGACGCCAGCGACCAATTGGTCGAGCGCTTGGAAAGTCGGCCCGATGGCACACACCGTCAACTCCTGCATTACGATGCAACCGGACGCATCCTCGCCAGCCAAGACAGCCTGCAGGGGCAGCGCGAGGCGTTCGCCTATGACCCGGCGGCCAACCTGCTGGACGGCTTCGGCCCCGTCGCCAACAACCGTTTGTTGACCTACCAGGACAAGCGCTACCGCTACGACGGCTTCGGCCGGGTTATCGAGAAACACAGCGCCCGACGCGGCGTGCAGCACTTCAGCTATGACGCCGAGCAGCGCCTGGCACAGGTGCACAACGCCGACGGCTCGGTGGTCGAGATGACCTACGACCCGCTCGGCCGGCGCATCGCCAAAACCACCCGCGACCGCAACGGCGTGCAACTGAGCCAGACTCGTTTCACTTGGGATGCCCTGCAACTGTTGCAGGAACACTGCAACCAGCAAACCAGCCTGTATCTCTACGCCGATGAAGGCTATGAACCGCTGGCCCGCGTGGATGGCCTGGGTGACCTGCAGAAAATTCGGTACTACCACAACGACATCAACGGCCTGCCGGAGCGGCTGACTGAAAGTGATGGCCATACTGTCTGGCAGGCGCGCCATGCGGTGTGGGGCACTACCGTCGAGGAAGTGCGCGAGCCTTACTTCATCGAAGAGCAGAACCTGCGTTTCCAGGGCCAGTACCTGGACCGCGAGACCGGGCTGCACTACAACACGCTGCGCTTTTACGACCCGGACATCGGGCGCTTCACCACACCCGATCCGATTGGCCTGGCCGGCGGCCTCAACCTCTACCAGTATGCCCCCAACCCCTTGAGCTGGGCCGACCCACTGGGCCTGATGAAATGTTCAAGCCCACCCAAGGGGCGCAAGGTCAACCGTACGGTTTACCGCTTCGAGGAACCGGGACGGATCGGCACGACCTGGCAGGCACACAAGTGGAATGTGGATTCCCGACACCGCTATACGGATAAAGGTCTGGGCGGCGTATATGGCGCCAACTCACGCAAGACCGCACTGGGCGAAGTCACGCATTGGGGCGTCGACCTGTCGACGCGCGTGCTGGTCAGCAAAAAGGTGCAACTCAACAACGTGCTGGACTTGACGCGCGCCGACGTGCGCAAACAATTGGGCGTGTCACTCAAAAGCATTACGGGTAACAAGTACACACAAACGCACCAGATCGGCAGTTGGGCAAAAGCCAATGGCTATGATGGAATTCTCGCGCCATCCGCACGTAACCCAACCGGCAGCAACTTAATTTCTTTCGCAGGATTTTGACCATGCCACTTGAAGACGAATACCCCGGCGATGCCGATTGGCAAAGCACGGTAGCGCTGTACCGAGAAGACTATCTGGACGACGACGCGCACACCCTTGCGAAAGCCATGGGCGGTGATCTTGACCTGGCCGTGGTACTGCGTGGCAAGCGAGGGCTAAAGGAAGGGTTGTGGTGGATCGACCGCAAAGTGCCCGCCCTCGACAACGTGCGACCTGCCGACTGCCTTGAGGACCCCCGGCTGATCAAACGCCTCAGAACCGCATTGATGAGCATGCCTTACTGAAAAACGATTGGCTGACTAAGGAAAGTCTTATGCGTATGACACCCCGTGCCTGACGCACTCTGGGCCGCCCGCATGGGCGATGCACTAGCCCACACCTCCATGATGGCCGACATCCTCGGCGGTGTGCTGGAGGTGGCGGCCAATATCGCGATCACTGCGGTGGCGACCGCCGCCGTGGTGGCTGCCACCGGCATTACCGTGGCCACCGGCGGCCTCGGCTGCTTCCTGCTGGGCGCGGTGGTGGGTACGATTGTCGGCCTTGCCATGAGCAAGAGCGGGGCCGACAAAGGGCTGACCAAAATATGCGACGCCTTTGGCAACGCCCTGTTTCCGCCCACGGTGCAGGCGAACATTCTCACCGGCTCCACCAACACCCTCACCAATAACATCCCGGCTGCCCGCGCCGCCGGGGCGATCAGCTCCCATGTCACACCGGCAGGTACCGAGCTGGAAGCATCCGAGCCTGAGCCGGAACCCGGCTTTCTGGACATGGCCCAGAGCTTTTTTTCGCAGATGTGGCGCCCCACCGTCGCGACACCCGCGCCGGGCGCAGTGCCCAAGCCGCTGGACCTCGTGGTCTGCATGAAACACCCGCCGATGCCGCCGCAGTTTCTTGCCGAAGGTTCGGAGAAGGTCACGATCAACGGCCAACCCGCGGTGCGCAGCGGTGACCGCAGTACCTGCGATGCCACGGTGGTGTCATCCGGACTTATTTCCTCCAACGTGACCATTGGCGGCGGCTCGGTGGTGGTGCGTGAAATCCGCAGCGGCAAGACCCCGGGCGTCGGCCTGGCGGTCACGGCGCTGTTGATGCTCAAGGGCGGCAAGGGCAAGTTCTTCAGCAAGCTGCCGTGCATGTTGGTCAGCGGCGCTACCTCGATGGCCATCAGCAGTGCGATGGGGGCTGCGGCCAACGCGGCCATGGGCTCGTCGAACCCGGTACATGCCGCGACCGGCGCCAAGGTGCTGGGCGATGTCGAAGACCTGGACTTCGTGCTGCCCGGCATCCTGCCTATCGACTGGCAGCGCTTCTACAACAGCCGCGACGAACGCCAAGGCAGCCTGTTCGGCGCTGGCTGGAGCGTGGCCTACGAGGTCTGCGTCGACATCCAGCCGCACCCCGAGGGCGGCGAAACACTGGTCTATACCGATGAGCAGGGTCGGCCGATCGACATGGGCTCCATCCCCTTGGGCGGCGCGGTGTTCAGCGCCGGCGAAGGGCTCGCGGTGCGGCGCCATCGCAATGGGCAATTGCTGATCGAAAGCGACGACGGCCTGTACCGTCTGTTCGAACCTGCGCCGGCCCATGCATCACGGCTTCGCCTGAGCCAACTGGGTGACCGCAACGACAACCGCATCCATCTCGACTATGACGCCACGGGACGCCTGGCGCGGCTGCGCGATACCTTCGACCTGGTACAGGTTGAGCTGATCCGCGATCAGGGCCACCTGACCCGCATTGAGCGCCTGTACCCGGACCAACGCCGTGAAGTGCTCGTCAGCTATGGCTATGACACTGCGGGGAGCCTGGCTGAGGTGCGTGATGCCACCGGCCAGGTACAGCGGCGTTTCGCCTACGACGCCGGGCGCCGAATGGTCGAGCATCAGTTGCCGACCGGGCTGCGCTGTTTCTATGACTGGGCGTTGGTTGAAGGGACGCAATGGCGGGTAGTGCGCCACTGGACCGATGAGGGCGATTCTTACCTGTTCGACTACGACCTGCTGGCCGGTCTCACGCGCATCACCGACGGCTTGCAACGCGTCAGCAGCCGGCACTGGAACACCCAGCACCAGATCATTCAGTACAGCGACAACCTTGGCCAGACCTGGCTGTTCGAGTGGAACGACGAGCGCCAGTTGCTCAGCGCCACCGACCCGCAAGGTGGGCGCTATGCATACAGCTACGATGAGAGCGGCAACCTGATCGGCGAAACCGACCCGCTGGGCCGCAGCGATTCGACCTTGTGGCTGGAGCATTGGGCCCTGCCGCGGGTGGAAACCGACGCCGCCGACAACCGTTGGCAGTATCGCTACGACCCACGCGGCAACTGCATCGCCGAGACCGACCCGCTGGGCTACGTCACCCGCTACCGCTATGACGCTCACGGCCAGCCGGTAGAAATTATCGATGCCACCGGCAAAAGCAAAACGCTGCGCTGGAACCCGTTCGGGCAACTGGTCGAACATGTCGATTGCTCGGGCTACCCCACGCGCTTCAGTTACGACGAGCGCGGTTATCTGCAGGTCATCACCGATGCCCTGGGCGAGCGCACCCAGTTCAGCTATGACGCCCAGGGGCGGTTGCTGAGCAGCCAATTGCCGGACGGGCGCACCGAACACTTCCAGCGTGATGTCAGCGGGCAATTGGTGGGCTATACCGACCCGGCCGGGCACACCACGCTCTACCAGCACAACCGGCGTGGCCAGGTGCGCCAACGCACCGACGCCCATGGGCGGCAGGTGCAGTTCGGCTACGACAGCTACGGTCGGCTGCAAGCGCTGATCAACGAGAACGGTGAACGCTATCGGTTTGCGTGGGATGCCGGGGATCGGCTGACGGAACAGCAAGACCTCGACGGCAGCGCCAAACGCTACGACTATGACGCGCTCGACAACGTCACAGCGGTCATTGCCGTGCCGGCGCCGTATGGCAATGGCTTGGCGGTCGTGCCCGAGACGCCACCCGCGCCCATCGTCCACCGACTGGAACGTGATGCGGTCGGCAGGCTGATTGCCAAAACCACCGACGATGGCCGCACCGACTACAGCTACGATGCGGTCGATCAACTCACTGCCGTCACCTTCACGGACCGGCAAGGCAATGCCCAAGCCCTGGGTTTTGCCTACGACGCCCTCGGCCAATTGCTGGCCGAACAGAGTTCAGCCGGTAACCTGCAGCATCACTACGACGAACTCGGCAACCTGATCCAGAGCCAACTGCCGGACGGCCGCTGGCTCAATCGCCTGTACTACGGCAGCGGCCATCTGCATCAAATCAACCTCGACGGCCAGGTGATCAGCGACTTCGAGCGCGACCGCCTGCACCGCGAAGTGCTGCGCACCCAGGGCCAGCTCAGCACCCGCAGCGAATACGACCGCAGCGGCCGCCTGCGCTCGCGCCAACGGCGCCTTGCGGGTCAGCCATCGCTGATGCCGGCCGCCGCGCAAAAACAATTCGAGTACGACCCCGCCGACAACCTGATCGGCAAACTCGACCAGCAACCCACCGCGCAACATCGCCAATTGCTGCACTACGACGCCACCGGCCGCATCATCGCCAGCCAGGACAGCCTGCACGGCCAACGCGAAACCTTCAGCTACGACGCCGCCGCCAACCTGCTGGACGGCCCACAACCCGGCGCCGGGCTGGTGGTGCACAACAAGCTGCTGACCTATCAAGACAAGCGTTACCGCTACGACGCGTTTGGCCGGATGATCGAAAAACGCAGCGCCAAGCGCGGTGTGCAGCGGTTTGCGTATGACGCTGAAAGCCGGCTGATCGAGGTGCGCAATGAAAACGGCAGCGTGGTCAGGATGGCCTACGACCCGCTGGGCCGACGCATCGAGAAAGCCGAGCATGGCAGTGATGGCTACCCATTGGGCGAAACCCGGTTCACATGGGATGGGCTGCGTTTATTGCAAGAGCACAAACACAGCCAGACCAGCCTGTACGTGTATGAAGATGAAGGCTACCAACCCCTGGCGCGGGTCGATGGCGTTGGACCCCTGCAAAAGATTCGTTACTACCACAATGACCTGAACGGCTTGCCGGAACAGCTGACCGAAGCTGACGGGCATAGCGTCTGGCAGGCGACTTATCGGGTGTGGGGCAACACGCTGGAAGAGGTGCGCGAGCCCTATTACATTGAAGAGCAGAATCTGCGGTTTCAGGGTCAGTACCTGGACCGGGAGACGGGGCTGCATTTCAATACGTTCAGGTTTTATGATCCGGATGTGGGGCGGTTTACTACGCCGGATCCGATTGGGTTGGCGGGGGGCATTAATACCTACCTCTATGCCGACAACCCCCTTGGCTGGATCGATCCGTTAGGTCTCACGTGTGGAGGCAGTGGAAAAGTCCACGGCAACAGCCATGCGAGCAAAAATCCTAATCACGTCTATGTCATCGTTGATACGAAAACAGGACGAATGATGAAGCCTGGGATCAGCGGGCGGCCACTAAATAAAAATGGCACATCACCGCGTGCCAACCAACAGGTCAATGCGCTGAACAAGCCTCAAGCTGGGCGCTACAAGGCAGTGATCGTCGAAAAGAACAAGACACGACTTCAAGCCAAAGCTACCGAGCAAAAGATCACGGACAAACATGCGGCGAGAAATAACGGCAACATGCCTTCACCGATCCACAAAAACCCGTTACCGCAGGTTGACACAAGAGATGGCTACCTTAAATTGTACGGCATGCCTGATAATCGTTAGTTTTTCGACGTGAGCACCGCAATGAATCTGAACATGCTTACTCTGCAAGAAAGTGATGCATCCGCTCTGACAGACGGTGTTCGTATACGTCAACTGAGTCATCATATTACCCAGATATTCATGACGTTGTTGCCTAAGGTCAAGATAAACGGTAGCAGTAAAATAGTTGTTTCACTGGGCCCACGTGCCGACGAAGATCTATTTGATAACGTCTTAGGCGTGACAAACATTTTTATAGAGAACTTTGATTTCAAACAATTCCTCTCTCTGGATCGTCCCAGTCAGGAAAAAAAACTGCTGGAAGAATTACGCCTGGCACTCGTTGCTATTGCAATAAGGAAAGAGAGTGACAACGCAGCGGTGGAGATCATAAACTCAACTGCTGAAGCAGTGCTGAAACTGCAGTTTGAGCTGGAAACCCCAATTAAAAAGCTGTCAAAAGTTAGCAAGGACAAAAAGCGTAAAATAAACATCTATAGACTGCTCAATGCGCAGGTTGGTGAAGGCTGGTATTGCGAAGAAAACAGCCCAATAACGAATAAAATCTGGATGCATGAGCTTCCCAGCTTTATTGACCGAAGCGACCTATTTAAAAATTCGGAAATCAATGAAGACGCTTACCAAATCAAAAATCGTCTTGGCAAAGTAGTTTTTGAAATCGCGCTCTAATAAAGATCAACGCCATGACGACGAAAAATTGATTGACCTATACGACTCCGAATTAAAGTGGACAGGCTTATTCAGATTAATGACAGTTAGATAAATTATATAAATCCATCCCCTTTGCCCCTTCAAGGCTTCCTTAAGAAGTTTGGTATTGGTTTTAATGACGACCTGCGCGTCATACGGCTCACGTTAGCCGGATTGAATTCATCAGAGGCTTTTGAGGCTTCATAAGGGTTTTTTCAGTACCGATTTCTTACCACATCCCATGCCGGAGCTTTGCCGTTAGGCAACGGTTTGTCTTTAGCTTGGCCGCGTTTCCAGCGTTTGAACTGAACGCAACATGGCAAATGAAGAAGGCGCTTACCCCACTAAGCGCCCACCCTCTACACCATTTTTTAAAAAACTATTCTTCCTCTGCAGCCTCAGCCTCCTTCAACAGCACCAACCTTTTGAACATCTTGTCCATTTTCACATAACGTTGTTCGATGTGATCAAGGCGCTCCTCCGGCGTACTAGGTGACGACGAGTCAGCGGCGGATGAGCGGGTGTAAAGCTGACCATACCTGACTGCGATATCTTCCAGCGGGCCCTCGGCTGCATCGAGGGTTTTCTCAAGGTTGGCCAGGCGCTCGTTGGTGGTCGTAGGGGCATCGGGCGATTTGCCGACTGCCGGCGCGTCGGGCCCTTCGTTGACTGAAATAATCGTATTGGCGAGCAATTCAACTTTTATTTCAGCGCCTTCCACACGTGCGTCGATTTTCTGCTGCTGGGTCGCGGAAGGATCTACGGTGGATTTGGTTCCGTCCGCATTCTTTTTTTCTGCACCAGGCATTTCAGCCTGCGCTGTAATTCGTTTTTCCATTTTGTCGGAAATAACATGTCTTGCAACACTGAAGCCCAAGCTGACCAAACCGCCCACGGTCGCTTCAACTAAGGCGTTGCGTACGACCTTTGCAATCTCCGCGGAAACAGGAGGGAAAAAGCCGCTGCGCTGCAAGTTATTAATAGTGTGAGATTTATGTGCAGCACTGCCAGGGCTGTTGGGACCACCGGGTAATTTCTGTGACTCCTTCTTATAAGCAGTTTCTGGCTTGAGCTTGTCCTTACCCACGGTGTTACTACTACCGGCCTTCTCTTTACCATCGGTTTTATTGCTATCACAACATTTATTTTTAACTTTGTTCTGTCCCGTTCCCACCTTTGAGCGTAACAGCCCGCCCGCTTTGAAAGCCCTCTTGAAGCGTTCCTCAGCGGTTGCTTCAGGGTAACCATAGTCGGTTACGGGCGCAGTCGAATTGGCGCTATGCATCACGCCTGGCGGCACGGGGATTTTATGTTGTGGAGTATCAGTATTGACTTGAGGCAAGACAAGAGGAATATGGAACTGTCCAGATAACTTCATAGTGTCACCCATAACAAATAAACAATTTAGAGAGGGCTCGCTGCACTCTCAAAACCTGAGTGACATAATAAAATTAAAAGTTCCAGATTTCTTGAATTATAAATCAGGCAGGCTCTGTCACTTATGCCATCACTCCATAAAGAAAATTCCGCCCCCACAAACAGCTGTCTAATAAATCACGCACACCATTATATATAGCGATATATAACTTTTTATTTCACTGCACAGGTTTAACACCAACCAACAAAAATGGGCACCCGACCCTGTCGGCGTGCCCATTTTTTTACCGCCCCGCCTCCCTTCGAGACGGCCCAACGCTTACGGGTTGACGCTGTCTTTGAGCGACTTGCCCGGTTTGAATGCAACGGTGTTGCTCGCCTTGATTTTCACAGGCTCACCGGTTTGCGGGTTTTTGCCGGTGCGGGCGCCACGGTGGCGTTGCAGGAAGGTGCCGAAGCCAACCAGGGTGACGCTGTCCTTGCGGTGCAGGGCGCCGGTGATTTCTTCGAGAACGGCGTTGAGTACGCGGTTGGCCTGTTCTTTGGTGAGGTCCGCTTTTTCAGCGATGGCGGCTGCGAGTTCTGGTTTACGCATAAGTGAAGCCTCTTTGACGGTTTTTTGTTGTTATGTCCGTGCTGCTCTCTAATGGAGCAGCGCCCAGCGGCGCCGCAGGCTCTACTCTGCGGCAGACGGGAGTGAGGATGGCATGCCCTCGCACGCTCCGCCAGTCTCGCGGCGAGCTTTCTCAGCACAAAAACAGGGTTATTCCGACAGAACGACCGGTATTTACGCCAGCAAAGGCGGAAGCTCTTTGTTGAGGGCCAGTTTTTCCATCACGGCGGTCCCCGTCAGCGCATAACCCAGCAGGCGGCCACTGGCGTCGCGGCACAGGGCCTTGATGTCGGCGCCCTGCCCTTCGACGCTCCACACGCCTTCGGTGCCGCGTGGCGGCGGCGAGACCACCAGCGGGCACACCGGCGTTTTGACGGTGACCGGCATCGGGCCGTAGCTGACGGCCGTGGCGTTACCGGCCAACGTCTGGGCCAGGGCGCGGGCGCAGCTCATCAGCGGCATCACGTACAACAGGTTGAGGCCATCGACCTCGGCGCAGTCGCCCAAGGCATAGATGTTGGCGTGGGAGGTCTTGAGGTGGCGGTCGACCATGATTCCACGGTTGGTCTGCAGGCCGGCGGCAGCTGCCAGGTCGACACGCGGGCGCAGGCCGATAGCCGACACCACCAGGTCGCAGTGGATCACTTCACCGTCCGACAGGTGCGCTTCAAGGCCGTCAGCTGTGCGCTGCAGGCGGTTGAGCACCGGGCCCAGGTGGAACCGCGCACCGAGGCTTTCCAGCCCGGCCTGTACCGCTGCGGCGGCGGCCGGGTGCAGCAGGGTTGGCATGACTTGCTCGCACGGCGCCACCAGGTCGATCTCGTAGCCGCCAAGGATCAGGTCATTGGCGAATTCGCAGCCGATCAGGCCGGCGCCGAGCAACAGCACGCGACGTTTGCCGGCAGCGGCGGCGCGAAAACGTGCGTAGTCTTCGAGGTCGTTGATCGGGAACACCAACTCCGCCGCATCACCTTCAACCGGCACACGTACTGTCTCGGCGCCCCAGGCCAGGATCAAGTCACGATAGGCCACCGCCTCCTCGCCGATCCACAGGCGCTTGTGGCCCGGGTCGATGCCGCTGACGCGGGTGTGGGTACGCACTTGGGCCTTGAGCTGCTCGGCCATGGCACCGGGTTCGGCCATGCTCAGGCCATCGGCTTCCTTGTTCTTGCCAAAGCCGGTGGAGAGCATGGGCTTGGAGTAGGAGCGCCCGTCATCCGCGGTGATCAGCAGCAACGGGGTTTCGCTGTCGAGCTTGCGAAACTCCCGGGCCACGTTGTAACCGGCCAATCCTGTGCCGATGATCACGACAGGTGCGTTCATTCCTTTCTCCTTGTAGTACGTTTCTGAACTTGATGATTAAGCGATTTCGATCATTTCGAAATCCATTTTGCCCACGCCGCAATCCGGGCATAGCCAGTCTTCCGGGACATCTTCCCAACGGGTGCCGGGCAGAATTCCGTCATCCGGCCAACCATCTTTTTCGTCGTAGATCAGGCCGCAGACTACACATTGCCACTTCTTCATTACTTGCTTCCTCAGGGTCCAGGCGTGTTGGCCGACGGTCGATAGACCAGCGTTGCCGTGCGGCTCAGGGCGTTTTGTACTGATCGGGGCCGGCAGATGCAAGCATGATCGACGCAAGCGGCCGGTTCGGCCCGGCAAAAGCTCAGGACGCCATGGTAAGCTCGCCGCCTCTTTTGCTGCCAATACTGACTCACCGTGCCGCACTCAATCGCCCTTCCCGATGCTTGCCAATGGCTGACCCAGAGCCTTCTGAGCCCATTGCCCGCGCCCTTGACCCTCAATTGGCTGTTCGATGAAGGCTCGCTGACGCGCCGGCTGACGTGGCTGTCCAATGACGGCTTCAGCGTGACGCCACTGTTCGAAGGCTGGCAGCCGCTGCGCGACGATGAATGCACTGCATTGGGGCTTGCGCCGGCCACTACCGGTTGGGTGCGCGAGGTGTATTTGCGCGGGCATGGCCAGCCGTGGGTGTTCGCCCGCAGCGTGGCGGCACGCAGTGCGCTGCAGGGCGACGGCTTGCATATGGATGAGTTGGGCAGCCGTTCGCTTGGCGAATTGCTGTTCTGCGACCACGCCTTCACCCGCCAGGCGATCGAAGTGTGCCGTTACCCCCGGCCATGGCTGCCCACCGCAGATCAGGTCGACGGCTTGTGGGCGCGCCGCTCGCGCTTCGATCGCGGGCGGCTGAGTGTGCTGGTGGCGGAAATCTTCCTGCCGAGCTTCTGGCGCGCACTGCATGACCACCCGGAGAACTGCTGATGTATCAACGTCTGCTCAAGTCCTTGAACCGCCTGAACCCCAGGGCCTGGGATTTCATTCAGTTGACCCGCATGGACAAGCCCATCGGCATCTACCTGCTGCTCTGGCCGACGCTGTGGGCGCTGTGGATTGCCGGCAAGGGCTCGCCGTCTTTGAGCAATATCGTGATTTTCGTGCTGGGCGTAGTGCTGACCCGTGCCGGCGGCTGCGTGATCAATGACTGGGCCGACCGCAAGGTCGACGGCCATGTAAAGCGTACCGAGCAACGCCCACTGGTCAGCGGCAAGATCAGTTCGAAAGAGGCGCTGGTGTTCTTTGCAGTGCTGATGGGCGTCAGTTTCCTGCTGGTATTGCTGACCAACGCCACCACCATCCTGCTATCCCTCGGCGGCCTGGCGCTGGCGGCGAGTTACCCGTTCATGAAGCGCTACACCTATTACCCGCAGGTGGTGTTGGGCGCGGCGTTTTCCTGGGGCATGCCGATGGCGTTCACCGCCGAGACCGGCAGCCTGCCTGCTGCAGCGTGGCTGCTGTACATCGCCAACCTGCTGTGGACGGTGGGCTATGACACTTATTACGCGATGACCGACCGTGACGACGACTTGAAGATCGGCGTTAAATCCACCGCCATTCTGTTCGGCGAGGCCGACCGCGTGATCATCGTTACCCTGCAGGGCCTGGCGCTGCTGTGTCTGCTGCTGGCAGGCGCTCGGTTTGAGCTGGGCGGCTGGTTCCACCTGGGGTTGGCGGCGGCGGCGGGCTGCTTTGCCTGGGAGTTCTGGTACACCCGCGACAAGGATCGGATGAAGTGCTTCAAGGCGTTTTTGCACAACCACTGGGCGGGGTTGGCGATATTTGTGGGGATTGTGGCGGACTACGCGTTTCGATAAGCGCTTGGCCTGAGTTGCCATAAGCCGGCTTATTGTGGCGAGCGGGCTTGCCCGCGTTGGGCCGCGAAGCGGCCCCTATGAGGGCCGCCGCGTTATTTCAGGAAACTCGAGTTGTCGTGTTTAGGGGCCGCTTCGCAGCCCAACGCGGGCAAGCCCGCTCGCCACAACAAGCCCGCTCGCCACACAGGTAGCGGATCAGGGTTTGATGACGTGCCACGCCCCACCCTTGCCGTCTCCGGTCTTGTCACCGGCCTTCTTGTCATCTTTGTAGGTATAAACCGGCTTGCCTTTGTAGGCCCACTGGCTGGTCTGGTCATCGCGGGTGATGACTGTCCAATCGCCCGTCGACTTGTCGGTGGACTCAGCCTTCAGCGGCGGCCAGTTAGTTGCGCATTGGTCCTTGCACACGGATTTGCCATCGGCATCCTTGTCGAAGGTGTAGAGGGTCAGCCCTTTGTGATCCACCAACAAACCGTCATGGGTCATCGCCGGCTCCGCCGCGAATGCCAGGCCCGGCAGTGACAGCGCCGCCGTAACCAGCAGGGCTTTCCAGGAAATAGTGCTGTAAGTCATCGGAACCTTCCTTTTGTGGTTGTCAGGATTCGGACCCCAAGCGTAGCCCAGAGAGGCGCGAATTGCCCAAGCGACTAAATTACTGTCACACGACTGCAATAATTCCGTTATCTAATGCGGCGCAAGACAGTTAAATGACAAGAGGATTTTAGGCATGGTTGGCAGGAGCATTCTGATTGTTGACGACGAAGCGCCCATTCGCGAGATGATCGCCGTTGCGTTGGAAATGGCCGGCTATGACTGCCTGGAGGCCGAGAACTCCCAGCAGGCCCATGCCATTATCGTCGACCGCAAGCCGGACCTGATCCTGCTGGACTGGATGCTGCCCGGCACCTCCGGCATCGAACTGGCCCGCCGCCTCAAGCGTGACGAGCTGACCGGGGATATCCCGATCATCATGCTCACCGCCAAGGGCGAAGAGGACAACAAGATCCAGGGCCTGGAAGTCGGCGCCGATGACTACATCACCAAACCGTTTTCCCCACGCGAGCTGGTCGCTCGTCTGAAAGCCGTACTGCGCCGTGCCGGTCCGACTGATGGCGAAGCCCCTATCGAAGTCGACGGTCTGATTCTGGACCCGATCAGCCACCGTGTGACCATCGACGGCAAGCCTGCCGAGATGGGCCCGACCGAATATCGCCTGCTGCAATTTTTCATGACCCACCAGGAACGCGCCTACACCCGTGGCCAGTTGCTGGACCAGGTGTGGGGCGGCAACGTGTACGTGGAAGAGCGCACGGTGGACGTGCATATCCGTCGCCTGCGCAAAGCCTTGGGCGATGCCTACGAGAATCTGGTACAAACCGTGCGCGGCACCGGCTATCGGTTTTCAACCAAAGGTTGAAAGCAGCTGCAAGCGGTTAGCTACAAGCGGCAAGTGGAAGCCGATCTGCTCTGACTTGTCGCTTGCAGCTTGAAACTTTTCACTGTCCGAAGGACCGATTGTGAACCAAAACTGGCATGGCACCCTGATCCGCCACCTGTTGCTGTTGATCACCGGCTGCCTGCTGGTGGGCCTGGTCAGCGGCCAATATGGCTGGAGCCTGGCAGCCGGCATCGCCCTGTACCTGGGCTGGACCCTCAAACAACTGCTGCGCCTGCATGAATGGCTGCGCCAGCACAAACCCGATGAAGCGCCACCCGACGGCTATGGGCTATGGGGCGAGGTGTTCGACAGCATCTACCACCTGCAACGCCGCGACCAACGCGTTCGCGGGCGCCTGCAAGCGGTGATCGACCGGGTGCAGGAGTCCACCGCCGCGCTCAAAGACGCGGTGATCATGCTCGACAGCGACGGCAACCTGGAGTGGTGGAACCGCGCCGCCGAGACCCTGCTGGGCCTCAAGACGCCCCAGGACAGCGGCCAGCCGGTGACCAACCTGGTGCGCCACCCGCGCTTCAAGGAGTACTTCGAGCAGGAGAACTACGAAGAAGCGCTGGAAATCCCCTCGCCCACCAATGATCGCGTGCGTATCCAGCTGTACCTCACGCGCTATGGCAACAACGAACACTTGATGCTGGTGCGCGACGTGACCCGTATCCACCAGTTGGAACAGATGCGCAAAGACTTCGTCGCCAACGTCTCCCACGAACTGCGCACGCCTTTGACGGTAATCTGCGGTTACCTGGAGACGCTGCTGGATAACGTCGACGAGATCAACCCGCGCTGGAGCCGCGCCCTGCAGCAGATGCAGCAGCAGGGTTCACGCATGCAAACACTGCTCAATGACCTGCTGTTACTGGCCAAGCTTGAGGCCACGGATTACCCGTCGGATAACCATCCGGTGGCCGTACAAAGCCTGTTGCAGACCATCAAGAATGACGCCCAGGCCCTCTCCGGCGAACGCGGCCAGCAGATCACCCTGGAAGCCGACCCGATGGTGCTGCTCAAAGGCAGCGAAGGCGAATTGCGCAGCGCGTTCTCCAACCTGGTGTTCAACGCCGTGAAGTACACCCAGGACAAGGGCAATATCCGCATCCGCTGGTGGGCCGACGAACACGGTGCGCACCTGAGCGTGCAAGACTCCGGCATCGGCATCGACGCCAAGCACCTGCCGCGCCTGACCGAACGCTTCTACCGCGTAGACTCCAGCCGCAACTCCAACACCGGCGGCACCGGGCTGGGGCTGGCCATCGTCAAGCATGTGCTGCTGCGCCATCGCGCACGCCTGGAAATCAGCAGCGTACTGGGCCATGGCAGTACCTTCACCTGCCATTTTCCGCCGGCGCAGATGACCCGTTCGCGAGTGATCGGTACGGACGAATAAACCGAACACGCCACCCAACCAAATGTGGGAGCGGGCTTGCTCGCGAAAGCGGTGGGTCAGCTATGAATGTGTTGACTGACCCACCGCATTCGGGAGCAAGCCCCCTCCCACATTGGATTTGCATCGTTTCCAAGAATGCATTCCTTGCCCCGCCCGGCAGCGGGCACTAGGCAAGCGCCCCGTCAGCCGCTACATTGGCCGACTTGCGCCTGCCTTTCAGGCCTTTTTGCCACCCCTTATTGAACACACGGAACCTGCAAAACCCCATCATGGACCCTTCCCCCTGGTATCACCTTCGCCACACTCTTCGCCGACTTCGGCATGATTCTTTTTGCACTGGTCCTGGTACTGCTCAACGGTTTCTTCGTTGCGGCGGAATTTGCCATGGTCAAACTGCGCGCCACCCGGGTCGAGGCCATCGCCCACAAGAACGGCTGGCGCGGGCAGATCCTGCGCACAGTGCACAGCCAGCTCGACGCCTACCTGTCGGCCTGCCAGCTGGGTATCACCCTCGCCTCCCTGGGCCTGGGCTGGGTCGGCGAGCCGGCCTTTGCGCACATCCTCGAGCCGTTGCTGGGCGCCGTGGGCGTCGAGTCGCCGGAAGTGATCAAGGGCGTTTCGTTCTTTGCCGCGTTCTTCGTGATTTCCTACCTGCACATCGTGGTCGGTGAACTGGCGCCCAAATCCTGGGCGATTCGCAAGCCTGAGCTGCTCTCGCTGTGGACGGCGGTGCCGCTGTACCTGTTCTATTGGGCCATGTACCCGGCGATCTACCTGCTCAACGCCAGCGCCAACGCCATCCTGCGCATCGCCGGCCAAGGCGAGCCTGGCCCGCATCATGAGCACCATTACAGCCGCGAAGAACTCAAGCTGATCCTGCACTCCAGCCGTGGCCAGGACCCCAGCGACCAAGGCATGCGCGTGCTGGCTTCGGCCGTGGAAATGGGCGAGCTGGAAGTGGTGGACTGGGCCAACTCCCGCGAAGACCTGGTGACCCTGGACTTCAACGCCCCGCTCAAGGAAATCCTTGCGCTGTTCCGCCGTCACAAGTTCAGCCGCTACCCGGTGTATGACGCGGTGCGCAACGAGTTCGTGGGCCTGCTGCACATCAAGGACCTGCTGCTGGAACTGGCGGCCCTGGACCACATCCCCGAGTCGTTCAACCTGGCCGAGCTGACCCGCCCGCTGGAGCGCGTGTCGCGGCATATGCCGCTGTCGCAGCTGCTGGAGCAGTTCCGCAAAGGCGGCGCGCACTTCGCCCTGGTGGAAGAAGCCGACGGCAAGATCATCGGCTACCTGACCATGGAAGACGTGCTGGAAGTGCTGGTGGGCGATATCCAGGACGAACACCGCAAGGCCGAGCGCGGCATCCTCGCCTACCAGCCAGGTAAATTGCTGGTACGAGGCGACACGCCGCTGTTCAAGGTGGAACGCCTGCTGGGCGTCGACCTGGACCACATCGAAGCCGAAACCCTGGCCGGGCTGATCTACGACACCCTCAAGCGGGTGCCGGAAGAAGAAGAAGTGCTGGAGGTTGAAGGCTTGCGGATCATCATCAAGAAGATGAAAGGCCCGAAAATCGTGCTGGCCAAGGTCCTGTTGCTGGACTGACCCTCAATTGCCCAACGCAAAGTTGGGCAATGTGCCGACCGGCTGGTTGAACTCGTAAGGGATCGACACCAGCCCGGCCTCGGTACTCTGCTGCACCACAAAGTGCAGATGCGGCCCGCTGCTGTTGCCGGTATTGCCCGACGATGCCAGCGGGCTTCCCACCGCTACACGCTGCCCCGCCCGCACACTGACCGAACCTTGCTTGAGGTGCAGGTACACGCCCTGCGTGCCGTCATCGTGCTGCACGCGCACGAAATTCCCCGAGGCATCGTTGCCACGCCCGGCCTGGTTATTCTCGATCTTCACCACCACGCCGCTGCGCGCCGCAATGATCGGCGTGCCTTCGGGCATGGCGATGTCCATGGCGTAGCGGCTTTTGGCATCGGTGTGGCTGAAGCTGCCGTTGGGGCCCTGGGTCAGCCGGAACGGCCCGCCGCGCCAGGGCAGCGGGTAGCGGTAGGCTTGCTGTGGATAACTCGCGGTTGGCCTTTGTCGCAGCGGCGGTCGTACCGGCTCGACCCTGCGCTCCTGGATCACGAATGCCTGGGCGCCGGGGGTTTGCCGGTCGCTGAAAAACACCATGCCGTTGGCATCGGTGGATTTGTAGAGGGTCATGGCCTGGCTCGAAACGGCGACCGAAGCCAGCATGCAGAACAGCAACGGGCGAAAGAGCATGGCGCGAACCTGTCGGTATGACTGAGCGGCAGACTAGCAACGGATCATGACAGCTGTGTACGTCGCAATGAAGATCCAATGGGGGTGCGGGCGAGTCGAACCGTCGCACCGCCTCTCCCACACTGGATAGATGTCGCTCTACAAATCAGGCACCCGGCACGAAGTGCTTCTGCGCCGTACCGCGTGCGATCAGGCGGGAGATGTAGTCCAGCTTCTGCGCATCCTGGTCGATAAACCGGAAGGTCAGTTGCAGCCAGTCGCTGTCCGGCTTGGGCTCGAAGGCGACGATGGCGTGCAGGTAGCCGTTGAGGCGGGCGACTTCGGCGTTATCGCCTTGCTCAAGGTCCAGCACAGCGCTTTCCAGCACCTGGGGCAGGACTTCACCGCGCCGCACCACCAGCAGCGCCTCCTTGATGCTCAGCGCCTTGATCACACATTGCTGGGTGCCGCTGGACAGGCGCAACTGGCCTTGGCCACGACCGCCGGCAGGGGATGCAGCCGCAGGCGCCTGAACCGGCGGGCTGTTGAGCAGGCCTCGACTCGGCGCGGGCGCAGCAGCAGCCACAGGTGCGGACTTGACCGCTTCGGGTTTGCCGCCGGTCAGGGCGCTCAGGGAATCGTTGCCGAAGGCCGAGTTCATCTTGGTGGGCGCGCTGGCGACCAGGGCGTCGAGGCGGCCGATCTTGTGCAGGGCCTGCTTGACCTTGTTCAGCAACTGTTCGTTGGTGAACGGCTTGCTGACGTAGCCGGAAACCCCGGCCTGGATCGCCTGGACCACGTTTTCCTTGTCGCCACGGCTGGTCACCATCACGAACGGCATGGCTTTGAGGTGCGGCTGTTCGCGGCACCAGGTCAACAGCTCAAGCCCGGACATCTCTGGCATTTCCCAGTCGCACAGCACCAGGTCGAAGGTCTCGCGCATCAGGATAGCCTGGGCCTTTTTGCCGTTCACCGCATCTTCAAGCTTGATCCCGGGGAAGTAGTTGCGCAGGCACTTCTTCACCAGGTCGCGGATAAACGAGGCATCATCCACCACCAATACACTGACTTTACTCATCGACCCTTCATCCTATAAAAACGGCGGCACACAAAACGCCTGACTGATGGCATTTTGCCAAAAACTCTGCAGTCACGTTCGGACTTTCTTTCATCCGATTCCGCTACAAACGAAAACGCCCGGCCAAAGGCCGGGCGTTAATTTCTCGGGCAACCTTACTTATCGTCAGTTTTGCCCGGAACATTAGGGATTTGGTCGACTGAACCTTCAACTTCGGCCTTCATGCGCTTGAGACCCATGTGCCGCACGTCGGTACCGCGCACCAGGTAGATCACCAGCTCCGAGATATTACGTGCGTGGTCGCCGATACGTTCCAGGAGCGCAGCACCCAGATGATGCTCAAGACCCGCGAGATAGAGCGCGGATCTTCCATCATGTAGGTCGCCAGCTCGCGCAGCGCGGTCTTGTATTCACGGTCGATGATCTTGTCGTACTGGGCCACTGACAACGCCAGTTCGGCGTCGAAGCGGGCAAAGGCGTCGAGGGCATCGCGCACCATGTTGCGCACCTGATCGCCGATGTGCCGCACTTCCACGTAACCACGCGGCGCTTCGCCCTCTTCGCACAGCTGGATGGCGCGGCGGGCGATTTTGGTGGCTTCGTCACCGATACGCTCCAGGTCGATCACTGACTTGGAGATGCTGATGATCAAACGCAAGTCGGAAGCCGCCGGCTGGCGACGGGCGAGAATGCGCAGGCATTCTTCGTCGATGTTGCGTTCCATCTGGTTGATCTGGTCGTCGATCTCGCGCACTTGCTGGGCCAGGCCCGAGTCGGCCTCGATCAGCGCGGTGACCGCGTCGTTGACTTGCTTCTCCACCAGACCGCCCATCGCCAGGAGGTGGCTGCGCACTTCCTCAAGCTCGGCGTTGAACTGCGCGGAGATGTGGTGGGTAAGGCCTTCTTTGCTAATCATGTTGGCGTCCTTGGAGCGTCCGGTAAGGTGCGGAGAACCGCAGCGTCAGTGCAATCAGAACCACAGCTTCCTAGCCGTAGCGACCGGTGATGTAGTCTTCGGTCTGCTTCTTCGCCGGATTGGTGAACAGGGTATCGGTATCGCCGAACTCCACCAGCTTGCCCATGTACATGAACGCGGTGTAGTCGGAAACCCGCGCCGCCTGTTGCATGTTGTGGGTCACGATGACGATGGTGAACTTGGACTTGAGCTCGTAGATCAGCTCTTCGACTTTCAATGTCGAGATCGGGTCGAGTGCCGAGCAGGGTTCGTCGAGCAGCAGCACTTCCGGCTCCACGGCGATGGTACGGGCGATCACCAGACGCTGTTGCTGGCCGCCGGACAAGCCGAGCGCCGAGTCATGCAAACGGTCCTTGACCTCGTCCCACAGCGCCGCGCCCTTGAGGGCCCACTCAACGGCTTCGTCGAGGATGCGTTTCTTGTTGATGCCCTGGATGCGCAGGCCGTAGACCACGTTTTCGTAGATGGTCTTGGGGAACGGGTTGGGTTTCTGGAACACCATGCCCACGCGACGACGCAGCTCGGCCACGTCCTCGCCCTTGCGGTAGATGTTGGTGCCGTAGAGGTTGATGGCACCGTCCACACGGCAACCGTCCACCAGGTCGTTCATACGGTTGAAGGTGCGCAGCAGCGTGGACTTGCCACAGCCGGACGGGCCGATAAAGGCCGTCACGCGCTGCTTGGGGATGTTCATGCTGACGTCGAACAGCGCCTGTTTTTCACCGTAGTACAGGCTCAGGCCCGGCACTTCGATGGCCACGGTTTCCTGGGCCAGGCTCAGGCTCTGCTTGTCGCGACCCAGGGCAGACATGTTGATGCCGTGGGAATGGGTGTCGTGTTGCATGGGATGCTCCCTGTGCTACCAATTCGTTTCATTGAGCCGCCTGGGGCGGCTTACTCAAATGCTGTGTCTGTGGGAGCTGGCTTGCCTGCGATGCGGGCGGCGCGGTCTTTCAGTGAAACCGCGGTGATGCCATCGCAGGCAAGCCAGCTCCCACAGGGACTGCGTTAGCTGTCCAACGCTTTGTATTTTTCGCGCAGGTGGTTACGAATCCACACTGCCGACAAGTTGAGCGTGGCGATCACCAGCACCAGCAGCAAGGCGGTGGCGTACACCAGCGGCCGTGCGGCTTCGACGTTGGGGCTCTGGAAGCCGACGTCATAAATATGAAAGCCCAGGTGCATGATCTTCTGGTCCAGGTGCAGATACGGGTAGTTGCCGTCCAGCGGCAGCGACGGTGCCAGTTTCACTACACCTACCAGCATCAGCGGCGCCACTTCACCGGCGGCGCGGGCCACGGCGAGGATCATGCCGGTCATCATCGCCGGGCTGGCCATCGGCAGCACGATCTTCCACAGCGTTTCCGCCTTGGTCGCGCCGAGTGCCAGCGAGCCTTCACGCACGGTGCGAGGAATCCGCGCCAAGCCTTCTTCGGTGGCCACGATCACCACCGGCACCGCCAGCAGCGCCAGGGTCAGCGAGGCCCACAGCAGGCCCGGCGTGCCGAAGGTCGGTGCCGGCAGGGCTTCGGCGAAGAACAGGCGATCCACCGAGCCGCCCAATACATACACGAAGAAGCCCAGGCCGAACACGCCGTAGACGATGGCCGGTACGCCGGCCAGGTTGTTCACGGCGATGCGGATGATCCGGGTCAGGGCGTTCTGCTTGGCGTATTCACGCAGGTACACCGCCGCCAGCACACCAAACGGGGTCACGATCATCGCCATGATCAAAGTCATCATTACGGTGCCGAAGATCGCCGGGAAAATCCCGCCTTCGGTGTTGGCTTCCCGTGGGTCATCGCTGAGGAATTCCCAGACCTTGCTGAAGTAGAAACCGACCTTGGTCAGCGTGCCCATGGCGTTCGGCTGATAGGCGTGCACCACTTTGCCGATGCCGATTTCCACTTCCTTGCCGTTCGCATCGCGGGCCGTCAGGGCGTCACGGTTGAACTGGGCGTGCAGATCGGCCAGGCGCGCTTCGATTTCCTGGTAACGGGCATTCAGCTCGGCGCGGCCTGCGTCCATGTCGGCCTGGGCGGCGGCGTCGAGCTTGCCTTCCAGTTCCAGTTTGCGACCGTGCAGGCGGATGCGCTCCAGGCCTGCGTTGATCGCGCCGATATCGGATTTTTCCAGGGTCTTGAGCTGGGCGGCCAGCGAGTTGACGCGGTCGACACGGGCCTGCAACTCCGGCCAAGCGGCTTCGCCTTCGGCGATGACCTTGCCATCCTGCTTGACGTTGACCAGGGTGCCGTAGAAATTGCCCCACTCGCGACGCTCGATGGTCATCAGGTTCGCAGGCGTGGTCTGGTCCTTGAGCCACTCGCCGACGATCCAGGTGAAGTCGTTACCGTTCAGGTCGCGGTTGCCAACCTTGATCAGCTCGCGGGTCATGAATTCCGGGCCTTGGTCCGGCACCGGCAAGCCCGCGCTTTTCAGGCGCTCGCGGGGTACTTCTTCCTTCTGCACCACTTCGCCGATGACGATATGGTTTTCCTGGCCCGGCACGTTGTAGTTGGCCTGGATCAGGTCGGCCGGCCAGAAGTGGCCCAAACCACGCACGGCAATCACAGCCAGCAAACCAATGGTCATGATGACCGCGATGGACACCGCGCCACCGCTGATCCAGACGCCGGGGGCGCCGCTCTTGAACCATCCATTCAGGGAGTTCTGTTTCACAGACTTCTACCTTTCTTAAAGCGACGAGTATTTCTTGCGCAGACGCTGACGAATCAGCTCGGCGAGGGTGTTCATGACAAAGGTGAACAACAGCAGCACCAACGCCGAGAGGAACAGCACACGGTAGTGGCTGCCGCCGACTTCCGACTCCGGCATCTCCACCGCGACGTTGGCCGCCAGGGTGCGCAGGCCCTCGAACAGGTTCATCTCCATCACCGGGGTGTTGCCGGTGGCCATCAGCACGATCATGGTTTCACCCACTGCGCGGCCCATGCCGATCATCAGCGCCGAGAAAATCCCCGGGCTGGCGGTCAGGATCACCACGCGGGTCATGGTCTGCCACGGCGTCGCGCCCAGGGCCAGGGAACCCAGGGTCAGGCCACGCGGCACGCTGAACACGGCGTCTTCGGCGATGGAATAGATGTTCGGGATCACCGCGAACCCCATCGCCAAACCGACTACCAGAGCGTTGCGCTGGTCGTAGGTGATCCCCAAGTCGTGGGAGATCCACATGCGCATGTCGCCGCCGAAGAACCAGGTTTCCAGGTACGGGCTCATGTACAGCGAGAGCCAGCCCACAAACAGGATCACCGGGATCAGGATCGCGCTTTCCCAGCCATCGGGAACGCGCAGGCGGATCGATTCAGGCAGGCGGCTGAAGACAAAGCCGGCCACCAGGATGCCGATCGGCAACAGCATCAGCAGGCTGAAAATCCCCGGCAGATGCCCCTCTACATACGGCGCCAGGAACAGGCCGGCGAAGAAGCCGAGGATCACCGTCGGCATCGCTTCCATCAGCTCGATCACCGGCTTGACCTTGCGGCGCAGGCTCGGCGCCATGAAGTAAGCGGTGTAAATCGCAGCGGCGACCGCCAGCGGGGCAGCCAGCAGCATGGCGTAGAACGCGGCCTTCAGCGTGCCGAAGGTCAGCGGCGCGAGGCTCATCTTGGGTTCGAAATCGGTGTTGGCGGCGGTCGATTGCCAGACGTATTTAGGCTCGTCGTAGTTTTCGTACCAGACCTTACTCCACAACGCGCTCCAGGAGACTTCCGGGTGCGGGTTGTCCAGCAGCAGCGGTTGCAGCTTGCCACCGGCTTCGACGATCACGCGGTTGGCGCGTGGCGACATGCCGTACACGCCCTGGCCGTCGACCACCGGGTCGACCAACAGGGTGCGGTGCGCGGTGCTGTGGAACACGCCGAACTTGCCTGAGGCGTCGAGGGCGGTGAAGCCTTTGCGGCGCTCTTCGGCGGAGATTTCCACGATAGGCGCAGTGCCCATCTGGAAGGTGCGGATCTGCTTGAAGCGCTGCTCGCCATCCGGGTCGCGGGCCATGAACCACTGGGCCAGGCCACCTTTGGAGTTACCGATGATCAGCGAGATACCGCCCACCAATTGCGTGCTGGCGGTGACTTCGGCGTTGCCGTCTTCGAGCAACTTGTAGCGACCGTTGAGGCTGTTGTCACGCAGGCTGAACACATCCGCGAGGGCACGGCCGTTGATCACATACAGCCACTGCTGGCGCGGGTCGATGAAGATCGCCTTCACCGGTTCGGTCATCTGCGGCAGCTCGATGCGCTTCTGCTCGCTGGTGACTTCGCCGGTCATCATGTTTTCTTCGCGGCTCAGGGACAGCACATTCAAGTGCGAACCGGCCGAGCCGGCTATCACCAACGAGGTGTCAGTGGCGTTGAGGGTCACGTGTTCCAGCGGGCGGCCGGCGTCGTCGAGCACGATCGGCGTTTCACCGTAAGGGTACTCAATTGCCGGAGTGATGGTTTTCTTGCCGTCCGGGTAGGACACCTTATAGGTGTGGCGGAACACCAGGGACTGGCCGTTCGACAAACCGAGGATCACCAGCGGGCTGCCCGGCTGGTCTTCACCGATGGAGGCAACGCTGGTGCCGGCCGGTAACGGCAGGTCGACGCGCTTGAGCTCGGCACCGGTATCCACATTAAAGAACAGCGCCTGGCCCTTGTCGGAAACCCGCATGGCGACCTGGTTCTGCTCTTCGAGGGAAATCATCAACGGCTTGCCGGCGTCCTGGATCCAGGCGGGCGTGAGCGCGTCTTCCTTGGTCAGCGAGGCGCCTTGGAACAAGGGCGCGACCACGTAGGCGAGAAAGAAGAAAATCAGGGTGATGGCGCCAAGGACGGCGAGGCCGCCGATCAACACGTACCAACGGGTCAGGCGATCTTTGAGCGCGCGAATGCGGCGCTTGCGTTGCAGCTCAGGCGTATTGAAATCAATGCGCTTGGGAGGGGAAGTCGTCGTCATGGTGGAATTGGCCAGATCATTCATGCGCACACCCTAGCGATCCTGTATGACAGAAAGATGACAGTGCAGTGACGCAACAAATCCGCCGCGAAGCAGGGCTGGCAGCGGATTGAAGAATTAGGGGTGTAGACGGTTAATGTGGGAGCGGGCTTGCCCGCGATGGCATCAATACGGTTTCAACGCTACACCGCGTCGCCAGCATCGCGGGCAAGCCCGCTCCCACAGAACAGCATGCATCTACACCCGATATTGCAGGCTTAGTTGCCTTCTTTCAGACCCAGGTCAGCCAGGGCCTTGGCGGCAACTTTGGCTGGCAGTGGGATGTAGCCGTCTTTCACTACAACTTCCTGGCCCTGTTTGGACAGAACCAGCTTCACGAACTCGGCTTCCAGCGGGGCCAGAGGCTTGTTCGGGGCTTTGTTGACGTAAACGTAGAGGAAGCGCGACAGCGGGTACTTGCCGTTCAGGGCGTTTTCTTCGGTGTCTTCGATGAAGTCAGTGCTGCCTTTTTTGGCCAGGGCCACAGTCTTCACGCTGGCGGTCTTGTAGCCGATGCCCGAGTAACCGATGCCGTTCAGCGAGGAGCTGATGGACTGCACGACCGAAGCCGAGCCTGGTTGTTCGTTGACGTTTGGCTTGTAGTCGCCTTTGCACAGGGCTTCTTCTTTGAAGTAGCCATAAGTACCGGATACCGAGTTACGACCGAACAGCTGAACCGGCTTGTTGGCCAGGTCGCCGGTCACACCCAGGTCACCCCAGGTTTTAACGTCGGCTTTAGCGCCGCACAGACGCGTCGAGGAGAAAATCGCGTCGACTTGTTCCATGGTCAGGTGCTGGATCGGGTTGTCTTTGTGCACGAATACAGCCAGGGCATCCACAGCAACCGGGATAGCAGTCGGCTTGTAGCCGTACTTCTGCTCGAAGGCCGCCAGTTCGGTGTCCTTCATCTTGCGGCTCATCGGGCCCAGGTTGGAGGTGCCTTCAGTCAGCGCAGGAGGTGCAGTGGCGGAGCCGGCAGCCTGAATCTGGATGTTGACGTTCGGGTATTCCTTTTTATAACCCTCAGCCCACAGGGTCATCAGGTTGGCCAGGGTATCGGAACCGACGCTGGACAAGTTGCCCGACACACCAGTGGTCTTCACGTAAGCAGGAATTGCCGGGTCAACACCAGCGGCCACCGCGTTGGCGGTCGCAACGCCAGCAGCGACAAAAGTCATTGCCGCCATCAAACGTTTCAGTTTCATGCCTTGCTCCTAGCAGATAGGGATAATTGGATCGGGGCCAAGTATCGGTAGGCCGTGTGAACACTCTATGTCCGCAATGTGACAATTAGATGAAAGGCCACTATCGAAAAGCGAAGGCTCAGGAGGGGTAACACATTGAATGAACACCGGCACTGTGGCGAGGGAGCTTGCTCCCGCGCCACAGGGGATCGGGCTGGTTTTAGCGTCCGCGCTTCCACAGATACCCACCCACCAGCATGCCCATCACACACAGGGCAGCCACGTAGTAGGACGGGCCCATCGGGCTTTCTTTCATCAACAGCGACACCGCCAGCGGCGTCAGGCCACCAAAGATGGCGTAGGCGACGTTATAGGAGAACGACAACCCGCTGAAGCGCACCACCGGCGGGGAAGGCTTTGACCATCACGTAAGGGACGACGCCGATGGTGCCTACAAACAAACCGGTCAAGGCGTACAGCGGGAACAGCCAGTCAGGGTGGGCAATCAGGCTGTGGTACAGGGTCCAGGAGGTCGCCAGCAACAGGGCGCAACCAAGGATCAGCACGCGGCCGGCACCAAAGCGGTCGGCCAGGGCGCCGGAGGCGATGCAACCCAGGCTCAGGGTGACGATGGCCAGGCTGTTGGCTTGCAGCGCAACCGTTGGGCTGAAGTGGTAGACGGTCTGCAGCACGGTCGGGGTCATCAGGATGACCACCACGATACCGGCCGACAGCAACCACGTCAGCAGCATCGACAGCACGATGGCGCCCCGGTGGTCACGCAGCACGGCGCGCAATGGCAGCTCGGCGGCCAGGGTCTTGCGTTGCTGCATCTCGGCGAAGATCGGCGTTTCATGCAGCCAGCGGCGCAGGTACACCGACAGCAGGCCGAACACCCCGCCGAGCAGGAATGGAATCCGCCAGGCGTAATCCGAGACCTGCTCCGGGCTATAAATAGTGTTGATTGCAGTCGCCACCAACGACCCCAGCAAGATGCCGGCGGTAAGGCCGCTGGTCAGGGTGCCGCAAGCGTAGCCCACATGGCGTGGCGGTACGTGTTCGGACACGAACACCCAGGCGCCGGGTACTTCGCCGCCAATCGCTGCGCCCTGGATGACGCGCATCAGCAGCAACAGAAGCGGCGCCCACAGGCCGATCTGCGCGTAGGTCGGCAGCAGGCCCATGATCAAAGTCGGTACGGCCATCATGAAGATGCTCAGCGTGAACATCTTCTTGCGGCCCAGCAGGTCACCGAAGTGCGCCATGATGATGCCGCCCAGCGGGCGTGCCAGGTAGCCGGCGGCGAAAATGCCGAAGGTCTGCATCATGCGCAGCCATTCGGGCATATCCACCGGGAAGAAGAGTTTTCCGACCACGGTGGCGAAAAACACGAAAATAATGAAATCATAAAATTCCAGCGCCCCGCCCAAGGCAGACAGCGACAGGGTTTTGTAGTCGTTGCGGGTCAGCGGGCGCGAAGGTTGCGCACTGCTTGCGGGCACGGAGGACATGGCAAGGCTTCTCTTATAGTAATCATCGTAATAAGGACGGCACGCCCGGGACTTGCGGCGGGTCTGGCAAGATAGCAAATCGCTTGTAAAAGCACAGCGCCAGGAGAACAGTTGCTCGCAAAAGCCGCGATACAGCGGCTATTTACCGACCAAATGAGCGCCGGGAGGTCGTCGTGGCGCATGGGTCTCGATATACTCGGCCCTTGCAAGCGCAAGAACCGCAGTCTTGAGGGGCTGCTGTGCCAAAACGTCGTTGGGTGCCATCCAGCCGATTTGGCAGAGTCTCCCTTTAGTACGCCTTACGAGAAACGCACCCGGCTTCGCGTGTTGGTGCTGAAACGTTTTTCCAACAGTCGGCTATCCACCTTGCTCCACCTATAAAAGCGTCACGGGTCAGAGGCCCCTCGGCATGATCGAACTCGAACAAGAAGATCCTATCCCGCAAGGCGATCTCGCCCTGCAAATCACCGCGCTACCGCGTGAAACCAACGGTTTTGGCGATATCTTCGGCGGCTGGCTGGTCGCGCAGATGGACCTGGCCGGCACCGCCATGGCCAGCAAGGTCGCGGGCGGGCGTGTTGCCACCGTGGCGATCGATCGCATGGCATTCCTGGTGCCGGTGGCGGTGGGCGCGCAATTGTCCTTCTATACCCAGGCCCTGGAAATCGGCCGCAGCTCGATCCAGATGATGGTCGAAGTGTGGAGCGACGACCCGCTGTCCAGCGAGTGGCGCAAGGTGACCGAGGCGGTGTTCGTGTTCGTTGCCATCGACGGCAGCGGTCGCACGCGTTCGGTGCCGTCACGCGCCCGTTAAACCTCGCCGGGTTTTGACGGTCAATTGCCCCATTGCCTGCCATAAAGAGTGCTTTGTATGCCTACGCCCCACGTTGAAAGCCTGAAAATCGACGAGCTGGACTGCTGGCGCATCCGCCACAACGGCGCCGAACTGATGGTGGCCCAGCAGGGTGCGCATATTTTCAGTTACCAGCGCGCAGGCGAACAGCCGCTGATCTGGCCGAACAAGGCAGCCGTCTTCAAGACCGGCAAAGGCATTCGTACCGGCGTTCCGGTGTGCTGGCCGTGGTTTGGCGTATTCGACCGCAACCCGCACAGCGTCAAAGCGATGCGCCAGAGCGAGCAGCCGGCCGGCGCCCATGGCTTTGTGCGCACCGCGCTGTGGGAATTGGCTGGGACCGAGCTTGAAGGCCAAACGCTGCGCGTAGACCTGGTGCTCCCGGTGCCGGCGGGTGGCTTCCCCGGCTGGCCCCATCAGGTCGACCTCAAGCTGAGCCTGCTGCTGGACGAGCAACTGCATATCCGCCTGACCAGCCATAACCGTGGGCCCGATACGGTGACCCTCAGCCAGGCGCTGCACACCTACTTCGCCGTGAGCGATGTGCGCAACGTGCAGGTCGAAGGTCTGGATGGCGCGGCCTATATCGACACCGCCGATGGCTGGGCCGAGAAGACGCAATCGGGCCTGCTGCACTTCACCGCCGAGACGGATCGCATCTACCTCGATACGCCAGCCCAGCTGAATATTGTCGATAAAGCCTGGCAGCGGCGCATCCAGCTCAGCGCCGAAGGCTCGAAATCCACCGTGATCTGGAACCCCTGGACCGAACGCGCCAAGGCCTTCGACGACATGGCCGACGATGGCTGGCAGGGCATGCTGTGTATCGAGACGGCGAATGTGCTGGATGATGTGGTGAGCCTGGCGCCAGGCGAAAGTCATACGCTGGGCGTGAGCATCACCCCTCTCGCCTTGTAAACCCAATCAAAAATGTGGGAGCGGGCTTGCTCGCGAATACGGTGTGTCAGCCACATATGCACTGACTGACATCCTGCATTCGCGAGCAAGCCCGCTCCCACATTGGGTTCTGCGGCAAATTAAAGATCGGACTCTTTGACCGCCCGCACCTTCCCCGCATCCAGCGCATACGCCGCATCCGCCAGGTCGTTATTCACCTTCTCCACCTTCAACGTACCCGTGACCCACAGCGGCGTGTAGATATCATCCAGCTTCAGCCCCTTGGGATAACGCACCAGCACCAACTGGTTGGGCGGCGGCGGCGGCACGTGGATGCAGGCGCCGGGGTACGGCACCAGGAAAAACAGCGTGCTGCGGCCCTTGGCGTCAGTCTCCAACGGCACCGGGTAACCGCCGATGCGGATGTTCTTGCCATTCATGGCCGCCACGGTCTTGGTGGAGTACATCACCGCCGGCAAGCCTTTGCTCTGCTTCAAGCCGCCTTTGTCGGTAAAGGTGCCTTGGGCTTCGGGGGAGTTGTGGTCGATCTCGGGCATGGCCTCGAGGGCCTTCTGGTCCGACAGCGGCATCAGGTCGAGCCAGTCGGTTTCCGGCAGTTCGCCGGCGTGCACCAGGCCGCAGCCCAGCAAAAGAACAGTCAAAAGAACACGGCGCATGAAGGAGCTCGACAAGGTTAACAGTGTCGGCATTCTAGCCCCCTGCGCCTGCGTAGCGCAGAGGGCTATGTCGCTAAATTACTTTTTGCGCAGCAGGCCGTAAATTACCAGCAACACGATGGCGCCGATCAGCGCACCGATAAAGCCCGCACCTTGACCCGCCTGGTAGATGCCCAGGGCCTGACCACCGTAGGTGGCGACCAGGGAACCTGCGATACCCAGCAGGATAGTCATGATCCAGCCCATGCTGTCGTCGCCGGGCTTGAGGAAACGCGCCAGCAGGCCGACGATCAAGCCGATAAAGATGGTTCCGATGATACCCATGGCATTTCCCTCTGAATGAAGTGAGCTATGCCAAAGCCTAGACAGGCTTTGGCATCCTGCAATCAGAGAGACGACGGTTACCAATGGTTCCCGTCGGACTTGGCTTATTGCTCGGCGATCAGCGCTTGGACCTTGAGGATCTGCGCTTGCAGGGTCGCTCGGTCCTTGCAGCGCAGGTTGGCGTGGCCGACCTTGCGCCCGGCCTTGAAGGCCTTGCCGTAGTGATGCAGGTGGCAGTCATCAATCGCAATCACCTGCTCCACAGGCGGTACCACACCGATGAAGTTGAGCATGGCGCTCTCGCCGACCTTGGCCGTGGACCCCAGCGGCAAGCCCGCTACCGCCCGCAGGTGGTTTTCGAACTGGCTGCACTCGGCGCCTTCAGTGGTCCAGTGCCCGGAGTTGTGCACACGCGGGGCGATTTCGTTGGCTTTGAGGCCACCGTCGACCTCAAAGAACTCGAACGCCATCACGCCGACGTAATCCAGCTGCTTGAGCACGCGGCTGGAATAGTCTTCGGCCAGAGCCTGCAGCGGGTGATCGGTGCTGGCCACGGACAGCTTGAGAATGCCGCTGTCGTGGGTGTTGTGCACCAACGGGTAGAAGCGGGTTTCGCCATCACGGGCCCGCACGGCGATCAGCGAGACTTCACCGGTGAACGGCACGAAACCTTCCAGCAGGCAGGCGACGCTGCCCAGCTCGGCGAAGGTGCCGACCACATCGGCAGCGGTGCGCAGCACTTTCTGGCCCTTGCCGTCGTAACCCAGGGTGCGGGTCTTGAGCACGGCCGGCAGACCGATGCTGGCAACGGCGGCATCCAGGTCCGCCTGGGACTGGATGTCGGCGAAGGCCGGGGTCGGAATGCCCAGGTCCTTGAACATGCTCTTCTCGAACCAGCGGTCACGCGCAATGCGCAGCGCTTCGGCGCTCGGGTACACCGGCACGAACTGCGACAGGAAGGCCACGGTTTCGGCCGGGACGCTTTCAAACTCGAAGGTCACCAGATCGACTTCGTCGGCCAATTGGCGCAGGTGGTCCGGGTCGCTGTAGTCAGCGCGCAGGTGCTCACCCAATGCAGCGGCGCAGGCGTCCGGCGCCGGGTCCAGGAAAGCGAAGTTCATCCCCAGCGGGGTACCCGCCAGGGCCAGCATGCGGCCCAGTTGGCCACCACCGATTACACCGATTTTCATCGTCAACAACCTCAGGCGATGCGTGGGTCTGGATTGTCCAGCACGCTGTCTGTCTGCTCAGCACGGAATTTTTTCAGCACCGCGTGGAACTGCGGATGCTTGGCGCCCAGGATGCTGGCGGACAGCAAGGCGGCGTTGATGGCGCCGGCCTTGCCGATCGCCAGGGTGGCCACCGGGATACCGGCCGGCATCTGCACGATGGACAACAGCGAATCCACGCCCGAGAGCATCGACGACTGCACCGGCACCCCGAGCACCGGCAGGTGGGTCTTGGCCGCACACATGCCTGGCAGGTGCGCTGCACCGCCGGCACCGGCGATGATCACCTCGATGCCACGGGATTCTGCTTCATCGGCATACTGGAACAGCAAATCCGGAGTGCGGTGGGCGGAGACCACTTTCACTTCGTAGGGAATGCCGAGTTTTTCCAGCATATCGGCGGTGTGGCTAAGGGTGGACCAATCGGACTTGGAGCCCATGATCACGCCAACCAATGCACTCATCGTCGTGCCTCTTCTCTCTGGGCGCCCGCAGGCGCGTCAAAAAACAACAAGCCACGCAGGAAATCCGGCGTGGCTTGGTGTACGAATTAAGGCCGGTTGGACCGGCCGAAGGCCGCGCAGTATACCGTAATAATCCAGATAAACAGCCCCTCGGATGACCATCTGTCCAGTGGCGCAAAGTGGCGGTTTTATTGACTTAAGAGTCAGCCAACTCACCACAAAACCCTGTGGGAGGGGCTTGCCCCCGATGACGGTGTGTCAGGCACTTATCTGTCACTGATACACCGCTATCGGGGGCAAGCCCCCTCCCACATTTTCCCGGTGCCAGGCTCAGGTATTTTGCGCCGCCCCACCTTCCAACTTGCGCCACAACAACCGCACATTCGCCTTGCGCACCAACGCGCAGCGATACAGGCGAATCTCCAGCGGCACATGCCATTGCGGCCCGCCGCACACCACCAGTTCACCGCGCGCCAACTCCGCCCGCACGCTCAGTTGCGGCACCCAGGCGATGCCCAAGCCCTCAAGGGCCATGCTCTTGAGGCTATCCGCCATGGCCGTTTCGTACACGGTGGTAAAACGCAGGGCGCGCTGGCGCAGCAGCAGGTGCACCGAACGCCCGAGAAACGCGCCAGCGCTGTAGGCCAGCAACGGCACGCTGCCCTCGCCTTCCAGGTCGAACAGCGGCTTGCCATCGGCGTCGGCGGCGCACACCGGGAGCATTTCGGTGTTACCCAAGTGCAGCGAGGGAAAGATTTCCGCATCCATCTGCATCGCCGCGTCCGGGTCGTAGAACGCCAGCATCAGGTCGCAACCGCCTTCGCGCAGGGCGTGCACGGCGTCACCGACGTTAGTGGCCACCAGCCGTGTGGCGATGTTCAAGCCTTCGTTGCGCAGTTGCGCGATCCAGCGCGGGAAGAAGCCCAACGCCAGCGAGTGAGCGGCCGCCACCTGCATGACCTCGCCCTGTCCGCCTTCCAGGTGATGCAAATGGCGCAGTACCTCGCCGAGCTGCTCGACCACCGTGCGCGCCGTCACCAGGAACAACTGCCCCGCCGCCGTCAGCTCCACCGGGGTGCGTGAGCGATTGACCAGGGTCAGGCCCAGCGCGGCTTCCAGGCTGCGGATACGCCGACTGAACGCCGGCTGGGTGACAAAGCGCCGCTCCGCCGCCTGGGAAAAGCTGCGCGTGGCCGCCAGGGCGCTGAAGTCTTCCAGCCATTTGCTCTCAAGGTTCATCACTTCCTCCCAAGGGTACGCACCATTTTGGCACACACGCCCGCCATGATAGCCGGGTCACACCTACATTATGCCGTTTGTGCATAGGCCAGTGTTTAACAGCATTGGCCCAAAAACTTCCACAAGCCTAGCATTCACAGCGTTCCGGCCAGTTCCGGGTCCATATCGAGATGATTTCCGTCATGTCCTCCGCTGCATCATTCCGCACAGAAAAAGACCTGCTTGGCGTACTCGAAGTACCGGCTCAAGCGTATTACGGCATCCAGACCCTGCGAGCGGTGAATAACTTCCGCCTCTCGGGCGTTCCGATTTCGCATTACCCGAAATTGGTGGTCGGCCTGGCAATGGTCAAGCAAGCAGCCGCTGACGCCAACCGCGAGTTGGGCCAGCTCAGCGAAGCCAAGCACGCTGCCATCAGCGAAGCCTGTGCCCGCCTGATCCGCGGCGATTTCCACGAAGAATTCGTGGTGGACATGATTCAAGGCGGCGCCGGCACTTCAACCAACATGAATGCCAACGAAGTCATCGCCAACATCGCGTTGGAGGCCATGGGCCACCAGAAGGGCGAGTACCAGTACCTGCACCCCAACAACGACGTGAACATGGCGCAGTCGACCAACGACGCCTACCCCACCGCGATCCGCCTGGGTCTGCTGCTGGGCCATGACGCGCTGCTGGCCAGCCTCGACAGCCTGATCCAGGCATTCGCCGCCAAAGGCGTCGAGTTCAGCCACGTGCTGAAAATGGGCCGCACCCAATTGCAAGACGCCGTGCCGATGACCCTCGGCCAGGAGTTCCGCGCCTTCGCCACCACCCTCGGTGAAGACCTGGCGCGCCTGAAAACCCTGGCGCCAGAGCTGCTGACCGAAGTCAACCTGGGCGGCACCGCCATCGGTACCGGCATCAACGCCGACCCACGTTACCAGGCCCTGGCCGTACAACGCCTGGCCGTTATCAGCGGCCAGCCGGTTGTTCCTGCCGCCGACCTGATCGAAGCCACCTCCGACATGGGCGCCTTCGTGCTGTTCTCCGGCATGCTCAAGCGTACTGCGGTGAAGCTGTCGAAGATCTGCAACGACTTGCGCCTGCTGTCCAGCGGCCCACGCACCGGCATCAACGAGATCAACCTGCCGGCGCGCCAGCCAGGCAGCTCGATCATGCCCGGCAAGGTCAACCCGGTGATCCCGGAAGCCGTGAACCAGGTTGCATTCCAAGTCATCGGCAACGACCTGGCCCTGACCATGGCGGCCGAAGGCGGCCAGCTGCAACTGAACGTGATGGAGCCGCTGATCGCCTTCAAGATCTTCGACTCGATCCGCCTGCTGCAACGCGCCATGGACATGCTGCGCGAACACTGCATCGTCGGCATCACCGCCAACGAAGCGCGCTGCCGCGAACTGGTGGAGCACTCCATCGGCCTGGTCACCGCGCTGAACCCGTACATCGGCTATGAAAACGCCACCCGCATCGCGCGTATCGCCCTTGAAAGCGGCCGCGGCGTGCTGGAACTGGTGCGCGAAGAAGGCTTGCTCGACGACGCCATGCTCGACGACATCCTGCGCCCCGAAAACATGATCGCTCCACGCTTGGTCCCGTTGAAGGCCTAAGCGTTTGTTGCACCGCTCACCAGGCTGAGGGACTAGACACCTCTCACCTTTTGAGGGCCTGAAGGCTCGTTCTTCAGGCCCTTTTTTTGCCTCAAGGTTGTGAAATGAAGCCCATAAAAAATCCAATATCGCCCTGCAAATCCGACTTTCCCGATTCAGCCCGGCTGAAACCTTTAATCGCCCCGTGCAGACGGATGATGCTCGCCTAGGTATAGTGCCGCCCCTCTTCGCGTCAGAGATCGTCGGTAACGAGGTCCTGGACAGCGCGAAACCGCATGAATAACAACACCCGCAAAAGGATTGGGGTCGAACGTCGTGCACTGCCTGGTGCTGAGCGACACGTCGAACCGTCCTGCGTTTGCCATTAGAAAAATCAGCGAGGAACACTCCATGCTCGAAGTCATCAACGACTTCCTCTCAGGGAAAGTCCTGATCGTGCTCATTGTCGGGCTCGGCGGTTATTTCACGATTCGCTCACGTTTCGTGCAGTTGCGTCACTTTTTCCACATGTTCTCGGTGTTTAAAGACAGCCTCAAGAGCAGCTCCGGCCAACTCAGCTCGTTCCAGGCGCTGATGCTCAGCCTGGCCGGCCGCGTCGGTGCCGGTAACATCGCAGGCGTCGGCATTGCCGTGACCCTGGGTGGCCCGGGCGCCGTGTTCTGGATGTGGGTCACCGCGCTGGTGGGCATGTCGTCGAGCTTTATCGAATGCTCCCTCGGCCAGCTGTACAAGCGCACCGACGCCGAAGGCACCTACCGTGGCGGCCCGGCTTACTACATCCAGCACGGCCTGCAGAAGCGCTGGCTGGGTATGGTGATGGCGTTCCTGTTGCTGGTGACCTTCGGTTTTGCCTTCAACGGCCTGCAAGCCCACGCCGTGACTCACTCGCTGAACAACGCTTTCGGCCTGGATACCACCTACACCGGCCTGGCGCTGGCGGTATTGCTGGGCCTGGTATTCATCGGCGGGATCAAGCGCATCGCCTCGATCGCCGACCTGCTGGTGCCGGTCAAGACCCTGGTATACATCGCCGTGACCCTGTACGTGATCGTGCTGCAATTCGACCACGTGCCGGCCATGCTCGCGACCATCGTCAAGAGCGCTTTCGGCCTCGACCAAGCCTTCGGTGGCCTGGTGGGCAGCGCGATCATCATGGGTGTGAAACGCGGCGTGTTCGCCAACGAAGCCGGTCTGGGCAGTGCGCCTAATGTGGCCGCAGTGGCCTCGGTAGAACACCCGATCGCCCAAGGCGTGGTTCAGGCGTTCAGCGTGTTCCTCGACACCTTTGTGATCTGCACCTGCACCGCGTTGCTGATCCTGCTCTCCGGTTTCTACACCCCGGGCTTTGAAGGCGACGGCATTGCCCTGACCCAGAACTCCCTGGCGGCGGTGGTCGGTGACTGGGGCCGGATGTTCATCTCGGTGGCCCTGGCGTTGTTCGTGTTCACCTCGATCATGTACAACTACTACCTCGGCGAGAGCAACCTGCGCTTCCTGGTCGGCAATAACCGCAAGGTGCTGATGGGCTACCGTGCGCTGGTGCTGGTGCTGATTTTCTGGGGCTCCATCGAGAACCTCGGCACCGTGTTCGCCTTCGCCGACATCACCATGACCCTGCTGGCGTTCGTCAACCTGTTCGCCCTGGCGTTCCTGTTCAAGATCGCCATGCGCATCCTGAATGACTACGACAACCAGCGCGCTGCGGGCATCAAGACGCCGGTGTTCGATTCCAGCCAGTTCCCTGACCTGGACCTGGATCGCACGGCCTGGCCGGCGAATCCGGTGAAGCCTGAGCCTGGCGCTCAAGCATCCGCCGAACTGAACGCTCAAACGCAACGCTGAGTTCAGGTAGATAGATGACACGCCGCCCGGCCTTGGGCATGCTCTGGGCCCGGCGGCGTTTTTCGTTCAGGAGATTCTTCAAATGACCCAACCAGCCCAAGACGTCATGGTGCTCTACACCGGCGGCACCATCGGCATGCAGGCCAGCGCCAACGGCCTGGCGCCCGCATCCGGTTTTGAAGCGCGCATGCGCGAGCAGCTCGCCAATGAGCCAGTACCTGCGTGGCGCTTCCGGGAAATGTCCCCGCTGATCGACAGCGCCAACATGACCCCGGCCTACTGGCAGCGCCTGCGCACCGCCGTGGTCGAGGCGGTGGACGCCGGCTGCGACGCGGTGCTGATCCTGCACGGCACCGACACCCTGGCCTACAGCGCAGCCGCCATGAGTTTCCAACTGCTGGGCCTGCCCGCGCCAGTGCTGTTTACCGGCTCGATGCTGCCGGCCGGCGTGCCCGACAGCGATGCCTGGGAAAACGTCAGCGGTGCGCTGGCAGCCTTGGACGCAGGCCTGGCGCCCGGCGTGCAGCTGTACTTCCACGGCGCGCTGATGGCGCCGACGCGTTGCGCGAAAATCCGCAGTTTCGGTCGCCACCCGTTTGCCGCGCTGCAACGCAATGGCGGCATCGCCAAGGCTGACCAGCTGCCGGCGGCGCTGGGCTACCGTCACGAGAAGGCCCTGGCCAATGTCGGCGTGCTGCCGCTGGTGCCGGGCATCGCCGCCGCGCAGCTGGATGCGCTGATCGACAGCGGCATTCAGGCGCTGGTGCTGGAATGCTTCGGCAGCGGCACCGGGCCGAGCGACAACCCGGCGTTTCTGGCCAGCCTCAAGCGCGCCCAGGACAAGGGCGTGGTGGTGGTGGCAATCACCCAATGCCATGAAGGCGGTGTGGAGCTGGACGTTTACGAAGCCGGCAGCCGTTTGCGCGGCGTGGGCGTATTGTCGGGCGGCGGAATGACCCGTGAAGCGGTGTTCGGCAAGCTCAATGCGCTGCTCGGCGCGGGCCTGGATAACGCCGAGGTCCGGCGCCTGGTCGAACTCGACCTGTGTGGCGAACTGAGCTGACCGGCATATAACTTGCTCCACTTCCAGCCATCCCCTGGCTGGAAGTTTCCATGCTGCATTCCCATCTCACCACCCTCAATGCGGTCTCCCTGGTGCTCGGTACATTCAAGGAACGGGGCCTGCCCAGCGACGCCTTGCTGGCCGGCAGCGGCATCTGCCCGGCAGACTTGAGCCGCGCCGACACGCGCATTACCACGAACCAGGAGATGCGCGTGTGCGCCAATGCCGTAGCGCTGCAGCGTGACATTGGTCTGGAACTGGGCCGACGCATGCATGTTTCGTCCTACGGCATGCTCGGGTATGCCCTGCTCACCAGTGCCACCTTCGGTGACGCTTTGCGCCTTGCGCTGCGTTATCCGGCGCTGCTGGGAACACTTTTCGAGCTGAGCCTGGTCGAGGACGGCGAGCGGATCTGGTTCAGCGCCAGTGATTATCGCGAAAACCCGACCCTGGAAACCTTCAATGTGGAGTTTTGCCTGGTTTCGCTGAAAGTCATCTGCGACGACCTGCTCGGCCACCCGCTGCCGCTGCTCGGCGCCCGCTTTGAATACGCTGCGCCGGACTATCAAGCACACTACCGCGAACGCTTTGACTGCCCTTTGCAGTTTCAAGCCACCGCCAATGCCTTTGCCTTCGACCCGCGCTGGCTTGACCAGCCGCTGCCCCTGGCTGACGCGATTACCCATCGGGCCATGGCCGAGCGCTGCCGCAAACAGAACCTGGAATTCACCGGGCGCCAAGCGTGGCTGGGAAGGATCCGCCAACTACTCGCCAGCCAATTGCAGGCCGCGCCGGGCCTTGAGGGGCTGGCCCAACAGATGAACTGCTCGGCGCGCACGCTGCGCCGGCACCTGCACGCCCAAGGGTGCAGCTACCAGGACCTGCTCGACGAGTTACGCTTCGAACGGGCCAAGCAGTTGCTGGGCGAGGATGAGTGGCCGATCCACCGGATTGCCGAGGCACTGGGGTTCAGCGAAACCGCGAGCTTTCGGCACGCGTTTGTACGCTGGAGCGGCGTGGCGCCGAGCCAATTTCGCACTTGAGTACCCCCACCTGTGGCGAGCGGGCTTGCCCGCGTTGGGCTGCGTAGCGGCCCCAGAAAAAGCGGGAGCGCTGCGCACTCCAACGCGGGCAAGCCCGCTCGCCACAAGAGCCTATCGCACACAAATGGGGCGAATTTCGGACAGACAATTTGGCCATATCCATCCCCTTTTGGCCGCTCCTGCCATTCTCATACACCCCGCCCGCCGCAAGACTGTAGGCACGACACAGCCTGCGGAAAACAACAATATGCTGACGATCTACTCGGACGACCACCACCTGCACCACGGCCGGTGTGAATTGATGGACGGGCAATTGATGCCCTGCTTTGAAATGCCCTCGCGCGCCGATCATGTGCTGCAGCGCGTCAAGGACCGCGAGCTGGGCCCGGTGCTGGCGCCCACGGATTTTGGCCTGGGCCCCTTGCAACGTATTCACAGCCCCGACTACCTCGACTTCTTCCAAGGCGCCTGGGCACGTTGGACCGAATTCAACCAAGACGGCGACTTGCTGCCCTACACCTGGCCCGCCCGCACCCTGCGCCGCGTATTGCCCACCAGCCTGCATGGCCAGCTGGGTTATTACAGCTTCGACGGCGGCGCGCCGATTACCGCCGGCACCTGGCAGGCCGCGTACAGCGCAGCCCAGGTGGCATTGACCGCCCAACACGCGATTCAACAAGGCGCCCGCAGTGCATTCGCGCTGTGTCGCCCGCCCGGCCATCATGCCGCCAGCGACTTGATGGGCGGTTATTGCTACCTCAATAACGCCGCTATCGCCGCCCAGGCCTTTCTCGACCAGGGCCACCAAAAGGTCGCGATCCTTGACGTGGATTACCACCACGGCAACGGCACCCAATCGATTTTCTATGAACGCAGCGATGTGCTGTTCACCTCGATCCACGGCCACCCGGAGGCGGAGTTTCCGTTTTTCCTCGGTTACGCCGATGAGTTGGGCGAAGGCACAGGCGCGGGCTTCAATTTCAACTACCCGCTGCCCGCAGGCTCAGGCTGGGATACCTGGCGCGCCGCGCTGGAACAGGCTTGCGCCGAGATCGCAGGCTACGGCGCCGACGTCATCGTGGTGTCCCTCGGGGTGGACACGTTCAAGGACGACCCGATCTCGCAATTCAAGCTCGACAGCCCGGACTACCTGGCCATGGGTGCGCGTATCGCCCAACTGGGCAGGCCGACGCTGTTTGTGATGGAAGGCGGCTACGCCGTAGAAGAAATCGGCATCAATGCCGTCAACGTTCTCGAAGGTTTTGAGGGGTCAGCCGCATGAACATGTTCAAGTCTCTTGTGCTCTGCGCCGCCGTGTTGAGCACCGCCGCGCACGCCGAAGAAAAAACCCTGCGGGTCTACAACTGGTTCGACTACATCACCCCCAAGGCGCTCGACGATTTCAAGGCGCAGAACCCCAAGGTCAAACTGGTCTACGACATCTTCGACACCAACGAAGCCCTGGAGGCCAAGCTGCTCACGGGTAACTCCGGCTATGACGTGGTGGTGCCGTCCAACGTGTTCCTTGCCAAGCAGATCGAGGCCGGCGTGTTCCAACCGCTGGACCGCAGCCAGCTGCCCAACTGGAACCACCTCGACCCCAAGCTGATGAAGCTGATCGAAGCCAACGACCCGGGCAATAAATTCGCCGTGCCGTACATGTACGGCACCATCCTCATCGGCTTCAACCCGGACAAGGTCAAGGCAGCGCTGGGTGCCGATGCGCCGGTGGACAGCTGGGACCTGATCTTCAAGGAAGAGAACATCAGCAAGCTCAAGCAATGCGGCGTGGCCTTGCTCGATTCGCCGTCGGAAATCCTGCCCCTGGCCCTGCAACACCTGGGCCTTGACCCTAACAGCAGCAACCCCAAGGACTACGAAAAAGCCGAAGCGTTGCTGATGAAGATTCGCCCCTACATCACCTACTTCCACTCGTCCAAGTACATGGCCGATATTGCCAACGGCGACATCTGCGTGGCTGTGGGCTATTCCGGCAGTTTCTCCCAGGCCGCCAACCGCGCCAAAGAGGCCAAGAACGGCGTGACCGTGGACATGCGCCTGCCCAAAGAGGGCGCACCGATCTGGTTCGACATGCTCGCGATTCCCAAGGGCGCCAAAAACCCCGCGGATGCCTACACCTTTATCAACTACCTGCTGCAACCGGCGGTGATCGCACCGATCAGCGACTTTGTCGGCTACCCCAACCCCAACAAGGACGCCACCAGCCTGGTCGACCCGGCGATCCGCAACAACCCCAACCTGTACCCCACCGAAGCGGCCATGGCCACGCTCTATACTTTGAAACCGCTGGGCCGGGATGCCGAACGCGCGCGTACCCGGGCGTGGACCAAGATCAAATCAGGAACCTGACACACCTGTGGCGAGGGCGCTTGCTCCCTCGCCACAGCGTCAACAGTTAACTACCACCCTCCACCCGGCAGGCATCGCTACTTTCTGGCAATCACATCGCTTTTTTGCCAGCAAGGAATGCCGCCATGCCCCACCCCTCCACCGAGCAAGATGCCCTCAATGGCAACGCCCTGCTCACCCAGCTGACCACCGGCCCCTCCCTTCGCGAGGTGGCCGCGAACGTTTTGCGGCCGGCGCTGAAGGAACTGTATCCCGAACTGGACATCGACCCCGACCTGGCCATTGTCGTCTCGCCACACTGGCTGATCATCGACGACCTTGTGGTGCCCGGCGTGCCTCATCACGAATCGCTCGCCGGCGCACTCGCCCGACGCGCCGTTTCCAAAGAAACCGTGGTCTACATCGACGGCAAGCACTACCTGACCGACCGCGCCAGCGTCGGCACGGACATCCACCTACCGGTGCGCATCGACGCCATCGCCCGCCTGATCAATGAGTCCGCCCCGCTGCTGTTCGTCGCGTATCAGGAACAGCAACTGGAGTTCTGGAACCAGACCAATGGGCCCCGCGGCACCCGTTGGCAGGCCTTCGCCAATGCCTTGCGCGGCGTCTGGGATATCAAGGAGTCCGTAGGCTGGGGCGAGGACGAACGCGCCATGGCGAAGAATGTGTTCCTGTACCCGGACTACGCCGTACGCCTGCCCAATGACACCTACCGCACCCATGCCTACCTGATCGACATCGATATCGACAAAGGCACACGCACCGAGCACCTCAACCTTGCCGCACTCGCCGTGCTGGTCGGCACCCACGACCAGCACACGATGATCCTCACCTACTCGATTGCCGGCGGGTATCAACAGTTCGACAGCCTGGACGACCTGGGCAAGTCGCTGGCCCTGCAAACCATCAACCCCAAGGACAAGGCGCTGCAGTGGCGGCTCTATGAACCCCAAGGGGATTTTTTCGAGTATCAGGCCTGCGCCCTTATCGGCCTGCAACTCGATGCCATTGGCAGAATCAACCTGGCCCACACGCCCCAGCCGACCCAAGACGATATCTCCGAGCGCGGGCAACTGGAGTTCGGGCAGTTGTCGTCGGACGACAGGGAAAAACTGGAAAAAATCAGCGACGCAATACCCGACTGGTTGAAAGGCGCCAGCTCTACCGAGCTGTCCCGCTATAGCCGCTACCTGTTCGATATCGCGACCCTCAATAGCCGCACCGGCAATAAAACCTATCAGGATGATATTCCGCTGATTGGCGAATACGCCCTTCAAGCCCTCGCAGACGCCATGGCCAAGACCTTGACGGCCCCCCAGAAAACCGACCTGGGCCTGGTAGCGACGGACACTCAGCTCAACCAGCAACTGATGCTCAAGCTTAAATACGTACAAATCACCGTGACCAGCCAGGTTGTCTTGGGGCTATTCACCGCCCCAGGCCTGACCAGCACCGTCACCTTCAGTCTCGAAGAACTGGCCTTGCAAAACCTGATCGCTTTGCCACTGGGCAACAAGGTTGCACAGTACAAAGATGGCCGCAGCCTGCCGACCTGGATGAGCGTGACATACCTGCAAGACCTGATCACCCAAGTGAATATCGGCGAGCAGTACCCCAAGCTGGTTAAAACCACTCTGCTCGACGATCCAGCGCAATCGCAGCTCAGGCAAACCCTCTATACCGATCAGTTACGCCTGCAGTTGCCGCTGCTGGGGCTGCAATACAAGATTCGCCAGCAGTTTGGCGTTGATGAACAAGGCTACCGTTATGTCTGTGCGGCCATGGCACGCGACCCCAACCAGCGCCGCGTGAACGGCTACACCGTGGTCATTCGGCCCCTGACGTTTATCCCTACCCGTCGTACAAGCCAGGCCGCCGACCAGGTTGCCAATATGTTCGTCATCGGCCCGCAGAACCAGGCCGACGGCCCGTGCCTGCTGTATCGCCCCCAATCATCTGCGCAGTTGATGCAGTTCGCCTCGCCACACAACCTGATTTATGCCATCAAACAAAACACCGAACTGCGCGAGTCAGTGCTGGCCTGGCTACCGGACAACGTGCGGTCCGACTACGCACAGTTTGTCTTTCCCGGCACCCTGCTGGCCTCACCCAGCACGCTCTCCACGCTACTGGTAGAGCCATGGCTGGCGTTGACCATGACGGGGCCGGTCATTCTCGGCAACCAGACCCTTCACGAAGACGATCTGGCGTCACTGTTCATCGCCAACGCGAAAGCGCTGGTGGACCTGGCCGACAAGCAGTCAGTGTCGAACGCCGAAGCGCGCTGGGAAAGTTTCAAACGGGCCGGCTGGACGATCTTCAATGCTGCCTTGCCCTTTTTGGGCAAAACCGTCGGCACTGCGGCCTGGATCGGCCAACTGATCAATGACGTGCAGGAAGCCATCGACGCCAGCGAAGGTGGCGACAGCGAGGCCAAATGGTCAGCGTTGACCGATATATTTCTCAACCTGGGTATGGCCCTGGCGCTGCATCTGGCCAGCCGCCAATCGCCGGCTGCACATGCGGAACAAGCCGTGGAGAGCCGCCAGGAAACGATCCCCTCGACCCAGCAGCCAAACGAACTGCCCACCCTTCAACTACCGGGGATCCAGACACCCGAGCTGCCCGCCGGCCACGAGCCTTCGCTGCACACCCTGGGTGCCCTGACCCGCAAACCCTCGAGCCTGAAAAAGACCCTCGACAGCTTCAGCGTAACGCGCCCCGAAGCACTGGGCGCGCAGCAAACCCAGCCTGGCTCGCATCAGCACCTCTACCCGCTCAACGACCAATGGTATGCCCCCGTGGGCGAACGCTGGTTCAAGGTGCAAGTGGACGAAAACGATACCGTGATGATCGTCGACGTCAAACAGCCGGAGCGCCTGGGCCCGGTATTGGTCAACAACCGCGCGGGCCAATGGTTTATCGATACACGCCTGCGCCTGCGCGGCGCCGGGTTTCGTAGCCGGATGAAGAGGGGCGAGCGACTCAGGCCCGCCACCATTGCAGGCCTGCGTGAACAACTGGAGGCCTTCGACCGCCAGGAAGCACAGCACAGTGCCGCCTTGACGGCCGCCCGTTCGGTCAGCCGGGCGGCACCGCCAAGCACCTCCGCCAGCGCCCTCACAACCTTTCTCGCCACGCTGGAAAAACGACGGGGGGACTACGACACGGTGATCGCCCAACTCAATTCATTGAACCTGATCGACGTCGTGCCGGAGTATTCGTCCCGCTTGCTCGGCTATCTGAGGAATCAGTTACTCGTTACAAAAGCCGGTATCGACGAACAAGTGACGGTCTTCCAAAAAGACCTGGCCGCCGCCGGACAGCATATGGACAGTGACCCGCAAGAGGTCTTTGCCCGTCGGCGCATGGCCGACTGCGCCCAGAACTTGATCACCCAGTTGGAATACCTTCATTCGCGCTTCAAACTCCTCAAGGACCTCGGTGCCGAGGGTGCGGAACTGGAACTCGAAGTCCGCAAAGACCTGCCTTCGTTTGACGTGGACGAATTGAAAGGCCTGCGTATTTCCCTGGCTCGCACCCTGTGCCTTCAGGAAAACAGCACGGCGGACATGACCGAGGCCCGCCAAAGGGTCAACGACATTGTTCAGGCGGCCCAACTCACCGTCCAGAGTTCCCGAGAGCTGGTGGAAAGGCGATCGGTGCCCGACCTGGACGCCTACATCGAGACGCTGGACGAAGTCGCCGATCAATTTACCGTGGTCAACCAGAACCTGCTGGACCTGCCCGGCGAGTACCCCGAGCTGATCGTCAGGGAGTCGGTGGAGGAGCTGCGCAAACAGATCGACGAATACGCCCAACGGGCCATGCGCTCGCTGAACAACGCGCTACGGGAACGCAAGGCCCTCGATGCCAAGGCTGAAGCAGCGGCAACGAGCGCATCCACCTCATTCCAGAAAAAGATCATCAGGACGCGCTTCAAGGGTGTGGTGGTCGGTGAACCTCGTACGGATGACCCAACCCTGGTGGACGTCAAGGCACCCATTACCCACGAGATCATTGCCACTTTCCACAAAAAAGCCTCAGGCAACTGGGTTGAACACACTCGCCCGTCCGCATCCGTCGGCCGCCAACCCACCGTGAGCCTGGCCAAGAGCATCGTAAACGCCCAGGCATTGCTGGACGATGTCACAGGTTTTATCGAGCGCACCACCGCACAAGCCGACCAGCTTCAACGGCTGCCGGTGGAGATCGAAGAAAAATTCGAGCGGCAGGCGCGCACCCTGGAGCAGGCCAAACAAGTCGTCGAACGGGCCGCCAACGCCACGAACGAAACCGACGATACCAACGCCCAGGCGCTGATCCGGCAACTTGGCGAGGCCGTGAAGAAGCTCTACCGCACAGGCCGGCGCGTCAGGCTCGACATGTTCAAGAACCGTCTGCCCAAGGCAGCCCATTTGGAACTGCTGATGGCCGAGGGGGAAGTGAGCATTCATGCAGTAGGTACTCGCCGCCGGCTCAAAGGCCCCAAGAAAGACTTCATGCAGGAATACGAGGTGCGCGACCAGAAAACCAAGCGAGCGCTGTGGTATGCGCATTTTCACTACTCAACCCTGAATGCGCCCAACGAGGCCTATACCACCGCCCATTTGAAAACGCTGGAGCAACGTCGGCTAGGGGGCGCTTTCGAAGAGTATGAGGGCATGTCCGAACAGTTACGCCGAGCCATCTATCGCGCCGAAATCGGCCCGCACCTGGCCCGCACGCTGTTCTTGAGCAAAGCGCCCGCGCCGGCCACCTGAGGCGGGTTATCGCCAGGCCTGACGCAACCGCGCCAGTGCCTGGCTGATCTGCGCCTCGGGCACGGCGGCAAAGCCCAGGACCAGCCCGGCACCCGGGTCGGAATCGGGCAACCAGTAACTGCTCAGCCCATTGACCTCCACGCCCGCCGCCGCAGCCTGGGCAACCAGTACCTGCTCCCGGGCCAGGTTGTGCACCGGCACAGTCAGGTGCAGCCCGGCCGCCACACTGGGCAGTTTGCCAATGCCCTCGATGCCCTCGGGCCATTCACCAAGCAAGGTATTCAAACGGCTCAACGCAGCCCGGCGCATGCGCCGCACATGCCGCTGAAAATGCCCGGCGGCCATGAACTCGGCCATCACCGCCTGCGTGCTGACCTCGGAATGGCGCACATCCACCGCCCGGCGTCGGGCGAAAGCCTGCACCAGCCCGGCGGGCAGTACCAGATAGCCCAGACGCAAGGCCGGGAACGCTACCTTGCCGAACGTGCCGACGTATAACACTCGCCCGCTGCGGTCCAGCGCCGCAAGGGGCGCCAGGGGGCGCCGCTGTAGCGGTATTCGCCGTCGTAGTCGTCTTCGATGATCCAGCCGCCAGTGCGCTCGGCCCAGGCCAGCAATTCCAGGCGTCGGGCCAGGCTCATCACCACGCCCAGCGGATACTGGTGCGACGGCGTGACATAGGCCAGGCGGCACTGCTTGATGGCATTCAGCGCCGCGCAATCGATGCCTTCGCTGTCCACCGTCACGCCGTGCAGGTGCGCCCCGGCGACCGCGAACGCGTGGCCCGCAGCACGGTACCCCGGATTTTCAATCGCCACGCCATCGCCGGGCGTTACCAGCAACTGTGCACAAAGGCTGATTGCCTGTTGCGCGCCACTGGTGATCACTATTTGTTCAGCCGTGCATTGCAGGCCGCGCGAGCTGCGCAGGTAAGCGGCGATCAGGCCACGCAAACGCTCATCACCCGCCGGGTCGCCATAACACAGCTGCTGCAGGTCCGGCTTGCGCCAGAAGGCCGCACTCAGCTTGGCCCACACGTCGAACGGGAACAGATCGAACGCTGGCACTCCCACCCGAAAAGCCCGGGGCGGCCCTGTCGGCGGCAGCGGCAAGTGGTTGTTTTCCACCCGCTCCAATGCCGGGCTGTGGATAACTTGACTGGATGAAATAACCGGCAAATCCAGCCAATCTGTGGATAAACCTGGGGATAAGCCTGTTGAAAACCCTGTGGATACTTTTGTGGATAGTTTTTTTGCCGACCCGGACGTTTGGGGTAATTGCGCCACATAGGTGCCATCGCCCACCCGCCCCTCGATAAAACCCTCGGCATACAGCTGGTCATAGGCCCGCACTACGCTGTTACGGGAGATCGACAACGCCGCCGCCAGGTCGCGGCTGGCGGGTAGCCGGGTGCCACTGACCAGCCGTCCGTCCAGTACACGCTGGCGCAAGGCCTGGTACAGCTGGCGCGTGAGGCCCTGCCGACGGTCCAGTTCGATACCGGCGGGGTTGAACGACAGCGGAGGCTCGATCGGCGGCATCGGATTGGACCTATAAAATTGGCTGTAGATGGCTCTTACAACGAACCATTAGCCTGCCTAGGATGCAGGCATTCGCCAAGGAAAATCTTCATGTACACACCTCGCGCTTTTGCTCTCGACGATTTGCCCGAAATCCAGCAACTGATCCAGCACACGCGCCTGGCGCAGTTGGTGACCGTTGGTGAACACGGTCTGCAAGCCAGTCACTTGCCGCTGCTGCTCAACCCCGATGAAGGCCCTAACGGCACGCTGTACGGGCACATGGCTAAAGCCAACCGTCAGTGGCAGGACCTGCAGAATGGCAGCGAAGCCCTGGTAATTTTTGCCGGTGCCGAGGCTTACATCAGCCCGGCGTTTTACCCGGCCAAGGCCGAGCACGGCAAAGTGGTGCCAACCTGGAATTACCTGGCGGTGCACGCCTACGGCAAAGCCTGCGTGTTTACCGACGCCGAACGCCTGCTGACGCTGGTCAGCGCCCTCACCGATCGCCACGAAGGCGGCCGCGCCCAGCCCTGGAAAGTCAGCGACGCCCCCGCCGACTACATTGACGGCATGCTCAAGGCCATCGTCGGCTTTGCCCTGCCCATCGAGCGCCTGATCGGCAAACGCAAACTCAGCCAGAACCGCAGCGCCGAAGACATCGCCGGTGTGCGCGACGGCCTGGCCGCCAGCATCGACGTGCGCGACCAGACCCTCGCCCGCTTTATTCCCCAAGGAGTCTCAGAATGAGCCAAATCGACATCCGCCAGGTCACCGCCGGCGACCACGCCGCCTGGCTGCCCCTGTGGCAGGCCTACCTGAGGTTTTACAACACCGAACTGCCTGACGCCGTGAGCCAAAGCACCTGGCAGCGCCTGATCGATCCCCAGGAGCCGACCCATTCCGCGCTGGCCTGGCAGGACGGCAAGGCGGTGGGCATGGTCAACTTCATCTACCACCGCTCCAACTGGAGCATCGAGAACTCCTGCTACCTGCAGGACCTGCTGGTGGACCCGGCCCAGCGCGGCACCGGCGTCGGCCGCAAACTGATCGAGTTCGTCTACACCACCGCCAAGGCCGACGGTTGCTGCAAGGTGCACTGGTTGACCCACGAGACCAACGCCACCGCGATTCAACTCTATGAACGCATCGCCGAACGCCCAGGTCTCATTCAATTTCGCAAAGGCCTTTAAGGAGCGCAGCATGCCCACTTCCCTCGCCGACTGGAAAGGCGCCCCGGCGCCCACGGTACAACTGCTCGAAGGGCGCTTTATCCGCCTGGAAAAACTCGACCCGGCCCGCCACGCCGATCAACTGTGGCAAGCCCTCGAAGGCCCCGGCGCCGACCCCAAGCTGTGGGACTATTTGCCCTATGGCCCGTTTCCCGAGCGCGCCGCGTTCGATGCATGGCTGAACAACCACGCCGCCAGTGCCGACCCGTACTTTTTCAGCGTGGTCGATCGCGCCAGCGGCCAGGTCCAGGGCATCCTCAGCCTGATGTCGATCGTCCCGGCGCAGGGGCGCATCGAAATCGGCCACGTCACCTTCGGTGCGCCGATGCAGCGCTCACCCAAAAGCACCGAAGCGGTGTACCTGCTGGCCAGGCACGCGTTCGAACAGGGCTACCGCCGCCTGGAATGGAAGTGCAACAACGCCAATGCCCGCTCCAAATACGCGGCGGAGCGGCTGGGTTTCAGTTTTGAAGGGGTGTTTCGCCAGCACATGGTGGTCAAGGGGCAGAACCGCGATACGGCGTGGTATTCGATCCTGGATGGCGAATGGCCGACAGTCGCCGCGGGGTTTGAGGCCTGGTTATCGGATGCCAACCAGACGGGCTCCGGCCAGTTGAAGGGCCTGGCGGAGTGTCGCGAGCAGGTGCTTTAACTGTCTGAACAGCGCCGCTGGCCTACAGGCTGCGGCGAAGTTTCACCACCCCCATCGTCAACCCAAATGGCCTGAACACGGCGTTCAACGACTTAAGGGTCTGATTGCCTTCGCCGTGTTCGATATGCACCAGGGTGCGCACCGAAATTTTGCACATCCTGGCGAACTGGCTCTGGTGCAGTCCGGTGACTTCATTTCGCAGGCGGCGTACGGCTTCGCCGATCCCAAGCGAGCCATCAGCCAACCCTTGTTCGATGCTCTCAATGACGCGTGCACGCTGATCAATCGACAAGCTCATCTCAGCCCCCAGCTTCTCAAGCGCTGGTCAAGATCGCGTAGCGCTATGCGTGGATGGTTCAGGGTGACCTCCGGTAAACCACTGGCAACCAAAATATCCGGCAGGGCTCGCAGGTGTTCGGCGTCTTGCCGAATACGCTCAAAGGCCTGCTCCGGGTCTATGAACGGGGAAAGCGCATTGCAGACACCACGCCAGTCGATATCACCCGCCAGCTCCAAAGCACGTGGCCACTTCGTCGTACGGCTGATGCCTTCATCATCCATGATCATGGGCGCCATATCATAAATGGGTGCCAGGCGCAGGCTACTGTCCCCACGGATGATCGAAGTATTGCGTCCATGATTGTCTGTATTGCCCAGAATCTTGTTCAGCAAATCGCGGCGCAGATAGTCCGCTATCAAATCGGCCACTTGATCATCCTGGCCAGCTTGCTTCCAGAAACCGACAAGCCTCTCCAGCGCTTCCAAATGGCCCATAGCCCCAGTGGCAAACGCTATGCCTGACAACGAGTAAATCGATTCGACCGCAAAACGCTCGACACCTTGGTCACTCACATTACGGTCAAAACGGTGCATCCAGAGGCTGGGTTTAAGCCCCTCATGGTCCTCAAGCGCCAAACCTTCGGCGGCGACGGTATCGATCCCCAGGGCCTGCAATGCCCTGTAGTAGTGATACTCGCTCCTGAGAATATCTCGGTCCCTCTGCCGGGCTTTATTGCGGGAAAACTTGATAAACCAGTGCTGACTGACTTGCTCATCGTTCAATACCGCGTCCGGATACAGAAGCCCCTCATGACTCTGCGCAAGTAACAACTTGGGCGCCTCCCCGCCCGCACCCGTCGCACCGCCAATCGCCGCACCCTCTTCGTAGGCGTATTCGAGAAAACGGTTGTCACGCTCCACCACCTCGTGGCGCTCGAACCCTACAGCTGGCCGCCCTTCCTCCGTGTGGACGGATTCTTTAATACGCATGTGACCGACCGGCGCGGGCGTACTGCGTGCCAGTAGAAATAGATCATCTCTGATACCCTCCGGTTTTTCCCGCCCGATACGATCCATAAGGAAGCGCTTTGCAGCCCCAGCGGGTGCGATGTCATACAGGAATGCAGGCGCTTTTCCCGGCGCCCCCTGGTCCCAGTTCAACGGAACTCTTGTACTGACAGCCTTGGCGAACACCGTTTCGACCTGGTCGTAATGACTGACCAGATAGGCAGACTCGTAGCCGAAACGGCAGGGGCCGTCGAAGCCGTTTTGCGGCTCGGCGAACTCCAGGGTCATCGCATCCTGCCAATGGTTCGAGCTGAAAACTTGGATCGTGAGTTTGAAAGGTGTGTCCATCTGCATTTTAATGCACCTGCATATCAGCTGAGGCTAATCTGAATGCAATATAGTGCATAAATATGATCGTCGCAGCCTTATAAAACGCAATAAAATGCATATGCGTGACAGAAGAGACCGCATAAACGCAATAAAATGCAGACGGCTCTCAGCCCCTCATACCCGTAGATGAATTTTAATCGTCGCGTACTAGAGACATCTCCCGCGAACAAGGGGTGAAACCCCTGACATTTATCACCCCGCCTCCTCACCTAAATTCCCGACCTCACAATTAAAGAGGTTGGGACCGTATGCCATTTTTACCAAATCAATTTGTAGTCGCCTTCGTGTTGGGCGCAGCCAGCATCCAATATGCCCAGGCACTTGAGGACCTGGAACCCAATAGCGAGTGGCTCACCTCGCCACCCGTGATCGTGCGCCCCGAGCCAGCCAAACCGCCTCCCGCTGCTCTTGACTTCTATTTCTCCGAACACGCGACCACCCCTAACGGCCGGCAGGTCGCTCACGTGCTGGACGTGGCCGTAGATACTCTCCTTGAGTCGGGAGAACTCAGTGAATGGCAGGAATACCAACTTGAAAACTATGGGCGCGAGCTGAGCGCGCTGGCCCCGGGCCGCCTTGGCGCGGTGCTTGAGCAACTGGCCGGCAGCCAGAACGCCAACTTGGGCACCGCCACGCAAAACAGCCTGAAGCAAATCAACAGCAACCTGCTTGCGGTCATGCGTCAGCAAAGCGACAACCGCAACCTGAGCGATAACACCGACGGTGGCCGCGTCTGGTTCCAGGTGCTGGGCAGCAGCGGCAACCTTGACGCACAGACCGGCAGCCTGGCCCAGCAGCAGCGTACCCAGGGCCTGATGCTGGGCAGCGACTGGGCGGTGGACCAGGCCTGGCGGATCGGTGTGATGGGTGCCAAGTCCACCAGCAACCTGAGCGCTGACCGCTTCAAGGGTGAGCTGGACAGCTGGCACCTGGGCGCGTACGCCATGCGCCAGGATGGGCCGCTGGCCTTGCGCCTCGGGGCGATCCACAGCAGCCATGCCGGCCAAACCAAACGCAGCGTGAACGTCGACTTTATGGATTACCGCGCACAGGCAAGCGGCAAACATAGCGCCCAGAGCCAGCATGCATTCGCCGAGCTGGGTTACCAGTTGAACATCGCCAACCTCGGTGTCGAGCCGTTCGCCGGTATCGGCTACCAGCGCTATCAGCGCGACCGTTACCAGGAAAAAGGCGGGTTTAGCGCGCTGAACGTCGGCGCCCAAACCCAGGAAAACCTCAGCAGCACCTTCGGTTTGCGCCTGGCCAGCGCCTATGAGCTGGGCAACCGGATGACCCTCAAACCGCACCTGAGCACAAGCTGGAAGCACCTCTACGGCGACGTCGCCAGCAGCCTGCGCCAATCCTCCGCCTGGGTGAAAAGGCCGGGTTTCAACAGTGACTTCAGCATCCAGGGCAGCTCATTGGACCGTGACAGCCTGGCCTTGCGCACCGGGCTCGATCTGGCACTGTCGGCCCAACACAGCGTAGGCCTGACCTACACCGTCGAGGCCGGCAGCCACAGCCTGAACCAGGGCCTGATGGGCAACTGGACACTGGCCTTCTGATTATTGCAGGCAAAAAAAGGGGGCACCTGCCCCCCGAGGATTAAACGGTAGTGTCGAAGGCTGGATCAGCCTTCGATTTCAATCAGGATTTCGCCAGGGTTTACCCGGTCGCCCTTGGCCACATGCACGGCGGTCACCTTGCCGGCAATCGCTGCCTGCACTTCGGTTTCCATCTTCATGGCTTCGGTAATCAGCACAGCCTGACCGGCCTTGACCACATCGCCTGCCTTGACCAGCACGTCGACAATGTTGCCCGGCATCGCCGTGCTGACATGGCCTGGCTCGGTAGCGTGCTTGCGCTTGCTGCCGCCGCTGCTGACAAACTCGTTGAGCGGTTCGAACACCACTTCTTCCGGCATGCCGTCGATGGACAGGTAGAAGTGGCGCTTGCCTTCGGCTTTCACGCCGACACCGGTGATGTCCACGCGGTAGCTTTCGCCGTGCACGTCGATGACGAACTCGGTCGGCACGCCTTCGCCACCGGCACGCGCAACGCCGCCGGCTTCAGGAATCGGCAGCAGCACTTCGGGGGCCAGGGTGCCGGCGTCACGCTCTTCGAGGAACTTGCGCCCGATGTCCGGGAACATGGCGTAGGTCAGCACGTCTTCTTCAGACTTGGCCAACGCGCCGATTTCGCCGCGCAGCTTGGTCATTTCCGGCTTGAGCAGATCCGCCGGGCGTACGTCGATCACCTCTTCGCTGCCGATGGCCTGGCGACGCAGCTTCTCGTTCACGGTGCCCGGCGCCTTGCCGTAGCCGCCTTGCAGGTAGAGCTTCACTTCGTTGGTGATGGTTTTGTAGCGCTCACCGGCCAGCACGTTGAAGAACGCCTGGGTGCCGACAATCTGCGAGGTCGGGGTGACCAGCGGCGGGAAGCCGAGGTCTTCACGCACCCGTGGGATTTCGGCCAGCACTTCGCTCATGCGGTTGAGTGCGCCCTGCTCCTTGAGCTGGTTGGCCAGGTTGGAAATCATCCCACCCGGTACCTGGTTGACTTGCACGCGGGTGTCGACGGCGGTGAATTCGCTTTCGAACTGGTGGTATTTCTTACGCACGGCGTAGAAGTACAGGCCAATTTCTTGCAGCAACTCCAGGCTCAGGCCGGTATCGAATTCGCTGCCTTTAAGGGCGGCGACCATCGATTCGGTACCCGGGTGGCTGGTGCCCCAGGCGAAACTGGAGATAGCGGTGTCGATATGGTCGGCACCGTTTTCGATGGCCTTGAGTTGGCACATCGCGGCCAGGCCGGCGGTGTCGTGGGAGTGGATAAAGATCGGCAGGCTCTGCTCGGCTTTCAACGCCTTGACCAGCTCACCGGTGGCGTACGGGGTCAGCAGGCCGGCCATGTCCTTGATCGCAATCGAGTCGCAACCCATGGATTCCAACTGCTTGGCCTGAGCCACGAACGCCTCGACGGTGTGCACCGGGCTGGTGGTGTAGGCGATGGTGCCCTGGGCATGTTTGCCGGCGGCTTTCACCGCCTCGATGGCCACACGCAGGTTACGCACGTCGTTCATGGCATCGAAGATGCGGAACACGTCGATGCCATTCACGGCAGCCTTGGCGACGAAGGCTTTGACCACATCGTCGCTGTAGTGGCGGTAGCCCAGCAGGTTCTGGCCGCGCAGCAGCATTTGCAGGCGCGTGTTGGGCAACGCGGCGCGCAGTTTGCGCAGGCGCTCCCACGGGTCTTCTTTCAAAAAGCGTACGCAGGCGTCGAAGGTCGCGCCGCCCCAGACTTCCAGGGACCAGTAGCCGACTTTGTCGAGCTTGTCGCAGATCGGCAGCATGTCGTCGGTGCGCATGCGGGTGGCCAGCAACGATTGGTGAGCGTCGCGCAGGATGGTGTCGGTTACAAAGATTTTCTTGGACATTGTTGTATTCCTCACAGGCCTGCGTGGGCGGCGATGGCGGCGGCGATGGCCAGGGCCAGCTCTTCGGGTTTGCGCTTGATCGAGTAGTTGGTCAGCTCAGGGTGGCTTTCCACAAAGCTTGTATTGAACTGGCCACTGCGGAATTCCGGGTTGCGCAGGATTTCCTGGTAATAGGCGGCGGTGGTCTTCACGCCTTGCAGGCGCATGTCGTCCAGGGCACGCAGGCCGCGGTCCATGGCTTCTTCCCAGGTCAACGCCCACACCACCAGTTTCAGGCACATGGAGTCGTAGAACGGCGGGATGGTGTAGCCGGTGTAGATTGCCGTGTCGGTACGCACGCCGGGGCCGCCGGGCGCGTAATAACGGGTGATCTTGCCGAAGCTGGGCAGGAAGTTGTTCTTCGGGTCTTCGGCGTTGATGCGGAACTGCAACGCAAAACCACGGTGCTGGATGTCTTCCTGTTTCACCGACAGCGGCAGGCCGGACGCGATGCGGATCTGCTCGCGGACGATGTCGATCCCGGTGATTTCCTCGGTGATGGTGTGCTCCACCTGCACCCGGGTATTCATCTCCATGAAGTACACCTCGCCCTCGGCGAGCAGGAACTCCACGGTGCCGGCGTTCTCGTAGCCCACGGCCTTGGCCGCACGCACCGACAGGTCGCCGATGTAGGCGCGCTGTTCAGGGGTCAACTGCGGGCTGGGGGCAATTTCGATCAGCTTCTGGTTACGGCGCTGGATCGAGCAATCACGCTCGAACAGATGCACCACGTTGCCAAAGCTGTCGCCGAGGATCTGCGCCTCGATGTGCTTGGGGTTGACGATGCACTTTTCCAGGAACACTTCCGCCGACCCGAACGCCTTGGTGGCTTCGGAAATCACGCGGGGGAAGGCTTGTTCAAGTTCTTCGCGACTGTTGCAACGACGGATACCCCGACCACCACCACCGGAGGTGGCCTTGAGCATCACTGGGTAACCGATGCGGTCGCCTTCGGTCAGCGCCTCGGCGATGTCGGCTACGTTGCCTTCGGTGCCTGGCGTGACCGGCACACCGGCCTTGATCATGCTGCGGCGCGCTTCGGTCTTGTCGCCCATGCGGCGGATCACTTCGGCCGACGGGCCGATGAATTTAATCCCGCGTTCGGCGCAGATGTCCGCCAATTCGGCGTTTTCCGAGAGGAAACCGTAGCCGGGGTGCAGAGCATCACAACCGGTTTCCACCGCCAGGTTCACCAGCTTGCGCGGGTTCAGGTAACCGGCCAGGGGCTCGGCACCGATGCTGTGGGCTTCGTCGGCACGTTTGACGTGCAACGCGTGGCGGTCGGCGTCGGAATAGACCGCGACCGAGCGAATGCCCATCTCGGCGCAGGCACGCACGATTCGTACGGCAATTTCACCACGGTTGGCGATCAGGATCTTTTTTATCACTTGGAAATTCCCTTGAGCCGATTGCTGCGTTCTTCGACCCTTTGCATCCGGGTCGGCGCGTGACCAAATGTTTCATGACAGTCGCGAGACACACACTAAGCCCCAACAGGGATTAACAAAAATCAATAATTATTGGGCTGTGTATAAGTAAAGACTTATAGTCAGCGCATCAGAGGTTGGCCGGGGAAGTTACTTAATGCGTAAGTCATTGATGCGTATGACATTGCGTCAGTTGCAGATCTTCAATGAAGTGTGTGATTTGCGCTCCTATAGCCGTGCAGCCGAGGAAATGTCCCTCACGCAACCGGCAGTTAGCCTACAAATCCGTCAGCTGGAAGAGCTGATCGGTCAGCCATTGTTCGATTACGTCGGCAAAAAGCTCTACATGACCGAAGCCGCCGAAGCCCTGCAACGGGCCAGCCGGGATATTTTCGGGCGCCTGGAAAACCTCGATATGCAGCTGTCGGACATGCAGGGCTCGTTGCAGGGCCAGCTGAAACTGGCGGTGGAATCCAGCGCCAAATACTTCGTGCCGCACCTGTTTGCCGCCTTCAAGCGCCAGCATCCGGAGGTGCAGTTGCACCTGACGGTGGTCAACCGCGCCCAGGTGATCCGCCGCCTTTCGGACAACCGCGATGACTTGGTGATCATGTCCATGGTGCCCCAGGACATGGGCCTGGAGTTTCTGCCGTTCCTGAATAACCCGATTGTGGCCGTGGCGCCGGCCGATCACCCGCTGAGCCACCAAGGCCCGCTGCGCCTGCAGGACCTGGAACCCTACACGCTGCTGCTGCGCGAACCGGGCTCGGGGACGCGGATGGCGTGCGAAGAGTACTTCAAGGAAAAGCGCGTGCACTTCAACCAGACGGTGGAAGTGGCCTCGGCCGAGGCGCAGCGTGAGTGCGTGTGCGCCGGGTTGGGCGTGGCCTTGCTGACGCGCCACGCCGTCAACATGGAATTGGCCACCGGCGGGCTCAAGGAGCTGCCGGTGGAAGAGCTGCCGCTGTACCGCAGTTGGTGCCTGGTGCAAGCCAAGGCGAAGCGCCTGTCACCGGTGGCCCATGCGTTCCTGGGCTTTATCCGCAGCGAACGGGTGCAGATCAGCGCGTTGGCTGAGCGCTTCGCTGGGCAGCCAAGGGTGCCTGCCAGTGGAGTTCCGGGTAGTCCGTGATGCTCTGGAGCAGTTGGCGCTCATCACAACGGTCTTCGATTGCGCGACGGAACGCCATGCGGCGTTGGTCTTCCTGCTGACGACGGGTCTTGACGGAGCTGTTGCTGTCTTCGTAGGGCCGGGCCATTTGGAGTCTCCCAATGCGAGTACGGGGAGTTAAGGATGGCCCTGGGGGATGACGGTTTGGCGGCGTGGGGGTTACAGGACGATGAATATTCTGGATAGGCATGAAATTCAAATGTGGGAGCTGGCTTGCCTGCGATAACGGTCTATCAGTTGCCATATTCGTTAGCTGACCCACCGCTATCGCAGGCAAGCCAGCTCCCACATGTTTGACCGAGCGCGGTCTTGATTCAGTCGTCGAGGGCTTTGACGGACTTGGGCGACAACCGCAGGCTGCGCAAGCTGCGCTTCACACTCTTGAGGTGGTTGACCAGGCTCGGCCCACGCGCCATCGCCACGCCCATCGCCAGCACGTCGATCACCACCAGGTGGGCGATGCGCGAGGTCAGCGGGGTGTAGATCTCGGTGTCTTCATGCACATCGATCGCCAGGTTGACCGTGGACAGCTCGGCCAATGGCGTCTGGCTTGGGCACAGGGTGATCAGGGTCGCGCCGCTTTCACGCACCAGGTTGGCGGTGATCAGCAGGTCTTTGGAGCGGCCCGACTGGGAAATGCAGATCGCCACGTCGGTAGGCTTCAAGGTCACCGCCGACATGGCCTGCATGTGCGGGTCGCTGTAGGCCGCTGCGGTCAGCAGCAGGCGGAAGAATTTGTGCTGCGCATCAGCTGCCACCGCGCCGGAAGCGCCGAAGCCGTAGAACTCCACGCGCTGGGCCTGGGACATGGCCGTCACGGCCTTTTGCAGCTCCACCGGGTCGAGTTTCTCGCGCACTTCCATAAGGGTGTGCAAGGTGGTGTCGAAGATTTTCAGGCTGTAGTCGGCGACGGAATCATCTTCGTGAATCGCAAACTGCCCGAAGCTCGCGCCGGCCGCCAGGCTCTGGGCCAGTTTGAGTTTCAAGTCCTGGAAACCGGAGCAGCCGATGGCGCGACAGAAGCGCACGATGGTCGGCTCACTGATGCCCACGCTGTGGGCCAGGTCGGCCATGGAACTGTGCATCACAGCCGCAGGGTCAAGCAGCACATGATCGGCAACCTTGAGTTCCGATTTGCGTAACAGGTGGCGCGACTGGGCGATATGTTGCAACAGGTTCAAAGGGCAGGACTCTTGTTATTGGCAGGTGCCAGGGATGTAGCAAGCTTGTAGTTATACTACAAGAATTGCCGTTTTGCCCGCCCGATGCATCACTAAATCGCCCTGCCCGCCTTTGAATCTAAGGGCGGCGCAGTTGTAGCCATAGGGGCTGAAGGCGCGTTTTTAAGGAAATTCTGCATTTTTCCGTAACAAATCTGCCAGCCCCTCGGCCGCCATTGGCCGGCTGATCAGGTAACCCTGCACCTCATCGCAGCGTTCTGCGCGCAGGAAATCCAGCTGCTGCTGATCTTCCACGCCTTCGGCCACTACTCTGAGCGCCAACCCATGGGCCATGGCGATGATCGCCCGGGTAATCGCCGCGTCCTCGCGCCCCTGGCCGAGGCCCCGGATGAAGGTCTGGTCGATCTTCACGTAGTCCACGGGGATGCGCTTGAGGTAACTGAGGGACGAATAGCCGGTGCCAAAGTCGTCGATGGCCAGCTTCACCCCCAGGTCGCGCAACTGCTGGAAGGTGGCGATGATGTGCTCAACGCTGTCGAGCAACTGGCTCTCGGTCAGTTCCAGCTCCAGGTACTGCGGGTCCAGGCCGGTTTCTTCCAACACCTGGCGCACCAGGCTGACCAGCTTGCCCTGGCGCAACTGGTGCACCGAGAGGTTCACCGACACACGGATCGGCGCCAGCCCCTGGCGCTGCCATTCGCACGCCTGCCAGCAGGCCTGGCGCAGCACGAACTCACCCAGCGGCACGATCAGGCCGGTCTCTTCGGCCAGGCCGATAAAGTCCCCCGGCGGCACCATGCCCCACTGCGGATGCTCCCAGCGGATCAGCGCTTCGGCGGCGTTCAGCTTGCCGCTGGCCAGGCACAGTTTGGGCTGATAAAACACCGAGAGCTGGCGCTCTTCGATGGCTTTACGCAGGTGGTTTTCCAGTTGCAAGCGCTCCAGGGTGCTGGCTTGCAGGCTGTCGGTGTAGAACTGGAAATTATTCCCGCCCAAGTGCTTGGCGTGCTGCATGGCGATGTTCGATTGGCTGACCAGCGCGGAAATTTCCCGCGCATTGTCCGGCAACAGGCTGACCCCCATGGAGGCACTGACTACCAGTTCATGCCCCTCCACCGTGACCGGCACTCGCAGCTTGGCCAGCAGCCGCGTGGACACCCGCGCCAGGCTCGACAGGTTGCCATAGGCGTCGAACAGCACCGCGAACTCATCACCGGACAGCCGCGCAATGGTGTCGGCTTCCGGCAAGGCGTTGATCAACCGGCGCGCCATTTTCTGCAACAACTGGTCGGCCACTTCATGGCCCAGGCTGTCGTTGAGCAATTTGAAGCGGTCGAGATTGATGTGCAGCAACGCCAGGCTGCGCCCGCCTTGGCGTACACGCTGATGGGCTTCGCGCAGCCGTTCGCGGAACAGCGAGCGGTTGGCCAGGCCGGTCAATTCGTCATAGTGAGTGAGGTAGCGCATGCGTTCTTCGGATTCACGCCGTGCCGACAAATCCGCGAAGAAACCCACGATATGGCTGACTTTTCCCCGAACATCGCGCACCACGTTCAGTTGCAGCCACTGCGGGTACAACTCGCCATTCTTGCGCGTTTCCACCAGCTCGCCCTGCCAGGTGCCATGGTTGAGCAGCGCCTGGCGGATCACCGGAAAATGGCGGCGGGCGTCACGGCTGCTGGGCAATTCCACGACGTTGCGGCCGATCATGTCGTCGATTTCAAAGCCGGTGACGCGGCTGAACGCCTGGTTGACGGCGAGCAGCACATAGTCCGGGTCAAGAATCACGATGCCTTCGCTGGCGGCCTCAAACACGGTCGAGGCCAGGCGCTGCTGTTCTTCCAGGGCCTTGCCGGCGCTGATGTCGCGGCGCGTGCCAAGCATGCGCGTGACTCGCCCGCTGGGCGCACGCTCCACGGCACGGCCACGGTCCTCGATCCACACCCAATGGCCATCGCCATGGCGCACGCGGTATTCGACCTGATAGTCCTCGCTGCGCCCCTTGAGGTGTTCCACCAGGGCGCGCTTGAGCAACGGCAGGTCCTCGGGGTGCAGGCGCGGCTTGAGGTGGCTGAGCATCGCCGTGACGTACTCGGGCTCCAGGCCGAACAGCTCCTTGAGTTGGGTGTGGTGGACTTCGTCGGTTTGCAGGTTCCAGTCCCACAGCCCCAGCTCGCTGGCTTGCAGGGCCATGGCCAGGCGCGCTTCGCTTTTGTTCAGGGCCAGGCTGGCGGCGTCCAGCTCCTGACTGCGCTGCGCCACGCGATCCTGCAGGCCGATCTGGGCTTCGCGCAGTTCCTGTTCGACCTGCCGACGCTGCTCGACTTCACGCACCAGGTCCTGATTCAGCTGCTCGCTGCGCTGCTGCGCCTGTTGCAGATGCTCTATCAACGCCTGGTTCTGGAAGCGGCGCAACAGCCCGCGCTGGATCAAGCGGTTGACCTGCCACGCCACCACACTCAAGGAGCCCAGCAGGATCAGGCCAAGCACGCCCCACCCTTGCTGCTGGGGGGCGCCATTCCAGAACAGATACACGATGGCCGGCACCAGGCACGGTAAGGCAAAGGACAGGAACGCCGGCAGGCTCACGGCATAGGCCACGCTGGCTGACAATGTCGCGGCGCCGATCAGGCCGAAAACCCAGGCCTGTTGCATAAAGCTGTCCACCGGTACCAGGGCGATGGCGGCGGTGGCCAGGGTCAGGCCGCTGACCGCCGAACCGAGCATGAACATACGGCCCCAGATCGGCTGGGCCTGGCGGCTGGGCATCGCCGAGTCAAAGGCCGCCACCTGGATCACGCGCATCGCCACCAGGGCCAGCAGCCAGACCAGCCAGATGCTGTCCAACAGGTATTGCTTGGGGTTCCACAGCAGCCAGGCGCAGACCAGGCCATTGACCAGCATCAATAAGGTAGGCAGCAACGAGCCTTGATACAGCAGGCGTGTGCGCTCGACCGCCATCTCGGTTGCGTAGTGTTTACGGATAACCTGCGCGGGCGCCGCCGAGGGGCCGAACAGGTCGGGACTGAGTGTCATAGGCAGTATTCTTATAATGGTGAGCCCGAAACGTCGACGGAGCATACACAAGCGAGCGCTTGGGCCAAACTGCTCCAAGTCATAAAAACAGTCTGACTTTCGGCCGCAAACTTCCGCGCCAGACAGCTTGAGCGAGACGCTACGCGGGCTGCGGGCCATGACCAACCGGTCATCAGCCCCGGCAGAATGTTTGCCCGGCCCGGATCATCCCGCCGTTTTGCGTCGACCACCCGGCATTGGGATTTGCCCCACTCCCCGGGAGCCATAGAATGCGCCGATGCGCGATGATCTCTCCCTTTTGCTGAACTCCCTCAACGATGCCCAACGCCAGGCCGTAGCAGCCCCCGTTGGCCGTCAGTTGGTCCTGGCCGGTGCTGGCTCCGGTAAAACCCGAGTGCTGGTGCACCGTATCGCCTGGTTGATCCAGGTCGAGAACGCGTCCCCGCACTCCATCCTGTCGGTGACGTTTACCAACAAGGCCGCTGCCGAGATGCGCCATCGCATCGAGCAGTTGATGGGCATCAGCCCGGCCGGTATGTGGGTGGGCACCTTCCACGGCCTGGCGCACCGCCTGTTGCGGGCGCATTGGCAGGAAGCGGGCTTGAGCCAGACCTTCCAGATTCTCGACAGCGACGACCAGCAACGTCTGGTCAAGCGGGTGATCCGCGAGCTGGGCCTGGACGAACAACGCTGGCCGGCGCGCCAGGCGCAGTGGTTTATCAACGGCCAGAAAGACGAAGGCCTGCGCCCGCAGCACATTCAAGCCAGCGGTGATCTGTTCCTGGCCACCATGCGCAGCATTTATGAAGCCTACGAGGCGGCTTGCGTGCGCGCCGGGGTGATCGACTTCTCCGAGCTGCTGCTGCGTGCCCTCGACCTGTGGCGCGACAACCCCGGTTTGCTGGCCCATTACCAGAAGCGCTTCCGGCACATTCTGGTGGACGAGTTCCAGGACACCAACGCCGTGCAGTACGCCTGGCTGCGTTTGTTGGCCAAGGGTGGCGACAGCCTGATGGTGGTCGGCGATGACGACCAGTCGATCTACGGCTGGCGCGGCGCGAAAATCGAGAACATCTACCAGTATTCCGACGACTTCCCGGACGCGATCACCATCCGCCTGGAGCAGAACTACCGCTCCACCGCCGGGATTCTCAAGGCTGCCAACGCCTTGATCGCCAACAATACCGGGCGCATGGGCAAAGAACTGTGGACCGACGGCGGCGAAGGCGAGGCAATCAACCTGTACGCCGCGTTCAACGAGCACGATGAAGCGCGCTACGTGGTGGAAACCATCGAAAGCGCGCTGAAAACCGGCCTGGCACGCAGCGACATCGCGATTTTGTACCGCTCCAACGCCCAATCGCGGGTACTGGAAGAAGCCTTGCTGCGCGAGCGCATCCCGTACCGCATCTATGGCGGCCAGCGCTTCTTCGAGCGTGCGGAGATCAAGAACGCCATGGCCTACCTGCGCTTGCTGGAAGGCCGTGGCAACGATGCGGCCCTGGAGCGGGTGATCAATATCCCGGCGCGTGGCATCGGCGAAAAAACCGTTGAAGCGATTCGCGACCACGCCCGCCACGCCGATGTGTCGATGTGGGAAGCCATGCGCTTGCTCATCGCCAATAAAGGCCTGACCGGCCGTGCGGCCGGGGCGTTGGGTGTGTTTGTCGAGCTGATCGAGAACCTGGCGGCCAAGTGCGCGGACATGCCCCTGCATTTGATGACCCAGACCGTGATCGAACAGTCCGGGCTGATCGCCTATCACGAAGCGGAAAAAGGCGAGAAAGGCCAGGCCCGAGTAGAAAACCTTGAGGAATTGGTCAGCGCCGCCCGTGCGTTCGAAAACACCGAGGACGACGAAGAGCTGACCCCGCTCGCCGCCTTCCTCGGCCATGCCTCGCTGGAAGCCGGCGATACCCAGGCCGACGAGCATGAAGACAGCATCCAGCTGATGACCTTGCACAGCGCCAAGGGCCTGGAGTTCCCGTATGTGTTCCTGGTGGGCATGGAAGAGGGCCTGTTCCCGCACAAGATGAGCCTGGAAGAGCCCGGCCGCCTTGAGGAAGAACGCCGTCTGGCCTACGTGGGCATCACCCGGGCGATGCAGAACCTGGTGATGACCTACGCCGAGACCCGTCGCCTGTACGGCAGCGAGACCTACAACAAGGTGTCGCGTTTCGTACGTGAAGTGCCGAAGGGTCTGATCCAGGAAGTGCGCTTGTCCAACAGCGTCAGCCGCCCGTTCGGCGGGGGCCAGCAGCAGAACTCCAGCACTATGTTTGCCGGCTCAGAGATTCCGGAAACCCCGTTCAGCCTTGGCCAGCAGGTCAGGCATTCGGTGTTCGGCGAAGGGGTGATCCTCAACTTCGAAGGCGCCGGCGCCCAGGCGCGGGTACAGGTGAATTTCGCCGAAGGCAGCAAGTGGCTGATGATGGGTTACGCGAAGCTCGAAGCAATCTGATACATCTTCCTGCATGAAGGATCGTGGCCCGCCCTTGTTTTTACAGGTGGCGGGCCAATATCTGTAACTAGTCCTACAGACCCTTCGGAATCGGTCTTACGCAAAAGCCCGAAACACTATGCCGCTAGCCACTGTCACGACACCTGTGCAACATGGCGCGCGTGCAATCCACAAATGGGAATTCCCTTTATGAAACGTTTTCTTAGCATCGCCATGGCGTTGTGCATCGGCCTGACGATGAGCATCGACGCCAACGCCAAACGCTTCGGTGGCGGCAAAAGCATGGGCTCGGCACCGACTCACCAGACCAGCCAAATGGCCCCCTCCGCCGGTGCCGGCGGTGCAGCCGCCACCGCAGGCGCAGCCGGTGCTGCTGGCGCCGCTGCCAAGGCCGGCGGTGCTTCGCGCTGGTTGGGCCCTCTGGCCGGTATCGCCGCCGGTGGCCTGCTCGCTTCCATGTTCATGGGCGGCGGCTTCCAGGGCATGCAGATCTTCGACATCCTGATCCTGGCGGTCATCGCCTTTGTGATCTTCCGCTTTATCGCCGCCCGTCGCCGCAAGCAGCAGGAGCACCTGGCTCCAGCCGGCGCGCCGATGCAGCGTGAAGTGTTCGAGCAAAAGCCGGCCATGGGTTCGATCTTCGGTGGTTCGGCAGCGCCTGCCGCCGCACGTCCGGTGATCAATGCACCGGCCTGGTTCAACGAAGAGCGTTTCGTCGAAGCGGCCCGTAGCCACTTCCAGTCCCTGCAGCAGCACTGGGACGCCAACGAAATGGACAAGATCTCCGAGTTCGTGACCCCACAACTGCTGGAGTTCCTCAAGCGCGAGCGCGCCGACATTGGTGACGCGTTCCAGTCGACCTACATCGACGACCTGCGCGTGCAGCTGGAAGGTGTGGATGACCGCGCCGACAAGACCATCGCCACCCTGACCTTCAGCGGCGTGTCGAAGACCTCGCGTTTCGACCAGGGCGAAGTGTTCAGCGAAAGCTGGAACATGGAACGTGCCCAGGGCGACAACCAGCCTTGGCTGGTCGCGGGTATCCGCCAGAACGGCTGACCGCGCGGCGCCTTGAGCGTGCTGTAAACAGCCCCGGTTGTGTATTGCCTGTAAAGGAAATACGCAGCCGGGGTATTTTTTTGCCGGCCAAAAAAGCGCTGCACAGTTTTGCTGGATTAATGAGAACGGTTCTCACTATACTCGCATCCTCTCCCGGTTCTGCCCGAGCATAGGAACGTGCCGCCGTGCTGGAAAAACTGTTCAATCAACATGCATCCGCGCTGCACCGTTACCTGCTGCGCAAGAAATGCTCCCCCAGCCTGGCGTCGGATCTGGTGCAGGACACGTTCCTGCGCATCGCCCAGTTGGAGAACCTGGAGCGCATCCTTTGCGCGCCGTCCTATCTGTTTCGGGTAGCGCACAACCTCATGATTGATCATCATCGGCGCTACGGCGAAAAGCGCTTCGATAACGACGCCACGGCGTATTTCGCGACCCTGGTGGATGAGGCCAGCGGCCCCGAGGAACTGGCTTTCGATGCCCTGGCCATGGAGCAACTGGAAAGCCTGCTGGAACGGATGCCGGAGCGCACCCGTGATATCTTCATGCTTTGCCGCGTCGAAGGCATGACGCACAAAGAGACCGCCCGCTATTTACGGATATCCACAAGCTCTGTACAAAAACACATGGCGATGGCACTGGCCAGGATCGGCAAGGCACTCGATCCCGACTCAGAGGATTAAGCCTTGGGTATTCCAGGAAGCAAGAAGGTAACCAGTCAGAACCGTGAACGACTCCCCTCAGACTATCGACCCGGTAGAGCGCAACGCTGCCGACTGGGTGATGCGTCACCGCCAAGGACAGCTCTCGCCACGTGAGCTGGAGGCTTTCCGGCGCTGGCAGGCAGCCGACCCCCGGCATGCCGCCGCCGTAGGCCGAGCTGATCGCGCCTGGCAGGCAACCGCAATGCTCAAGCGCCGTACTGGCTACGTAAAACCCCAACGCCCGGCGCGTGCCCGCTGGACTCGCCGGCCGCTGCCTGCCAGTGCTGCCGTGGCCGCATTGGCACTGGGCTGCTGGATGTGGCTCGCCCCGCCCTTCTGGTTGAAAGCCTTGAACAGCGACTACCACACCGGTTTTGGTGAAACCCGCCAGATCACGCTGGTGGACGGCAGTCGGGTAGAGCTGGGCAGCCACAGCCTGCTGAGCATTGCCTATGACGACCAAACCCGGCTGGTGCGCCTCAGCCAGGGCGAGGCCGTGTTTACCCCAGCGCCGGTCAACGAACAGGAACGACGCCCGTTTACCGTACGCGCCCCCGGGGCCGATATCACCGCCCGTGGTACACGCTACGTGGTCGGCGTAGGTCAGGACCGCGAGGGCTGGGTCGGGGTTTTGCAGCACCAGGTCGAAATCAATCTGACGCCCCAGCAACGTGATGACGCGGCAGGCTCGGCGCAATTGGAGCAAGGCAACAGCCTGCGCTTCAGCCCCAAAGCCGGCCTTGTGCCGCTCACTACCCGGCCCGATGAGTTGGCCAGCTGGCAGGATGGGCAACTGGTCTTCCTGCGCGAACGCCTCGCTGATGCCGTGGCGCGTATCAATCGCTATCGCCCGGGCCTGGTGATGGTCAAGGGCGATGCGCTGAGCGATGTTCGTATCAGCGCTGTCATGCGCCTGGACAACCTCGACGATGCCCTCAAGCGTATGGCGGCCCAAGCCAATGGGCGTTTGCTCAACCTGCCGGGCGTGACGCTGATCTATTGACGATCGGCGGCACGCCGCTGCCAGCCTGTATATTTATATAAATCCTGATACATAGATCATAACGATCTATCGCGTTTTCGCTGCTGCTGCGTTTCTACTACATGTGAATAACTCTTATTTGCTTTAGTGAGGCCGGCTGTGCAGATGCAACAGAACAACAAGAAGCGTAAGGCGATAAACCGCACCCGACTGAGCCTGGGGATTCAGTTGGCCGTTTTCGCACTGTGCGCCAATGCCGCAGACCCGAGCCCCGCGCGCAGCAACACCGCGCAAAGCGCCAACCACGCCCAGACCCGCGGCGGCTATCACGACTTCGATGTACCAGCCTTGTCACTGGATGCGGGCCTGGTGCTGCTGGCGCGTCAGGCGGGTGTCGAGCTCTACCTGGGCAGCAACGACCTTACCGGCCGCAACGCCAACCCGGTCAAGGGCCGGCTGTCCCTGGACGCGGCGCTGCAGCAACTGCTGGCCAACCAAGCCGTCTCCTACAGCCTGGTCGGCGCACCTGAACGGCCGGTGATCCAGGTGCAATCCGCACAGGGCACCAGCGGCATCCAGCAAGGTGATCTGGCGCCCATCTATGTGCTCGGCATGGAAGGCAAGGAGTCCCGCGACGAAAGGGGCTACAACGACGTCTACGATCAGGACACCTCCTCGGTCTACTCCGGCAAGGAGCAAATCGAACGCTACAAAGGCGCCGCCCCCGCCGACATGTTCAAGGGCATGCTCAACGTCTACAGCGGCGACGGCCGCAACAGTGGCGCGCTGGACCCGAACGTGCGCGGCATCCAGGGCCCAGGCCGCGTACCGCTGACCATCGATGGCACCGAACAGGCATTGACGGTGTATCGCGGCTACATGGGCGCCAACAACCGTAACTACATCGACCCCAACCTGATCGGCAGCATCAAGGTGCTCAAGGGGCCGAACCTGGAGCGCAACGTCTACAGCGGCGTCGGTGGTGCGGTGGTGGCCAACACCTTGAACGTGGATGACATTCTCAAGGAAGGCCAGGCGTTCGGTGGCGAGCTGAAAATGGAAGGCAGCAACAACTCGGTGTCACCCAAATTGCCGACGCTGATGACCGGGCAAACCCCGCCAGCCGACTACCAGTACATTCCGATCTATTCCTACTACGACCCGTCGCTGTACAAGCACCCGCGCACCGGTCGCGACAACCAGCTGATCTCCGGCGACGACTCGGCCTATCGCCTGGCTCTCGGCACCCGACAGGAAAAATTCGAACTGCTCGCCGCCTATGCCTACCGCGAAAAAGGCAACCACTACGCGGGCAAGAACAAAACCGGTTTCTATTCCACCGGCAAACAGATCAATGGCCAGTTCGACTACATCCCCAACCTGGCCAACATCTATAAACCCGGCGATGAAGTGCCCAACACATCGAGCAAGATGGAGTCCTGGCTGGCCAAGGCCAAACTCAAGATTGATGACGACCAATCCCTGGAGTTCGGCTACCGCGACACCGATTCGCTGTACGGCGAGATCATGCCGTCACGCATCTCGTTCTTCCGCCCCGGCGACCCGTTCGACGCCGAAACCAGCGGCGTACCGCAATGGCCCCTGAGCCATGTGCAGAGCAAAGCCTACAACCTGGAATACAACCTCAAGCCCCAGGACAACCCGTGGGTGGATTTCTACTCCAACTTCTGGGCCACCAATACCCAAAGCGACACCTACTCAAGCGGCGGCGTGCCCAATGCCACCAGCGCGGCCAACCCGGTATTCAGGAACACCGCCGTGGCCAATGCTCAACATGATCGGGCCGGAGTGACCGCCAGTAACAAACTCAAGCTGCTCGACAGCCTGGACCTGACCCTGGGCGCCAGTTACCAGCATGAGAAATTGGCTTCGAAGGATGATTATTACGACCCGATCATCTACGACACCTTGCGCATGAACCCGCGGGCCGGTCGTCGTGACGAGCGCGAATACAACTTCAACTTTGAATGGCGGCCGGTAACGTTCGCCAAATTCACGGCAGGGGCACGGTATTCGTCGTATTGGGCATTTGATGACTACCTGAAGGAAACCCAGGACAAAACCGGGGTCACCACGCAGTTCGTCGAAAACGGCAGGACCGTCAGTTACACCACCCGAAAAACCCTGAGCAACGCCGAGTGGCAAGCCAATGTCGATCAAAAAGTTGCAGGTAACCAGTTCTTCTGGGACATGTTCGGCATTCCGGAGGCGCAGCGCCTGGCCGAAATAGAACAGATCAAAAAAGACACCCCGCTGGTTGAAGACACTCAGCACCAGGCGAATTGGGCAAGTGACGGAAAAGGAAAGTACTCACGTGCTAACAACCCATGCATCAATGGCTTGAACGCCGGTGAAGATATCATTGCGTGCAGTGCCTCCGGCAACAACACGGGTTATCAAAAGGATGTGAGTGCAAAACACCAGAAAGACAGTGACTGGGCACCCAACGTGTCAGCCACTTTTTATACCTCAGAGAACGGCCGGGTGTATTTCCGCTACAGCGAAGCTATTCGTTACCCGAGCCTGTTTGAAAGCACACTGGGCTTTTCTTCATCGGTCAATCCCTGGGGGCTGGAGCCGGAACATGCCTATAACTATGAAGCGGCTTACATTCATAACCTGGCGGGCTGGGGCGGCAGTGAACGCGCCGATATAAAGCTGACGTATTACCACAACACCATCAAAAACGTGATTGAACGCAGCCCGGAGTTGCGCTTCAGCAACTTGGAGAAACAGACCACCTCCGGCGTGGAATTCCAGGGGCGTTACGACAACGGGCGGGTGTTTACCGACGTGAGCATCGCCCATGTGCTGAAAAGCAAAGTTTGTGACGAAGACTCGGCTGTCGCGATCAGCACCAACGGCAGCACTCCCAACTGTGTGGACGATGGCTTTGTGGGCGGTTACTCTGGTGAGCATGGCCCAGCCGGAATGGTCCGCCAACCTGGGCGCAGGCGCACGGTTCTTCAATCGCAAACTGGAAGTCGGCGGACGCGCCATTTACTACCGTCAGCACCAGAGCAAGTTCTACAGTAACTACCCGGACAGCGCGATGGTCAGTTATTACATCAATACACCCATGTCCTGGGACACGATCGTCACCTACGACGCCTATATCAATTACACGTTGACCGATGCTGCATCCATCGAATTAACCGGCACCAACTTGAGCAACCTGTATTACATCGACCCACTGACACGGTCGGCAATGCCCGCGCCGGGTCGGACATTGAAAATCGGCTTTACCACTACGTTCTAACTTGTGAGGTGCACCATGGGCGGCTAAGAGCAATTGGCAGCAGCTTGACGTGTTGAATTAATTAAATAACTCAATGGATGAAGAAATGAAAACTTTCAACTACACAGTATTGGCAGTGGCACTTCTGGGTTTGGCTGGCGTTGCTCAAGCAGATGTTTCTTCGGGGCAAAGTTATACCGGCACTATCGTCGTTGAAGGCACCGGCGGCACCGGCACCGTGAACCACCCCAGCACTCCAGGCCAGCCGGCCGTTGGCGTCCTGGCGTTCTACGGTGGCGCAAAAGTAGGCTTCGCCGGCCTTAAAGGCATGGTCGCCACCGACGCCAATGGCGTCACCACCATCACGCCGGCGATGATGCCAGCCTCCCATGCCGCACTGGGCAACTTCGACTTCAAACAAGTCGCCAGCCAGCAGGTGTACTACGGTGAGTGGTCGCAGAACGGCACCAACAACGACCCGACCCGCGTCGTGTACTACTCCGGCGACACCACCGGCCGCGTACTGCCGACTGCCAACGTGACCTATGCGGTACAAGGCATCAACAACTACTCCGGAGCCAACGTGCTGTCCGGCGACCTGACCGCATCCTTCGGCAGCGCAGCGCCGACCCTGACCGGTTCGATCGCCAACGCCAACCTGCGAGTGGCCGTAAACGCCAACATCAACACCACCACCGCAGGCTTCAGTGGCAACGCGGCAGCCCTGAACCCAACCACCAACGGCCTGCTGTCCACCGGTACCACCCAAGGCAGCTTCTTCGGCGCAGGTTCCACCGCGTCGCTGGCCGGTATCGCCAAGTTCGCCAACCGTGACTACGACACCGCTTTCGGCGGTGTAGCCAAGTAATTGCGGCTTGAACTGACGTAGCACCAGCAAGCAAGTGCCTGACGGTCAGGCACTTGCTTTTGGCGTTTTGAAGCGATCCCGAGAGCCCGGTAATGCCCCAGCCCTACTGCAAGCGATCCCTCACCCTCCACGGTTTGCCCTTTTCCCTGCTGCTGTTCACCGCCCCCACCGTGTTCGCCGCCGACCAGGACACCAGCCTGCGTCTTAACCAGACCATCGAGTACCGCGCCAACAAGCAAGAGCGCGAGCTGCTCAAGGATGAAGTGCCCAGCGATGGCGCCGCGCCGCTGCTGGATATCGACGGCCAGACCTACAGCGTCGGCAATAACCTCAATGAGTTGGGCCGCGCCGTGTATTTGTCCGTCGAACGTCAGCAATGGCCGCGCGCCCGCGACTACCTCAAACGCTACACCGCCCTGCCCGGCCACGACCCGATGCTCACGGCCTACGCCAAGGGCGGCCTGGCCCGCGCCGATGGCGACCTGGAAAAAGCAGAAAGCTACTACCGCGAACTGCTGGCCATCCAACCGGATTTCCTGCCCGGGCGCCTGGAGTTGGCGCGGGTGCAGTTCGAAAACCGTAAGGATCGCGACTCCAAACTGGCATTCCAGCAGATCAGCAGCAGCCTCAGCCCATCTGATGCTCAGGCCATGGGCCTGGGCAGGACCGTCGACAGCTTTGTCCAGGCCCTGGACCATCGCGAGGACTGGCAAGGCTCCTTCGCCATCGGCCCGACCTGGAGCGACAACCTCAACCAGTCCTCCGAAAGCAGCGTGACCTACCGTTTTGTCACCGATCAAGAAACCATCCTGGTCAAACGCTCGCTGCCCAAGGCGGTGTCTGCCCATGGCCAGGACTACGAGGGCACCCTCAACAAACGCTTGGCCATCAGTGGTCATCATGGGCTGTTCGTGCGGTCGTTGCTGTACGGCCAAGCCTACGAAAAGGAGAGCAAGTACAACGAAAGCACGGTGATCAACAACGCTGGCTACAGCTACCACGATGCGCGCAACCAGTATGCCTTCGGGCCCTCGTACGAGTTCAACACCATCGGCGACAACGCCATGTACAGCGCCTGGGGCCTGCGCGGCGAGTGGATTCATACGCTGTCCGCCACGCGCATGTTCAAGCTTGAAGGCGAGTACAAGGACATGGCCTACAAGCATGAGATCAACAGCAACCTCGACGGTGCTACCCGCTCGGTCTTCGCCACCCTCTGGCAAGCCTTGCCCCGGCAGTGGACGCTGTTCGGCGGCGTCGACATCACCGAGCGCGACGCCCGCGACCGCACGGCAGCCTATCTGCAAAAGGGCGTGCGCCTGGGGGTGGCCAAGGACTTTGACATCGGCGTGAGCGCCGTCCTTTTCGCCTCGTTCCGTCAGCGTCAGTACGATGCCTACAGCGCAATCCTCGATAACCGACGCGATGACGAAGAACAAAGCTACACCTTCATCCTGCGTGCGCCGCGCCTGGCGGTGTACGAGGTGGTCCCCAGCCTCACCGTCAAGTACAACCAGGTGCAGAGCAATGTCGACTGGCTTTATTCCTACGACAAAAACAGCATCAGCCTAAAACTGGAGAAACAGTTCTAGTCCGCCGTTGTCACAGGCAATGTGCTTACGCCGGGATTTCTATTTCACGGTTGCACTTATAGCGAGCTACTGTATAAAACGCCCCTATAAACCGCGCCATCAGCAAGAGGATCCCGGCCGTGGAAGAAATCATCGAACAATTGCGTGAAGCCAACGAACCGGTCCCGGTTCCTCTGGAACTGCCTGACGAAGACCAACTGGTGGAAATCGAGGAACAACTGTTCATCGACATCCCCTTTGTCTTCCGCGAATTCCTGCTGACCGTCAGCGACGTGGTGTATGGCAGCCTGGAGCCGGTGACCGTCACCGACCCGCAGTCCCACACCTACCTGCCGGACGTAGCCGCCAACGCCTGGGATGCCGGCGTTGACCGCAGCATGATTCCGATCTGCCAGGACGGCGATGATTACTACTGTGTCGAAGAAGACGGCACCGTGGTGCTGTGGTCCGGCGAAGAAGAGCTGGTAACCGAAGAAACCTGGGAATCGGTGTGGCACTGGGCGCGGGACGTCTGGCTGGAAAGCTGATTCCCCGCGCACTTATGTGGCAAGCCAGCTTGTGTGGCGAGCGCAGTTAGTGCTCCGGCGTATCCTTATGGTTATCCAGCGTCTCCAGCAAGGCGACCTGCATCCGCGTATGCACGCGGATGAACCACCGCCAGAGCACTGCCGCCACCGCGGCCGTGACCACGGCAATCAGCACCAGCAATTTGTTGGTCGGCAGGATACTGGCCGACAAGGCGGCCAATAGCAGGAAAATCACCAGCAGCGACAAAATCGGGATCAGTTCCGCGATCACCCGTCGCACACGCTGGGTATGCCGCCCGGCCATCTCCGGCTTCACGCTCATCTCCGCCAGCAACATCGACAGCGCCTTGAGCTTGCGGTACGCCGCAATCAGGAACGGCAGCGACAACAGCAGCGCCCCACCCCAGATCAACGCCTTCTGCCAGCTTGGATCACTGATCCAGCCTTCCAGATACCCACCGATACGCGCCGCAAAAAAACTGCCGGCGAAGAAGATCGCCACCACCAGCGCCAGGTTCACCCCCACTTGCAGGATGATCTTGCGGATCATCGACGCCAGCATGGCACCCTCGCCCTGCGGCTGAATACTGCGCAACCATTCGCCGTACATGCCAAACACCCGGCTCATGCGCTTGGGCATAACCGCCGCAATCTTCAACGACAGCGGGTCGGCACCGCGAATCAGGTACGGCGTGAGCAGCGTGGTGATCGCCGACACCGCCACGGCCACCGGATAGAGGAAATCGCTGGTCACCTGCAAGGTCATGCCCAGCGCGGCGATGATGAAGGAAAACTCGCCAATCTGTGACAGCCCCATGCCCACACGCAGTGAGGTGCGGCCATCATTACCGGCGATAAAGGCGCCCAGGCCGCAGGACAACATCTTGCCCAGCACCACCGCCACGGTAATCACCGCGATCGGCCAGGCGTATTGCAGCAGGATCTGCGGGTCGATCATCAAGCCGATGGCGACAAAGAAGATCGCACTGAACATGTCACGAACCGGCTCGATCAGGCGCTCGATCTTCACCAACTGCCGGGATTCGGCCATGATCGCGCCAATCAGGAAGGCCCCCAGCACCATGCTGTATTCCAGCTTGACCACCAGCAGGCAGAACCCGAAACACAGGCCGAGTACGGTGATCAGCAGCATCTCGTTGCTTTCGAACTTGGCCACGTACGCCAGCAAACGCGGCACCAGCAATATCCCGATAACCAGCGCGACGATCATGAACAACGAGAGCTTGCCGACCGTGGAGAACACCTCGCCGGAGCTGACCGTGCCGCTGACGGCAATGCTCGACAGCAGGGCGATGATGCCGATACCGAGGATGTCCTCGACGATCAGCACACCAAAAATCAGTTGGGCAAAGCGCTGGTTTTTCATCTTCAGGTCATTGAGTGCCTTCACGATGATGGTGGTCGAGGAAATCGCCAGGATCGCGCCGAGGAACAGCGAGTCCATGGTGTTCCAGTCGAACCAGCGGCCGATTTCGTAACCGATCCAGATCATCAGGATGATTTCCAGGAACGCCGCAATAAACGCCGTGGCGCCGACCTTGAACAGCTTGCGCAGGCTGAACTCCAGGCCCAGGCAGAACATCAGGAAGATCACCCCAAGCTCGGCCAGGGTCTTGATCGTGTCTTCGTCGTGGATCAGGCCGAACGGCGGTGTATGCGGGCCGATGATGAACCCGGCGACGATGTAGCCCAGTACCACGGGCTGCTTGAGGCGGTGAAACAGGATGGTGACCACCCCTGCCACCAGCATGATCACGGCCAGGTCCTGGATAAAGCTGATGGCGTGCATGGCGAGGGGCTCCTTGAGGGTACTGGCGCTTTTCCCACTTCCGCACGCGCCTTTGTTCGGTCGCAAAGTGCGGAAGGAAAAGTCTGCCTTGATCGTAAGAAATGCCCTGAGATGGGCTTTTGAAGGTTAACACCGCGACTTCCGGCAGAAAGCCGGTGCAATATATGGAAACAGATCGGTGCAGGCGTGACGGCAAGCCGACCACCGGCGTCCCGTTAGGGATGGCGCTGCAAAAGATTCCAGCACCCGCAGAGGTGCCTACCCAACCAATGCCTACAAACCCGTGAGTGTGCTATGGAACCCGGAAACGCCCAGCTGTCGATGACGGTATTGATGACCCCTGACATGGCCAACTTCTCAGGCAATGTCCACGGCGGCACCCTGCTCAAGTACCTCGACGAAGTGGCCTACGCCTGCGCGAGCCGTTATGCCGGCCGCTATGTGGTGACGTTGTCGGTAGACCAGGTGATTTTTCGCGAGCCGATCCATGTCGGTGAGCTGGTGACCTTCCTCGCATCGGTCAACTACACCGGCAACACCTCGATGGAAGTCGGCATCAAGGTGGTGACTGAAAACATCCGCGAGCGCTCGGTGCGCCACACCAACAGCTGCTTCTTCACCATGGTGGCTGTGGACGACCAGCGCAAACCGGCCACCGTGCCACCGCTGCAACCGCACAACAGTGAAGACAAGCGCCGGTTCGTGCAGGCCCAGCAGCGTCGGCAGATTCGCCAGGAGCTGGAGAAGCGCTACCAGGAAATCAAAGGCTGAAACGCCGAAAATCCCGGGACATAAACCGAATCAACTGTGGGAGCGGGCTTGCTCGCGAATACGGTGTGTCAGTCATACATCTTTGACTGATCCAGCGCATTCGCGAGCAAGCCCGCTCCCACCTTTTTGAGCTGCGCCGTCACAGACCGATCGGCGTGGCCTCAAAGCGTACGCGAGGATGAGCAATCCGGTCCTGCGCCCGCACCAGCTCCAGCTCGTAACTGGCGCAAGCCTGGGTTTCCAGCAGCACTTCATGCACCGCCGCCGCTGTGAACTCAAAAGCCGCCAACAGGCTGTCGCCCAACAGCACCCGCGCCAGGAACAGCCCTGAAGTCAGATCGCCCACGCCCACCGGCTGACGCGGGAAGGCCAACAGCGGCCGACGCAAGTGCCAGCTGGCTTCTGCGGTTACCAACAGCATCTCGAAACCGTCCGGCAGCTTGCCCGGGTAATCCAGATGCTTGACCAACACCGCTTTCGGCCCACGGGCCAGCAGGGCCTTGGCCATCGCCAGGCAATCGAACAACGATTGCGGCTTGCGCCCGGCAAAGCTGTCCAGCTCCAGCTGGTTGGGGCACAGGAAATCCGCCATCGCGGCCGCCTCGTCCAGCAGAAAGTCGCTGACTTCCTGGGGCACGATGCAGCCCTTTTCCGGATGGCCCATCACCGGGTCGCACAAGTACAGGGCCTTGGGGTTGGTGGCCTTGATCCGCGCCACACCGGTCAGGATCGCCCGCCCTGGTCGGCACTGCCGAGGTAGCCGGACAGCACCGCATCGCAGTTGCCCAGCTCGCCAATCGCGGCAATGCCTTCCACCAGTGCCGGAATTTGCTGCGGCGCCAACACTTCACCCGCCCACTGGCCATACTGAGTGTGGTTGGAGAACTGCACGGTGTTCAGCGGCCAGACGTTTACCCCGACCCGCTGCATGGGGAACACGGCGGCGCTGTTTCCGGCGTGGCCAAAGACCACATGAGACTGGATCGCAAGCAGATGAGGTGTGCGTTTCATGCGGGAGATTTCCGTAAAGCCGTTGAAATTCTGGCCGCGCAGTATGCGACTAAACGCAGCCTGTACGACAGACCAGCGACACAGTTAAGCTGCTCTCACTTTGTTGGAGTTCATCGCATGCTGACCCTGGGAAACATCTTCGTGTTGATGCTGCTGGCGACCGGTGCCGCCTGGGTGTGGCACAACCACGGCCTGCGCGAACGGGCGCTGGAGCGGGTCAAGCAGCATTGCGCCAAGCTCGATATCGAATTGCTCGATGGCGCGGTGGCATTGAAGCGCATCGGTTTTGTGAAAGATGCCAACGGTCGGCGGCGTCTGGCGCGGATCTACAATTTCGAGTTCACGGTAACCGGCGAAACCCGTCATCCGGGGACCATCACCCAATTTGGTGCCCATAGCGCGCAGATCGAACTGGCGCCCTACCCGTTCGAGATCAAGACGCCGCTGCCCAGCGCCGAGGTGATCGAACTGAGCCAGTGGCGTCAGGACCACGCCACCAAGAACCGTCACTGACGGCAGGCAGCCAGCGCGGCCTGCAATGCAGCCACGTCCTGTGGTGCACTGAAGATCAATTCAATACGCGAATCGCGACGCCATTCGCTGGGTTGCCAGGCCAGTGGGCTGTTATCCACAACGTTGGCGGACACCCAGCCCTCGGCACTGTGGATAACCAGCTTGGCGCGGCGCCATTCAAGGCTTGCCAGCCAGTGATGCAGGCGCCGGGTATCGAATTGCTGGCTCGGGTGCCAGCGCCACCCGATGCTCCAACCACCCTCTTGAGCCTGGCTGAGGCAAATGGGCAGCGCAGGGTCACTCCAGATGGCCGGCATCTGCGCCAAGCCTTTGGGCACGTCGAAGTTATCCACAGCCGCACGGCCCTGCGCGCTCAGGCCTGGCAACCGGTCGAGCGGCAATTGCGCCTGGCGGGTCCAGTACACCGGGCAATCCGGTAATTGCCGTTCGATGGCCTGGCGCTGCGCGGCATCCAGCGATTCATCCTTGTTCAACAGCAGCAGCCCGGCACTGGCCAAGGTTTCGCGCTGCGCCTCAGGCAAGGGTTTGCCCGCCGCCAGCGCCTGGGCATCCAGCACCAGCACGCACGGCTGAACCGCCAGCACGTTCTGCCAGGGCGTTTCACGCAGTTGCTTGAGTAACTGCGCCGGGTGCCCCAGACCCGAAGGCTCAATAAACAGCCGATCAGGCTTGGCCTTACGCAGCAGGCGGCCAAGCCCTACCTGGAACGGCGCACCATTCACACAACACAGGCAGCCGCCGGCAACTTCACCCAGGGCAATGCCGTCGTCATCCTGGGTCAGCAGTGCGGCGTCCAGGCCGATCTGCCCGAACTCGTTGATCAACACCGCCCAGCGCTCGTTGGCCGGGCGTTGGGCGAGCAGGTGCTTGATCAGGCTGGTCTTGCCGGCGCCCAGGGCCCGGCAATCACGTGGGTGGGAATGTTCTGCAGCATCGAGGGCATCGTTCGGGCCGTGTAGAGAGCTTGATCCTACCCGGTTATGCCAACCAATCCAGCGTCAGGATCAAGCGGCGTTCATCCGCTTGCAGGGCCGGCGAGCGATGGATCAGGCCATAGCTTTCATTGCCGTGCCATTTTGTGCCTTTGAGCAAGGCCACTTCGCCGCAATGGATTTGCTCGATGCGCTCGCGGGGTTCAGCGTCCGGCTGGCTGAGCTTGCGGCGGTCCATCACGCCTTCGCGCAACCACTGGCTGCCAATCCCGGCGTAGGTGGTGATCAGCCGCACCGGCACGTGGTCCACGTGAAAGCGCGGGCACATGGCCTTATCCAGCAGCCGCAAACGCACCCCGATACACTTGGCGCCGAGCAGGCAAGCGAAAGCGCTGACCAGCCACGCTACGTCGGCGACAAACCCTTCATAGCCTTCAAGATCGCGACAACTGGCCGCAAAACCCTGCAAGTTTGGCTCGGCATCTTCGCGGTTCAGCTCGATCACCAGGGATTCGGCCAACGGCTCATTGAGCGCCACCAGCAACGCGCCGAATTCAGCAATGTGCAAAGGCAACTGGCGCTGCCACAGCGCCAGGTTCACGCCGTCTTCGAGGATGTCGGAGAGCGCCAGCGGGGTTTCACCGTGTGTCTGGCGAATCACCGGGCGCAAAGGGATGACGGGGGCCAGCATCAGGCTGCCTCTTCGTACCAGGGGCCAAAGGGATCAGCCAGCAAGCGCCAACCTTCGACGCCCAAGGCCATTTCTTCATCGCTGAGCAAGCAAGCGTCCAGCTCGGCGCGCATCTGCGCGAAGTCGATGTTTTGCCCGATAAACACCAGTTCCTGACGGCAATCACCGGTGCTCAATTGCCAGTTGCCCATGATCGCCGCCACACTTTCTTCGTCCTGCGGCCACTGGTTTTTCGGCACAAAGCGCCACCAGCGTCCGGCAAACCCATGGCGCATCAGGCCACCGGCCTGGGACCAACTGCCCGCATCTTGATGCTTGCTGGCCAGCCAGAAGAACCCCTTGGAGCGCAGCAGTTTGCCGTTGACCCACGGGCGATCGATAAAGTCGAAAAAACGCTGCGGATGAAAAGGGCGGCGCGCGCGATAGGCGGTGGAGGCGATGCCGTATTCTTCGGTTTCCGGCACGTGCTCGCCGCGCAGCTCCTGCAACCAGCCCGGAGCCTGAGCGGCACGTTCGAAGTCAAAACGGCCGGTGTTAAGGATCTTGTGCAACGGCACTTCACCCATAACCATCGGGATAATTTCCGCCTGGGCATTCAACCGCTCGAGGATGGCCATCAGTTCCTCGCGCTCACGGCTGCTGATCAGATCGATCTTGCTGATCAGGATCACGTCAGCGAACTCGATCTGCTCGATCAGCAGGTCAGTAATCGAGCGCTCGTCCTCTTCACCCAGGGTTTCGCCCCGCGAGGCCAGGCTTTCGGCGGCCTGGTAGTCGAGCAGGAAGTTCATGCCGTCGACCACGGTGACCATGGTGTCCAGCCGCGCAATATCCGCCAGGCTTTGCTCATTTTCGTCGCGGAAGGTAAAGGTTTCGGCCACAGGCAGGGGTTCGGAAATGCCGGTGGATTCAATCAACAGGTAATCGAAGCGACCTTCCTTGGCGAGTTTTCCGACTTCTTCCAGTAGGTCTTCACGCAAGGTGCAGCAGATGCAGCCGTTGCTCATTTCCACCAATTTTTCTTCGGAGCGATTAAGCGTGACGTCGCGCTGCACCTCGCTGCCGTCGATGTTGATTTCGCTCATGTCGTTGACGATCACCGCCACCCGCAGGTTCTCGCGGTTGCGCAGGACATAGTTGAGCAGCGTGCTTTTGCCGGCGCCGAGAAAGCCGGACAACATGGTAACGGGGAGACGATTGGGCATCAGGTATTCCTCATCAGGGTTGGCCGGTCAAATCGCCCGTTTATGGCGTTCGCGCAGCTCTTCACGTTCTTTGGCTTCGATACACAGGGTGGCGGTGGGGCGCAGCAGCAGGCGTTGCAGGCCGATCGGTTCGCCGGTTTCGCGGCACCAGCCGTACTCGCCACGGGCCAGCAGCTCCAGCGCGTCGTCGATCTTGTCCAAGAGCTTTTTTTCCCGCTCCAACAGGCGCAGTTGCCATTGGCGCTGCTCTTCGGCGCTGCCCACATCGGCGGGGTCGCTGTTGGTTTCCTGCTCGCGCAGCAGCTGGAACTCGGCGTCGATACGCGCTTGCAGCGCATTGCGCTGGGCCAGCAACAGCGCACGGAAGAAGCCTTGCTGGGCGTCATTCATGTAGTCGGCGGGCGGCTGTGCCAGGAGGTCTTGTTCAGTCATGGGGAGCGGTTCACGGGTCAGGCTGTTGCTTAATGTTATAGTATAACAATACAAATAAGCCAATCCCCCCTTGCTCGTCACGACGAAGGGCGCAATGCTTGAACACCCCAAAGCCCTGAGAAACCCTATGAAATACCTGGTGTGCGCCCTGTTATTCGCAGCAGCAGGACCGGCCTGCGCCCAGGCCCCGAGCCTGTTGACCAACTGCACGCGCAGCGCCAACCTGCTGGCCTGTGTGGACCCGCTGGGCAATGCGTACAGCGTGGCGACGGCCGGTAGCACCACGTATTTGCGCGGCTACGAGGTGATCGGCAAACGCTATTGGGCACAGACCAACAGCCGCTACGGGCAGCTGACGTTCTTTACCGGGTTGGCGTCGGATGGCGAGGCGTGGGTCGGCTACACACGGCGTGTGGGCTGGACCACCCTTAACCGGTTCTCCAGTTCGGGTGGCGCCAGCGCCAAGTTCACCTGCAGCCGGATAACCGGCTGTTAGGCCTGGGCGTCTTTCTGCTCCTGCACCCAGGCCATGTAGCTGTTCATTGGCGGGTTCTTCTGGAAGTATTTTTTCAGCCCCTCGAACAAGCCATCGGCCACCGCCTGTTGATGACGCGCCGTGACCAGCCGCGCACTGTCCCGCGCATTCGAGATAAACCCGGTTTCCACCAGGATCGACGGCACGTCCGGTGACTTGAGCACCGCAAACCCGGCCTGTTCCACGCGTTTCTGATGCAACGAGGTGATGCCTTCCAGGCTGCCCAGGATCGAGCTGCCCAGTTGCAGGCTGGAGGCGATGGTGGCGTTCATCGACATATCCAGAATCACCCCGGCCAGCATCGGGTCCTTGTCCTTGAGGTTCAGCAGGCTGGTGGCGCCCAGCAGATCGGCGCCGTTTTCGCGTTGCGCCATAAAGCGCGCAGTGGCGGACGTGGCGCCGCCTTCGGACAAGGCATACACCGAAGCCCCCGACGCGGTGATGCGTGGCGCCGCATCTGCGTGCACCGAGATAAACATGTCAGCGTTGTGCTTGTGGGCGATTTCCACGCGCTTGCGCAGCGGCACGAAGAAGTCGTCGTTGCGCACCAGCTTCACATCAAAGCCCTTCTCGCGCTTCAAACGTTTGGCCAGCAGTTGCGCGATGGACAGCACCACATCTTTTTCGCGCTGGCCCTTGGAGCCAACGGCGCCGGGGTCCTTGCCGCCATGGCCAGGGTCGACCACCACGATGATGTCGCGCTTGGGATGGGCTTTGTCCACCGGCCGCGTGGGCTCAGCGGCGATTTGACGAGGCGCCTGCGTGGCGCTGCTGAGATCGAGCACCAGCCGATGGCCTTGGCCATCCTGGGGCGGCAATAGAAAGCTGTTGAGCTGCATCGGCGCGGCCAGGTCCAGCACGATCCGCGTATCGCCCTTGCCGAAATGCCCGGAACGAATCGCGGTAATCCCACTGCCCTTGAGCATCAATTGCGAAAAATCGCCGCTGAGCCCAGCACCACTCAGGTCGATGATCAGCCGTTCGGGCGCGCTCAGGGTAAAGGTTTTGTATTGCACCGGGCCGCTGAGGTCGAACACCAGCCGCAGCTTGTCGTCCGAGCGCCACAAGCGCGCATTGCGAATCTGCGTGGCCGACGCGGTGAAGGGCAAAGTGAACAAGGGGCTGGCCAGAAGCAGGTTAAGGAGCTGACGTCTGTGCATGAAAAATACCGCTAAAAAGGAGCGTCCCTACTCGACATGACTGAAAAAAGGCTGGAGCAGAAAAATCATCGTCGACTCAATGGTTATAATATAACATGTCTTTTTATTTCCAACGATGGACCTGCTTATGAATGCGCTGACTCTGCCGGATATCGCCGCGCAGGCTTCACGCCAAGCCTTGCCGCTCGACTGGGTGGGTATGTGCGGCATCGCCTTGCCGATCCTTATCGACGGCCAGCGCCTGACCGCAACCGCCGATGCGGGCGTGAGCCTGGACGACGGCGCCGCCCGTGGCATTCATATGTCACGCCTGTACCTGGCGCTGGAGATGCTCGACCAGCAGCCCCTTACGCCTGCACTTCTGCGTAATGTACTGCAGCGTTTTCTCGAGAGTCATGAAGGTTTATCTAATAACGCCTACCTGCGAATCCACACCGACTTGCTGCTGAAACGCCCCGCCCTGGTCAGCCCCTTGGCCGGCTGGAAGGGCTACCCGGTGAGCATCGAGGCTCGTCTTGAACACCAGATGTTCCACGTGGAACTAAAAATTGACGTTACTTATTCCTCGACTTGCCCTTGCTCCGCTGCCCTCGCCAGGCAATTGATTCAGCAGCAATTTCTTGAAGACTTCGGCAACACCCCGCTGCAGCACAAAGACGTATTGACCTGGCTCGGCAGCGCCAATGGCATTGTCGCTACGCCCCACAGTCAGCGCAGCAGCGCGCAACTGCTGATCACATTGGACGGCGACCAACCCAGCCTGCCCATCACCGACCTGATCAATGAAGTCGAAACCGCCCTCGGCACCGCCGTACAAACCGCCGTGAAACGTGCGGACGAACAAGCCTTCGCCCTGGCAAACGGGCAGAACCTGATGTTCTGCGAAGACGCCGCCCGCCGCCTGAACCTCGCCTTGAAACGCTCGGATGCCGTCAAAGCCTTCCACCTTAAAGTGATCCACGCCGAAAGCCTGCACGCGCACGATGCCGTGGCTGAAAGCCGCTGGACGAGACACCCTGCATGATCACCTGCACCGCTTTGCGCTGGGGCGCCCCCGGCCAACCGCTGACCCCTGCGGTCGATTTCACCCTGAAGAAAGGCAGCCTCACCGGCATCATCGGCGCCAACGGCACCGGCAAAAGCAGCCTGCTCAAAGTCATCGCCGGGCTGCAAAAACCCTTGGCCGGCAAGGTGACCGTGGATGTTCCACGACGTGGCGGCCTGTCGTTCCTGCCCCAGCAACAACACCTGGATCGCCAGTTCCCGATCAGCCTGCAAGCGTTGGTGGCCGCGGGTTTCTGGGGCACCAGGCTCACCCCGGAGCAACGCAGCCAACGCCTGCAAACGGTACTGGATGACTGGTGCCTGAGCGGCTTGCAACACCGCCCCTTGATGGCCTTGTCCGGCGGCGAGTTGCAGCGCGCCCTGCTCGCCCGCATGAGCCTGGCCGAGGCGCCGGTGTTGCTGCTCGATGAGCCCCACGCGGCCCTCGACGAAGAAGGCCAGGCCCTGTGCTGGAAACATATCCACACCTGGCACGATCAAGGCCGCACGCTGATCGTGGTCTGTCATGACCTGGCGTCCGTGCGCCAGCACACCCAGCAAGTGGTGCAGATCAAAAGCACCGGCTGCGTGTTCGGCGCCAGTCAAGAGCTGATCCGCCCGCAACCCCAGATGCAGGTGGCCTGATGCACTTCGCCGCCCACCTGTGGATGCCCTTTATCGACTTCGTGTTTATGCGCCGCGCCCTGATCGGCGGCCTGGTACTGGCTTGCAGCACCGCGCCGCTGGGGGTGTTTCTGATCCTGCGGCGCATGAGCCTGATCGGTGACGCCGTGGCCCACGGCATCCTGCCCGGCGCGGCACTGGGCTTCTGGTTTGCCGGGCTCAGCCTGCCCGCGCTGACCATCGGCGGCCTCGGCGCGGGCCTGGGCATGGCCGGTTTGTCCGCCTGGATCACCCGCCGCACCGGCCTGCGCGAAGACGCCAGCCTCGCCGCCATCTACCCCATCTCCCTCGCCGCCGGCGTGTTGATCCTGGGTATCGCCGGCAAGCGCCTGGACCTGCTGCACCTGCTGTTCGGCTCCGCCCTGGCCGTCGACGAAACCACGTTGACCGGCATGCTCTGGGTGTCCGGCTTCAGCCTGCTCGCCATGGCAGTGATCTATAAACCGCTGCTGCTGGACACCCTCGACCCGCTGTTTTTGCAAACCGTCAGCCGCCTCGGCCCACTGGCCCATGGCTTGTTCCTGACCCTGGTGGTGCTGAACCTGGTGATCGGCTTCCAGGCCATCGGCGCCTTGATGGTGGTGGGTTTGATGATGTTGCCGGCCATTGCCTCACGTTTCTGGAGCCGGCGCCTGCCGGTGTTGATCGCGGTATCGGCGGTGCTGGGATGCCTGTCGGTGTGGTTGGGTTTGTTGCTGTCGTTCTACTACTCGCTGCCCAGCGGCCCGGCCATCGTGCTGGTGGCTGGCGGCGGGTACCTGCTGTCCGTGGTCTTCGGTCCGGTGCACGGCTTGCTGCGCCGCCCGCCCTCTCTTACATCCCAATGAGGTGTTACCCGATGCGCGCTTTACTCGTGCTGTTCAGTCTTCTGCTGCCGCTGTCGATGGCGCAGGCCGCCGACAAACTCCAGGTGGTTACCAGCTTCAGCATTCTGGATGACATAACCCACCAGATCGGTGGCGACCACATCCAGATCAGCAACATGGTCGGCCCGGATTCCGACGCCCACACCTACGAGCCAACCCCCGACGACGCCAAGGCGTTGCTCAAGGCCAAGGTCATCATCAAAAACGGCCTCGGTTTCGAGCCCTGGCTGGACCGCCTGGTGACCAGCACCGAGACCAAAGCCACCGTGGTCACCGCCAGCAAAGGCGTGATTTCCCACACCATGGAGGAAGACGGCGAAACCATCCCCGACCCGCACGCCTGGCATAACCTGGCCAACGCCGAAATCTATGTGAACAACATCACCAAGGCACTGGTGGCTGCCGACCCGGCCAACAAGGCCGACTACCAGCGCAACAGCCAGGCCTACCTGAAAGAAATCTACCGCCTGCTGGCAGAAGCCAAGGCCAAGTTCGGCGCGCTGCCACCGGGCAACCGTCGCATCGTGACGTCCCATGACGCCTTCGGTTACCTGGGCCAGGCCTATGGCATCCAGTTCCTGGCGCCACAAGGCTTGTCCACCGAGCGTGAGCCGTCGGCCGCCGAAGTCGCGGCGCTGATCACCCAGATCCGCAAAGACAAGGTCAAAGCCGTGTTCATGGAAAACATCAAAGACTCGCGCCTGCTCAAGCAGATCGCGGATGAAAGCGGCGCGCAGATCGGCGGCACGCTGTACTCCGACGCCCTCGCCGCAGAAGGCCCGGCCAGCACCTTCACCGGGCTGTTCGAATACAACCTCAACACCTTGTGCGCCGCCCTGGGCAAGCCATGACCCTGAGCATGCTCGACCTGGAAGGGGCTGCCCTCGGCAGCCGCTTTCCACTCGAACAGGTGCTCGGTGCGCTGCCGTGGAACAGCGATGGCTTGATTGCCGCCATCGCCCAGCAACACGGCAGCGGCGAGGTGCTGATGCTGGCCTGGATGAACCGCCAGGCCCTCAGCGAAACCCTGGCCACCGGGCAGGTCTGCTACTGGTCGCGCTCGCGCCGGCAGCTGTGGCGCAAGGGTGAATCCTCCGGCCACTGGCAACAGTTGGTTGAAGCGCGCCTGGATTGCGACGGCGACGCAGTGCTGCTGATCGTCGACCAGCAAGGTCCGGCCTGCCACACCGGTCGGCCCACCTGCTTCTACAACGCCATCGACGGCGCCTACGTTCATATCATCACCTCGCCTCTTAAAAAGGAGCCCACTGCATGATCCGCAAGAACCCTTCCGGCGACCTGCCGGTGATTGCCGAATCGGCCTACGTCGACAAGACCGCGATCATCTGCGGCAAGGTCATCATCGGCGAGAACGTGTTCGTCGGCCCGTACGCCGTGATCCGTGCCGACGAAGTCGACGCCAGCGGCGCCATGGACCCGATCACCATCGGCGCCAATTCGAATATCCAGGACGGCGTGGTCATCCACTCCAAGTCCGGCGCGGCGGTGACCATTGGCGAGTTTACTTCCATCGCGCACCGCTCCATCGTCCACGGCCCCTGCACCGTCGGCGACCGGGTGTTTATCGGCTTCAACAGCGTGCTGTTCAACTGCGCCGTCGGCGATGGCTGCGTGGTGCGCCACAACTCGGTGGTCGACGGCCGCGACCTGCCCGCCGCGTTCTACGTACCCTCCACCACCCGCATCGGGCCTAACACCGACCTGTCGCAATTCCCGCCGGTGAGCGTCAGCGCCTCGGAGTTTTCCGAAGACGTGGCCCGCACCAATGTCGACCTGGTGCGCGGTTACAAAGCCCTGCAAAACGAGTTCTGAACCATGAGCCGCCTGCTGATCCGCAATGCCCGACTGGTGAATGAAGGCCAGGAATTCGATGCCGATGTGCTGATCGGCAATGGCCGTATCGAGAAGATCGCCAGCAGCATCCAGGGCTGCAATGCGCCGGTGGCTATCGACGCGCAAGGGCAGTGGCTGCTGCCGGGCATGATCGACGACCAGGTGCATTTCCGTGAACCCGGCGCGCCGGACAAAGGCAGTTTCTACAGTGAATCCCGGGCGGCGGTGGCCGGCGGCATCACCAGCTTCATGGACATGCCCAACACCAACCCGGCCACCCTGAACCTGCAAGCGCTGGCCGACAAGAAGCGCCGCGCCGCGCTGCATTCGGTGGCCAACTACGGTTTTCACTTTGGCGTGAGCAACGACAACCTCGACACCGTCGCCGCCCTCGACCCGCGTGAGGTGGCCGGGGTCAAAGTGTTCATGGGCGCCTCCACCGGCAATATGCTGGTGGACGACCCACAGATTCTGGAGCGGCTGTTTGCCGATGTGCCGACGATCCTGCTGGCCCACTGCGAACACACGCCGAGCATTCAGGCCAACGAGCAGCGCCTGCGCGAGCGCTTCGGCGACAAGATCCCGCCCGTGGCCCACCCGCTGATCCGGGATGCCGAGGCGTGTTATCGCTCATCGTCCTACGCCGTGGAATTGGCGACGCGCTTTGGTACGCGCCTGCATGTGCTGCACCTGACCAGCGCCCGCGAGTTGGCGCTGTTCGAAGACAAGCCACTGGCCCAAAAACGCATCACCGCCGAAGTCTGCATCCACCACCTGCTGTTCGATGACCACGACTATCACCGCCTCGGCCACCAGATCAAATGCAACCCGGCGATCAAGACCCGCGCCGACCGCGACGCCTTGCGCCAAGCCTTGCTCAGTGATCGTCTGGATGTGATTGGCACCGATCATGCGCCGCATACCTGGGCGCAAAAACAGTTGGGCTATCGTGAAGCGCCGTCGGGTTTGCCCTGGTGCAGCACGCGCTGCCGGCGTTGTTGGAGCTGGTGGCCGACGGGCTGTTGCCGTTGACCACCCTGGTGGCGAAAACCAGTCATCGCGTGGCCGACCTGTTTGCCATCCCGGATCGGGGTTATCTACGCGAGGGGTATTGGGCCGATCTGGTGTTGATCAAACCGGAGCCTGCGGGCAAGCCGGTGAGCAGCCAGCCGATCCTTGCCCGCTGCGGCTGGACACCGTTTGCCGAACGCAGCTTTCGCCATAGCGTCAGCACCACGTTAGTCTCCGGCCACCTGGCGTGGCACAACGGCCAGGTGGTCGACAGCTGCCAGGGCCTGCCCCTGTATTTTTTGCGTTAAGCGCGAGGTTTTACCGTACCGCAATCGTTGCCCAGCCACTGGGCGTGGGTGTCCAGGCTGCCCTTTTGCTGAACCCCGGTGGCATTGAAGGTGCCGTTGACGGCGGTGGTGAACTCTTTCTGACTCTGGAAGGTGGCCACGCCAGTGCCCTGGGCTTTCGGGCAGCTGAAGCGGAATTTCCACTGGTTGCCGGTCTTGTCGGTCACTTCCTGTTTGCAGCCCGATTGCGGGTCGGTCAAGGGGATTGAGTCGGAGGCGACCTGGGCGGGTGTCAGGCACACCTGCACGCCTTTGCCGGCCATGGTGATGCCCTGTTTTTCCAGCATGGCGCGCTGTTCCGGGGTCATCTGTTGCTTGAGCTGACCGAGGATCAGCGACAAGTCCGGCAAGTCCTGGTTATCGACTTTCATATTGCTGGTGGTCAACTCCCACAAGCCCGGCGCCAGCATCTGCGCCTGCGCCGCCACCGGCAGCGACAAACCAAAAACCATGGACAAACAGAGCAGACGAGCGTTCATCGGGTAACTCCTGGGCAATTGTGGGCGTTAGACGCCGCAAAAGTGCCAGTGTTGCACGGCAAATAAAATAGCGACATTCGCGGCCGTTCATGGTCTGTTAGGCAATGGATTGTCTGGAGTCATGTCGTTCATGGATTTCTTTGGCCCGCACCTACTCGCCTACTTCATCGCCACGCTGCACTTTCTCGGGACCCTCGCCGCGATCCACGCGGTGCTGACCGTCAGGACCGCCCAAGGCTCGATCGCCTGGGCCTTGTCGCTGATGTTCATGCCCTACCTCACGCTGATTCCCTACCTGATCTTCGGCCGCAGCACCTTCGACGCGTACATCCAGGCGCGTCGCCAGGCCAATCAGGAAATGCACACCGCCATCACCGAGCTGAACTGGCGCCCGTGGGTCGAGGAGGCCCTGGCCGCACGCAACTCCAGCGCCTACGCCTCGTTGCGCGCCATGCCCAAGCTGGGCCGCATGCCGTGCCTGGCCAACAACGAAGTGCGCTTGTTGATCAATGGCGACGCCACCTTCAGCGCGATCTTCGAGGCCATCCGCAACGCCAAGACAGCGGTGCTGTTCCAGTTCTTCATCATTCATGACGACGAACTGGGCCGCCAACTGCATGCCCTGTTGAAGGAGAAAGCCGCTCAAGGCGTGGCCATTTACGTGCTCTACGACCGCATCGGCAGCCACGCCCTGCCCCATCGCTACGTGCAATCGCTGCGCGACGCCGGGGTGCAGGTCAAAGCCTTCGCCACCCGCAGCGGCTGGCTCAATCGGTTCCAGGTCAACTTCCGCAACCACCGCAAGATCGTGGTGGTGGACGGCCTTACCGGGTTCGTCGGCGGGCACAACGTGGGCGATGAATACCTGGGCAAAAAACCACCGCTGGCGCCGTGGCGCGACACCCATGTGCAGGTCACCGGCCCGGTGGTGGCGTGCCTGCAGGAGTCGTTTGCCGAAGACTGGTTCTGGGCCGCCCGTGAGCTGCCGCCGCTGATCCTGCCGGACGCCTACCCCGAAGACGGCGTGCTCTGCCAATTGCTCGCCAGCGGCCCGGCCGACCCGTATGAAACCTGCTCGCTGTTTTTCGTCGAAGCCATCCATGCCGCGACCGAGCGCGTGTGGATCACCAGCCCGTATTTCATCCCCGACGAAGCCGTGTTTGCCGCGCTGCGCCTGGCGGTATTGCGTGGGGTGGATGTGCGCCTGCTGCTGCCATCGCGCCCCGACCACCGCATCGTCTACGCCGCCTCCAGCCTCTATGCCATCGAAGCAGTACGCGCCGGCGTGCGGGTATTCCGCTATACGCCGGGCTTTCTGCATCAGAAGGTGGTGTTGGTGGACAGCGAGATCAGCGCGATCGGCAGTGCGAATATGGACAACCGTTCATTCCGGCTGAATTTTGAAGTGATGTTGCTCACCGTCGATGAAGCCTTCGCCAAGCAAGTCGAGCAGATGCTGCTGGACGACTTCGCCCTGGCCCATGAAGTCAGCCAGGAAGAAAGCCGCGAAACCCGCCGTCTGCAACAACTGGGCATGCGGGTGGCGCGGCTTATTTCACCGATTCTCTAACTTTCAACACAAAACCAATGTGGAGCTGGCTTGCCTGCGATGGCGGTGTGTCAGTCGACTCATCCGGTCGTGATACACCGCCATCGCAGGCAAGCCAGCTCCCACAGTTTTTGATCGCCTTTGTTTTGAAGATCAGCGGTAGATATCCTCCCGCGTCCACGGCAGTTCATGGCTGCCATCAGCGTGGGGTTTTACCGCCAGGATCTGGTGCAGGTTGATCCAGCCCCGGGCAAACGCATAGGCGCAGCCGGCCAGGTACAGACGCCAGATGCGCAACGCCTGCTCCGGCACCATCTTCGCCGCTGCTTCGAGGTTGTCTTCCAGGCGCTCGCTCCAATGGTCGAGGGTGCGGGCGTAGTGCAAGCGCAAGCTTTCGACATCGACCACTTCCAGCCCGACTTCACTGATTTCCGCGGTCATCATCGCCAGGTGCGGCAGCTCGCCATTAGGGAACACATAACGCTCGATAAACTCCCCGGCGCCACGGCCCACGGGGCGTCCGTCGGTGTGCTTGGCGGTAATGCCATGGTTCATCACCAGGCCACCTTCACGCACCGCGCCAAACAGGGTCTTGCAGTATTGCGCCAGGTTGGCGTGACCGACGTGTTCAAACATGCCCACGCTCACCACCTTGTCGAAACGGCCGTCCTGAGGCAGGTCGCGGTAATCCAGCAGTTGCAGGTCTACCTGGCCTTCCAGGCCCTCGGCTTTGACCCGTTCGCGCGCCAGTGCCAGCTGCTCCTTGCTCAGGGTGATGCCGAATACCTTGACCCCGAATTCGCGCGCCGCAAAACGCGCCAGCCCGCCCCAACCGCAGCCCACGTCGAGCAAATACTCCCCGGGCTGCAGCCGCAACTTGCGGCACAAGTGGCGAAATTTGTCTTGTTGCGCCTGGTCGATGGACTCGCTGCCGGTTTCGAAATACCCGCAGGAGTACGCCATGTCCTGGTCCAGCCATAGCTGGTAGAACTCGTTGGACAGGTCGTAGTGGTAGGAAATAGCCGCTGCGTCAGTGGCCTTGTCGTGGATCGAGCGCACCGGACGACTCCCCTCGTCGTCATCGATCAGGGCGTGGCTCAACTCATCGCACACCCGGATCACTTCGGTGATGGAGCCTTCCAGCTCCAATTTGCCCTCAACAAAGGCTTCGCCCAGTGAATCGAGCGTTGGGTGGGTCAGCTTGGACACGACCGTGGGGTCCTTCACCACGATGGTCACACTGGGCTCGGGGCCCAAGTTGAATTCATGGCCATCCCAGAGTCGAAGACGCAGCGGTAGCTGAAGATTCTGTAAGGCCGGTGGAAGTTGCGCGAGCATGAGTAGTCCCCCCTTGTTTCAGACGTCTGCTGTGAGGGTAGACCATCCGAAGACAAAGTAGGAGGCTATCGATTTAATAGCGGCCTTCTATGGGGTTCGGCGTTCGAGCAATCCGTCCTGGACCCACTGTTTCAGCCACATCACCGCTTGCAGTGGTGCACCCTCATCTCTAGTGACTACTAACGCTGCGCACAGTTCTGAAAAATTCCAGCCGGTGGTCATGGGTCGAGTTTCAACAGCGGCTCCTGAAACCGCAGCAAACGCCCGGCGTTGCCCAGTACCAGCAAGGTGCTGAGGTTATGCAGCACCGCTGCGATCATTGCGCCAGCGGCGCCCAACCAGCCAAAAGCGGCGAACACCACGATGGCCAGCGTCCAGCCCAAACCGATGATCACGTTGACCTGCAGCGTGTGCCGGCACTGACGGCTCAAGCGCACGCACGTGCCGAGGCGGCGCAGGTCGCTGCCGATCAACACCACATCGGCCGAGGCCAACGCGATGTCCGCCCCGCCCGCGCCCATCGCCACGCCGACCACGCCAGCCTTGAGCGCCAGGGAATCGTTGATCCCGTCGCCCACCACCATCGGCCGAAAACCGCTGCCGATTTCCCCCAGCACGCGGTTGAGCTTGTCTTCCGGCAAGGCTTGGGCTTCGACGTCGCTGATGCCCACCTCGAGTGCCAGGCTGTCAGCCACGCTTTGCCGGTCACCGGTGAGCAGCAGCTGGCGGCCCAGGCCCAGGTCACGCAGTTCCTGCAGGGCCTGACGCGCTTCGGGCTTGACGCTGTCGGCCAGCAACAGCCAGGCGAGGAACTGCCCGTTCAGCGCCAACCCGGCAATCGGGCCGTCGTGGTTGGGCACGGTGGTGGTGACAATGCCCAATTGCTCAAACAACTCCGGCCGGCCCAACGCGGCTTCGCCCTGCCCGGTCTGCGCCACCACCCCAAGGCCCTGGCGCTCGCGGATATCGGTCAGCGCCAGCAGCTGTTCCTGCGTGGCCAACCCCGCCAACGCCCGGCTGACCGGGTGGCTGCTGGCCGAACCGAGGCTGGCCGCCAGGTTCAGCAAGCCCTGGCGGTCCGGCGCGGACGTTTCGATGGACTGCAAACGCAGGGTGCCAAAGGTCAGGGTGCCGGTCTTGTCGACCACCAGCGAGGTCAGGTCGGCCAACTCTTCCAGAAACGCCGAGCTGCGAATCAAAATCCCATGGCGCGCCGCCACCGCAATTCCGGCAATCGCCGTGGCCGGTGCCGACAGCACCAACGCACACGGGCACGCCGCCACCAGCACGGCCAACATCGCCTGGGCATCGTTGGTCACAAACCAGGTCACCGCCGCGAGCAACAGCACCAACACCATATAGCTGCCGGCATAGCGCTCCAGCAGCCGCGTGATCGGCGGCTTGGAGCGCTCGGCGTTCTGCATCAGCGCAATGACTTTGCCCAGGGTCGACTCATCGCCGGTGCGGGTCACCTCCAGGCGCAACAAACCATCCAGGTTGATCGCCCCGCCAAACACCTGCACGCCCACGCTGGCCTCCAGTGGCACCGACTCACCGGTGATCGGCGCTGTGTCCAGGCTGGCCTGGCCCGACAGCACCACACCATCGGCGGGCACCCGGTCGCCGGCGCGGACTTCGACGATATCGCCGGTGTGCAGCGTACCGTTATCCACTTCAACAATACTGCCGTCGGCCTGTACCAACCGCGCATGGCTGCGGGTCAGCTTGCCCAACGCGTGAATCGCCTCCTGGGAGCCGATCACACTGCGCTCTTCCAGCACATGGCCGAAGATCATGATGATCGGCAGCAGCGCTGCGGTCAGCAGGTCGCCCGTGGCCCACGCGCCTATCATCGCCAGGGCGATCAGTTGGTCGGTGATGCCATGCAGGCTCGGGAAACGCAGGCTGTACCACGCCGAACGCATCACCGGCACGGCCACCAGCAACGAGGCGACGCCGAGCAGCAACTGGCTGACGCCGGTCTGGTCCGGCGCCAGCCAGCGCCATACCAGGCCCAATATCAATAAACCCAGGGCCAGCATGGCCAGGGTCAGTTGCCGCGCAGCACTGCGCTGTTCAGCGGAGGTCAGCATGGGTGCACTCATTGTTCGGCGCCCTGAATGATCAAGCGGGAGTCGTCTTTAGGATCGACCGTGGTCACGGAGCCGGCCTGGCCGAGAATCTTCGGCAAGCGCTCGCGGTACAGGCGCAGCAACAAGCCTGGGTCCTTGACCTGGGCCAGGCTGGCGACGGTAGCGGTTTGCGCCTGGGCACTGGCCAGGCGTTCGCTGGCCTGGGCATGGGCGACTTGCACCAGTCGGTCAGCCTGCTGATTGGCAGTCTGGGTGAGTTTTTCTGCGTCGGTGCGCGCATTGGCCACGGCTTTGTCGGCTTGCTGGCTGGCCGTCAGCACGGCGTTGAACGCATTCACCGCCGGCCCCGGCAGACTCGACTGCACGTCAACCCGGGTGACTTCGATGCCCAGGCCCAAACCGCTGGAGGTCAACTCGGCCAGGCGCTTGTTGATGCCTTGCACCAGGTCACCGCGCAGCCGCTCACGGCGCTCGGAGGCGCCGTTGTCGGTGCCGATCAGTTCCGGGCGCGCCACCAGAATCGTGTCCAGGTCCCGCGCCGCCGTCAGCGCCACCGCACTGCGGGTCACCAAGCGATCCAACGCTGGCAACACATGCGCGCCCTGCAACACAAAGGCGTAGGGCTCGATGACCTTGTAGAACACCCGCACATCCAGCTGTACCACGCCGGCGTCGCCGGTCAGCAGGTAGCCGGAACCGGCCAGCGCGTCGCTCAACGGCGTCGCAAAACTGGCCACACGATCGGCCTGGATCGCCGCGTCGGAACGCAGCAGGTTCTCCACGCGACGCTCGATCACCCGATCCGCCGCCGGCAACAGCACCACTTGCTCGAACGGCTGCGGCCACGCCAGCAACAGCCCGGCATTCTGGATCCGGTCCAGGGCGCCGAAGTGCAGCACCACGGCGCGGTTCTGCGGGTCGATCTGGCGCACATTGGAAAACGCCCAGGCCAACGCCGCCAACACCGTCACCGCGTACAGCGCCAGGAAGGTCAGGCGCCCGGCCTGAATCCACGGGCTGTCGGGGCTGTCACGCTGGGTCATGGCTGAACATCCTTCGGCCCGTCCACCAGAGCGCGAAACGGCGCGGCGTCGGTGCGCAGGATGATCTTGGTGCCCGGCGTAACCACCGTGCCCAAGGTATCCAGCGAGCGCAGCAGGTTATACAGCTGCGGGTTAGCGGCGTAGGCACGGCCATAAATCTGCGCCGCTTCCACCCGCGACTGAGCTTCGATATCGGCGGCTTTCACCGTGGCATCGGCCTGCACGATGCGCGCATCACGCTCGGCGGCGGAGCGAATCTGCGCCGCTTCGCGCTTACCCACCGCCGTGCGTTCCGTGGCGATGGTTTCACGCTCGGCGCGCATGCGGTCGACCGTGGCGGTGAGGGTCACCGACGGCAAGGTCAGGCGCTCGACCCCGACTTGCGCCACTCGCACGCCATAGGTGGTGAGCAATTGTTGATCAATCTGCTGGCGCAGTTGTGCCTCGAAATCGGCAATTCGCACCTGGCTGGCGTCGGTGTTGATCAGGCTGGAAAGGTCAAAACTGGCCGCCGTGGTCTCCAGCGCCGAGCCGACAAACGTGCGAATCTGCCGCGCCGCCTCATCCGGCTGGTTCTGCACGGCGCGCATGAAACGCTGCACATTGTCGGCATCGCCCTGCACCTGCCACGCCACGTAAGCCTGCACGATGATGCGCAGGCCATCGCGGGTGCCCACGTCCTGCAAGCCGCTGGAGGTGGTGCGCAGGCGCAGGTCCACCGGGATCGCCGCTTCGAACGGCGCCGGCCAGCGCCAGCCCAGGCCCGGCTCCAGCAGCACCCGCGACGGGTTGCCGAAGCGGGTAATCACCGTGGCTTCACCCGAGCGCACCTGCACCAGGCTTGCCGCCGCGACGGCAAACAGCACCAGCAGCAGCGCCCAGGCCATGCGCCGCCAGGGGAACGGGCCCGCGGCCGGTTCATCGCCGTGATGAGGGTGGTGGTGATGGCCGTGATGATGATCGTGAGAATGAGCGCTCAACAGACAGACTCCTTATTGAACGGCTTTACGCGGCACCGAAGGGTCAGCCGGCAAGGTAAAAGAACGCAGATCGATCGTCGGCGCGCCATCGGCGCCCAGGCGGTGATCCAGAATAAGCAGCTTGGCGTGGGCCAGGCCCTGGCTGAGTTGGCCCAGGTACTGTTCCAACACAAAGGCACGGCCTGCGGTGGCGTAGGCTTTTTTGTTCGGCGGCAAAACGCAGGTCGGCCGCCTGGGCACCGGCGTTCACTTCGCGTGCGGTGGCCAGCGCCTGGTCGCGGGCAGTGCTGGCTTGCAGCAACGCCTGGTTGGTTTGCTCACTGGCGGCGCCGCGCTCGCGGGAGATCAGTGCCTGGGCACCAATCTGGGCCGCCTGCACGCCGTGATAGGCGTTGGCGGCGCCGGCCGGTGGGTGGATGGCTTCCACCACGGTCGCCAGAATCTCTACGCCGCTGTCGAGTTTTTGCAGGTCGGCCTGCACGGCGCGGCCGATTTCGTCGGCGAGGCTAGTGCGTTGCTCGCCGAGCAATTCGTCGAGGGTACGCGAGGCAAAGTCATGCACCAGGATGCGGCTGGCGGTGCTGCGAATCAGGGTCGGCACATCCGCGCTGTTATAGGTGGCGGCCAGCGCGGCCTGGTCGCCGAGGCCGATGCGGTAGACGAAACGCACGTCCATATTGACGATCTGGAAGCTCTGCTTGTCGCCGCTGCTGCTGGCGATGACCTGGGATTTGTCATTCACGTGGCTGGCGTCCCAAAGCCGGTTGGCGATCAGCGGCGCTGGCCCTTCGGCGGGGGCACGTTCGGGTGTGGCGGCTTCGCTGACGCTGGTAGCCAACTCATGCACCACGCCGTTTTCCACGTTGATCACGCGACCCAACGGCCAGGGCAACCCGGCATGCAGGCCCGGGCCGAACACCTCCACCGGTTTGCCGAAACGCTCATAAATCCCACGGCCTTGCAGAGGCACTTCATGCACGCCGCTAAGCGCCCAACCTACAGCAAGCACCACCAGCAACACCGGCAGGAATGCCCTACGCATGTAGGTAAATGCCCAGATCTGGCGCAGGTCGATCCCGAAGCGGTTGTGCAACTCGTGCTGCAAGGCGAGCAAAGGTTGTGGCGGCCAACGCAGCAGGCCGGCAATAAAGCTTTGCGCCATCAGGCGGGGTTCGAGGCGCGGCTGGCGCGGGCTGAACAGTGACAGCACACCCCTTAACAGAAACTCCAGCGCCACCAGCGCCGGCAACAGGCCAATCAGCACCGCCAGGCGCAGCGGCCAGACGGACTCGGCGCCGGCGAACAGCAGGCAGACCGCACTGATCACCAGGCAAACAATCGCCACCCGGCTCACCTGCGCCAACTGCGCGGCTTCCGGCCACTGGGTAGCGGTTTCCTGCGCCATGCGGCGCTCGAACACCAGCAAACCGAAGGCCAATGCCAGGCCCAGCGCGGCGCCGATGCTTGCCGACTGCCCCAGCGCTGCGGCGGGCAGGCCAAGGTTCCAGAACTCAATAACGCTGACCAGCGCCAACAGCGACCAACCGCCGAGCCACAGCACCGGCGCGCCAATCTGCCTGCCAAACCGCCCGGCCAGGCGTGCATAGCGGCCCGGTTCTTCAACCGGCACGTCAGCCGTCGGCTCCTCCAGCGCCTGGGCCCGCCAATCGGCCACCCACCACGCCGACTGCAGGCCCGCCACCAATACCAGCAACGCCGAAGCGCAGTTGATCAACACCACCGGCCAGATCGACAGCGGGGCAAACAGCGCGACAAACAACGCCAGCACCCAGCCGGCAATGGCCAGCGCCGTCAGGCTGATACCGGCTTGGCGCAATCGGCGGGCATGGAACGGCCCTTGTTGAAAACGCGCGAGGCCCTCAACCGAACCGCCGTCAGCTTCCAGATCCACTTGCATCCACTCAACGCCCGTCTGTACATAATTCGTTACGATATAACACGGAGCGTGAAATTTTTGTTCGAAAACAACGCTAATCCCCTGTGGGAGCGGGCTTGCTCGCGAATGCGGTGTGTCTGTCACCCCAGAGGGTGAATGACCCACCGCGTTCGCGAGCAAGCCCGCTCCCACATTTATCTGTGGACTGCTCGATATCGTGACTAAACCCCCATAAACACGCGCCATCACTGGTGCAGCCCACGAATAATCGGCACACTCCAAACCAGTTTTTCGCGGGTTCACGGACAAGGAAGCGTCACCCCCCATGATTTCGATCTATCAGCTCAAACCGCGTTTTCAGAACCTGTTGCGCCCGCTGGTGCAGCGCCTCTATGACAACGGCACCACCGCCAACCAGATCACCGTGTTGGCCGGTGTCGTGTCCTTGCTGGTCGGCCTGTTGATCGCCTGCTTTGCCCAGCACCTGTGGCTGTTCGCGCTGATCCCGCTGTGGATGATTCTGCGCATGGCCCTCAACGCCATCGACGGCATGCTCGCCCGCGAATTCGGCCAGCAGTCGCGTTTGGGCGCCTACCTCAATGAGCTGTGCGACGTGATCGCCGACAGCGCCTTGATCCTGCCCTTCGCGCTGATCCCCGGCGTGAGCCTGGCACCGGTGCTGCTGGTGGCGCTGCTGGCGGTGTTCAGCGAGTACGCCGGGGTGCTGGGGCCGATGGTTGGCGCATCGCGGCGCTACGACGGGCCGATGGGCAAAAGTGATCGGGCGTTCGTGCTCGGCGTGCTGGCCACCGGCGTGGCGCTGGGCTGGCTTGGCGCCGGCTGGGTCAACACGGTGATGTGGCTGGTGGCCGCCCTGCTCGCCTACACCCTGGTCAACCGGGTACGCCAGGGCCTTAAAGAAGAACAACAAACCTCCCCTTCTGCATAAGGATTTTGCGATGCGCGAACAGCAGCAGCACACCTTCAGTACCCATGATGGCGTCGAGCTTTTCTACCGGCACTGGCCGGCCACGGCGCCTGCGGGCGAGGAGCCGCGCAAGGCGATCCTGCTGTTCCATCGCGGCCACGAGCATTCGGGGCGCATTGCCCACCTGGTGGATGAGCTGGACCTGCCGCAGTTCGACGTCTTCGCCTGGGACGCCCGTGGCCACGGCCAATCCCCGGGCGCACGCGGCGACAGCCCGAGCTTCGCCACCAGCGCCCGTGACGTGCAGACCTTTTGCGAGCATATCGGCGCCACCTACGGCATCGAAGAAGAAAACATTGCGGTGATCGCCCAAAGCGTCGGCGCGGTGATCGCGGCAACGTGGGTGCACGACTACGCGCCGAAGATCCGCGCCCTGGTGCTCGCCTCCCCAGCGTTCAAGGTCAAGCTGTACGTGCCGTTCGCCCGCCCGGGCCTGGCGCTGATGCGCCGCTTTCGCGGCAACTTTTTCGTCAACAGCTACGTGAAGGCCAAGTTCCTCAGCCATGACCCCGAGCGCGTGGCGTCCTATGACAGCGACCCGCTGATCACCAAGGCCATTTCGGTGAATGTGCTGTTGGGCCTATACGAAGCCGCCGACCGGGTTGTAGCCGACGCCCAGGCGATCCAGGTGCCGACACAGTTGTTGATCTCCGGCTCCGATTTTGTGGTGCACCGCAAACCTCAACAGCAATTTTTCGACCGCCTCGGCAGCCTGAAAAAAGAGCTGCATATCCTTCCCGGTTTCTTCCACGACACCCTGGGCGAACGTGATCGCGCCGTAGCCGTGAGCAGCGCCAAGCGCTTTATCCTGCAAAACTTCACGCACCCGCTGGACCGCGCTTCCCTGCTGGATGCCGACAAACTGGGCGCCACTTGCGCCGAGTCCGAAGCCCTGGCGGCGCCATTGCCGCGCAACTCCCTGCGCGACCTGTACTGGCGCCTGACCCGCGCCAGCATGGGCCTGGGCAAGAACCTGTCGGACGGCGTAAAGCTGGGCTTCGACACCGGTTTCGACTCCGGCAGCACCCTCGATTACGTGTACCGCAACACCCCCACCGGCAAGGGCGGGCTGGGGCGGATGATCGACACCAACTACCTCAACTCCATCGGCTGGCGCGGCATTCGCCAGCGCAAGCTGAACGTCGAAGAACTGCTGCGCCTGGCCATGGCCAAGTTACGTGCGGATGATCGCGAAGTGCGCATCGTGGATATCGCCGCCGGCCACGGCCGCTACATTCTCGAAGCCTTGCAGGGCGTGTCGCCGCTGCCGGAATCGATCCTGCTGCGGGACTACAGCGACATCAACGTGCGCGACGGTGGCGCGCTGATCCGTGAGAAGGGCCTGGGGGATATCGCGCAGTTCGTCAAAGGCGATGCATTTGACCGTGCCGACCTCGCGGCCCTGCAGCCCAAGCCGACATTGGCCGTGGTTTCCGGTCTGTATGAGTTGTTTGCCGATAACGCCATGGTCGGCGGTTCGTTGGCTGGCCTGGCTGAAGCGGTGGAACCTGGCGGCTATCTGGTCTACACCGGCCAGCCGTGGCACCCGCAACTGGAACTGATCGCCCGTGCGCTGACCAGCCACCGCCAGGGCCAGGCGTGGGTGATGCGCCGTCGCAGCCAGGCGGAAATGGACCAACTGGTGGAAGCGGCCGGTTTCCGCAAAATCACCCAGCGGGTAGATGAGTGGGGCATTTTCACGGTGTCCGTGGCACAGAAGATCTGAGCATGCGCGAACCCGGCTTATTGAAACCGGCAGTCCTGTGGCTGCTGTTGTTGGCACCGCTGTTTTTCAGCACCTACGGCTTTGCTACCTGGGTCACCAGCCAGCGCAGCGACGTCGGCACGCTGGTGTTCGGCTGGGAAACCCATATGCCGTTCTGGGCCTGGACCATCGTGCCCTACTGGTCCATCGACCTGCTCTACGGCTTCTCCCTGCTGCTGCCCAACACCCGGCATGAGCTGAAGCAACACGCGTTGCGCCTGCTCAGTGCGCAGGTCATCGCCGTGAGCTGCTTCCTGATCTGGCCGCTGCGCTTCACCTTTGAACGGCCGGAGCTGGACGGCGTGTTCGGTTGGCTGTTTGCCGTCCTGGCGGGTTTCGACAAGCCGTTCAACCAGGCGCCCTCGCTGCATATCGCGCTGCTGGTGATCCTGTGGGTCATGTACCAGCGGCATACCCAAGGTGTCTGGCGCTGGCTGGTGCATGGCTGGTTCGCACTGATCGGCATTTCAGTGCTGACCACTTATCAACATCACTTTATCGACTTACCCACAGGCGCCCTCGCCGGGTGGCTGTGCGTGTGGTTGTGGCCGCTGGAGCATCCAAGCCCGCTGCTGAATGCGCGGCTTACCCGGGACACAAAGCGCTGGCGGCTGGGCGTGCGCTACGGGCTGGGTGCTTTGGCGTTGGTGATTGTCGCGTTCGGGCTGGGCGGCGGTTGGCTGTGGCTGCTGTGGCCGGCGGTTTCACTGGGGTTGATCAAGGCCAACTATTTCGTACTCGGCGCGGCGGGCTTTCAGAAACGCGCCGATGGCCGCCTGACACCCGCCGCACGCTGGCTGTATGCACCTTATCTGGTCGGCGCGTGGATCAATTCACGCCTGTGGACACGCAAGCATCCACACCCCGACCTGATTGTGGATAACGTCTGGCTTGGGCGGATTCCTGCGCGTAACGAGCAAGGTTCATTCAAGGCAATCGTCGATCTGTGCGCCGAATTGCCGATTAATCCACAGGGCCGCGCTTATGAGTGCGTCCCGGTGCTGGACCTGGTCGCCCCAACACCCATCGAATGCCTGCAAGCGGCCAAGGCCATCGAACGCCTGCGCTCAAGCGGCCCGTTGCTGGTGTGCTGCGCCCTGGGTTATTCGCGCAGCGCCACCGCCGTCGCGGCCTGGCTGCTGCACAGCGGCCGAGCCGCCACGGTTGATGAGGCGCTGGCTATTATTCGTACAGCGCGGGCCCATGTGGTCCTGCACCCCGCTCACCGTAAAGCTTTGGAGGGTTTGCCCCATGCCCGCTGATATGGAACTCCAGCTAGTCGCCAGCCTGCTGCGCCGTGGGCGCTCGCTGGACCAGTTATCCACAGGCTTGACCGTGGCCGGCGTATTGTTCGGCCTGGCCCAGTTGCTGATGGCGAGTATTTCGACCCTCTGCCTGCTGCTTGCCCTGTGGATGATTATCCTCGGGCTGCTGCAAAAGTATTGGGCGCTGCGCGTGGCCTTCGACGCCGACCTGTTCGCGCTGCTGGCCCGCGACCTCGACCGTACGGCGGACCTCGACCAGGCCCTGCAAAGCCTCGGCCTGCAATCGCCCAAGCGGGCGGGCCGGCCCTGGACCGAGCGCCGTCGCGGCGCCCTCAAACTGCTGCGCAAACAGGCCTGGCTGCTGGGCGCGCAAGCGCTGCTGACCCTGCTCGTGATCCTCGCCAGCCCTTGGCTGCCTTTCGCCGGATAAGGAATCCCCATGTTCGAACCCGTGGTCGCCACGCTGATTACCTCCATGGCCCGCACCGTCACTGGCGCCCGCAGCCTGTGGCTGGGTTGCGCGCCCGTGCCGGTGCAGCGCATCTACTTTGCCAACCACAGCAGCCACGGCGACTTCGTGTTGCTGTGGGCCTCCCTGCCGCAGAACCTGCGCAAATTCACGCGCCCGGTGGCCGGCAGCGATTACTGGAACAAAAGTGCCCTGCGCCGCTACATCATCAACCGCGTGTTCAACGGCGTGCTGATCGACCGCGAGCGCAAAGACCCTGTGGATAACCCGCTGCAGCCGATGCTCAACGCGCTGGAAGGCGGCGATTCGCTGATCATTTTTCCCGAAGGCACGCGCAATCTGGAAGACGGCCTGCTGCCCTTCAAAAGCGGCCTGTACCACTTGGCGAAAAGTTACCCACAGGCCGAATTGATCCCGGTGTGGATCGCCAACCTCAACCGGGTCATGCCCAAGGGCCGCGTACTGCCGCTGCCTTTGCTGTGCACCACCAGCTTCGGCGCGCCGCTGCAATTGGAAGACGGTGAAGACAAAGCCGACTTCCTTGCCCGCACCCGCGACGCCCTGCTCGCCCTTGCCCCGGAGCACGTCTGACATGGATAGCCAAACCCTGATGTTGTTCGGCGGGATCGGCGCGATCCTGGTGCTCGCCTCGCTGATCGGCCTGATCCTCAAATTGCGCACCCGTGGTACGCCGAACGCGGTGATCGACAACCTCAACGCCCGCATCAACGCCTGGTGGGTGATGGTGGTGGTGATCGGCATCGCCTTCTGGCTGGGCACCGGCGCAGTGATCCTGCTGTTCTACGCCGTGTCGTTTTACGCCCTGCGTGAATTCCTCACCCTCACTCCCACCCGCCGCAGCGACTATCCGGCCCTGGTCGCCGCGTTCTACCTGGCCCTGCCGCTGCAATACCTGCTGATCTACTCGGACTGGTACGGGCTGTTCTCGATCTTTATCCCGGTGTACGTGTTCCTGCTGCTGCCGATCCTCGCTTCGCTGGGCGGCGACAGCACGCACTTCCTGGAACGCGCCTCGAAAGTGCAGTGGGGCCTGATGATCGCGGTGTTCTGCGTGTCTTTCGTGCCCGCGCTGCTGACCCTCGACATCCCCGGCTACGAAGGCCGCAACCTGCTGCTGATCGCTTACCTGGTGATCGTGGTGCAGCTCTCGGACGTGTTGCAGTACGTGTGCGGCAAACTGTTCGGCAAACACAAGATCGCGCCCAACCTGTCGCCCTCCAAAACCGTGGAAGGCTTTGTCGGCGGAATTTTGCTGTCGTCCCTGATCGGCGCGGCGCTGTGGTGGACCACACCGTTCAACCCGTGGCAGTCATTTTTGATCGCGCTGCTGATCAACCTGCTGGGGTTTGCGGGCGGCATTGTGATGTCCGCGATCAAGCGCGACCGGGGCGTTAAAGACTGGGGGCATATGATCGAAGGGCACGGCGGGATGCTGGACCGGCTGGATTCGGTATGTTTTGCCGCGCCGATTTTCTTCCACCTGGTGCGGTACTGGTGGACTTGAGGCCACCGCCCTCAGGCCTGATGAAGATCAAAATGTGGGAGGGGGCTTGCTCCCGAAGGCAATCTGTCAGCCAATGCATCTGGTGACTGACCTAGCGCTTTCGCGAGCAAGCCCGCTCCCACCTTTGTTTTGCAGTGTTTTCGAGAGCGGGAAAAATCCGAAACCGCTGCTGCTCCCCCCTCGCTCCTTTTTCATCCCGCTAACTCGGTAAACATCCACGCTGTGCGGCGTATCCGCGTCATCTTTTGTATCAAAGATACCTGTAAGATACGCCGCACTTAGCCAGGGATGCTCACCATGTTCGATTCGCTCAAAGCCATCAGCCGTCGTGTTGCCGGCGTGTTTCTGACTGTGGTGGGGGCCGTTTTCGGCCAGTGGCATCCTCCGCTGTGGCTGCGTGCCATCGGCCGTGGCCTGACGCAACTGGGTGGTAAAGCCCGCGCTTACCCACGTCAGACGGGTGCCGGGGTGCTTGGGCTTGTGCTGCTGGCCGCCGCCGGTTTCTACGGCTGGCACTGGTACTCCAACCTGCCGCAGCCGCACACCGCGAGCTACTCGCTGCATAAACCGAACCTGACCGACTACACCCAGCAAACGCCGGTTGTGGATAACTTGCAGGTGCGCTTCGCCGAGTCGGTGGCCCCGCTGGCCGCCATTGGCAAGCCGGTCACGCAGGGCATCACGCTCAAGCCCGAAGTCGCGGGTACCTGGCGCTGGGCAGACGACCGCAGCCTGTTGTTCGTGCCGGAAAAAGACTGGCCCATCGACGCCCATTACACCCTGGACCTGGCCAAGAAGAACCTGCTGGCCGACGGCGTGCTGCTGGACCAGTACAGCAGCCAGTTTTCCACGCAACCGTTCCGCGCCACCCTGGCCGCCAACGAGCTGTACCAGGATCCATCCAACCCAACGCTGAAACAGCTGGTGGCGACCTTCCACTTTTCCCACCCGGTCGATGAAGACAGCCTACGCAAGCGCGTCTCGGTAACCCTGGGCAAAGGCTTGGCCTACCGCGACGCCCAGTTGCCCAACCGCCCGGAAATCAGCTTCGACGACACCAGGCTCAACGCCTACGTACGTTCTGCCGCCCTGGCCACTCCGCTGGAAAGCACGCCGGTCAGCGCCAAGCTCGATGAAGGGCTCAAGGCCCGCGACGGCGGCAATGCCAGCACTGCGCCGCTGGTGGCGGAAGTCACGGTGCCCGGCCGCTATCGCCTGACCTTCACCGGCGCCGAAGTCAGCTTTGTGGATAACGAGCGTGGTGAGCCGGAGCCGGTGCTGATGTTCAGCAGCTCCAGCGCTGTAGCCGATAACACCATTGCCGGTAAGGTCCAGGCCTGGCTGTTGCCGGAAAAAGCCCAGGACGACACGCGGCCCTATAACAGCAACGACATCGACGACGCGCTGCTGGCCCGCAGCACCAAGGTCAACCTGACCCACGTGCCCAGCGTCGAGCCGCTGAACACCCTGCACGCGTTCAAGTTCAAGGCCCCTGCGGGTCGCGCACTGTATGTACGCGTGCCGGCCAACCTGGAAGCCATCGGCGGTTACCTGGCAAAAAACCCTACGGCCTCGCTGATCAGCATGCCGGCCTACCCGCGCACCTTGCAGTTCTTGTCCGACGGCGCCCTGCTTAGCCTCAATGGCGAAAAACGCCTGGGTTTCATGGCCCGTGGCGTGCCCGGCGCGCATGTGGAAATCGCCCGCCTGCTACCCAACCAGTTGCAACACCTGGTGGACCAGAGCAGCGGCAGCTTTGCCCGGCCGAATTTCGGTAACGAATACTTCGACCGCATGGTAGAGCGTCAGTCGCTGGACATTGCGCTGTCATCCAACGACCCGGCCAAAACCGTCTACGACAACGTGGACCTCAGCCACTACCTCACCGCCAACGGCGGCCGGCGCGGCATTTTCGTGCTCAAGCTCAGCCCGCAGGATGACCCGGCCCCGCGCACGTTCGAGTACGACCGCAGCAGCACCAGCGACCTGCGTTTTATCGTGGTCACCGACCTCGGCATCATCGCCAAGCGTTCCAGCGACGGCAGCCATGATGTGTATGTGCAGTCCATCGGCAACGGTTCGCCGGTGGCCGAGGCACAAGTCGACATCATTGGCCGTAACGGTTTGCCGGTCAGCAGTGGCCGCACCGATGCCGAAGGCCATGCGCATTTCGCCAAGCTGGATGAACTGCGCCGTGAGAAAACGCCGCTGATGTATGTGGTCACCCGCGGCAATGACCAGTCGTTCCTGCCGATTGCCCGCCAGTCGCAGCAATTGGATTTGTCGCGCTTTGATGTAGGCGGTTTGGAAGAGGACGGTGCGATTGATCGCCTCAGCGCCTACCTGTTCACCGACCGTGGCCTGTACCGGCCCGGCGAAACCGCCCACCTGGGCATGATCGTGCGCAGCGGCAACTGGAAAGGCGCGCTGCAAGGGCTGCCGGTGGAGCTGCAAATCACCGACCCGCGTGGCCTGGAAGTGATCCGCCAGCCACTGAAACTGTCTGCCAGCGGTTTTGAAACCTTTGATTTCCCCAGCAGCGAGGTCGCCCCCGCCGGGGATTACACCGCGACCCTGCAGTTGATTGGGCAGAAAAATACCCGCACTGACCTCGGCAGTGTCAGCTTCAAGGTTCGCGATTTCGAGCCGGACCGCATGAAGGTCAGCTTGAGCCTGCACGACACGCCCGTGCAGGGCTGGATTCCACCGGACCAGGTGGTGGCCAAGGTCACCGCGATGCACTTGTTCGGCGCCCCGGCGGCAGGCCGCCGTGTAACCGCGAAGATGTCCCTGAGCCCTACGCTTGCGGCCTTTGAGCGGTACCCCGATTACCGCTTCCGTCTCAACGACTCACTGGAAGAGGCCAGCACCGAAGACCTGGCCGAAACCACTGTCGACGACAACGGCCAAGCCGTGCTCGACCTGAACCTGCAACGCTTCGCCAACAGCACCTATCGCCTGCAAGTGATGACCCAGGTGTTCGAGGCCGAAGGTGGCCGCAATGTGGCGGCGCAAAGTGCCTTGCTGGTGTCGTCCGCGCCCTATCTGGTCGGTGTGAAAAGTCAGGACTCGCTGTCGTACGTCGCCAAGGACGCCCCGCGCCAGGTGCAATGGCTGGCCGTCGCGCCAGACCTCACGCCGCTGGCGGTGGACGGCCTGACCACCGAGGTGGTCGAGCACCGCTATGTGTCGGTGCTGGTGAAACAGTCCAATGGCACCTACAAATACGAGTCGCGCATCAAGAACATCAGCCAACCGGCCTCGCCATTGGTAATGACCAAAGAAGGCGCCAAGCAAACCCTGAACACCGCAACACCGGGTGATTTCACCCTGCAACTCAAGGACGCCAACGGCAACCTGCTGAACCAGATCGACTACAGCGTGGCCGGGCGTGGCAACACCTCGCGCTCGCTGGAGCGCAACGCCGAACTGCAACTGCGCCTGGATAAACGCAGCTACGCCACCGGCGATGAGATAGCGATCAGCATTCGTGCGCCGTACACCGGTGCCGGTTTGATCACCATCGAGCGCGACAAGGTCTACACCCAGCAATGGTTCAAGGCCGACAGCACCAACAGCGTGCAACATATCCGCGTGCCTGCGGGGCTGGAGGGCAATGCCTACGTCAACGTGCAGTTTGTGCGGGACATGGGTTCAGCCGAGGTTTATATGAGCCCGTTGTCCTACGGCGTGGTGCCATTTGGCATCAACCTGGATGCGCGACGCATGGCGCTGAAGGTCGAAGGCCCGGCGCAGATCGAACCGGGGCAGACCCTTGATATCAAGGTGAGCGCCGACCGCCCCGGCCGCGCCGTGGTGTATGCGGTGGACGAAGGCATCTTGCAAGTGGCGCGCTACCAGGCGCCGGACCCGTTGGGTTTCTTCTTTCAGAAGCGTGCGTTGGAAGTCGGCACCAGTCAGATTCTTGACCTCATCCTGCCGGAATTCAGCCGGCTGCTCAGTGGGGCAGCGCCCGGTGGCGATACGGAAGGCGCCCTGGCCAACCACCTCAACCCGTTCAAGCGTAAACATCAGCCGCCGGTGGCCTGGTGGTCGGGGTTGGTGGACTTGCCGGCCGGCGAAACCGTGCTGCATTACCAGGTGCCGGACAGCTTCAACGGCAAGCTGCACCTGTTCGCGGTGGCGGTGGATGCAGACAGCGTGGGCGTGAGCGAGGCCAACACCGAAGTACGCGGGCCCATCGTGATCACGCCGAACGTCCCGGCCTTTGTGGCGCCAGGGGATGTGTTCAACGTAAGTGCGGGGGTGTTCAGCAACCTCGACGCGGCGGCGGATGTGAAGTTTGAGCTGCAGACCAGCGACGGCCTCAACGTGCAGGGCGACAAAGGCAGCACCCTGTCGCTGCAACCGCGCAAGGAAGGCACCGCCGAGTTCACGATCAAGGTCGGCGAAACCCTCGGCTCGGCGGACCTGCGCTTTGTCGCGGTGCTGGCGGATGGCAAACGTATCCAGGTGGCGGAAACCACCTCGATCCGCCCACTGAGTGAACACCGTGTGGCCTTGAGCCTGGGCCGCTTCGACAGCGCCAGCAAAGAACTCAAACCCACCCGCGAACTGTTCAGCCAACTGCGCAACGTGCAGCTGGGCGTAGCCGCCTCGCCGCTGGTGTGGGCCAACGGCCTCAAGCATTACCTGGATGACTACGGCTACGCCTGCACTGAGCAACTGGTGTCCAAGGCCATGCCGGCGTTGATCTGGGGCGGCACTGCGCCCGAAGCCGAACAAGCCTTCGCCAGTGCGGTGCGCATGCTGCGCCAGCGTCAGAACCAGGCCGGTGGCTTCGGGTTGTGGGCGGCCAACCCCGACGTGGCGCCGTATGCCAGCCTGTACGCCACCGACTTCCTGATCGAAGCCAAGGAACGCGGGCTGCCGGTACCGGAAGATTTGCTGCTGCGCTCGAATGCTTATCTGACGGATCTGGCCAACGGCCCGAGCGAAGGTCTGTCGGAGTTGCGCAACCGTGCCTATGCCAGTTACCTGCTGAGCCGTCAGGGATTCTGGTGAGCGGCGCCTTGAGTGACATCCGCGAGCGTTACGAAAGCTACTTCAAGGACACTTGGCAGAACGACCTGGGCGCCGCCTACCTGGCCGCCAGCTACAAGCTGCTCAAGCAGGATCGCCAGGCCGATACGCTGTTCCGCAAGATCCCGTGGCGTTCGCTTGTGGATAAGTGGGACAGCGACGGCCTGTATTACGACCCGCTGGTGCACGACGCCGAACACCTGCACCTGCTGGCGCGCCACTTCCCCGAGCTGCTGGAGGATGTGCCGACGGCGCTGTTGGACAAACTCGGCAAACGCCTTAACGAACAGCGCTACAACTCGCTGTCGGCAGCCTTGTTGCTGCGTGCCCTGGACAACTACGGCCAGCGTGCGCAAAGCGATATGAGCCTCAAGGCCACCGCCTGGCTGGGTGACAAACAGCAACAACTGCTGGAGATGGCTGGCCAGCCACCTCGCGCCGCCGTACCGGGCGCCACGCAAAAGCTGGTGATGGAAAAAACCGACGGCCCGGCCGCGTTCTACATGCTCAGCGAAGCCGGTTTCGATAAGGGCGCCAAGCTCAAGCCGATCAACAATGGCCTGGAAATCATCCACGAATACCTCGACCTCAAAGGCGAACCGGTGAGCACGGTGGCCGTGGGCGATGAGTTCCTGGTGCGCCTGCGCCTGCGCGCCACCGACCGCGACACAGGTGCAGCAAGTGGCCGTGGTCGACCTGCTGCCGGGTGGCGTGGAGCCTGTGTATAACTTGCCGCCGGAACCGCAAGCCGCCAGTACCGAGGAAGGCGAAGGCGAAGAGTCCGAGTACGTGGAAGACAGCGAGGAAGCCGACACGTGGCAGGCGCCCATTGGCGAAACCGACTTGAGCACCTGGCAACCAGACTACGTGGATGTACGTGATGATCGGGTGGTGTTGTACGGCACTGCGCTGCGCGATGTAGGCACTTTCGTGTATCGCGTGCGTGCCACCCACGCAGGGACCTTCAATACGCCACCGGCCTACGCCGAAGGCATGTACGAAACCACCCTGCAAGGGCGCGGCAAAGTAGGCCAGCTTGAAATTACCAAGCCTTAAGCGACTGACGCCGCCGCTGCTGGCAGCGGCGGTGCTGTTGGCGGGGTTGCGGCTATGGCCGCACGCCCCGCTGGAACAGACCGTGAGCTCCTCACGGGTGGTGTTGGCCGACGACGGCTCATTGCTGCGCATGACGCTGGCGGATGACGGCCAATACCGTTTATGGCTACCGCTGGAGCGCATATCACCGTCACTGGTCGAAGCCTTACTGCTCAAGGAAGACCGCAATTTCTACTGGCACCCCGGGGTCAATCCGCCGGCGTTGCTGCGGGCGGCCATGGCCACCTACAGCGGCGGCCAGCGTCAGGGCGGCTCGACCTTGAGCATGCAACTGGCACGGCGGTTGTGGGACCTCAACACCCGCCAGGTACCGGGCAAGCTGCAACAGATGGCCCTGGCATTGTGGTTGGAGGCGCGGTACAGCAAGCACGATATTCTCGAGGCTTACCTGAACCTGGCCCCCATGGGCGGCAATATCGAAGGCGCCGAGGCGGCGAGCCGGATTTACTTCAGCAAGTCAGCATCGCAGTTGTCCTTGTCGGAATCCCTGGCGCTGGCGGTGATTCCCCAGCAGCCGGGGCGGCGCGCACGCTTTGGGCCATCCCTGCAAAATGCGCGGCTGCGGTTGATGGCCGACTGGCGTGAAACTTATCCACAAGACCCGCGTAACGGCAGTTTGCTCGACTTGCCGCTGGAGGCGCGCAACCGCCAGCAGATCCCGTTTCTGGCACCGCACCTGAGCGAACAGTTGCTGGCGTCCCAGCCGGACAATGAGTTGAACAGCACCCTTAACCTGCCCTTGCAGCAATTACTCGAACGCCTGATCACCGGCTTTATCGCTGAACGGCGCAGCACCGGCGTGGAAAACGCCACGGCGATTCTGATCGACAGCCGTGATCAGAGCGTAAAGGCATTGGTGGGCTCGGCGGATTACTTATCCACAAGCATCCACGGCCAGGTCAACGGCGTGCTGGCGCGGCGCTCGCCAGGGTCGACCCTCAAGCCATTCCTCTATGGGCTGGCGCTGGACCAAGGGGTTATCCACCCCATGAGCATCCTCAAGGATTTGCCGAGTAACTTCGGCTACTTCCAGCCAGAAAATTTCGACGGCAGTTTTGTCGGGCCACTGACTGCGCGGGACGCCCTGATCCGTAGTCGCAATATCCCCGCTGTGTGGCTGGCCAGCCAGGTAAAATCGCCGTCTCTGTATGGATTGCTGCAACGCGCCGGTATCAAGGGCCTGCGCGGTGAAAGCCACTACGGCCTGGCGCTGGCCCTCGGCGGCGGTGAGATGACGCCGGAGGAGCTGGCGCAGCTGTATGTGATGCTGGCCGGCGACGGGCATCTGCGGCCATTGCGCTATGTGCAGGACCAGCCGCCATCCACCGGCCCCCAACTGCTCACCCCGCAAGCCGCGTTTATGGTGCGCGACATGCTGCGCCGCAACCCGCGCCCGGATGGTTTGCCCGATCGCCACTGGCGTACCGCCTGGAAAACCGGCACGTCCTGGGGTTTTCACGACGCCTGGAGCGCCGGCCTGGTCGGCCCGTACGTGCTGGTGGTGTGGGTAGGTAACTTTGATGGTCGCCCGAACCCGGCGTTTATCGGCGCCAAGACCGCCGCGCCGCTGTTCTTTCGCATCGCCGATGCCTTGCCCCTGGCGTTGCCGAATGTGCTGATCAAACCCGACAAACCACCCGCCGGGCTGGTGCGCATCGACGTCTGCGCCGCTTCCGGCGAGTTGCCCAACCGCTGGTGCCCGCAAACCCGCAAGACCTGGTACATCCCCGGCGTCTCGCCGATACGCGTGTCCAACCTGCACCGCCCGGTACTGATCGACACCCGCACCGGCAAGGCCGCGTGCCCACCGTTCGAGGCGCAATACACCCGCGAAGAAGTCTTCGAGTTCTGGCCCAGCGACGTCCAGCGCCTGTACCGCGCCGCCGGCCTGCCCCGGCGCACACCGCCGAATGTGATGAAGAACTGTCAGCCCAATCGCGTCAGCGACCAGAGCGAAGCGCCGCAAATCCGCTCGCCGCTGACGCAGGTGAGCTACCAGTTGCGCCTGTCCCAGCCCCAGGAAAGCATCCCGCTGAGCGCCAACGCGGCCAGTGATGCGGCGACCTTGTACTGGTTCGCCGACCAGACGCTGATTGGCCAGGGCCCACCGCAAACCACGCTGAACTGGCGGCCGGGCAAATCGGGGGAATATTGGTTGCGGGTCAGTGATGATCAGGGGCGTAGCGCGAGCCGGGGGTTGAAGGTGGAGTTTGTGCCGTGAGCGGGCTCGAACGCCTGGCCGGTAAAAAAAACCGCGAGACAGGCTCGCGGTAGAGGGTCAGCTGTGAACCGGGCAGCCCACAGGCTGCCCGTTCAATAGCTATTACAGAAAGCGCGTAACCTGCTGCGCCAACGCGTCATCCAGATCAGGCGACATCTGGTGCAACGGGTTGGAAGCCATGCCCGTTGGCGTGACTCGGCTGGTGATTTTTGGGAAATAGGTTTGCTCAGGGTCGACCTTGACGATGAAGGCGCCCGGGCCATCGCTCTCGAGTTGAGCGGTGAACGCCTGCGAGCTTTCAAAGCCTGGCTCTACGTGCACCACCGGAATACCGTAGGCGGTAAACAACGCAGCCCAGTTTGGCAGACCCAAGCCCGTTTCGATGTCACAACCCACGTAACGCCCACCGAAGTAGCTACGTTGGGTCGAACGAATAGACGCATAGCCCGAGTCATCGAAGATAAAGATCTTCACGTTCAGGCGGTTAACGCCAACCGTGCCGATTTCCTGGAGGTTCTGCGCAAAGCCGCCGTCACCTTCAACCAACACTACGCGCTGATCCGGGTTGGCAAATGCCGCGCCAATCGCACCGCTCAAGCCGTAACCCATCGAGGCCAGGCCCTTGTTGGTCACCACGCGCTGGCCGGCCTTCTGTGCGAACACCTGCATCATGACCGTGAACGCGCCGCCGCTGCTGCAAGGCACAACCACGTCGTCTGCGGTGAGCAAAGTAGACAGATGCTCCACCAGTTTGAACGGTGATTGGTAACCCTCGTGGGTCACGTTCTCTTCGATCAATGGCAAAGACGCCTGAACCTGGCGGCAGTAGCCGTGCCACTCGCTCCACTGACCTTCGAGCCTGGAAGCCAGGCTCTTGAGCCACGGGTTGACGTCGGCACAGATCGGCACGTCGACACGTGGGTGGCCCTTGGTCAGTTCGGCCACATCGCAGTCCACCTGCACGACCTTGCCGCCACGCCCGAATTCCTGCCAGTTGAAACCGGTCTGCTGCAGGCCAAGCCGCGTACCCAGCGCCAGCACCAGATCGGCCTGCTGGAGCAGCAGGTTGGCGTAGCGCTGACCCCAGGTATTGGGCCGGCCGAAATAGCATGGATGGTCGGCGGCGATACGGTCCAGGCCATTCCAGGTTGTGAACAACGGCAACGAGTGCTGCTCGGCGATGGCTGTCAACGCCGCCGCCGCTTCATGGCTGACGCCGCCGCCAATCAACACCGCAGGGCGTTGAGCGCCGCGCAACAGGCCCAGCACCTCGTCGAGCGAGGTCTCGGCCGTGCGAACATCGGCAGGCAACGGCATTGGCTTGCCAGTAACGGCAACGGCAGGCGTGGTCGGCAGTTCTTCGGCGCTCATCAAGCGGCCTTGCACGTCCAGCGGCAGTTCGATGAACACCGGGCCCGGGCGGCCACGCTCGGTAGCTGCGCAGAGGGCCAGGAAAGCTTCGCGGGAGAGCTGGGTGTCCAGGCGCTCGGCGGCGACGGTGACAGGACGAGCGATGGCAATACCGTCGATTTCCTGGATACCGCGTTGACGCAATTCGCCGTGGCTCAAGTCTGCAGTCTTGACCTGACCACCGATCACCAGCAGTTCGCGGCTTTCGAGGAAGGCACCGGACAAAGCCGTGACGATGTTGGTCAGGCCAGGGCCTGCAGTGACCAGCGCCAAGGCTTTGTGGCCCTGGCCGTTGGTGGCGTTGAAATATTCTGCCGCGATACCTGCCGCCACTTCATGCACGACGGGGACGCAGGTCAGGTTATGGCTGAGGCTTTCCAGCAGGTGCATGATATTGCCGCCTGCTACGAAGAAGCAGTGGGTGTAGCCTGCTTCTGCCAGCCAGGTACTGACCCAATCGCTATACTTTTTCTGCATGATCACTCCCGGTGAATTCTTGAGCGGTTTGTTCGCGAATGATCTTGCCGTGTTCCACGTGCAGGATTCGCGTACAAGTGCGCGCGAGCAGCGCGGTATCGTGCGAGGCAATCACGACGATCGCTGCACGGTTGAACAGATGGGTGAGCCGCTCGGTGGCTCGTGCCTTGAAATCATCGTCGCCAACGCTCAGCCATTCGTCCATCAACAGGATGTCGGAGCCGACGGAGGTCGAGATAGCAAATGCCAGGCGCATCATCATCCCGCTCGAATAGGTACGAACGGGCAGCTTCAGGTAGTCGCCCAACCCGGAGAAATCGCAGATCTCATCGATGTGCGGTTTGATCCGCTTCGGCGAATGCCCCATGGTGATGGCGCGCAGGGTGATGTTCTCAAGGCCACTGGAGTCGAGGTCGAAGCCTTGGGAAATATCCAGCAGTGAGGTGATCGAACCGTCCATGTCGAGCGTACCGCTGGCCGGCTCATACACACCGCTCAAGGCGCGCAGCAATGTGGTCTTGCCCGAGCCATTGTGGCCCAGCAAACCGACGCGCTCACCGTCGTTGATCGAGAACGTGGCGCCGTCAACCGCACGGACCAGCACTCGCGAGTCGGAGCCAGCCAGCTTTCCTCCTGACGCCGCCTTGAGGAACGTTTTGCGCATCGACCTTTGCGCGCCCTGGTAAATCGGAAACTCGACTACCAGGTCCTTAGCAATGATGTGGGCCATGGGTTACAACCAATAAACAATGCGCGTACGAAAACGCGCAAACAAAAGAAAAGAGGCCACCGCGGTAACCAGCACAATCGCGGCCACACCGGTCCAGACGCTCATGGTCAATGGCTGGCCCAGCAGCGGGTTACGAACGAGTTCGAGCATGTAGTAGAACGGGTTCATCTCGGCGATCCACATCCGCGAGCTCAGCACCTCCGCTTTCCACATGATGGGCGTCATGAAAAACACCACCTGCATCACGTTGGCAACAATCAGCGGGATATCGCGAAAACGCGCGCTGAGCAGGCCGACGAGCAGTGCCAGCCAGAACAGGAACACCCCGATCACCGCCAGCCCGACCAAGGCCATCAACAAGTTCATGAAGTTGAACGGCAGGAACCACACCACCACACCGATCAATACGACCGAGTTGTGCAGGAACACCAGGATGTTGCGCCACACCAGCCGCAGCACATAGGACGACAAGGGTATCCTTGCCGCCTTGATACTGCCTTCCGCCCCCGTGAACACAAAGCAACTTTCAGTGACCACGAGCGTCATGAAGTTCCAGGTGATCATGCCGGCAGCAAGGTAGGGGATGTAGTCATTCACATCCATCTTGAACAACCCGGCATACATCACGCCCAGGCCGCCGATCAACACGGCGGTACTGAGGGTGATCCAGAACGGCCCCAGCACTGAACGCCGATACCGCTGCTTGATGTCATGACTTCCCAGGAAAATCCAGGTTTCCGTCGCAACCAAAGCAGCGCGCAAATCACTCCAGGCTTCACTTACTCGTTTAGAAAAGCGCTTACTCAAGGGGCGTCCTATTATTTGTTGATACCGAAGAACGTTTCGATACGATCTACGACGTAGTCAAGCATTTCATGGGTCAGACCTGGCCAAACGCCAACCCAGAACGTCTTGCTCATGATCCGGTCAGTGTTTTCCAAAGTGCCCGACACACGATATTCGCGGCCAATCATATACGGTTGGCGCAGCAGATTCCCGGCGAAGAGAAGTCGTGTACCAATTTTGTGCTCGTCCAGGAACGTCAGCAGATCAAGACGTTGATACGGGATCGCGTCCTTCAAGGTGATCGGGAAACCAAACCACGACGGCTCAGCGCCTTCAGTGGCTTCCGGAAGAATCAGGAACTCCGCACAGCTCGCGAGCCGCTCCTTCAGGTAGGCAAAGTTATGTTTGCGCGCCTCGATGAAGGACGGCAGCTTGTCCATTTGCGCCAGAGCGCAAGCGGCCTGCATGTCGGTAATCTTGAGGTTATAGCCCAGGTGGGAGTAGGTGTACTTGTGATCGTAGCCATACGGCAGATCACCCAGTTGCCAGCAAAAACGCTTCTTGCAGGTGTTGTCTTCACCTGGCGGGCAGAAGCACGAGCGGCCCCAGTCACGAATGGATTCGACCGCAAGACGCAGCTTGGACTTGTTGGTGAATACCGCGCCGCCTTCACCCATGGTGATGTGGTGAGCCGGGTAGAAGCTCAAGGTGCCGATATCGCCAAAGGTGCCGACCAGCTTGCCGTCATAGGTAGAACCCAGGGCGTCGCAGCAGTCTTCGACCAACCACAGCTTGTACTTGTCGCACAGCTCGCGAATCTTGCGCAGGTTGTACGGGTTGCCGAGGGTGTGAGCCAGCATGATCGCCTTGGTTTTCGGCGAAATGGCTGCTTCGATCAGGTCCGGGTTGATGTTGTAGGTCGCCAGGTCAACGTCGACAAATACCGGGATCGCACCATTCTGGATGATCGGGTTGACGGTGGTGGGGAAGCCCGCCGCCACGCCAATCACTTCGTCACCCGGCTTGATTGCGCGATCGCCCAGGGTTGGCGAGGTCAGCGCGGTGAACGCCAGCAGGTTGGCTGACGAACCGGAGTTGGTGGTCAGTACGTGCTTGACGCCAAGGAACTTGCTGAGGCGCTTTTCGAATTCGGTGTTGAAACGGCCAGTGGTCAACCAACCATCCAGCGAGGCCTGAATCATCAGGCCGACTTCGGCCCCATCGATCACTTTGCCTGCCGGTGGAATGGCGGTCACGCCAGGCACGAATTCACGACGCGCAAACGCGGTCTTGGAGTATTGCTGGGCCAGGTCGTCAATCTGTTTTCTGAGGTCGTCTTGGGTGGTCATCAGGTAATCCGTGTTCATTATGGTCGGGCTTGAGAAAAGCTCGAAATTTGATCAATACACACTTGTCGCATGTCGCTGCCGGCCAGAAACGCTCGGTGCCAGCCCACTACCTCATCCAACGCACGGGCGAGGGACCAGCGTGGTGTCCAAGACAATCGCGCACGGGCCTTGGAGCAATCGAGCTTGAGGTAGTTGGCCTCGTGAGGGGCCGCAGCATTTGCTTCGATACGGAATTGAGCGCCGTCGGACCAGCACTGCGTCATGCGCTCGGCAATCCAGCTCACGGGCTGGGCATCGGAGTCTGCAGGGCCGAAGTTCCAGCCTTCGGCCACCTGTGCACCGTCCTCATAGAGACGCTGGGCCAGCACCAGGTAGCCCGACAGCGGCTCGAGCACATGCTGCCAAGGGCGAATCGCTCCCGGGTTGCGGATGATAGCAACTTCTTTGCGCTCAAATGCCCCCAGCAGATCCGGCACCAGACGATCTGCGGCCCAGTCACCGCCGCCGATCACGTTGCCTGCACGGCCACTGCCCAACCCAACACCGTGTTCAGCGTGGCGGGCCGGGTTGAAATACGAGCTGCGATAAGAGGCTGTCACCAGTTCGGTACAGCCCTTGCTCGCGCTGTAGGGGTCATAACCGCCCATGGCTTCGTTTTCGCGGTAGCCCCAAGGCCATTCGCGGTTTTCGTAGCATTTGTCGGAGCTGACCACGACGCAGGAACGCACAGTGGGGCAAGCACGAACCGCTTCCAGCAGATGCACGGTACCCATTACATTGGTACCGAATGTTTCTACTGGTGCGTCGTAGGAATAGCGGACCAGTGGCTGCGCCGCCAAGTGCAGTACGATCTCCGGCTGCGCCTGGGCAACGGCTGCCGCCAAGGCTGCGCCATCACGAATGTCGCCGATGATCGAGGTCATGCGCTCGCCCACCGACGCAACGTCGAACAGGCTGGGGGTGGTCTGCGGTTCGAGGGCGAACCCGGTAACGATCGCGCCCATTTCCTGCAGCCACAGCGCCAACCAGCCGCCTTTGAAACCGGTATGTCCCGTCAGGAATACCCGCTTGCCCTGCCAGAACGCCGGATTGATCACCATACTTTCCACGGGGCGACCTTGCGTTCCCACAAGTCCTCCAGCTGTTGTTTCTCGCGCAGGGTATCCATCGGCTGCCAGAAGCCGCCGTGTTCATAGGCCAGCAGCTCACGGTCGCGGGCCAGCGCTTCCAGGGGCTCACGCTCCCAGATGGTGTCGTCGGCCTCGATCAGGTCGATGACTTCCGGCTTGAGCACGAAGTAACCGCCATTGATCCAGGAATCATCGCCGTGGGGTTTCTCGCGGAAACTTTCCACATGGTGATCGTTGATGTTCAGAGCGCCGAAACGGCCTGGGGGCTGGGTCGCGGTGACCGTTGCCTTTTTACCGTGGGCTTTGTGGAAGGCCACCAGTTTGCCGATATCGACATCGGCAACGCCGTCGCCATAGGTAAAGCAGAAATCTTCGCCCGGTTCCAGATAATCACGAACGCGACGCAGGCGACCGCCGGTCTGAGACTCAGCCCCGGTATCAACCAGGGTCACACGCCATGGCTCGGCGTTGTTCTGGTGGACTTCCATTTTGTTGTTCGCCATGTCGAAGGTAACGTCCGACATGTGCAGGAAATAGTTGGCGAAGTATTCTTTGATGACATAGCCCTTGTAGCCCAGGCAAATCACGAAATCATTCACGCCATAATGAGAGTAGATTTTCATGATGTGCCAGAGAATTGGACGGCCACCCACTTCAACCATAGGTTTTGGCCGCGTGCTCGTCTCTTCACTCAGGCGGCTGCCAAGCCCACCAGCCAAAATCACTGCTTTCATCGTTTGCTCCTGCATTATTCCAAAATAAGTTTTATCGGGGCTGGTCGTGGCACAACCCGGCGGCGTTCGTATTATCTTCTAACTAGTCGTCTACAGACCCATAACGGATACGGAGATTGTGCTTTATAAAAAGCAGCCGCGCATGCACCTGATCGCCACCCCTATTAAGTGGCGATGCAGATAGTCAGTGGCGGGCCACCAGGTATAACCTTTTCCATGCGCTTCTTCATGCATCGGTGAGTCGAATTCGGCCCGTTTTCAGGCGTGCGAGGATCAGACCGGCGGTATGAACAAGACCCCGCTCCCGAACCATCAAAAGAACCATCTTGATGAAGCTGAAGTAACGGAAAGAACGAGAAACTTTTTCAACGTATGTTTCACTCATGGGCACATCGTAAGCCGTCGCCTGGGCCAGTACCTGAGTCTGCGCAACGAAATCCACCAGCACGCCTTCCGCACGCTCATACAGGCTCAAGTAACGCTCGCGCGCCACACCCACGGTCTCTTGCGCACGCTTGAAACCAGCCGCGTCGCCGTCACCCCATACGTAACCTTCAGTCCCGTGCTCGCCCTTGCCAATCAGCTCGGTAAAGTGCTCGTTCGGCAAGAACACTACCGGGCAACCGCACAGCATGGCCTCAATGGCCAATGCCGAGTTTTCATAGCAGTAGAACCGCTCGCTTTGCTGGAACAGGTCACGAATCTGCTCGGGGGTCTGCTCATCATCACGATCCCGAACGATCTCAACCAGCCCGTCGGTGACCGCAAAGGTCTTGCCACCGTAGTAGTTTTTATACTTACCCGCATAAAAACACCCACCCTGGCGTTTGGTACCCGGTGCGGGCGGTACGAAAAAGTTAGGGTCCGAGGCCGGAATGAAAAGAGTCTGTTTCGACTCCGGCACTGTTGCGGCAATGGCTTCGCTGTAGGAGATGCAATACTCCGACTCCGGAAACCGTGTGTCACCGCCCAGGACGCCGGCATAATTCAACACATACCGAACAATAAAGGGCGCCTGAACAGGGTTGCCCCGGATGCTCTCGGGATAGATGGTGATAGGGGTCAGACCCTGCGCACGGTGGTAATCCATGACGCGCTTGGTCAGCACCGGCGTGTTCAGTGATGGATGACCCGCCAAATACGATGGAAAGTGCGGGTGCATGATCAAAAAGGCTTGCTCGCCCATGCGATTGAGCGCGTGACACAGAAAATGCAGCGCCTTGATCCCGGCGGAAGTGCGCACATAACGAGCGGTGACAATGTAATAAGGGTTACGCCGCACAGGCATGAATATTGATCGAGTTTCGGTCATTACTTGTCACTTTCAGCAAGGCTGCTCATATAGTCGGCGGTCAGTTTGATCTGCTGATCCAACCCAAGCGGGGTCAACTGCAGGTTGCGTTCGAACTCACGAATCGCAGTGGGATCGCCCACGTATCGGTCTGCCGGCTTTTCACTCAGTGCAGGTCGCTCGATAGCCAGGTGCGGCGCAAGCAATGTTTGGCAGCGCAGCGCCAGCTCTCCAACCTCGACCACTTCAGTACCCACGGTATCGAACACGTGGAACACAGGGCCTTTATCACGGGCGCTGAACATCAGACGGCAGCACAACTCAATCAGGTCAGTGACGCTGTAGTAGGAGCGAATCACCGGGTGAGTCGCACGCACACTGATCGGCTCGTTCGCCAGGCACGCGCTGATGATCGACGCCAACGCGTACAGATTGTGCTTATTGATGTAGGGCCCGCTGACGTTGAATACCCGCGGGCTCACCACCGGGAAGCGGTACTGCTGGCCAATGGCCTCGAAGACACGCTCATCGTCCAGTTTGCAACGGCCATAAATCGCTCCATCGCTCTGGTTGTCCGCATCCATCCCTGCATAGGCCGCTCCACTGGAGGGCACAAACAAACCAGCAATCGGGTTAGCGTCGACAAACTGCAGCAACGCTTCACGAATGCTGCGATTGAGGAGCGTGTAGACCTCCTGGCTGTTGGCCCCAACGCGATCCTTGGTCTGGAACGCGTAATGGAACACCAGCGCAGGCCGGGACGTACGCAGCGCCGGCAAAGAAGATAGAGCCTCAACCTGTACGACGGTGCCGTCGCGCAGGACCAATGGCCGGGCGGTCGAAGCAAAGGCATGTACCCGTGACCTGTCGGCCGGCGCGAGCTGGCGGAACAGGTGTTCAAGGGTAGCCTGACCCAACCAGCCGGTTGCCCCGATAACGACGAAGTCGACCTGGTTAAAACTGTCCATCAGGCACCGCCATGAATGGCGAGCTCTGCGCCTTGGGCAAAAGCATTTGCGATCAGCGTTTGAACAGCCGGGGTACGCTCAACCGACAACCGCTGCAAATCACCGTCACCGACCGGAACGATTACCCGGTAATGGCTCTGGGAGTGCTTTTTGTCGCTCGCGAAGTGCTTGAGCAACTCATCGGCACTCACCCCGACCAGTGGCGCAAGGGTGTGACGCATCGGCTGCAGCAGGTCTTGCACGTGGGCAACCAGGCGCCCGGCGCGGGCTTCACCCTCAGGCGTCAGGATTGCCGCTACCTGGGCATACCGATAGGCCATCAGGATGCCTACACCCACCGCGATACCGTGAGGGATCGCAAAGCTGGTGGCTGACTCCACAGCATGGCCAAAGGTGTGACCGAAGTTCAGCAACAGGCGTTCGGCACGGTCGAACTCGTCGATTTCGATGAACCACTTTTTAGTGGTCAGACTCTGCTCGATGATGGCGAAAGCGGTTTCTGACTTGAGCGGTGGCGCGGGCTGCAAATCCAGGTAAGCCGCAAAGGCTTGTGCGCCCCGGGCGTAGCAGATTTTAACCGACTCCATCAGGCCGCTGGTTTGTTGCTCGGCGCTCAGGCTATGCACGAACGCGAGGTCAATCAGAATACTGGCCGGTGGATGGAAATTACCCACCAGATTTTTCAGCGCACCGACGTTGATCGATGACTTGCCGCCGATACAGGAATCGACCATGCCCAGTAGCGTGGTCGGGCAGTAGTGCCAGCGCAGGCCACGCATATAAATCGAGGCGACGAATGTCGCGATGTCCTGGATGATCCCGCCGCCCACTGCGACGATCTCGGTATCACGCGTCGCACCATGGCGCTTGAGCGCTTCGATGACAGGCGCGATCCGTTCCAGAGACTTGTTTTCTTCGGTTGCGTCGACAGCGATGATCGGGTCTGTGACAAACGCCACCTGAGGCATCAGGCGACTGTCCACCAGGAAAATCCGGTGGGCTTGGGTAGCCACCACTTCCTGAACCAGGCCTTCGCCCAGCGACACGTGATACACGCCCGTCGAGCTGTTGATGTTAAACGATGCGCGCATGAGAAAACCCTTTGTCAACCGTCAGAAATTGGCCGGTGATGGACCGATGCCCAGGCGAGCAGCAAAACTCCACCACCGCAGCCACATCGGCGACACCTGCCAATTGAGAACCTGGCGTCGCAGCTTCCAATCGACCGATCTGTTCGGCACTGAGGTTGGCACGCGTCATGGGCGTATCGAGCGCGCCAGGCAGTACCGCATTGATCACGTGGCCTTTATCGGCCAGATCAAGGGACACCGAACGCACCAGCCCCTGCAACGCGGCCTTGGTGACGCAATAGGAGAGCTTGTTCTGCCGGGCGATGTTCTGCCAGATCGAACTGATGACGCACAGGCGCGCCCCACCGTTGACCAGTGCATCGGCGCCCAGCAGAGCATTCAGTGACACCAGCACATGACCGACGTTGGCTTCGTACATGCGCATGTGGCGCTCGTAATCCAGGTCGGTAATGTTGTCGGTGCAGTTATCGCCTTGCGCCCAGACCACCGCATCGAGTTGGGCTAGCACGGCCGGCAGGGGCTCGCCGGCAAGTGGATCCCACACAACGGTGGTCACCTGCTCATGCGCCCCAGGGCCGGCAGTCACTCGCCGAACGATGGCAGCAACGTCCCACCCGCGGTCAGCGAACCATTCCACCAGCCCGCAACCGATGGCGCCGGAGGCGCCAAAGATCGCGATGCGAGGCCGCGCTGTCGTGGCAGCGACCACGTCTTATTGACCGCCCAGGAGTTTCCAGCGGGAGTCGAGCATGGCGATGCGCTTGTCATCTTCCTTCTCGATCAACCCGTAGTACTCGCGCTTGTTTTCCAGCCAAAGGAGCTCGAAATGCACGGCATTGAGCAGGCCTTTTTCGATATCGCAGGTGCGTACCGATTCAGCCGCGTAGACAACCTTGCGGGTCTCGAAACGCGCCAGGTGGTTGGCTTCGAGTTTTTTCAGTTCTTCGATCGCGTCACTGGAAACACCACCACCAACGACCAGCTCAAGGCCGGCAGCCTTGGCCGCGGTACCTGTCTGCAGAGCGTACTCGGTCACTTTTGGATGGTTGATGTCGTCACGGCTGTAGCCGTTCGACAGCGAGAAATCGACACGGCCGAATACTACGCCGTCCAAACCGTCCGGCACGCTTGCGGCCTGAATCAGCTCGTTCAGGTTGTTGAAACCGGTAATAGTTTCGAGGTTGAAAAGGAACTTGGTGTCTTCCTGATCTTCCTTGTTGTAGACCTTGTTCTTCGCTTCGATGAATTTCTTCACGGCATAAGCGGATTCGATCATCGGTGCGATGATGTATTCAACACCAATCTGCTTGCTTTCCAGCAAATCGCGGATTGCCTCGCAGCCACCGATCTTCAGCGCGATATCCAGGTCGGCACGACGCGCGAGTTCGATCAGGCGCAGTAATTCGTCAACACGAGTCCCTTCTGCTTCGAACTCGGCCTTAACTGCGAGATAACCGTATTCTTCTTTACCGCGTTTGAGCAGTTCCAGCATCTTGCGTTCACGGCGATTCATTTGACACTCCTTACTCGAATATTTTCAGACAACCGGGGTTTGCCCATTTGTCGCAATTAAAACGTCAGCGACTATTGAGAATTAGTCGCAGGAGCGCTGGGACTGAAGTCCGTAACCCTGGCAGTTTAATAGAATCTTCGAAACAGACGGACACCACCCCGCAACGGAGATGGCAATTTAGTTGCTCGCAGTGCGAGCACAGGATGCGCAGTATTCAGCGATAAAAATAATGGCAAAACGACAGCAACCATTAACAAAATCTGCTCCACCGTGGCGAGCACACCGTGTGTTTCAGGTAATCCATACCAAACCTTTCGCTGCTAGCAGCATCCCTGGCCGTAGCCGTTTCGAAATATCGCAACGCATCTTGTCGGAACTGGCCGGGAACTTCATCTGTTTTTTTTGCCCGCCAGTCATCATTTTGCAAAATTAGCCCAGTACTGCTGGCCAATCTCGCGATGGCATAAAGGCATCAGACTCCCGGCTCTACCGCACTCAAGGATGATCTTTCCTGAGTGAAGTCGGGGAATCACAAAGGGTCAAACGTGTCGCCTACAGACCCTCTCCTGGGCCCAATACAAGCGCTCGGGTCAACTGCCAGTTACGGAACATAGCCGTCAAGAAGCAACATCCCCCTCTACGACAGCACGTATCCACCACCAGTTCGTCCAGAGGGTCATCGGTAAGGTAATAATTTCGGTGCAGAGTCGGGCCAAGGCACGCCCGTGAACAGGCTCGCCTCTTGAGGCGTGAGAGTGTTGGAGATGAACAGCCCGGCAGCGACTCTTCGATATTCAAAGAGGGTAAATAATAAAATAGAGCGGACACTCTACTGATGCCGTCCCGCAGACGTTTATAAGCGGTCAGTCATCTAGTTCCGCCCATACACCAGGCAACTGCACACAGCGCGGCGAACAGTACTTGATCACGTCGACGACGACGGCACTGGCGAGCATTCTTGAACATCCACGCAAACTGAGGACGCCCGAAAGCCTTGCCATCCAGCGGTGGAATGCAATCAGCACCCACCAACCGATTAATCAAGGCGATCTGCTCGAACCACCATCCTTCGCGCACCCGCTTGAGGCGTCCGAACATCGAGCGCCAGGTGGTGTTGGCGCCAAACTCATTATTGCCATGCTGGCGATACAGCAGGCTGGGCCGGGAATCGATGACCCATCCCCAACCGGCCTGCCGGGCAAACGCGTAGGTAAACCAGTCATGCAACGCGACATCTTGCAGCGCGTGCCATTGTTCGCGTACGAAGGCTTGCAAGGCTATGGCCAACGGCGGGCTGAGCACATACGTACACCCCGGCCCCGCTGCCTCGAAAAGATGATCCCAGCGCACTTGCGGCTGGGCCTTGTCCACTACCTCATGGCGCCCATCAGGCCAGAAGGCGAGCACGTTACTGGAGTACGCACCGACCTGGTGCTCGGACAGTTGCTCGATGGATCGCTTTAACTTATCGAGCAGCCAGATATCGTCTTGATCCGCGAAGGCCACATAATCCAGTTCAGTCAGTTCTACATCCCGCAACAACCTGAAAAAGTTGCGCCCGGCACTGCCAAATCGGCCAGAAGGCAACAACGTGACCTTCGAGTACTTCGCCGCATACGCCTCAGATAACGACTGAGTATTATCGCGTCCCTCGTCGACACTGATATGCAAACTAACATCCACATCCTGCTGCTTCAGGATGGACTGTACTTGTTCGTCGACCCATTGTTCACCATTGTAGGCGGCCAATAAAACAGCCACTTTGGGCAACGGTGAAGTACCGGACGCACTCATGAAGTACACACCAACATTTCAGATAGGGCTGTAGGAACCATCGACGCAATATTCCCTGTGCTGAACAAATAAACGGGCGCCGATGTCATGCAATACCAACCGGCGTCCACGCGCTTACACTTTTATCCTTGGGACCACAGCCGAGTCTCCAGGGAGCGGCGAGTTACTCCACCGTCACCGACTTCGCCAGGTTGCGCGGCTGGTCCACGTCGGTGCCCTTGAGCACGGCCACGTAGTAAGACAGCAGCTGCAGCGGGATGGTGTAGAGGATCGGCGACAGGGTGTCGTGGATGTGCGGCATGTTGATCACGTGAGTGCCTTCGCCGTTGGTCATGCCGGCTTTTTCGTCGGCGAACACGATCAATTGGCCGCCACGTGCGCGCACTTCCTGCAGGTTGGATTTGAGTTTTTCCAGCAGTTCGTTGTTCGGCGCCACGGTGACCACTGGCATGTCGTCATCCACCAGGGCCAACGGGCCATGTTTCAACTCACCAGCCGGGTAGGCTTCGGCGTGAATGTAGGAGATTTCCTTGAGTTTGAGCGAGCCCTCCATCGCCACCGGGTATTGCGCGCCACGGCCGAGGAACAGGGTGTGGTTCTTGTCGGCGAACAGCTCAGCGACTTTTTCCACGGTGCTGTCCATGGCCAGGGCTTCGCCGAGGCGGGTCGGCAGGCGGCGCAGCTCTTCCACCAGGCGTGCTTCGACGCCTTCAGCCAGGGTGCCGCGCACCTTGCCCAGGGACAGGGTCAGCAGCAGCAGGCCAACCAACTGGGTGGTGAAGGCTTTGGTGGAGGCTACGCCGATTTCGCGACCGGCCTGGGTCAGCAGGGTCAGGTCGGATTCGCGCACCAGGGAGCTGATGCTCACGTTGCAGATCGCCAGACTGGCGAGGAAACCCAGCTCCTTGGCATTGCGCAGGGCGGCCAACGTGTCGGCGGTTTCGCCGGACTGAGAGATGGTCACGAACAGCGTGTCAGGCTGCACCACCACTTTGCGGTAGCGGAATTCGCTGGCGACCTCGACCTGGCACGGGATGCCGGCCAGCTCTTCCAGCCAGTAACGCGCGACCATGCCGGCGTGGTAGCTGGTGCCGCAGGCGACGATCTGCACATTGCGCACTTTAGCGAACAGCTCGGCGGCTTGCGGGCCAAAGGCGTTGACCAGCACATGCTTGTCACCAAGGCGACCCTCCAGGGTGCGTTGCACCACGGCCGGTTGCTCGTGGATTTCCTTGAGCATGAAGTGGCGGAACTCGCCCTTGTCGGCCGCTTCAGCACCGTCACGGTATTGCACGGCTTCGCGCTCGACGGAATTGCCGTTTACGTCCCAGATCGCCACGCTTTCGCGGCGGATGTCGGCGATATCGCCTTCTTCCAGGTACATGAAGCGGTCGGTGACCTGGCGCAGCGCCAGTTGGTCGGAGGCCAGGAAGTTCTCGCCCAGACCCAGGCCGATCACCAACGGGCTACCGCTGCGTGCAGCCACTACGCGGTCGGGCTGGCTGGCGCTGATCACGGCCAGACCATAGGCGCCGTGCAGTTCCTTGACGGTGGCCTTGAGGGCGACGGTCAGGTCGCCGAGGTCCTTGAGCTTGTGATTCAGCAGGTGCGCGATCACTTCAGTGTCGGTGTCCGAGGTGAACACGTAGCCAAGGCCCTTGAGCTGTTCGCGCAGCACTTCGTGGTTTTCGATGATGCCGTTGTGCACCACGGCCAAATCACCGGAGAAGTGCGGGTGGGCGTTGCGTTCGCACGGCGCGCCGTGGGTGGCCCAACGGGTGTGGGCAATGCCCAGGCGGCCGACCAGCGGCTCACCGAGCAGGGCCTGCTCCAGTTCGCTGACCTTGCCTGGGCGACGTACGCGCTCAAGCTTGCCGGCGTTGGTGAAGACCGCCACACCGGCGCTGTCGTAGCCGCGGTATTCCAGGCGCTTGAGGCCTTCAAGCAGGATGGCGGTGACGTTGCGTTCAGCGACTGCGCCTACAATTCCACACATGGTGCTTCTCCTAGATGATTGCCGCGCATATCAGCGTAATGCCGCGGGCTTGGATCTGGTCGCGGGCCTCAAGCGGCAGGCGATCATCGGTAATAAGGGTATGGACGCTGCCCCAGGGCAGTTCCAGGTTGGGAATCTTGCGGCCGATCTTGTCGGATTCGACCATCACCACCACTTCGCGGGCGACCTCGGCCATCACGCGGCTCAGGCCCAGCAATTCATTGAAGGTGGTGGTGCCGCGCTGCAGATCGATGCCGTCGGCGCCGATGAACAGCTGATCAAAGTCGTAGGAACGCAGCACTTGCTCGGCGACTTGGCCCTGGAATGAATCCGAATGCGGATCCCAGGTGCCGCCGGTCATGAGTAGCACCGGCTCGTGTTCCAGTTCGCTCAAGGCGCTGGCCACGTGCAAGGAGTTGGTCATCACCACCAGGCCGGGCTGGTGGCCCAGCTCGGGGATCATGGCGGCGGTGGTGCTGCCGCTGTCGATGATGATGCGCGCGTGTTCACGCAAGCGCATCACGGCCGCACGTGCGATAGCACGCTTGTAGGCCGAGATGGGTTGCGCGGCGTCGCCGACCAGCTCCTGGGGCATGGTGATTGCGCCGCCGTAGCGACGCAGCAGCAGGCCGTTGCTTTCCAGCGCGGCCAAGTCCTTGCGGATGGTCACTTCCGAGGTTTCGAAACGCTTGGCCAACTCGTCCACGCTGACTTCGCCCTGTTCATTGAGCAAGGTCAGGATGTTGTGCCGTCGTTGGGGTGTATTTCGTTTCGACATGGTGATGATAAGTTTCGTTTCGAAAGATAACGAAGGCAATCAAAACCTATTGGTGAAAGATCGTCAAGCGGCGGGCCGTAAATTTTTGCGGGTATTTTGACAACACCAACAAATAAATGTGGGAGCTGGCTTGCCTGCGATAGCGGATTGTCAGGCGACATTCGTGTTGAATGTCAGACAGCTATCGCAGGCAAGCCAGCTCCCACAGGAGATAGCATTACACGGCAATATTGTGGATAACTCAGGTCTTTTTGATTTTGACCGGGCGTTTCCAACCGTCGATGTTGCGCTGACGCGCACGGGCCACTGCCAGCTGAGACTTATCCACATCCTGATTGATGGTTGAACCCGCTGCGGTATTCGAGCCATCCCCGATGGTGACGGGTGCGATCAGCGAGTTATTGGAGCCGATAAATACATCTTCGCCAATAGTCGTCTGGTACTTGTTGGCGCCATCGTAATTGCAGGTGATGGCGCCGGCGCCAATGTTGCTGCGAGCCCCGATCGTTGCGTCACCGAGGTAGGCCAGGTGCCCCGCCTTCGCATCGTCGCCCATTACGGCGTTCTTCAGCTCCACGAAGTTACCCACATGGGCCCTGGCGCCCATCACTGTGCCAGGGCGCAGCCGCGCAAATGGGCCGGCGTCACTGCCCTCGCCCATCACCGCGCCGTCGATATGAGTGTTGGCCTTGATCACCACGCCCTTGCGCAGGGTGCTGTCCTTGATCACGCAGTTCGGGCCGATCACCACGTCGTCTTCAATGATCACACGACCTTCGAGGATCACGTTGATGTCGATCAGCACGTCGCGGCCCACGCTGACTTCACCGCGCACATCGAATCGCGCCGGGTCACGCAGGGTCACGCCCTGGGCCATCAGGCGGCGGCCTTCGCGCAATTGGTAATGACGCTCAAGCTCTGCAAGCTGCTTGCGGTCGTTGGCGCCCTGCACTTCCATCGGGTCGTGGGGCTGCTCGGTGGCGACCAGCAGGCCATCACTCACGGCCATTTCGATTACGTCGGTAAGGTAGTACTCGCCCTGGGCGTTGTTGTTGGACAGACGGCTCATCCAGTCAGCAAGCTTGTTGGCCGGAACAGCCAGAATGCCGGTATTGCCTTCAGTGATAGCACGCTGGGCTTCGCTGGCGTCCTTGTGCTCGACGATGGCCGCGACCTTGCCGTCGGCGTTGCGCACGATGCGGCCATAGCCGGTCGGGTCATCCAACTCAACGGTGAGCAGGCCCATCTGGCCGGGGACGACGTGCTTGAGCAGGCGTTGCAGAGTTTGCACTTCAATCAACGGCACGTCGCCGTAGAGGATCAGCACCGTGTCGGCGTTGATGAACGGCACGGCTTGCGCGGTGGCGTGGCCGGTGCCGAGTTGTTTGTCCTGCAAAACGAAATTCAGGTCATCGGCGGCCAGGCGTTCACGCACCACATCGGCACCGTGGCCGATCACCACGTGAATTCGCTGCGGGTTCAACTGCCGGGCGCTGTGGATAACATGGCCCAGCATGGAGTTGCCGGCAACCGGGTGCAGCACCTTGGGCAGTGCCGAACGCATGCGGGTGCCCTGGCCTGCGGCGAGAATGACGATTTCAAGAGACATGAGTGGCTACCAATCCTGGGCGGTCCGGCTTCAGACCAAAGAAGTGTTTTGCTGAAAAAGAAAAAGGGTAGCCGAGGCTACCCTTTTTAATCAATCGCACATGAAGCATGACGGCGTGGCCGTTTACTTCTTGCGCAACTGCTGGAGCGTGCGCAGCTGAGCTGCAGCTTCGGCCAGACGTACAGCAGCAGCGCTGTAGTCGAAGTCCGCACCCTTTTCGTTCAGGGCCTTCTCGGCAGCCTTTACGGCTTCCTGAGCAGAAGCTTCATCCAGGTCGCCAGCACGTTGCACAGTGTCGGCAAGTACCTTGACCATGTTCGGCTGAACCTCGAGGAAACCACCGGAGATGTAAAACACCTCCTTTTCCCCGCCTTGCTTGGTCAGAGTGATCGGACCTGGCTTCAAGCTTGTGATCAGCGGGGCATGACCCATAGCGATACCAAGATCACCCAGGTCGCCGTGCGCTGTAACAAACTCGACCAGACCGGAGAAGATTTCCCCTTCCGCGCTGACGATATCGCAATGGACTGTCATAGCCATCTGATTGCCTCAACCTGATGAGCGCCCGTTGCCGGGCGCCGGGATTACAGTTTCTTGGCTTTCTCGATCGCTTCTTCGATGCCGCCGACCATGTAGAACGCTTGTTCTGGCAGGTGGTCGTAGTCACCGTTGAGGATGCCTTTGAAGCCAGCAATGGTGTCTTTCAGGGAAACGTATTTACCCGAAGCACCGGTGAAGACTTCAGCCACGAAGAACGGCTGCGACAAGAAGCGCTGGATCTTACGAGCACGGTTTACCAACTGCTTGTCGGCTTCCGACAGCTCGTCCATACCCAGGATCGCAATGATGTCCTTCAGTTCTTTGTAACGCTGCAGCACGTACTGAACGCCGCGAGCGGTGTCGTAGTGCTCCTGGCCGATCACGTTCGGGTCCAGCTGGCGCGAAGTCGAGTCGAGTGGATCGACCGCTGGGTAGATACCCAGGGAAGCGATGTCACGGGACAGAACGACGGTGGCGTCCAAGTGGGCGAAGGTGGTAGCAGGCGATGGGTCGGTCAAGTCATCCGCAGGTACGTATACCGCTTGGATCGAGGTGATCGAACCTTCTTTGGTCGAAGTGATACGTTCTTGCAGAACGCCCATCTCTTCAGCCAGGGTCGGCTGGTAACCTACTGCCGAAGGCATACGGCCCAGCAGTGCGGATACTTCAGTACCGGCCAGGGTGTAACGGTAGATGTTGTCGACGAACAACAGAACGTCGTTACCTTCGTCACGGAACTTCTCGGCCATGGTCAGGCCAGTCAGTGCTACGCGCAGACGGTTTCCCGGCGGCTCGTTCATCTGACCGTAAACCAGTGCCACTTTGTCCAGAACGTTGGAGTCCTTCATCTCGTGGTAGAAGTCGTTACCCTCACGAGTACGCTCACCCACACCGGCGAACACGGAATAACCGCTGTGCTCGATGGCGATGTTACGGATCAGTTCCATCATGTTTACGGTTTTGCCTACACCGGCACCACCGAACAGACCGACTTTACCGCCTTTGGCGAACGGGCAAACCAGGTCGATAACCTTGATGCCGGTTTCCAGCAGATCGTTGCCGCCCGCTTGCTCGGCGAACGAAGGTGCTGGACGGTGAATGCCCCAGCGCTCTTCGGTGTCGATCGGGCCAGCTTCGTCGATCGGGTTGCCCAGTACGTCCATGATCCGGCCCAGGGTCGCTTTACCGACCGGTACGGAGATGGCAGCGCCAGTGTCGACAACGTCCAGACCGCGCTTCAAGCCTTCGGTGGAACCCATCGCAATGGTACGAACTACGCCGTCGCCCAGCTGCTGCTGAACTTCCAGAGTAGTTTCCGCGCCTTGTACTTTCAGCGCGTTGTAGATGCTCGGTACGCTGTCGCGTGGAAATTCCACGTCGATAACGGCGCCGATGATTTGAACGATACGTCCGCTACTCATAGCTGGATCCTCTGAATATTTGAACCGTTAAACCGCGGCAGCGCCGCCGACGATTTCCGAGATCTCTTGGGTGATCGCAGCCTGACGCGCCTTGTTGTAGATCAGCTGCAAATCGCTGATCAGATCACCGGCGTTATCGGTAGCGTTTTTCATCGCGATCATCCGCGCCGCTTGTTCAGCTGCGTTGTTCTCGACCACCGCCTGGTACACCTGCGACTCCACGTAGCGCACCATCAAGCCGTCAAGCAGCTCTTTGGCGTCTGGTTCGTAGAGGTAGTCCCAGTGGTGCTTGAGTTCCTGATCCGGAGTCGCCACCAGTGGAATCAATTGCTCCACGGTTGGCTGCTGGGTCATGGTGTTGATGAACTTGTTGGATACCACGGAAAGGCGGTCAATCCGGCCTTCCAGGTACGCATCCAGCATCACCTTCACACTGCCGATCAAATCATTGATCGACGGCTCTTCACCCAGGTGGCTGATAGCTGCAACGACGTTACCGCCGAAGTTACGGAAAAAGGCCGCACCCTTGCTACCAACAACACACAGATCGATCTCGACGCCTTTTTCGCGGTTTACCGCCATGTCCTTGACCAGGGCCTTGAACAGGTTGGTATTCAAACCACCGCACAAACCACGGTCACTGCTCACAACCACATAACCCACACGCTTAACTTCGCGGTCGATCATGAACGGGTGGCGGTATTCCGGGTTGGCGTTGGCCAGATGCCCAATTACCTGGCGGATACGCTCCGCATAAGGACGGCTAGCAGCCATGCGCATTTGTGCCTTGCGCATTTTGCTGACCGCCACTTTTTCCATGGCGCTGGTAATCTTTTGCGTGCTTTTGATGCTCGCAATCTTACTGCGAATCTCTTTTGCGCCTGCCATGTAACACCTATCAGGTTAGCAAGCGGGAGCCTTGCGGCTCCCGCTGCGGCTTACCAGGTTTGGGTGGCCTTGAACTTCTCGATACCGGCTTTCATGCCAGCGTCGATATCGTCATTGAAGTCACCCTTCACGTTGATCTTCGCCATCAATTCGGCGTGATCGCGGTTGAAGTAAGCAATCAGCGCTTGTTCAAAGCTGCCGACCTTGGCGATTTCAACGTCGGTCAGGAACCCACGCTCAGCGGCATACAGCGACAACGCCATGTCAGCGATCGACATTGGGGCGTATTGCTTCTGCTTCATCAGCTCGGTAACGCGCTGACCATGCTCAAGTTGCTTACGGGTCGCTTCGTCCAGGTCAGAAGCGAACTGGGCGAATGCCGCCAGTTCACGGTACTGAGCCAGAGCGGTACGGATACCACCGGAGAGCTTCTTGATGATCTTGGTCTGAGCGGCACCACCCACACGGGATACCGAAACACCGGCGTTCACTGCAGGGCGGATGCCCGAGTTGAACATGGCCGATTCCAGGAAGATCTGACCGTCGGTGATGGAAATCACGTTGGTCGGAACGAACGCGGAAACGTCGCCAGCCTGGGTTTCGATGATCGGCAGTGCGGTCAGGGAACCGGTTTTGCCGGTCACTGCGCCGTTGGTGAACTTCTCTACGTACTCTTCCGAAACGCGGGATGCGCGCTCCAGCAGACGGGAGTGGAGATAGAACACGTCGCCTGGGTAAGCTTCACGGCCTGGTGGACGGCGCAGCAGCAGGGAAATCTGGCGGTAAGCCACTGCTTGCTTGGACAGATCGTCATAAACGATCAGCGCGTCTTCACCGCGGTCGCGGAAGAATTCACCCATGGTGCAACCGGAGTACGGTGCCAGGAATTGCAGCGCAGGAGATTCCGAAGCACTGGCAGCCACGATGATCGTGTTGGCCAGGGCGCCGTTTTCTTCCAGCTTGCGAACCACGTTGGCGATGGTCGATTGCTTCTGACCGATGGCTACGTAGACGCAGAAAATGCCGCTGTTCTTCTGGTTGATGATCGCGTCGATCGCCAGAGCGGTTTTACCGATCTGACGGTCACCGATGATCAGCTCACGCTGGCCACGGCCGACTGGGATCATGGCATCGACAGCCTTGTAGCCAGTCTGTACAGGCTGGTCTACCGACTTACGCCAGATCACGCCTGGAGCAACTTTCTCGACCGCGTCGGTCTCGGTGTTGCCCAGTGGACCTTTACCGTCAACAGGGTTACCCAGTGCGTCGACTACGCGACCCAGCAGTTCCTTACCAACCGGAACCTCCAGGATGCGGCCTGTGCACTTGGCGCTCATGCCTTCAGCCAGACTGGTGTAAGCGCCCAATACAACGGCACCTACGGAGTCTTGCTCCAGGTTGAGGGCCATACCGTAGACGCCGCCCGGAAACTCGATCATCTCGCCGTACATTACGTCGGCCAGACCGTGAATCCGCACGATGCCGTCAGATACGCTGACGACAGTGCCTTCGTTACGGGCTTGGGAGGTCACATCGAGCTTGTCGATGCGGCCCTTGATAATTTCACTTATTTCGGAAGGATTGAGTTGCTGCATTGCTCTGCTGCCCCTTCAAACTCAAGATTTCAATGCTTCGGCAAGATTCGCGAGTTTGCCGCGAATCGAGCCATCGATAACCAGGTCGCCGGCGCGAATGACAACACCCCCAATGAGGGATTTGTCTTCCGCAACTTGCAGGCGCACTTCCCGGTCGAGTCGTGCACTGAGAACCTTGGCGAGTTTGTCTTGCTGTTCTTGGTTCAATGCAAAAGCACTGGTGACTTCAACGTCTACCGATTTCTCTTGCTCGGCCTTGTACAGGTCGAACAGAGCGGCGATCTCCGGCAAAAGCGGGAGACGGTCGTTTTCGGCAACGACGTGAATGAAGTTCTGCACTTTCACATCAAACTTGTCGCCGCACACTTCAATAAAAGTGGCGGCCTTGTCTGCGCTCGTCAGTCGCGGGGCCTTGAGCACGCGCTGCATGGTGTCGTCTTGCGACACTGCTGCAGCCAGGCCGAGCATGGCTGACCAAGAGGCCAGCTGCTGGTGGGCCTGGGCGTGCTCGAAGGCTGCCTTAGCGTAAGGTCGGGCCAACGTGGTCAATTCTGCCATGATCGCCCTCGCTTAAATTTCAGCAGCCAGTTTGTTTACCAGCTCCGCGTGCGCGTTTTGATCGATTGTGGCACCCAGGATCTTCTCAGCACCGCCGACGGCCAGAGCACCCAGTTGGGCACGCAGCGCATCTTTGACACCGTTCAATTCCTGTTCGATCTCGGCCTGAGCCTGAACCTTCACACGGTCAGCGTCGATACGGGCTTTTTCAACAGCCTCTTCAACAATCTGATTACCGCGTTTCTTGGCTTGCTCAATGATTTCAGCTGCCTGTGCCTTAGCATCGCGCAGTTGATGGCCCGCTTTCTCTTGGGCCAACTCCAGGTCGCGAGCTGCACGGGAGGCAGCGTCCAGCCCATCTGCGATCTTCTTCTGACGTTCGTGCAAAGCTGCGATGACCGGAGGCCATACGAACTTCATGCAGAAAACGACAAAAATCAAGAACGCTAAGGACTGACCAATAATGGTTGCATTAATGTTCACGCCAATACCTCGCTCATTCGTTGCACAACACACCAATCACTCGAAAAGACGAGTGATTAACCGGCGAGTTGACCAACGAAGGGGTTCGCGAAGGTGAAGAACAGAGCGATACCAACGCCGATCATGGTCACGGCGTCGAGCAGGCCGGCGACGATGAACATTTTAACTTGCAGCATTGGAACCATTTCTGGCTGACGCGCTGCGCCTTCCAGGAACTTGCCGCCCAGCAGGCCGAAACCAATGGCAGTACCCAGGGCGCCCAGGCCGATCAACAGTGCAACAGCGATAGCGGTTAGACCAACTACAGTTTCCATCTTTCCTCCCGACTTTTACGTCGTATGGTTTAGGTTTTTTAGATTTTAAAGCGGTAAAACAAATCGTTTCATAGCCCTGGTGGGCCACCTTCCCGTTTCACCGGGAAGGACATCAGACTAGTCGAGACTGGTCTTAATGGTTCTCTTCGTGCGCCATCGACAGGTAGACGATGGTCAGCATCATGAAGATGAAGGCCTGCAGGGTGATGATCAGGATGTGGAACACAGCCCACGCCCACTGCAGAACAATGCCCAGGCCGCTAAGCCAGAGCAGACCGCTGCCGAACATCACAGCGATCAGAATGAACACCAGCTCGCCGGCATACATGTTGCCGAACAGTCGCAGAGCCAGGGAAATCGGCTTGGCGATCAGGGTGACGAATTCCAGCAGGAAGTTCACCGGGATCAGCAGGGCTTGAACGAAGATGTTCTTGCTGCCGAAGGGGTGCAGGGTCAGTTCGCCGATGAAGCCGCCGATGCCCTTGATCTTGATGCTGTAGAAAATGATCAACGCGAACACCGACAGGGCCATGCCCAGGGTAGCGTTCGGGTCAGTGGTCGAGACGGCACGGAATGGAATGTGCGGGTCGCCGCTGATCCACATGGCGACTTGCGGGATCCAGTCCACCGGAATCAGGTCGACGGCGTTCATCAGGAACACCCAGACGAAGATGGTCAGTGCCAACGGCGCAATCACCGCGCTACGGCCATGGAAGCTGTCTTTCACGCTGCCATCGACGAATTCGACCAATACTTCAACGAAGTTCTGCAAAGCACCTGGCTGACCGGAAGTGGCCTTTTTTGCCGCCATGCGGAAAATCAGGACGAAGATCAGACCCAGTGCGACCGACCAGCCCAGAGTATCCAGGTGGAAAGCCCAGAAGCCCATTTCTTTGGCTTCTGCTGCGGAGTGGGCAAAGCCCCAGCCGCCGTTGGGAAGCTGACCGAAGGTCAGGTTCTGCAAGTGGTGCTGGATATAGCCCGAAGCGGTTGTTTCTGCCATGGTTGCCTCAAACGCCCTAAGGTTTCGAAAGTCTTGTTTTCATTAGCAGGGGAGCGAACCAGCTGACCAGTTGGGTCAACACGAAGACGCCGAATACAGCCAGCGGCGCCAATGGCTTCACACCTGCAAAGGTCAGTGCAAACAGCACTGCCGTCAAAATCAGTTTCCCTGCTTCACCGGCGTAAAAAGACCGGACGATAGCCTGGGCTGCTCGGGCGCCGGAAAACCGAAAGGCCCTGTGAGCAAAATACATATTGGGCAGCAAGGCTATCAGGCCCCCGCAGAGTCCTGAATATCCGGCTACGACTCCATGCCAATACCAAAGCGCCAATGCGGCGATCAGCAAAATGACAAATTGAGCCAATAAAACCGGAAAAACGGCCAAGCGATGGAACGGCAACGTGTTTGGCGTGCGGGTTTCCATCACTCTTGCTCCTCAATGGTCGGCTGCCGGAAATCAATAACTTGGCATAATTTGTGCCGACAAAATGCGCGCAGAGTATAGGGGCGGTTCTGCCCCTATTCAACTGCCGGGTAGTGATTTCCGATCACGCGCTACATAAGCAAATGTTTCAGCGGATGTGGGCAAGGACGCCCTGAAGCTCATCAAGGGAGTTATATCCGATGACCAACTGCCCTTTGCCTTTCTTGCCGTGGCGAATTTGCACCGCAGAGCCTAGGCGCTCGGCCAGCCGCTGCTCGAGACGGGCGATATCCGGATCAGTTTTGACTGTTTCGACCGGTGCAGGTTTGCCGCTGAGCCACTGGCGAACCAGGGCCTCGGTCTGACGAACGGTGAGCCCCCGTGCGACAACGTGTCGCGCCCCTTCAACCTGTTGATTTTCCGGCAACCCGAGCAAAGCACGGGCGTGGCCCATCTCCAGGTCGCCGTGGGACAACATGGTCTTGATCACTTCCGGCAGCGCAATCAGGCGCAGCAAGTTGGACACGGTCACGCGGGATTTACCCACGGCCTCGGCTACCTGTTGCTGGGTCAGCTGGAATTCCTGCTGCAAACGCTGCAACGCGATCGCTTCTTCGATCGGGTTGAGGTCTTCACGCTGGATGTTCTCGATCAACGCCATGGCGATGGCGGTTTCATCCGGCACATCGCGCACCATCGCCGGGATGGTCTCTTTGCCGGCCTGCTGGCTGGCCCGCCAGCGGCGTTCGCCGGCAATGATTTCAAAACGACCGCCACCAATCGGGCGCACCACGATCGGCTGCATCACGCCCTGGGCCTTGATCGAATTCGCCAGTTCTTCCAGCGCCTGGGGGTCCATGTCCCGACGTGGCTGGTATTTGCCACGCTGGATCAGGTCCAGGGGCAAGTGCTGCAGCTCGCGCTCGTCGGCCTGCACCGCTTGTTCTTCAAGCGATGTGACGGTCGGACCACTCAGCAGTGCATCCAGTCCACGTCCGAGACCTCGTTTCTTGACGGCCATGGGGATTCCTTAAGTTGGCTGGGCTGCAGCGGTGCGTGAGTTGCGGCGTTGACGGCGAACCATCTCGCCGGCCAGCGCCAGGTAGGCAATGGCGCCACGCGACGTTTTGTCGTACGCCAGCGCAGGCATCCCGTAGCTTGGCGCTTCGGCCAAACGGATGTTGCGCGGGATCACGGTGTCGTACAACTGGTCGCCGAAGTGTTCCTTGAGCTGCGCCGAAACATCGTTCATCAGGCTCAGGCGCGGGTCATACATGGTCCGCAACAGGCCTTCGATCTGCAGGTTCGGGTTGAGCAACTCGGCGATACGCTTGATGTTATCCACAAGGTCGCTCAACCCTTCGAGCGCGAAGTACTCGCACTGCATGGGGATGATCACCCCATCGGCGGCCACCAGCGCGTTGAGCGTGAGCATCGACAGCGACGGTGGGCAGTCGATCAGAATGTAGTCGTAGTTCTCGCGGATCGGCGCCAAGGCACTGCGCAGACGGCTTTCTTTCATCTGCATTTCCAGCAGCACCACTTCCGCCGCAGTCAAATCGCGGTTGGCCGGCAGCAGTTGATAACCGCCGTGTTCGGAGTAGTGCATGGCCTGGGCCAGGTCGCACTCGCCAATCAGCAAGTCGTAGACCGAGTTTTCCAGGCCGTGTTTATCCACACCGCTACCCATGGTGGCGTTGCCCTGTGGATCGAGATCGATCAACAACACCCGGCGCTTGGTTGCCACCAGGGATGCTGCGAGGTTGATGCAGGTGGTGGTTTTACCCACGCCACCTTTCTGGTTCGCTATCGCGAATACCTTAGCCATTCTTGCTTGTGTTCCCAATCATGCCGTGCGGCGCAGTATCAGCAGATGGCGTTGGCCTTGGCAACCGGGTACGGCCAAGGCGTGTTCGCTATCGAGGTGGAAGTCTGCCGGCAATGCTAACAGCTCGTCGCTTGGATGAACGCCCTTCATTGCCAGCCAGCGGGTGTCGCGGTCGCCCAGGTGGCGGGTCCAGTTGCTGAAGTTCTCCATGCTGCTGAATGCCCGGGAAACAATTCCGTTGAAAGGCTGTTCAGGCGTGAAGGCTTCGACGCGACTGTGGATAACTTGGAGGTTATCCAGCTTGAGTTCGAGTTTTACCTGGGTCAGGAAGCGGGTTTTCTTGCCGTTGCTGTCCAGGCAGGTCACTTGCGACTCGGGAAACAGGATGGCCAACGGGATGCCGGGCATGCCGCCACCGCTGCCGACATCGAGCCAACGACCGTTTTCGATAAACGGCATGACGCTCAAGCTGTCGAGCAAATGGCGCGAGACCATTTCATCGGGATCGCGCACTGCGGTCAGGTTGTAAGCCTTGTTCCATTTGATCAACAGGGCCAGATAACCCAACAGCAATTCGTGCTGGGCTTCGGTCAGGTCAACGCCCAATTGGAGCGCGCCTGTGGATAACTCTTCGGCATGTTGCGAGGTGACCAACGAACTCAAGCGCTTTGCTCCAACTGACGGCCCGCGCCGCGTTTTTTCAAGTGAATCATCAACAGCGAAATGGCTGCCGGCGTGACACCGGGGATACGTGATGCCTGGCCTAGAGTTTCCGGCCGAGTTATCCCCAGCTTGCTTTGAATTTCTTTCGACAACCCGGAAATCCCGGTGTAGTCGATATCCACAGGCAGCTTGGTGTTTTCACTGGCGCGCAGGCGGGCGATCTCATCCTGTTGGCGGTCAATGTAACCGGCGTACTTGGTTTTGATCTCGACCTGTTCGGCGACCTGTGGATCTTCTGCGCCCTGGCCTGTTACTTCGACCAGGCCAGCGTAGTCGATTTCCGGACGGGACAGCAGGTTCAGCAGGTTGTATTCGTGGGTCAGCGGCGTGCCGAATTTTTCGGCAATCGCGTCGCCTTGCTCGGTGCCTGGGCGGACCCAGGTACTTTTCAAGCGTTGCTCTTCGAGCGTGATGCTTTCGCGTTTTTTGCAGAAGGCTTGCCAGCGCGCATCATCGACCAGGCCCAGCTCGCGACCTTTTTCGGTCAGGCGCAGGTCGGCGTTGTCTTCACGCAAGATCAGGCGGTATTCGGCTCGGGATGTGAACATCCGGTACGGCTCCTGGGTACCGAGGGTAATCAGGTCGTCAACCAACACGCCGATGTACGCCTCATCGCGACGTGGGCACCAGCTGTCTTTGCCTTGTGCACGCAGTGCGGCGTTGGTCCCGGCCAGCAAACCCTGGGCGCCGGCTTCTTCGTAACCGGTGGTGCCGTTGATTTGCCCGGCAAAGAACAAACCGCCGATCACTTTGGTTTCGAGGCTGTATTTCAGGTCTCGCGGGTCGAAGTAGTCGTACTCGATGGCGTAGCCCGGGCGCACGATGTGCGCGTTTTCCATGCCGCGAATCGACTGCACGATCTGGATTTGCACGTCGAACGGCAGGGAAGTGGAAATCCCGTTCGGGTACAGCTCGTGGGTGGTCAAGCCTTCGGGCTCGATAAAGACCTGGTGGCTTTCCTTGTCGGCAAAGCGGTGGATCTTGTCTTCAATCGACGGGCAATAACGCGGGCCAATGCCTTCGATCACCCCGGAATACATCGGCGAACGGTCAAGGTTCGCGGCGATGATTTCGTGGGTTCGCGCATTGGTGTGGGTAATCCAGCAGCTCACCTGTTTCGGGTGCTGCTCTTTGGACCCCATGAACGACATCACCGGAATCGGCGTATCGCCGGCTTGTTCGGTCATCACCGAGAAATCCACGGAACGCCCGTCGATACGTGGCGGGGTCCCGGTTTTCAGACGGCCGACGCGCAGCGGCAATTCACGCAGGCGTTTTGCCAGGGCAATCGACGGCGGATCACCAGCGCGACCACCGGAATAGTTCTGCATGCCGATGTGGATAAGTCCGCCGAGGAACGTACCGGTGGTCAACACCACGGATTCTGCAAAGAAACGCAGGCCCATTTGCGTGACAACACCGCGTACCTGGTCTTGTTCGACGATCAGGTCATCCGCCGCTTGTTGAAATATCCACAGGTTTGGCTGGTTTTCCAGGGTTTCACGTACCGCTGCCTTGTACAGGATGCGGTCAGCTTGTGCCCGGGTAGCACGCACTGCTGGGCCTTTGCGGCTGTTGAGCACGCGAAATTGAATACCACCTTTGTCGGTGGCCATGGCCATGACGCCGCCAAGGGCGTCGATTTCTTTGACCAAATGGCTTTTGCCGATCCCACCGATGGCGGGGTTGCAACTCATGGCACCGAGGGTTTCCACGTTGTGCGTCAGCAACAGGGTTTTTACGCCCATGCGTGCTGACGCCAGTGCTGCCTCGGTACCGGCATGACCGCCGCCGATGACGATCACTTCAAAACGGGAAGGGAAATCCACCACGCACCTCGTGCCTGCTTATGTAGGTAATCAGGAATTGTTTGTTGAAAGAGTTTTAGAGCTTTGGCGGCAAGTATAGGGACTTAACCCTCCCTAAAGAACCCTTTGCACAAAATTTAACCAGCTGTGGATGAATCAAGGACAATAGAAATTAAAAAGAGAGAAATTTATTAAATCTTTGTTTTTATGTTTATTTCTACTGAGCATAGATTCTGTGGATAGATCTCTACAGGCCTTTTTTTACGTTGTGTATAGCGATTCAAAAGTCTGTGGTCATGTGCCAATGAGGCCCTTGGATAAGTGCTTTAAGCCTGTGGATTAAACAGGTGGTTATCCACAGAGGGGTTTTTACTCAGGTTTCAGGCCCTGTTATCAACTGGGCACAGGGGCGGTTATTCACAGGGCTTAATCCACAGAATTCGATGATCAGAGGTAAATCGCAGCCACGGCGAAGCCACCGAAAACCTTCGACTCTGGGTTCATCACAGAAAAAACACGGCTATTGTGAGAAAACGACGGCGCAGTTAATAATAGCGATTATCATTAACCTGCCTTGTCCATGCCTATGTCCCCTCCTTCACACACGGCTGCGGTCCAGCACATCTATGAGCAACACCATTCGTGGTTGCACGGGTGGCTGAAAGGAAAATTGCACAACACCTGCGATGCGGCCGACGTGGCGCACGATACGTTTGTGCGTATTCTGGGAGGGCGCCATGCGGCGCAGATCCTCGAACCACGGGACTATCTGGCGACCATCGCTCGGGGGCTGGTGATTGACCGCTACCGGCGACACGCCATCGAGCAGGCTTACAAACAAACCCTGGCCGAACGCCCGCACGCCTGCGCCGTCAGTGAAGAAGACAAGGCAATCATCATTGAAACCCTGGTGGCTGTGGATAAAGCCCTGGCCGGCCTTGGGGAGCGAGCGCGGCGGATCTTCATGCTGTCGCAGATCGAGGGCCTGACTTATCAACAGATCGCCGAGCAACTGCAGGTGTCGTTAACCACGGTGAAGAAACACATGATCCGCGCCCTGACTGAATGTTCGCTGATCATGGCCGGCCTGTAATGGCTGCGCCCGATCGCAAGACCTTCGAAGCCGCAGCCAGCTGGTATGTACAGTTTCAGTCCCAGCCCCCGACACCCGCAGATCGACAAGCCTGGCAACAATGGCTCAATGGCGATCCGACCCACCAGGCGGCGTGGAACCAGATGGAACAATTGCAGCGCAGCCTCGGCGCCCTTCCCCAGGATCTGACTCGCCGCGCCTTGTCGTCCACGCAACAACGCCGCCAGGTACTCAAGTGGATGCTGGTACTCGGCGCCACCGGCTACCTGGGTTGGAATGTTCAGCAACATACGCCGCTGGGCAGTGTGTGGGCAGACTACCGCACCCCCGTGGGTAAACGGCGGCGCATCGAGCTGGCCGATGGCACACGGATTGATCTCAACACCCACACGGCGATTGATGTGGTATTCGACGGGCGCCAGCGCCTGATACGTCTGCGCCACGGTGAAATACTTATCCACACCGGCAAATCGGGTGGGCAAACGCCGTTTTATGTCGACACCCGCCAGGGCCGGATTCAAGCACTGGGCACGCGTTTTACAGTGCGCCAGCTGGAGGATTCCACGCGGGTAGGCGTGCTGGAAGACCGGGTAAGTCTGTCGCCGGGCGATCAACCCGACCGAGGCCGGTTGCTGAATGCCGGTGAAAGCGCTGACTTTGATCGGCAACACGTGGGGCCCAACCATCCCTATGGTGGCGCTCAGGCTGCTTGGGTCGATGGTCAATTGATCGTGCTGAATGCGAGGCTCGGGGAGGTGATCGACGAACTCGCTCGCTATCGAGCAGGTGTATTGCAGTGCGATTCAGCCTCGGCACGGCTGCGTGTTTCCGGGACATTTCGCCTGGACTCCACTGATGCCGTGCTGGCCAACCTGCAGGCAACCCTGCCGATCCAAGTGAAATACTTCACCCGTTTTTGGGTCTCGGTGCAGCGAATCGCCTGATCGCAAAAAATAATCCACAGGGGGTTATCTTTTTTTTACCTGACACGGCCCTACCGGTAATTACGACGCTACCTTCAGGGCTTACCCACCTATGCGCCTCCCTACCAAGCTTCGCCAGCAACTCTCCCGCCACGGCATGACCTATGGTTTGCTGCTCACCTCGGCCGTCGCCACCGGTGTGTTGCTCTCGACCGGCGCCATGGCCGCCAGCGCGGTGCAACATTACGCCATCGCCGCGGGGCCGCTGGACCGTGCCTTGAGCCAATTTGCCGCCAGGGCCAATGTGATTCTGTCCTTCTCGCCCGAGCAAACGGCGCGTTTGAACACCACAGGGCTTGAAGGTGACTACTCGGTGGACCAGGGTTTCGCGCTGCTGCTGCAAAGCTCGGGGTTGCAAGCGGTCGTCCAGGCGCCCGGCAGCTATGTGTTGCAGGCCGCTCCCACCGGTCAACTGACCCTCTCGCCCACCACCGTCAGTACTTATCAACAGGCGGGGTTTAATCAGGAGATTGCCGGGGATGTAGGCTACAAAGCGCAAAATAGCCGCATCGGGACCAAGACCAGCACCCCGCTGTCGGAAACCCCGCGCTCGGTCTCGGTGGTCACCGGCCAGCGCATCAAGGACCAGAAGTCCCAGACCCTGACTGAAGTGCTGGGTTATGTACCGGGGATCTTCGCGCCGCCTTTCGCCGCTGGCGACAGCCTGGCCGGTGATCTGTTCTTCATTCGCGGTTTTAACGCCACGGATTACGGCTACGGCCTGCTGCGTGATGGCTTACGCGTGCAAGGCAACCGGTATGACACTACCAGCGAGCCGTACGGCCTGGAGCGCGTCGAGATTTTCCGTGGGCCTTCTTCCCTGCTCTACGGTGAAAACGCCCCGGGAGGCCTGGTGAACCTGGTCAGCAAACACCCCACGGCGACCCCACAAGGCGAGGTGCAGCTGGGTTATGGCTCGAATAACCGGCGCCAAGTCGGTGTGGATATCTCCGGCCCGCTCAATGACAGCGACAACATCCTTGGTCGGGTGGTGATGCTCGGCCGCAAGTCCGATACACAAACGGATCATGTCCCGGACGATCGTCTCTACATCGCGCCGTCCCTGACCCTGAATTTTGACGACTACAACAGCCTTACCCTGCTGGCCAACTACCAGAAAGATCACACCAACCTGGAACTCGGCCTACCGGCAGCCGGCACTTTGCTCAAAAATCCCAACGGCAAACTCTCCAAGCACACCCTGCTTGGCGATCCGGACTGGAATACCTTTGAACGTGAGGCCTGGAGCGCCGGTTACGAATTCAGCCACAGCTTCAATGACGATTGGCAGTACCGCCAGAACTCGCGTTATATGCAGTCGCGCATCAACCGCCATGAGACCTGGCCGAGTGCACTGAATAACGGCGGGTTCGGCACCCAACTGAACATGACCGCCTACGACCGCTACAACAAGTCGATGGTCTACTCCCTGGATAACCAGCTTGAAGGCAAATTCCAGCTGGGCGCGCTGGAAAATACCGTACTGTTCGGCGCCAGCTACGATCGTACCTCGTTCAACCAGGATTGGGACGCAGGCTTCGCCGGCACCATCAATGTGTATAACCCGGTGTACCTGCGCGAACCCACCACGCCGATTGCGGTGCAAAACACCTTGCTTGAGCAACAGATGAAAGGTGTTTATGCACAGGTCCAGAGCAAGTATGACCACTGGTTGTTCCTGCTGGGCGGCCGCCAGGATTGGGTCGACAGCGATTTTCGCGACAAGGTGAAACCGGCCAGCAATATCGGCTCCGAAGATCGCAAGTTCACCTACCAGGGCGGCGTGATGTACCAGTTCGACAACGGCCTGACGCCGTATGTCAGCTACTCCACTGCGTTTGTGCCGGTCCAGCAGATTTCCAACGCCGGCTCGCCGCTGAAACCGATTACCAGCAGCCAATACGAAGTGGGCGTTAAGTACGAACCGATCGGTTGGGACACGGCAATGACCTTATCGGTCTACGACCTGCGCAAACAGGACGACACCTACCTCGATGCCACCACCAACAGTTACCGCCAAGTGGGCGAGAGCCGCGCCAAAGGTGTGGAGGTGGAGGTCAATAGCAACCTCACGCCGAACCTGAACGTCACCGCCGCTTATACCTACACGGATGCCCGGATTACCAAGGACTCCGCCACCTCGCTGGTCGAGGGGCATCAGATGACGGGCGTTCCGCGCAACCAGGCTTCGGTGTGGGGCAAATACCGTTTCCTGGATGGCCAACTCAAAGGTTTTTCCCTGGGCGGCGGTGTGCGCTATTTCGACAGTACCTTTTCCTACACAGCGCCGTCGCTATACGGGAAGTTGGACGCCGGCAGTGTGACGCTGGTGGATGCGGCCGTCGGTTATCAAATAGACAAACACTGGTCAGTGGATGTGAACGCCAAAAACCTGTTCGACAAGGAATATGTATCCGGTTGCAACGACGCAGGCCGTTGCTACTGGGGCGACAGCCGTACCTTGCTCGGTACGGTGTCCTACAACTGGTGAGGCGCTGTGGATAAGCCGGCTATTTACCAATACAGAAACTGGAAAAGATCCTCCCCAACAAATCATCGGAGCTGAATGCACCGGTGATTTCCCCGAGCAGCTGCTGCGCCTGACGTAAATCCTCAGCCAGCAGCTCCCCTGCCCCCGCCAACGTCAGCTGCGCTCGACCGTGCTCCAATGCCGCGCTGGCATGGCGCAGCGCCTCCAGGTGCCTGCGCCGGGCACTGAAGCTGCTTTCCGAGGTCTGCTCGTAGCCCATGCACGCCTTGAGGTGCTCGCGCAGCAGTTCCAGGCCATCACCCGCCGACTTGGCGCTGAGGCTGATCGTCACATGGCCATCCTCACTGGTTTGCAGGGCAATGGCTTCGCCCGTGAGGTCTGCCTTGTTGCGGATCAACGTCACTTTGGCCGGGTCCGGCCGTTGCTCGAGGAACTCCGGCCATAGCGCAAAAGGATCCACAGCCTCGGGCGCCGTGGCATCCACCACCAACAGCACACGGTCCGCTTCGCCGATGGCTTTGAGCGCACGCTCCACGCCGATCTTTTCCACCTGGTCGTCGGTGTCACGCAACCCGGCGGTGTCGACCACGTGCAGCGGCATGCCGTCGATGTGGATATGTTCGCGCAGGATATCTCGGGTGGTGCCGGCGATCTCGGTGACAATGGCCGCTTCGCGACCTGCCAGAGCGTTGAGCAGGCTGGATTTTCCCGCATTCGGTCGACCGGCGATCACCACCGTCATGCCGTCCCGAAGCAACGCGCCTTGGCCGGCTTCACGCAGCACTGTGGATAACTCATCACGGACTTTATCCAGCATCGCCAGTACATGGCCATCGGCTAGAAAGTCGATTTCCTCTTCCGGAAAATCGATCGCGGCTTCCACGTAGATACGCAGGCTGATCAACTGCTCGGTCAAGTTATGCACACGCAGCGAGAAAGCCCCCTGCAATGAGCGCAACGCATTGCGCGCAGCCTGTGCAGAACTGGCCTCGATCAAGTCGGCAATGGCTTCGGCCTGTGCCAGGTCGAGCTTGTCGTTCAAAAAGGCGCGTTCGCTGAACTCCCCGGGGCGAGCCAGGCGGCAGCCCAATTGCAGGCAGCGCTGCAGCAACATATCCAGTACGACCGGGCCGCCGTGGCCCTGCAGTTCCAATACATCTTCACCGGTGAAGGAATTGGGCCCCGGGAAATAGATCGCCAGGCCCTCATCCAGGACGCTGTTGTCCGCATCCAGAAACGCCCCGTAATGGGCATAACGCGGCTTCAGTTCACGGCCGCTGATCGCTTGCGCCGCCTTACCGGCAAGCGGCCCGGAAATTCGAACGATACCGACACCGCCGCGACCTTGAGCGGTAGCGACAGCAGCGATGGTTTCACGAGGAGCGCTCATCAGCAGGTTCCAGAACAAAAATGACGGAAAGCAAAACGCCCCACTAGGGGGCGTCTTGAGTGGTTATCCACAGAGTAAATTACGCAGCAGCGTTTTTGGTAGCCGCTTCGATTTTACGTGTGATGTACCACTGTTGAGAGATCGACAACACGTTGTTGACCACCCAGTACAGCACCAGACCAGCCGGGAACCACAGGAAGAAGAAGGTGAAGATGATTGGCATCATTTTCATTACCTTGGCCTGCATCGGGTCCGGCGGAGTCGGGTTCAGACGCTGCTGGATAAACATGGTCGCGCCCATGATGATCGGCAGGATAAAGAACGGGTCTTTGATCGACAGGTCAGTTATCCACAGCATGAACGGAGCCTGGCGCATTTCCACGCTTTCCAGGAGTACCCAGTACAGCGACAGGAACACCGGCATCTGTACCAGAATCGGCAAGCATCCACCCAGCGGGTTGATCTTCTCTTTCTTGTACAGCTCCATCATGGCCTGCGACATTTTCTGCCGGTCGTCACCATGTTGCTCTTTCAGAGCGGCCAGCTTCGGCGCCACGGCACGCATACGCGCCATCGACTTGTAGCTGGCGGCAGACAGAGGGAAGAAGATCCCTTTGATCAGCATGGTCAGGAAGATGATCGAGAAGCCCCAGTTACCCACAATGCTGTGGATATGTTGCAGCAGCCAGAAAATCGGCTGGGCAATGAACCAGAGAATGCCGTAATCCACAGTCAGTTCCAGACCTGGGGACAACTCTTTCAGGACTGCCTGGCTTTTCGGGCCGGCGTACAGAGTGGCGCTGGTTTCAGCCTTGGCACCTGGAGCGACGGTCAACGCCGGGCCAGTGAAGCCAATGATGTAGTTGCCCTGGCTGTCCTTGCGGGTTTGAACCAGGTTGGCTTCACCTTTGTTCGGGATCCATGCGGTCACGAAGTAGTGTTGCAGCCAGGCTACCCAACCGCCTTGAACCGTTTCTTTCAGCGCGCCCTTGTCGATATCTTTCATCGACACTTTTTTGTACGGCTCGCCACTTGTCCACAGGGCTGCGCCCAGGTAAGTCGCGGTGCCGGTGGCGGTGCTGGAAGATGGATCGGAGCTGCCATCACGCTTGAGCTGGGCAAACAGGTTGCCCGTCCACGGCTTGGCGCTTTCGTTGTCGATCAGGTAAGTGACCTTCAAGTCGTACAAACCACGGGTGAAGCTGAAACGCTTGATGTAGTTGACGCCGTCCTGAGTGAATTTCAGGTCGACGTTCAGCTGGTTCTGGCCATCAGCCAGTTGATAAGTCTTCTGTTCGGTCGAATAAACCGGACGACCGGTAGCACGAGCATCCGGACCGTCAGTGCCGGTCAGGCCGCTTTGCGCCAGATAAGTACGTTCACCACCGTTATCGAACAGTTGGAACGGCACATCCGGATGGTCTTGGCGACGTGGATACAGCGGCAGTTTCAACTGCGCGATATCACCACCTTGTGGGTCGATAGCCAGGTCGAGCACATCCGTTTTCACGTGGATGAGGTCTTTATTGGTGACCACTGGCGTTTCTAGAGGGGCGCTTGTCTCGCCATTCGCGCTGGGAACATCGGCACTCGCGGACGCATTGTTACCCAACGGGGTGTCCGGAATAGCCGGCGCAGCCTGATTGGCAGCAACATTCTGAGTCGGCAGGGCAGCCTGGCCGTAGTCCTGGTTCCACTTAAGAACCATGACGTAGGACACGATTGCCAGGGCGACGATCAGGATCGTGCGTTTAATATCCATGATTACTCGGCCATCGAAGAAGAACGGGAGGTAGGGATAGGTGGAACCGGGTCATAACCACCGGGATTCCACGGATGACAGCGACCTAAACGACGAAAGGTCAGCCAGCCACCGCGCAGAAGACCATGATTTTCTATGGCCTCTAACGCGTAGCAGGAACAACTGGGGTAGAAACGACAGTGGTTGGCCATCAGAGGACTAATGGCATAGCGATAAAACTGGATCGGAACGATGGCCAGTTTACGCATCAAGGCTGTCTACCCCTACAGTTTCGGTAGCCGCTGGTGGTGCTGGCTTGTTGGTACGCGCCAAACGTTTCCAGAGCTTGCCGAAATGCTGAATCAATTCGGGGTTTTCTACATCCCCCAAGCCTTTGCGCGCGACGATAACAATATCCCAACCAACCAGAGTGTCCTGGTGGAGGCGAAACGATTCGCGCATCAGACGCTTGAGGCGATTGCGCTCAACGGAGAGCTTTACGCTCTTCTTGCCGATCACCAACCCGAGACGGGGGTGATCAAGATCGTTGTTACGCGCAAGGAGCAGGAGATTTTTCCCCGGAACCTTGCCGGTGGGGGAGTCAAAGACTGCCTTGAAGTGCCGGGGGGTTAGCAGACGCTTTTCCCGACTGAAGTCCTGACTCACCACCAGTACCGGATTATCAAACTGCCAGACGCGCACGACCTTTGGCGCGGCGACGCGACAGGACAGCACGGCCGTTCTTGGTAGCCATGCGAGCACGGAAGCCGTGGGTACGGGCGCGTTTGATGGTGCTTGGTTGGAAAGTACGTTTCATGGCGTTGTTACCTGGTTCGTCCACAACGGGCCGGAATGGCCCCCGTTTTAAGAGACCGGCGATTCTAGAGAAAGCAAGCCTCTAGGTCAATTTCCAACCAGCTTTTCCTTTAATTAGATCTTTATGGGTCATCAGCCCTTTCCTGTCCGCCAGGCTCTCACGGGCAATGCCATAGATATAAAAATAAAGAAGGAAGTTATTTAAAGCTTTTCTGTAAAGCTTATAAAAGCTAGGGATGGCTTCTTCTGTGGATAACTACCTTAAGGCCATATTCCACGTGCTGTACAGAGAATGACAACTACAGGGGAAAACGGTGCTTTGCCTGTGCTGCACTGTCGGATAAGCTGTGGGTGGAATGGCATGTTATCCACAGGCCAGTTACCCACAGACTTTAGCCCCCACTTGTACAACGGGCTTAGGCACGCTTATCCACAGAGCTTATACACAGACCATTGGTCGCCTTTTTTGCAGTTAAGGCATTGATTTTGGGCGCCCGGTGAGCAACCTACATGTGGATAAGTGGGCGGCTGGCCGCTACAATGGCGGCTGTTTTTGCCTCACCGGCTTTCAACTTAGGGGATATCCGTGTCAGTGGAACTTTGGCAGCAGTGCGTGGAGCTTTTGCGCGAAGAGCTGCCTGCCCAGCAATTCAACACCTGGATCCGTCCGCTACAGGTCGAAGCCGAAGGCGACGAGTTGCGTGTCTATGCGCCCAATCGTTTTGTACTCGACTGGGTCAACGAGAAGTACCTGAGCCGCGTTCTCGAATTGCTCGATGAACATGGCAACGGCCTCGCGCCCGTGCTCTCCTTATTAATAGGCAGCAAACGCAGCTCGGCACCTCGTGCTGCGCCGAATGCACCGTTGGCGGCCAGCGCCTCGCAGGCTCAGGCCGCTGCGGCACCTGTTAATAACTCGCCCGCGCCGGTGGCCCAGACGCCTTCGAAATCTTCGTCGCAGAAAAACGCGCCTATTAATGAAGAGCCGTCCCGCGACAGCTTCGACCCGATGGCCGGTGCCAGCTCCCAGCAGGCACCTGTTCGTGCCGAGCAGCGTACCGTGCAGGTTGAAGGCGCGCTCAAGCACACCAGCTACCTGAACCGCACTTTTACCTTCGAGAACTTCGTCGAAGGTAAATCCAACCAGTTGGCCCGCGCGGCCGCCTGGCAGGTGGCCGATAACCCCAAGCACGGCTACAACCCACTGTTTCTTTATGGTGGCGTAGGTTTGGGTAAGACTCACTTGATGCACGCGGTGGGTAACCACCTATTAAAGAAGAACCCGAATGCCAAGGTGGTGTACCTGCACTCGGAGCGCTTCGTGGCTGACATGGTCAAGGCCCTGCAGCTCAATGCCATCAACGAGTTCAAGCGGTTCTACCGTTCGGTTGATGCCTTGCTGATCGATGACATTCAATTCTTCGCTCGCAAGGAACGCTCCCAGGAAGAGTTCTTCCACACCTTCAACGCCCTGCTCGAAGGCGGCCAACAGGTCATCCTGACCAGTGACCGCTACCCGAAGGAAATCGAAGGTCTGGAAGAGCGTTTGAAGTCGCGTTTCGGCTGGGGCCTGACCGTAGCGGTAGAGCCGCCGGAACTGGAAACCCGCGTCGCGATCCTGATGAAAAAGGCCGACCAGGCCAAGGTCGATCTGCCCCACGACGCCGCGTTCTTCATTGCCCAACGCATTCGTTCCAATGTGCGTGAGCTGGAAGGCGCTCTCAAGCGGGTTATCGCGCACTCGCACTTTATGGGCCGCGACATCACCATCGAGCTGATTCGCGAATCCCTGAAAGACTTGCTGGCGCTGCAGGATAAACTGGTGAGTGTGGATAACATCCAGCGCACCGTGGCCGAGTACTACAAGATCAAGATTTCCGACCTGCTGTCCAAGCGCCGTTCGCGCTCGGTGGCTCGTCCGCGTCAGGTGGCCATGGCCCTCTCCAAAGAGTTGACCAACCATAGCCTGCCGGAAATCGGTGATGTGTTCGGCGGTCGCGACCACACGACGGTGTTGCACGCCTGCCGCAAGATCAATGAACTTAAGGAATCCGACGCGGATATTCGCGAGGACTACAAGAACCTGCTGCGTACACTGACAACTTGATGACACCAGCGCAGCTTATTAAGGCAAGGGACTAGACCATGCATTTCACCATTCAACGCGAAGCCCTGTTGAAACCCCTGCAACTGGTCGCAGGCGTCGTCGAGCGCCGACAGACCTTGCCGGTGCTCTCCAACGTACTGCTGGTGGTTGAAGGCCAGCAATTGTCGTTGACCGGTACCGACCTGGAAGTCGAGCTGGTTGGCCGGGTTCAGCTGGAAGAACCGGCTGAGCCAGGCGAAATCACTGTGCCTGCGCGCAAGCTGATGGACATCTGCAAGAGTCTGCCCAACGAAGCGCTGATCGACATCAAGGTCGACGAGCAGAAGTTGGTGGTGAAGGCGGGTCGCAGTCGTTTCACCTTGTCGACCTTGCCAGCCAACGATTTCCCGACGGTTGAAGAAGGCCCGGGCTCGCTGACCTGCAGCCTGGAGCAAAGCAAGCTGCGTCGTCTGATCGAGCGCACCAGCTTTGCCATGGCCCAGCAGGACGTACGCTACTACCTCAACGGTATGTTGCTGGAAGTCTCCGAAGGCGTCATTCGCGCTGTGGCCACCGACGGTCACCGTCTGGCGATGTGCTCGATGCGTGCCGATATCGGTCAGCCCGATCGTCACCAGGTGATCGTGCCGCGTAAAGGTATTCTTGAACTGGCGCGCCTGCTGACCGAGCCGGACGGCGCCGTCAGCATCGTACTGGGCCAGCACCATATCCGTGCTACTACCAGCGAGTTCACCTTCACGTCCAAGCTGGTCGATGGCAAATTCCCGGATTACGAGCGTGTACTGCCCAAAGGCGGCGACAAGCTGGTGATCGGTGATCGTCAGGCCCTGCGTGAAGCCTTCAGCCGTACTGCGATTCTGTCGAACGAAAAGTACCGTGGTATTCGCCTGCAACTGGCCAACGGTCAGCTGAAAATCCAGGCCAATAACCCGGAGCAGGAAGAAGCGGAAGAAGAAGTGGGCGTCGACTACAACGGCGGCTCGCTGGAAATCGGCTTCAACGTGAGCTACCTGTTGGACGTACTGGGTGTGATGACGACCGAACAGGTTCGCCTGATTCTGTCCGACTCCAACAGCAGCGCCCTGGTGCAGGAATCCGACAACGACGACTCGGCTTACGTTGTCATGCCGATGCGCCTGTAACCATGCTCAGCAGAAGCTAGATGTCCCTCAGTCGCGTCTCGGTCACCGCGGTGCGCAATCTGCACCCGGTGACCTTCTCCCCCTCCCCCCGCATCAATATCCTCCACGGCGCCAACGGCAGTGGCAAAACCAGCGTGCTGGAAGCCATCCACTTGCTGGGGCTTGCCCGTTCCTTTCGCAGTGCTCGCTTGTTACCGGTTATCCAATACGAACAATTGGCGTGCACAGTGTTCGGCCAGGTCGAATTGGCTGAAGGTGGGCACAGCAGCCTGGGGATATCGCGTGATCGCGGCGGTGAGTTCCAGATTCGTATCGACGGGCAGAATGCTCGCAGTGCCGCGCAGCTGGCAGAAATTTTACCGTTGCAATTGATCAACCCCGACAGCTTTCGGTTGTTGGAGGGCGCGCCAAAAATCCGCAGGCAATTCCTCGATTGGGGAGTGTTCCACGTGGAACCACGCTTTATGGCCACTTGGCAGCGCCTGCAGAAGGCCCTGCGGCAGCGGAACTCATGGCTGCGGCATGGTACACTTGACGCCGCTTCGCAAGCAGCCTGGGACCGGGAACTGTGCCTGGCCAGCGACGAAATAGATGAATACCGCCGCGCCTATATCAAAGCCTTGAAACCAGTCTTTGAGCAGACCTTGAGTGAGTTGTTGGATCTCGAGGGCCTGACGTTGAGTTACTACCGTGGTTGGGATAAAGAGCGCGAGCTGAGTGCTGTACTCGCCACGTCCCTGCACCGGGATCAGCAAATTGGCCACACCCAGGCCGGCCCCCAACGCGCTGATTTGCGTCTTAGATTGGGTGCACATAATGCCGCGGACATCTTGTCCCGGGGTCAGCAGAAGTTGGTGGTGTGTGCGCTGCGGATTGCCCAGGGGCACTTGGTTAGCCAGGCCCGGCGCGGGCAGTGTATTTATCTGGTGGACGACTTGCCGTCGGAACTCGACGAGCAGCACCGCCGCGCGTTATGCCGCTTGTTGGAAGACTTACGCTGCCAGGTGTTTATCACCTGTGTAGACCACGAATTATTGAGGGAAGGCTGGCAGACGGAAACGCCAGTTGCTTTGTTCCACGTGGAACAAGGCCGTATCACCCAGACCCACGACCATCGGGAGTGAAGGCATGAGCGAAGAAAACACGTACGACTCGACCAGCATTAAAGTGCTGAAAGGTTTGGATGCCGTACGCAAACGTCCCGGTATGTACATTGGCGACACTGATGACGGTAGCGGTCTGCACCACATGGTGTTCGAGGTGGTCGACAACTCCATCGACGAAGCTCTGGCCGGTCACTGCGACGACATCAGCATCATCATCCACCCGGATGAGTCCATCACCGTGCGCGACAACGGCCGCGGCATTCCGGTAGACGTGCATAAAGAAGAAGGCGTTTCGGCGGCAGAGGTCATCATGACCGTGCTCCACGCCGGCGGTAAGTTCGACGACAACTCCTATAAAGTCTCCGGCGGTTTGCACGGTGTAGGTGTGTCGGTGGTGAACGCGCTGTCCGAAGAGCTGATCCTGACGGTGCGCCGTAGCGGCAAGATCTGGGAACAGACCTACGTCCACGGTGTTCCACAAGAGCCGATGAAAATCGTTGGCGACAGTGAATCCACCGGTACGCAGATCCACTTCAAGCCCTCGGCGGAAACCTTCAAGAACATCCACTTCAGCTGGGACATCCTGGCCAAGCGGATTCGTGAACTGTCCTTCCTCAACTCCGGTGTGGGTATCGTCCTCAAGGATGAGCGCAGCGGTAAGGAAGAGCTATTCAAGTACGAAGGCGGCCTGCGTGCATTCGTTGAATACCTGAACACCAACAAGACTGCGGTCAACCAGGTGTTCCACTTCAACATCCAGCGTGAAGACGGCATCGGCGTGGAAATCGCCCTGCAATGGAACGACAGCTTCAACGAAAACCTGTTGTGCTTCACCAACAACATTCCACAGCGCGACGGCGGTACTCATCTGGTGGGTTTCCGTTCCGCGCTGACGCGTAACCTGAACACCTACATCGAAGCCGAAGGCTTGGCCAAGAAGCACAAAGTTGCCACCACCGGTGACGATGCGCGTGAAGGCCTGACCGCAATCATTTCGGTAAAAGTGCCAGACCCCAAGTTCAGCTCCCAGACCAAAGACAAGCTGGTGTCTTCCGAAGTGAAGACCGCTGTCGAACAGGAAATGGGCAAGTACTTCTCGGACTTCCTGCTGGAAAACCCGAACGAAGCCAAGCTGGTTGTCGGCAAGATGATCGACGCGGCGCGTGCCCGTGAAGCGGCGCGTAAAGCCCGTGAGATGACCCGCCGTAAAGGTGCGTTGGACATTGCCGGCCTGCCGGGCAAACTGGCTGACTGCCAGGAGAAGGACCCTGCCCTCTCCGAACTGTACCATGGTGGAAGGTGACTCTGCTGGCGGTTCCGCCAAGCAGGGTCGTAACCGTCGCACCCAGGCCATCCTCCCGTTGAAGGGCAAGATCCTCAACGTTGAGAAGGCACGCTTCGACAAGATGATTTCCTCCCAGGAAGTCGGCACCTTGATCACGGCGTTGGGCTGCGGTATCGGCCGCGACGAGTACAACATCGACAAGCTGCGCTACCACAACATCATCATCATGACCGATGCTGACGTCGACGGTTCGCACATCCGTACCCTGCTGCTGACCTTCTTCTTCCGTCAGTTGCCGGAGCTGATCGAGCGTGGCTACATCTACATCGCTCAGCCGCCGTTGTACAAAGTGAAGAAGGGCAAGCAAGAGCAATACATCAAAGACGATGACGCCATGGAAGAGTACATGACGCAGTCGGCCCTGGAAGATGCCAGCCTGCACTTGAACGACGAAGCACCCGGTATTTCCGGTGAGTCGCTGGAGCGTCTGGTAAACGACTTCCGCATGGTGATGAAGACCCTTAAGCGTCTGTCGCGCCTGTACCCGCAGGAACTGACCGAGCACTTCATCTACCTGCCGGCTGTGAGCCTGGAGCAGTTGGGCGATCACGCTCACATGCAGAATTGGCTGGCTCAGTACGAAGTGCGTCTGCGCACCGTCGAAAAATCCGGTCTGGTGTACAAAGCCAGCCTGCGTGAAGACCGTGAACGTAACGTATGGCTGCCAGAGGTCGAGCTGATCTCCCACGGCCTGTCCAACTACGTCACCTTCAACCGCGACTTTTTCGGCAGCAATGACTACAAGACCGTAGTGACCTTGGGCGCGCAACTCAGCACCCTGTTGGACGACGGCGCTTACATTCAGCGTGGCGAACGCAAGAAGCAGGTCAAGGAATTCAAGGAAGCCCTTGACTGGCTGATGGCCGAAAGCACCAAGCGCCACACCATCCAGCGATACAAAGGCCTGGGCGAAATGAACCCGGATCAGCTGTGGGAAACCACCATGGATCCGGCTCAGCGTCGCATGCTGCGCGTGACCATCGAAGACGCCATTGGCGCAGACCAGATCTTCAACACCCTGATGGGTGATGCGGTCGAACCTCGTCGTGACTTCATCGAGAGCAACGCCTTGGCGGTGTCCAACCTGGACTTCTGATCAGGTAGTACGGCTAAAACAAAAAGGCCAACGCTTAGCGTTGGCCTTTTTTATTGTGCGTATTTTTAAAATGCTCCACGTGGAACATCTTGGTTTTAGCTGTGCGAAGGCGCTGCCACACTCTCCAAGCGATAGCCGTACCCATAGATCGTCAACAGCTGCCAGCCGCGATCGGCCGTCAGCCCCAGCTTGTTACGCAGCCGGTAGATATGCGTATCCAGTGGGCGCGACGAGACCATTTCTTCGTGGGACCAAAAGCGCTCATAGAGGTATTCACGCGAAAGCGGCCGGGCGAGGTTGGCGAACAAGCAGCTGGCCAGGCGGTATTCACGCTCAGTCAGGTTGATCGGTTTGCCGGCGCGGGTGACGGTCAGCTCAGCGTCGTCAAAGGTCAGGTCGTTAAAGCTTTGGACTTCATGGGTCGCCGACTTCTGCAGGCCGTGGCGGCGCAATACCGCGCTGACTCGGGCGATCAGTTCATTGGGGCGAAAGGGCTTGCTGACGTAGTCGTCCGCGCCGCTGTTCAGGGCGGTGACGATATCGCTCTCCGCATCGCGACTGGTGAGCATGATCACGGCGGGAGGCGATTCCATGTGTTCGCGGGTCCAGCGCAGCAAAGCGATACCGCTGATATCGGGCAATTGCCAGTCGAGTATCAGCAGGTCAAAGGTTTCCCGGCGCAGTTGGCGCAGCAGGTCTTCACCGCGCTCGAAGCAATGCAGGGACCACGGCTGTTCGGCTGTACTGGGGATCTGGCGCAGTGTCTGTTCCACCCGCCGCAATTCAGCAGGTTCGTCATCCAGTATCGCGACACGCATGTCGTGGGTCCTTCTACTTAAAATATGGCAGCCGACGGCCATGAATAAACGGCACATACTGCGCAGTTGCCGGCCTTCGAATCTGAAGAATTGTGCTCAAATTCAATGACCCCTTGGATCTCTCGGTACGCTGATATCAAAGGGCGGTTCACCCATTGAAAGACCGCGATGACCCTGTGGAAAAGCTATGTAGGAAAGATACCGGCTCCCGGCAGTAAGTAAAAGGATCAGCCGACACATGCGCTGCCGTAAACGCCTGCGCGCCGATGTCAGATGCCCTCTGGAACCTTGACCTTGATGAGTACCATGCTCCCCTCCCCGCACTTCACGCGTCGTGCCCTGCCCTCACTGTTGATCCTGGCAGTGGGCGCAGCCAGTGCATCCACCAAAGTGCGCCCGCCCTATATCGATGACCATGCCCTGTGCCGTGCGCAACCATTACCGGCCGTGGTGCAGCACCTCAACGGGGTCGCCTGGAAGCTCGACACCAAGGGCAAGGCGAGTCCATTGCAGGAAGGTATGACCATTGATGAACAGGAGGGTGTGAAAACGTCCGAGTCGGCGTTTGTCAGCCTGTTGCTGGGCGACGGTTCCCGGGTGGTGTTGCCCTCCAGTTCCCAGGTACGTTTGCACCTATGGTCGAGAAGCAGTCGATCCCCCAGGTCATACTCGAACAAGGCCAGGCCGAAGCGTATGTGATCAAGCGTGCGAGTGATTACGATCGGTTCCAGATCCTTACGCCGGTGGGCGTTCTGGGGGTACGCGGTACGCATTTTCGAGTGAGCGATGACGGTGAGCAAACGTTACTCGAAGTGCTGGATGGCCAGGTGGCGGTCCAGCGTGCAAAGAAACAGAGCCCAACTGAAGGCGAAGTAAAAGTCGATGCCCGCCAAGGGCTGCTGTTCAAGCAACAAGGCGATCTAAACCCGGTAGAGCTGCTGCCGGCCCCCAGGCTGATCGGCCAGGATGGACAAAAAGGTGATTCGCCGGTCTGGCGTTTATACCTGCGGCCGGTGACCGGTGCCCAACGCTATCGGGCTCAGGTGGCGACCGATAAAGCGTTTATGAATATCAAGCAGGAAAACTTTTCCAGTGAACCAAAAATGAGCTTCACTGGGCTCAAGGCGTCGTTCTATCACGTGCGGGTGTCGGCGTACGATGCACATGGCCTGGAAGGAGAAACCGGGGTCTATGACATTTTCTACTACCCGCCCAGCACACAGGCGCAGGTTTTCGGTGGCTGACCAATGACGCTCTGGGGCAAGCCCGAAAAACGCCAGCCTACTCATGCTCAGCGCCTGTTCCGTGGCCTGGTGCGCGAGTGGCTGTGGATTGGTTTGCTGTTGCTGCCGATCACGGCATACCTGTCGCTGAGCCCTGGCCTTGCCCTGAATAATCCGTTGTATGACAGCCTGCGCCGTCTCACCCCACTGCCGGTAGACCCGCGTATTTTGCTAGTGACGATTGATGATCCCAGCCTGAAAAAATTGGGCCAGTGGCCCTGGCCGCGTAGCTTGCACGCCGACCTGATCGATCGCCTGAGTGCCGCGCAACCGGCAGGCATTCTGTTTGACGTGATCTTCAGCGAACCCGGCAACTCCGCCAATGACAAGCGCCTCGCTGATGCCGTGTGCAACGCTGGTAACGTTCTGCTGCCATTGGTGCGTGAGGGCACTGCCAGCTACAGCCAGCCAGGTGCACAAATGTCGGCGTTGCTCAAATGCGCCAAGGGCGTTGGCCATATCAACGTGGAAGCCGACAGCGACGGCGTGGTGCGCAGCCTGTATATGCGCGAGGGTCCGCCCGATGCCGGCGCTGCGCAACTGGCATGGCTGGCGTATGAGCTGAGCGGTGAGAAGGCGCCCATGCCCGGGGAGCCCCGTGAGGCGACCGATCAGCACTGGCACAGGGAGCATGCTATTCGTATCCCTTTCATTGCGCCGCATACCCATTTTCCCAGCGTGTCCTACGTCAGCGTATTACAGGGTGAAGTGCCGCCCGAGTTACTGCGCGACCGCCTGATTCTGGTCGGGGCCACCGCCTCGGGAATGGGCGATCGCTTCGTCACGCCCCTCTCCTCCACCGTCGGCACCACCGCCGGTTTGGAGATCCAGGCCAATGTGCTCAATGGCCTGCTGCAGGGAGCGCAGCATCGTTGATCTTCCCGGCTGGCTGGCGGCAACCCTGGCGACGAGCCTGGTTGCATTGCTGCTGGGCTTGCTGTTGTACCGCCCACGCTATGCGCTGTGGATGACCCTGGGCTGTATGGCCACGGCGTTGCTCGGCGCGTGGGCCCTGTTGCGTCTGGGGCATTGGTGGTCGCCGGCGGCTTGCCTGATCGGCCTGCTGCTGAGCTACCTGATCTGGAACTGGCGGCGCCTGAGCGTGATCCTGGCTTATTTCGGTTGGGAGCTGGCGCGCTTGGACAACGAGCCCAAAGTACTGCCCGAACGGCGCCGTGCGCCTACCCGCAACGGGGACGTACTGCAGGCGCGGATCTTTGCCCTGGAGCAAGCCGTCAGCCGCACACGCGACACCCGGCGCTTTATGGCCGATGGCCTGGAGTGCCTGCCGGTGGCGACGCTGATTACCGATCCCAAAGGCAATATCCTGCTGGCCAACCGGATTGCCCGCGAAGTGTTCGGCAATGATCTGGTCGCCGCCAACCTCCTCGAAGAGCTCGCCGACCTCGGTTACCCACCGCTGCATAACGGCGTGCGCCCTGCCCTCTCGGCGATGGAGTTGGTGGAGTTCCGTGACATCCATCAGCGCAGCTTGCGCATGGAGCTCGCGCCTATGCTGCCCGCCGACGGAGACGTCGCACTGGGCTGGCTGTTGAGCCTTACCGACCTGAGCCAGGAGCGCGATGCCCAACAGCACCGCGAGACCATGCTGCGCTTTTTGTCCCATGACCTGCGGGCGCCACACTCGGCGATCCTCGCGCTGCTGGATGTGCATAACGGTGAATCACCGGTGTTCGCCCAGATCGAACAGCAGGTTCGACGCGCCCTGAGCCTCACCGAATCCTTCGTGCAATTGGCGAAGGCAGAGGCCGACGGCTATCAGTTTCAGCCGACGCTGTTCGCCATGCTGGTGATGGATGCTTTCGACTAAGGTGGCGGTGATCGCTCAGCTCAAAGGTATTCACCTGGTCCATGATCTGGAGGAGGCTGATGAGGGCATGGTGTCGGCCGATCAATCATTGCTCACACGTGCGTTGTTTAACGTGCTGGAAAATGCGATCAAATATTCCGCGTCCGGTACCACCGTCCGGTTGAGCCACGGCAGCGCACAAGGCTGGTTGGAATGCCGCATCAGCGACCAGGGGCCGGGGATAGCGGCCGAGGACTTGCCGGAGCTGTTCAGCCAGTATCGACGCTTCGACTCGGCCCAGGGCAGTGAGGGCCTGGGGTTGGGCCTAACCATGGTCAAGGCCGTTATGGAACGCCACGGTGGGCGAATCGAATGCGAAAGCGTGGTGGGCAAAGGCACGACTTTCAGCCTGTATTTACCGTTGCTGGAAGACTGAAAAAACGTACTTTTTCGCTGTGCATAAAAAACCGGTCTCAAGGACCGGTTTTTTAATGCGGAAAAAACTTATGCACCTTTTTCGCAATTTTATGAGCTTGGGAAATATGTAAGTAAATCAGCTTGTTATAGGTTAAAAACGGCAAATCGCCAACAAACCGTACACAGGTTATCCACAGATGCTCAGATCACCGGCGTGTCGACCACAACCGGCTCTGGAGGCAGTGAACCCATGGCCCGTTGTTGCGCTTCATTCCAGGCCGCAGCACGGTCATTCAGCGCGGCGATGGCACGTGGACCTTCACCTTCGGCATACATCGGTTCGCCAATCACCACGGTGATGGTGCCTTCACGTTTGGCCCAGCCGGTCTTTGGCCAGAACTTGCCGGCGTTATGCGCAATCGGCAACACGGGCAGATTGGCGTTGACCGCCAATGCGGTACCGCCGCGTGAGAACTTGCCTACGGTGCCGTAGGGCACACGCGTCCCCTCAGGGAAGATCAGCACCCATACGCCATCCTTGAGCAGCTCGTCGCCCTTCTTGGCCACATGCTTGAGTGCGGCCTTGGGGTTGTCACGGTCAATCGCGATCGGACGCAACATGGCCATGGCCCAACCGAAGAACGGCACGTACAGCAGCTCACGCTTGAGTACTTGGCTCAGTGGCGAGAAGTACGCTGAAAGGAAGAACGTCTCCCAGGTGCTCTGGTGGTTCGACAGAATCACGCAGGGCTGGTCCGGGACGTTCTCGGCGCCCTTGACCTCGAAACGGATGCCCAGGAACACCTTGGACAGCCACAACGCGCAGCGGCACCAGTAGACGTTGATAAAGCGATAGCGCGCCTTGAACGGCAGGAAGGGCGCAATAAAAAAGCTCAGGGTGCACCAGAGGAAGGAACTGGTGCCCAGCAGCAGGTAAAAGAAAAAGGTTCTGATGGCCTGCAAAATCGACATGGCGGCATTTACCGTTGCGGGACAAGGCCCGCCTGTTAAAAGCGCACTCCCGAACAGTCCTTGGTCAGGAAGTCGAGGGCGGCTAGTTGTTGATAAGTTCTGCGGCAACCGCCGCCAGATCGTCAAAAATCAAGGTGCCTACCGGCAGGTTTTTCGCCTGGGTCTTTTCGCCTTTCCCGGTCTTAACCAAAACTGGCTGAGAGTCGACGGCTTTGGCCGCCTCCAGGTCACCGAGGCTGTCCCCGACGAACCATATCCCAGCCAAGGGCACCTTGTAATGTTCTGCAATAGTTTTCAACATGCCAGGCTTGGGTTTGCGGCAATCGCAGCCCTCATCCGGCCCGTGGGGGCAGTACACCACCAGCCCCACCTCGCCGCCCTGCTCGGCCACCAACGTGCGCAAGCGCGCGTGCATGGCGTCCAGGGTGGCGATGTCGTAGTAGCCGCGGGCGATGCCGGACTGGTTGGTGGCGATGGCCACCGTCCAGCCGGCTTTGCTCAACTGCGCGATGGCCTCGATCGAGCCGGGCAGTGGAACCCATTCCGCCACCGATTTGATGTAAGCGTCGGAGTCGTAATTGATCACCCCGTCCCGATCGAGAATCAGCAGTTTCAGCATGGTCAGCTCAGCGTCGAAATGTCGGCAATATTGACGAACAAGCCGCGCAGACGCGCCAGCATGGCGTAGCGATTTTTCCGCACACCCGCGTCTTCGGCATTGATCATCACCGCTTCGAAGAACGCATCCACCGGCTCACGCAAGGTGGCCAGGCGCGCCAGTGCTTCGGCGTAGTTGCGTTCGGCGATCAGCGGCTTCACAGCGTTTTCGGCTTTGGCGATGGCCGAGTTCAGCGAGAACTCCTTGGCATCGGCAAACAGGCCAGGATCGACGTCGACATTGCCCAGGCCTTCGGCCTTGCTCAGCAGGTTCGACACGCGCTTGTTCACGGCGGCCAGGGCATCCGCCTCCGGCAGCTTGCGGAACGCCTGTACGGCTTGCACACGCTGATCGAAGTCCAAGGCAGAACCCGGTTGCAGGGCACGTACCGACAGGTACACGGAAACGTCGACGCCTTCGTCTTCGTAACGCGCACGCAGGCGGTCGAACACGAATTCCAGCACTTGCTCGGCCAAACCGGCTTGCTTGACCTTGCCACCAAACTGGCCAACCGCAAACACCACGGCCTGGGTCAGGTCGAGGTCGAGCTTCTTGTCGATCAGGATACGCAACACGCCCAGGGCCGCACGGCGCAGGGCATACGGGTCTTTGCTGCCGGTAGGCAACATGCCGATACCGAAGATACCGACGAGGGTGTCCAGCTTGTCGGCGATGGCCACGGCCGCACCGGTCAAGGTGGTCGGCAACTCGGCACCGGCGCCACGCGGCATGTACTGCTCGTTCAGGGCCAGGGCCACGTCGTCCGGCTCGCCGTCGTTGAGGGCATAGTAGTAACCGGCAACGCCTTGCATTTCCGGGAACTCGCCGACCATCTCAGTGGCCAGGTCGCACTTGGACAACATGCCGGCGCGGGCAGCCCAGGCGGCATCACCGCCAATGCGCGGCGCGATGTAGGCGGCCAGCTTGGAAACCCGTACGGCCTTGTCGTAGACGCTGCCGAGTTTTTCCTGGAACACCACGTTTTGCAGGCGCAGGTTGAAGTCTTCGAGCTTCTGCTTCTTGTCTTGCTTGAAGAAGAACTCGGCGTCGGTCAGGCGCGGGCGAACGACTTTCTCGTTACCGGCGATGATCTGCTGCGGGTCCTTGCTCTCGATGTTTGCCACGGTGATAAAGCGCGGCAGCAACTTGCCGTCCACATCCAACAGGCAGAAGTACTTCTGGTTGTCCTGCATGGTGGTGATCAGGGCTTCTTGCGGCACGTCGAGGAAACGTTCTTCAAACGAGCACACCAGCGGCACCGGCCATTCAACCAGCGCGGTCACTTCGTCGAGCAGGCTTGGCGGCACGATGGCGGTGCCTTCCTGCAGGCGGGCCAGCTCTTCGGTGCGCTTGCTGATCAGCTCGCGACGCTCATTGGCATCGGCCAGTACATAGGCGGCGCGCAGGTCGGCGGCATAGTTGGCCGGCGAGGTGATGCGCACGGCTTCTGGGTGGTGGAAGCGGTGACCACGGGAATCACGGCCAGCCTTCTGGGCGAGGATGGTGCAGTCGATGACCTGGTCACCGAGCAGCATCACCAGCCATTGGGTTGGGCGTACGAACTCTTCCTTGCGTGCCCCCAGCGCATGCGCTTGGGGATCGGCAGGTCGTTCAGCGAGTCCTCAACGATGGTCGGCAACAGGCTGGCGGTCGGCTTACCGGTGATGACCTGGCTGAAACGCAGTTTCGGGCCGCTCTGGTCGATCTCGCTCAGTTCCACGCCACACTTCTTGGCGAAACCCAGGGCAGCCTGGGTCGGGTTACCTTCGGCATCAAAAGCCGCCTGACGCGGAGGGCCGTCGAGGTTGATGCTGCGATCCGGCTGCTGGGTTTCCAACGCGGTCAGCAATACCGCCAGGCGACGTGGCGCGGCGTAGACTTTTTTCGCTTCAAACTTCAGGCCGGCGCTTTGCAGGCCTTTTTCGATACCGGCCAGGAACGCGTCGGCCAGGGTATTGAGTGCCTTGGGTGGCAGCTCTTCGGTGCCCAGTTCAACCAGGAAATCTTGAGCACTCATTGTGCAGCCTCCAGCTTAGCCAACACTTCATCACGCAGATCCGGGGTTGCCATCGGGAAGCCCAACTTGGCGCGAGCCAGCAGGTAGGCTTGGGCGACGGAACGCGCCAGGGTGCGTACACGCAGGATGTATTGCTGGCGCGCGGTTACCGAGATGGCACGGCGGGCGTCCAGCAGGTTGAAGGTATGGGATGCCTTCAATACCATTTCATAGCTTGGCAACGGCAGCGGCTGGTCGAGTTCGATCAGGCGCTTGGCTTCGCTTTCATAGAAGTCGAACAGTTCGAACAGCTTGTCGACGTTGGCGTGTTCGAAGTTGTAAGTGGACTGCTCCACTTCGTTCTGGTGGAACACGTCGCCGTAGGTCACTTTGCCGAACGGGCCGTCTGCCCACACCAGGTCGTAGACCGAGTCCACGCCCTGCAGGTACATGGCCAGGCGCTCAAGGCCGTAGGTGATTTCGCCGGTCACCGGGTAGCACTCGATGCCGCCCGCTTGCTGGAAGTAAGTGAACTGCGTCACTTCCATGCCATTGAGCCAGACTTCCCAGCCCAGGCCCCAGGCGCCCAGGGTCGGCGATTCCCAGTTGTCTTCAACGAAACGGATGTCGTGGACCAGTGGGTCCAGGCCTACATGCTTGAGCGAGCCCAGGTACAGTTCCTGGAAGTTGTCCGGGTTCGGCTTCAGTACCACCTGGAACTGGTAGTAGTGCTGCAGGCGGTTCGGGTTTTCGCCGTAGCGGCCGTCAGTCGGGCGACGACTGGGCTGCACATAAGCGGCGTTCCAGGTTTCCGGGCCGATGGCCCGCAGGAATGTAGCGGTGTGGAAAGTGCCGGCGCCTACTTCCATATCGTAGGGCTGAAGTACCACACAACCTTGCTCGGCCCAGTATTGCTGGAGGGCGAGGATCAAGTCTTGGAAGGTACGCACGGCTGGCGTAGGCTGGCTCACGAAATTCACCTGTTACTTGGGCTGCGATTTAAAGAGCGGGAGTATACCCGATTCGGCCGCGCCACCATCCCCTGGAGCCTTATGCCACGCTGCTTTTGGTGTTCTGAAGATCCGCTGTACATGGCTTATCACGATCAGGAGTGGGGAACGCCGCTGCGCGATGCGCAGGGTTTGTTCGAGTTGCTTTTACTCGAAGGGTTCCAGGCGGGCCTGTCCTGGATCACCGTTTTACGCAAACGCGAGCATTATCGAAAGGTCTTGTTCGGTTTTGACGCGCAGCGGCTTGCGCGGTTGAGCGATGCCGAGATCGAAGCACTGATGCTCGACCCAGGCATTGTGCGCAATCGCTTGAAGCTCAACGCTACCCGTCGCAACGCCGCCGCCTGGCTGGCGCTGGAGGACCCGGTTGGGTTGCTTTGGTCGTTTGTCGGCGGCGTGCCCAAGGTCAATCACTTCAAGGACCGCAGCCAAGTCCCGGCGATTACGCCTGAGGCCGAAGCCATGAGCAAAGCCTTGAAAAAAGCCGGCTTTACCTTTGTCGGCCCGACCATCTGTTACGCGTTCATGCAGGCTTCGGGCATGGTCATGGACCACACTCAAGACTGCGACCGTTACGCGGACCTGGCCAACGCCGGTTAGAATGCCGGCTTTGCGCACCACACACGATCAGGAGTGACCTGTGGAAAAGTTTAAAGGCGCCTTGCTGGTAGGCGCTCTTCGGTTGTTTGCCCTATTGCCCTGGCGCGCGGTTCAAGCGGTCGGCACGGCGATCGGCTGGATCATGTGGAAAACCCCCAACCGCTCCCGCGACACGGTGCGGATCAACCTCTCCAAATGTTTCCCGGACATGGACCCGGCGGCGCGTGAGCGCCTGGTGGGTCAGAGCCTGATGGATATCGGCAAGTCCCTGACCGAAAGCGCCTGCGCCTGGATCTGGCCGGCCCAGCGCTCCATCGACCTGGTGCGCGAGGTCGAAGGCCTGGAAGTGCTGCACGAAGCCCTGGCCTCGGGTAAAGGCGTGGTGGGCATCACCAGCCACCTGGGCAACTGGGAAGTGTTGAACCACTTCTATTGCAGCCAGTGCAAACCGATCATTTTCTACCGCCCGCCGAAGCTCAAGGCGGTAGACGATTTGCTGCGCAAACAGCGCGTACAGCTGGGTAACCGCGTGGCGGCTTCCACCAAGGAAGGCATCCTCAGCGTGATCAAGGAAGTGCGCAAGGGCGGCCAGGTGGGAATCCCGGCGGACCCGGAGCCGGCGGAATCCGCAGGGATCTTCGTACCGTTCTTCGCCACCCAGGCGCTGACCAGCAAGTTCGTGCCGAACATGCTCGCAGGCCACAAGGCTGTGGGCGTGTTCCTGCACGCGCTGCGGCTGCCGGACGGTTCGGGCTACAAAGTGATCCTGGAGGCGGCGCCGCAAGACATGTACAGCACCGATACCGCCACGTCTTGCGCGGCGATGAGCAAGGTGGTGGAGCGCTATGTGGGGGCTTACCCGAGCCAGTACATGTGGAGCATGAAGCGCTTCAAGAAACGCCCGCCGGGTGAAGAGCGATGGTACTGATTAACCCAGATCTATAAATCAATACAGAGCTAATGTGGGAGCTGGCTTGCCTGCGATTGCATCGACTCGGTTTATCGGACAGACCGAGTCGCCCGCATCGCAGGCAAGCCAGCTCCCACAGGGATCACCTCAGGCCTGGCGGTCGAGTTTCTTCAGGAACACCGTCATCTCTTTCTCGGCCTGTTTGTCGCCATGGGCCTGGGCCGCTTCGATGCCCTTCTCCCACGCCAGCCGCGCTGCAGCACTATCACCCAACCCCGCCTGCGCCTTGCCCAACAATTTCCACGCCGCCGAATACTTCGGGTCAAACTCGACGCACTTGCGCAAATGCTCCGCCGCCTTGGCGTTGTCCTTCAAGTCCAGATAACCCTTGCCCAAACCGAAGCGCAGCAATGAATTATCCACACCCTTGGCGAGCATTTTTTCCAGGGATTCGAGCATTTAATGCCACCTTGAGCAAAGTAAGGCTGTTGTGGCGAGGGTGCTTGCTCCCGTTGGGCTGCGTAGCAGCCCCAAGCATTTTGCGAGTGCTTCGCACTCGAACGGGAGCAAGCGCCCTCGCCACACTGGAATGTTCATACTTAGAAAAAACTCAGGCCCACGTGGAAGAGTTTTTCCACATCGCGGATATGTTTTTTATCCACCAGGAACAAAATCACATGGTCACCGGTGGCAATCACCGTGTCGTCGTGGGCAATGATCACCTCTTCGTCACGAATGATCGCGCCGATGGTGGTGCCTGGCGGCAAGCCGATATCGCGGATGGCCTTGCCGATCACCTTGCTCGACTTCGAATCACCATGGGCAATCGCCTCGATGGCTTCCGCCGCGCCACGGCGCAGGGAATGCACGCTGACGATATCGCCACGGCGCACATGGGCCAGCAGAGTGCCGATGGTCGCCAGTTGCGGGCTGATGGCGATGTCGATATCGCCGCCCTGGATCAGGTCTACATACGCCGGGTTGTTGATGATGGTCATCACCTTCTTCGCCCCCAGCCGCTTGGCCAGCAAGGACGACATGATGTTGGCCTCGTCATCGTTGGTCAGCGCCAGGAAGATATCGGCGTCGGCGATGTTTTCTTCCATCAGCAGGTCGCGATCCGAGGCGCTGCCCTGGAGTACGACGGTGCTGTCGAGGGTGTCGGACAAGTGCCGGCAGCGTGCCGGGCTCATCTCAATGATCTTCACCTGGTAACGGCTTTCGATAGCCTCGGCCAGGCGCTCGCCGATCTGCCCGCCACCGGCGATCACGATGCGTTTGTAGGTTTCATCCAGCCGGCGCATTTCGCTCATGACTGCGCGAATATTCGCCTTGGCGGCGATGAAAAACACTTCGTCGTCGGCCTCGATCACGGTATCGCCCTGGGGCAGGATCGGCCGGTCACGTCGGAAAATCGCCGCTACACGGGTTTCCACGTTCGGCATATGTTCACGCAACTGACGCAGTTGCTGGCCCACCAGCGGGCCGCCGTAATAGGCTTTGACCGCCACCAGTTGGGCCTTGCCGCCGGCAAAGTCGATCACCTGCAAGGCGCCGGGAATCTCGATCAGGCGCTTGATGTAATGGGTGACCACCTGTTCGGGGCTGATCAACACATCCACTGGAATCGCGTCGTTGTCGAAAAGCCCTGCACGGGTCAGGTAAGCCGCCTCACGGACTCGGGCGATTTTGGTGGGCGTGTGGAACAGCGTATGGGCGACCTGGCAGGCGACCATATTGGTTTCATCGCTATTGGTCACCGCCACCAGCATGTCGGCGTCGTCGGCGCCTGCCTGACGCAGCACCGTAGGAAACGACGCACGACCCTGTACGGTACGGATATCCAGGCGGTCACCGAGGTTGCGCAGGCGCTCGGCATCGGTGTCGACCACGGTGATGTCGTTGGCTTCGCTGGCCAAATGCTCGGCCAATGTGCCGCCGACCTGCCCTGCCCCAAGGATGATGATTTTCATCCGGTCACTCCCTTAAACCCGTTCAGCCGCGTGCGGCGGCAATCTTGATCAGTTTGGCGTAGTAGAAGCCATCGTGTCCGCCTTCTTGCGCGAGCAGTTGGCGGCCGTGCGGCTGCTTGATCCCGGCCGCCGTGGCGAGGTCCAACTCGCGGGCGCCACGGGTGCGGGCGAGGAAGGCTTCGATCACCTCGGTGTTTTCGGTCGGCAATGTGGAGCAAGTGGCGTAGAGCAGAATGCCGCCGACTTCCAGGGTTGGCCACAGGGCGTCGAGCAGTTCGCCCTGCAGCGCGGCCAGGGCGACGATGTCGTCCGGTTGGCGAGTGAGTTTGATATCCGGGTGGCGGCGGATCACGCCGGTGGCCGAACACGGCGCGTCCAGCAGGATGCGCTGGAACGGTTTGCCATCCCACCAGGTGGCGGTGTCGCGGCCGTCGGCGGCAATCAGCTCGGCGCTCAGGCCCAGGCGTGCGAGGTTTTCACGCACCCGCACCAGGCGCTTGGCTTCCAGGTCGACAGCGACTACACCCGCCAGGTCTTTTTCGACTTCCAGGATGTGACACGTCTTACCGCCCGGTGCGCAGCAGGCGTCCAGCACACGTTGGCCTGGGGCCAGGTCAAGCAAGTCGGCAGCCAGTTGGGCGGCTTCGTCCTGCACGCTGATCCAGCCTTCGGCGAAGCCCGGCAGGCTGCGCACGTCGGCGGCCGCTTCGAGCACGATGCCGTCGACGCTGTACACGCAAGGTGTGGCGCTGATGCCGGCATCGGCCAGCAATTGCAGGTAGGCGTCACGGCTGTGATGGCGACGGTTGACCCGCAAAATCATCGGTGGATGCGCATTGTTGGCCGCGCAAATGGCTTCCCATTGCTCCGGCCAGAAGGCTTTCAGGGATTTTTGCAACCAGCGTGGGTGGGCGGTGCGCACCACCGGGTCATGCTCCAACTCAGCCAGCAGCGCTTCGCTTTCACGCTGGGCGCGGCGCAGCACGGCATTGAGCAGGGCCTTGGCCCAGGGTTTTTTCAGCTTGTCGGCGCAACCAACGGTTTCACCGATGGCGGCGTGGGCCGGGACGCGGGTGTAGAGCAACTGATAGAGGCCCACCAGCAGCAGCGCCTCCACATCGGCATCGGCGGCCTTGAACGGCTTTTGCAGCAGTTTGGCCGCCAGCGCCGACAAACGCGGCTGCCAGCGGGCGGTGCCAAAGGCCAGGTCCTGGGTGAAACCGCGATCACGGTCCTCAACCTTGTCCAGCGCGGTGGGCAGCGAACTGTTCAGCGAAGCCTTGCCGTTGAGGACGGCGGCGAGTGCCTTGGCGGCGGCCAGACGTGGGTTCATTGAGCGATCGCCCCGAGAACCGTGCCCAAGGCAAATTTCTCACGACGGCTGTTGAACAAATCGCTGAAGTTAAGCGCCTTGCCACCGGGCAATTGCAGACGCGTCAGGCACAGTGCCTGCTCACCGCAGGCCACCAACAGGCCGTCCTTGCGGGTGCCGATGATCTCGCCGGGGACGCCTTTGCCGTCGGCCAAGGTGGCGGCGAGCACTTTCAGGGCTTCGCCATTGAGGGTGCTGTGGCAGATCGGCCATGGGTTGAAGGCGCGCACCAGGCGTTCCAGCTCCACGGCCGGGCGGCTCCAGTCGATGCGTGCTTCGTCTTTGTTCAGCTTGTGGGCGTAGGTGGCGAGGCTGTCGTCCTGCACTTCACCTTGCAGGGTGCCGGCAGCCAGACCGGCAATGGCCTGGATCACGGCGGGCGGGCCCAGCTCGGCCAGGCGGTCGTGCAGGCTGCCGCCGGTGTCTTCGGCGGTGATTGGAGTGGTGACTTTGAGCAGCATTGGGCCGGTGTCCAGACCCGCCTCCATGCGCATCACGGTCACGCCGCTTTCACTGTCACCGGCTTGCACGGCGCGCTGGATCGGCGCCGCACCGCGCCAGCGTGGCAGCAGCGACGCATGGCTGTTGATGCAGCCCAGGCGCGGGATATCCAGCACAACCTGGGGCAGGATCAAGCCATAGGCCACCACCACCAGCAGGTCCGGCTTCAATGCCGCCAGTTCCGCCTGGGCCTCGGCGTTGCGCAGGGTCGGCGGTTGCAGCACAGGAATGTCGTGCTCAAGCGCCAGCTGCTTGACCGGGCTCGGCATCAGTTTTTGCCCGCGACCGGCCGGGCGATCCGGCTGGGTGTACACCGCGACGATGTCATAAGGGCTGGCAAGCAGCGCCTTGAGGTGTTCGGCTGCGAATTCGGGAGTGCCGGCAAAAACAATGCGCAATGGCTCGGTCATGGGAGGTCTCGGTTAAAAACAGTCACAAAGAAAAAGGCTTGCCGCAGCAAGCCTTTGGAAGAAGGGCATCAAGCTTGCTGGCGATGCTTTTTTTCCAGCTTCTTCTTGATCCGGTCGCGTTTAAGCGTGGACAGGTAATCGACAAACAGCTTGCCGTTGAGGTGGTCGCATTCGTGCTGAATGCACACCGCCAGCAGGCCGTCGGCAATCAGCTCGTAGGGTTTGCCATCACGGTCCAGGGCCTTGATCTTCACGCGCAGCGGGCGTTCGACGTTCTCGTAGAACTCGGGTACCGAGAGGCAGCCTTCCTGGTATTCGCCCATCTCGTCGGTCAGCGGTTCGAACTCGGGGTTGATAAACACCCGAGGTTCGCTGCGATCTTCCGACAGGTCCATGACCACGACGCGCTGATGCACGTTGACCTGGGTCGCGGCGAGGCCGATGCCCGGGGCTTCATACATTGTTTCAAACATGTCATCGACCAACTGACGAACCTTGTCGTCCACTACGGCCACCGGTTTGGCGATCGTGCGCAGGCGCGAGTCGGGAAATTCGAGGATGTTCAAAATAGCCATAAGCGTAATTGCTGCACATGTGAGGTAAAGGCAAATCGGCGTTGGGATGGACCCAGACCGCCGGTGTGAAAGGTTCGAAAGCCGCGAAGGCTATGGCATTTCACGCGAACGCACATAATAAAGGAGATTGACCCCATGAGGAAATCGCTACTCGTCTTGCTGCTGTGGGCCCCGCTTGCCACGGCCCTGCTTCCCCAGCCTGCACAGCGTCTGGATCAACCGACGCAACAGGCCATCCAGCGCTTTTTACTGCACAACCGCATTCTGGATACCCCCGAGGATCTGGACCACGCGCCCTACGTCGTCGCGGCCGAGACCGGGCGGGTGCTGGGGGCCAATGGCGAGCTTGTGCACGCCCGGGGCAACCTGGACCCGGCCCAGCCCGGCTATGGCATTGTGCGCCGCGGCAAGGTCTACACCGACCCGCAAACCCACGAGCTGCTGGGGGTTAACGCCGATGACATCGGCACTGCACGGTTTGTCACCGCCGGCGACCTCACCACCCTCGCCTTGCAGCGGGTGACACAGGAGGTGCGCCCGGGCGACCGCTTGCTCCGGGTGCAGCCGCCGGTTGATCCGGCCAGCCTCAAGACGCCGCAATCCACGCCCTTCATTCAAGGGCACATCATCGATATCCCCAAGGGCGTGACCCAGATCGGCGTGCTGGACGCTGTGACCCTCAACAAAGGCCGGCGCGAGGGGCTGGTCGAGGGCCAACTGCTGACCATCATCAAAACCGGCGCCAGCGTTCGCGACCCTCTCAATGGCGCCCCGCTGAAGCTTCCAGATGAACGCGTCGGCACCCTGCTGGTGTTTCGGACTTATGAAAAGCTCAGTTATGGCCTGGTCCTCAGCGCCTCGCGGGCACTGGCGGTAATGGACCGTTTCGAGACTGCTCGTCAAACGCAATGAATAGCCTGCTAAATAAGTTACCAACAGAGTTATCCACAGCTTGTTCCGGTCAAGGATGATCAAATGATTCCGATAAACAGCAGTGAAATTTCCCCGTCAGAACTGGAAGCCCGGCTACGCTTGCACAGGCTGCCGGAACTGGGTCCCAGGCGTTTTCGTGTGTTGATCGAAGCCTTCGGCTCGGCCTCCAAGGCCATCAGCGCCCCCGCCAGTGCCTGGCGTTCGCTTGGCTTGCCGGCCGTGAGTGCCGATGCCCGGCGTAGCCCTGAAATCCGTGATGGTGCCAGCAGGGCGTTAGCCTGGTTGGAGCAACCGGCCCAGCATTTGTTGATGTGGGACCAGCCTGAGTACCCTGCGCTCCTCGCCCAGATCGACGCTGCACCGCCGCTTTTATTTGTTGCCGGTGACCCTGCAATCCTGGAAAAACCGCAGCTGGCGATGGTAGGCAGCCGCCGCGCATCCCGCCCCGGAATGGACACCGCTGCAGCGTTTTCCCGCAGCCTGGCGAGCGCTGGTTTTGTTATCACCAGCGGCCTTGCGTTGGGCATCGACGGTGCGGCGCATCAAGCCGCATTGGATGTCGGCGGGCACACAATCGGCGTACTCGGCACCGGCCTCGAAAATTTTTATCCACAGCGCCACCGACGCCTCGCAGCGGCGATGATTGAGCAAGGCAGCGCGGTGGTTTCCGAGTTCCCGTTGGACGCCCCGCCCCAGGCCGCGAACTTTCCACGGCGCAACCGGATTATCAGCGGCCTGTCCCTGGGCGTGCTGGTGGTGGAAGCCGGCATGGCCAGCGGTTCGCTGATCACGGCAAAGCTCGCGGCCGAACAGGGGCGCGAGGTGTATGCGATCCCGGGTTCCATCCACCATCCTGGCGCCAAGGGCTGCCACCAACTGATCCGCGAGGGCGCGATGCTGGTGGAAACCATCGAACATATTCTGGAAGGGTTGCGCGGCTGGCAGGCGTTGTCACGCCCGGCGGCGATACCGGTCACCCACCCGCTGGTGGCACTGTTGCATGCGGCGCCTCACACCAGCGAAGCCTTGGCGATTGCCAGTGGCCGGTCGATGGCCCAGGTGCTGGCGAGCCTGACTGAGCTTGAGCTGGAAGGCCTGGTGATCTGCGAGAGCGGGCGCTGGCTCGCGCGCGGCCAGCTTTTGTAGCTGGGTTTTGTAAAGAAGATCGGTAAACTGCCCAGAGCTTTAGTCTGGAGAGTGAGCAATGGTCAACAGGTGGCGTGTGCTGGAAACCGCACGGGAAATTCGCGCAGGCGCGGTGATCGCCTACCCAACCGAAGCGGTATGGGGCTTGGGCTGTGACCCGTGGAATGAAGAAGCAGTGGACCGTTTGCTCGCGATCAAGAACCGCTCGGTGGACAAGGGCCTGATCCTGGTGGCGGACAACATTCGTCAGTTCGACTTTCTGTTTGAAGACTTCCCCCAGGACTGGATCGACCGCATGGCCAGCACCTGGCCAGGGCCCAATACCTGGCTGGTGCCCCATCAGGACTTGTTGCCGGAATGGGTGACCGGGGTGCACGACACGGTCGCGCTGCGGGTTACCGACCATCCGCTGGTACGGGATTTGTGCTCGTTGGTTGGGCCGTTGATTTCCACCTCGGCCAACCCCCAAGGCCGCCCTGCAGCGCGCTCACGGATCCGCGTGGAGCAGTATTTCCGTGGCCAAGTGGACCTGGTACTGGGTGGCGCTCTGGGCGGGCGCAAGAACCCGAGCCTGATTCGCAATCTGGCGACGGGCGCGGTGGTGCGGCCTTCCTGAGACCGTGGCGCGCCCATCGCGGGCAAGCCCGGCTCCCACATTTGAATGGGTTAACACATCAAAATGTGGGAGCGGGCTTGCCCGCGAAGAGGCCCTTACAACCTCTGGAGATTTATCGCTTCAGGGCAACAGAATGGTCGACCCGGTCGTGCGCCGCCCCGACAACTCCGTCTGCGCCTTCGCCGCCTCCGCCAGCGAAAACCGCTGGTTGATATCAATGCGCACCTTGCCGCTCTTGATCATCGAGAACAGGTCATCCGCCATTGCCTGCAGGTTCTGCGGGTTGTTGGCATAGGTCGCCAGTGTCGGCCGGGTGACGTACAGCGAGCCCTTGGCTGACAGAATCCCCAAATTCACCCCATCCACCGCGCCTGACGCATTCCCGAAACTCACCACCAGCCCACGTGGCGCCACGCTGTCCAGCGAGGTCAGCCAGGTGTCCTTGCCGACGCCGTCGTACACCACCGGGACTTTTTTGCCGTCGGTCAATTCCAGCACACGTTGTGCGACGTTTTCCTTGCTGTAGTCGATGGTTTCCCAGGCACCCAGGGATTTGGCCAGGGCGGCTTTCTGCGGCGAACTGACCGTGCCGATCAACTTCACGCCCAGGGCCTTGGCCCATTGGCAGGCCAGGGAGCCCACGCCACCGGCGGCGGCGTGGAACAGGATGGTTTCGCCGCCCTTGAGCTCATAGGTCTGGCGCAGCAGATACTGCACGGTCAGGCCCTTGAGCATGGCGCCGGCGGCTTGTTCGAAGCTGATCTCATCCGGCAGGTGCACCAGGTTGGCGGCGGGCAGCACATGCAGCTCGCTATAGGCGCCCAGCGGGCCGCTGCCGTAGGCCACGCGATCACCGACTTTAAATTGCGTGACTTCGCTGCCCACGGCATCGACCACACCGGCACCCTCGGCGCCCAAACCTGATGGCAGGGCTGGCGGCGCATAAAGACCACTGCGGAAATAGGTGTCGATGAAGTTCAGGCCAATGGCCTCGTTGCGCACGCGAACCTGCTGCGGGCCCGGCTCTGCCGGCGTGTAGTCCACATACTCAAGCACTTCGGGGCCGCCATGGGCGCTGAACTGGATACGTTTGGCCATCTGCACTTCTCCTGAGGTCGAATCGCGTAGCCCCCTATCCCACTCCTAAGCTTGATCTTCGTCAACTGCGGCGCAACGGGGTGCGGTGGTATCCTGTGCGCCCATTTGCCGCCGACGCCCAATGGCCTCGCGTAGCTTTGCCCGATTCAAGGTGATGCCATGACTACCCGCACCGAGGCTGTAAAGGCCTACCTGCTTGACCTGCAAGACCGCATTTGCAGCGCCCTGGAAACCTTCGAGACGGACACTCGCTTTATCGAAGACGCCTGGACCCGGCCTGCCGGCGGGGGCGGTCGCACCCGTGTGATCGAAAACGGTTCGGTGATCGAAAAAGGCGGCGTTAACTTTTCCCACGTGTTCGGCAGCGGCCTCCCACCGTCCGCCAGTGCGCATCGGCCTGAACTGGCCGGTCGTGGGTTTGAAGCCCTGGGCGTGTCGCTGGTGATTCACCCGCACAACCCGCATGTGCCAACTTCCCACGCCAACGTGCGTTTTTTCACCGCCGAAAAAGAGGGCGAAGAACCGGTGTGGTGGTTCGGGGGCGGCTTTGACCTCACGCCCTACTACGGCAATGAAGAAGACTGCATCCACTGGCACCGCGTGGCCGAGCAGGCGTGTGCGCCGTTCGGGCCGGATGTGTATGCGCGCTATAAAGCCTGGTGCGATACCTACTTCCATATCAAGCACCGCAACGAGCCGCGTGGCATCGGCGGCCTGTTCTTCGATGACTTGAACGAGTGGGGTTTCGACACCTGCTTCGCGTTTATCCGCGCCATCGGTGACGCCTACATCGACGCCTACCTGCCGATCGTGCAGCGCCGCAAGGCTGCGACCTATACCGAGCAGCAGCGCCAGTTCCAGGAGTTCCGCCGTGGCCGCTACGTCGAGTTCAACCTGGTCTACGACCGTGGCACCCTGTTCGGCCTGCAATCGGGTGGGCGCACCGAGTCGATCCTGATGTCGCTGCCGCCCCAGGTGCGCTGGAGCTATGACTGGAAAGCCGAGGCCGGCAGCGAAGAGGCGCGCCTCACCGACTACTTCCTGCAAGACCGCGACTGGCTGGGCGTGGCTGCGCCCCAGGCGGCTGTCTGATGGATCGTTATGTGGTGTTCGGCAACCCCATCGGCCACAGCAAGTCACCGCTGATTCACCGGATGTTCGCCGAGCAGACCGGCGAGCAACTGGACTACAGCACCTTGCTCGCGCCATTGCAGGATTTCACCGGCTGTGCCCGTGAGTTCTTTCTGCAAGGCCGTGGCGCCAATGTCACCGTACCGTTCAAGGAAGACGCCTACCGCCTGGCCAACACTTTGACCGAACGTGCCCAGCGCGCTGGCGCGGTGAACACCCTGAGCAAGCTGGCCGACGGCACATTGTTGGGCGACAACACCGACGGCGCGGGCCTGGTGCGCGACCTCACGGTGAACGCCGGGCTTAGCCTGCAAGGTAAACGTGTCCTGCTGCTGGGCGCCGGTGGAGCGGTACGCGGGGCGCTGGAGCCGTTGCTGGCCGAGCGGCCCGCTTCGCTGATCATCGCCAACCGCACCGTGGAAAAAGCCGAGTTACTCGCCGAGCTGTTCGACGATCTGGGCCCGGTGTCTGCCAGCGGTTTCGACTGGCTGCGTGAGCCGGTGGACGTGATCATCAATGCCACGTCCGCGAGCCTGTCAGGCGATGTACCGCCGATTGCAGGAAGCCTGGTCGAACCTGGCAAGACCTTTTGCTACGACATGATGTACGCCAAGGAACCGACCGCGTTCTGCCGTTGGGCCAGCGAGCAAGGCGCAGCCGTGGCGATGGACGGCCTGGGCATGCTGGTGGAGCAGGCGGCGGAAGCCTTCTACCTGTGGCGCGGTGTGCGCCCGGACTCGGCGCCGGTGTTGGCTGAGTTGCGTCGCCAGTTGGCCTGACACAAATCCAATGTGGGCACAGTCCGGGTGAAAGCGGGCTTGCTCCCACATGTTTACCCGCATTCAGTCTTCGAAATGCAGGGGGCATTTGTCGGCCCCTTCCAGTTTTTTCAGCTCCTCCACCACCTGCGGCCGGGCCCGGCGCAATGTCAGGCTGCGCCCCATACCCTGCAATCGCCGCGCTTCCTGGTGCAGCATTTCTACCCCGGAATAGTCGATAAAATTGATCTGCTGCGCCTCGATCACCACGCGCTCGGCCTGCAAGCTTTGCAGGCGCACTTGCAGGTAATGGCTGGCGCCGAAAAAGATCGAGCCGCCCACCCGCAACACATCCTCATCACCGTCGCGCCACTGCTGAACCCGCGGCTGCGAAGTGCGCTTGAGGTAGAAAAACAACGATGCCAGCACCCCGGCGTAAATCGCCGTTTGCAACTCCAGCAGCAATGTGGCGACACACGTCAGGCCCATCACCACAAACTCGGCACGGCTCACGCGAAACAGTGCGCGAATGCCGCGATGATCCACCAGGCCCCAGCAGATCAACAGGATGCTGGCGGCCATGCTCGGGATTGGAATATGTGCGATCAGCGCCGCGCCAAACAGGGCGAACAGCGCCACCCACAGGGCGGAAAACACGCCCGCCAAGGGTGAGCAGGCCCCCGCCTCGTAGCTGAGGCCGGAGCGGGTAAAGGAACCGGCCGACAAGTACCCGGAGAAAAAACCGCCCACAATATTGGACAAACCCTGCGCACGAACTTCCTGGTTGGCGTCGAGCAATTGCTGGGAGCGCGCCGACAGCGAGCGCGCAATCGACAGGCTGGTGACCAGCCCCAGCATACCCACCGCCACGGCACTCGGCAGCAGGCGCAGGAGCATATCCAGGTCCATCGGCAAGGGGCTCAAAGGCGGCAGTCTGCCGATAAATGAACTGACCAGCGCCACATGCCCGAACATCGCCGGCCACAGCCACGCCACCAGGCTACCGAGGGCCAGGGCGATCAGCCGCGTCGGCCAGCGCGGCACCAGGTACTTGAGCAATGCGCCCACCAGCAAAGTCCCCAGCCCGAGTGCCAGTGAGGCGTGATCCCACTCCCCGCCGTGATCCACCAGCGCGAGAAAACTCTTGATCGCCGTCGCCTGGCTGGGTAAGTCCAGCCCCAGCAAGTTAGGCAACTGCCCCAGGGCAATCACCACGGCAGCGCCCAGGGTGAAACCCAATACCACCGAATGCGACACAAAATTCACCAGCGCGCCAAAACGCAGCATGCCGAGCAACCATTGGAAAACACCCGCCAGGAAGGTCAGCAACAGGATCAAGGTGATGTAGTCCTGAGAGCCCGGCACGGCCAAGGGGCTGACACTGGCGTAGAGCACGATGGAAATCGCCGCTGTGGGGCCGCAGATCAGGTGCCAGGACGAACCCCACAGGCAGGCGATCAGTACCGGGATGATGGCGGCGTACAGGCCGTATTCGGGTGGGAGCCCGGCGATCAGCGCGTAGGCAATCGACTGCGGCAACGCGAGTACCGCGCCGCTGAGGCCGACCAGCGCGTCCCGCCCGACGCTGGCGCGGGTTTGGCGCGGGAGCCAGGCGAGGAAGGGGAAGAGTGTATGGCGGTTGGGCCGGGGCATCGCAGGCTCGGGTAGAAAGGTTTGGCTCAGAGTATCAGTACACACCGGCCCCTGTGGGAGCTGGCTTGCCTGCGATAGCATCCCCTCGGTCTAACTGACAGACCGAGCCGTCTGCATCGCAGGCAAGCCAGCTCCCACAAAAGCCAGTTCCCACAGGGATGGTTTAGAGCTTGGCTTTTACAGCGGCCAATGCATCCTGGCCATCCACTGTTTTCACCCCGTCCAGCCACTTGTCCAACACCGCCGGGTTAGCCTTGATCCACGCCTTTGCCGCATCGGCATTGCTGACCTTTTTATGGGTCACTTCAGCCATGATGCTGTTCTCCATCTCCTGGGTGAAACTCAGGTTGGTCAGCAGTTTTCCTACATTCGGGCACGCCTGGGCATAGCCTTTGCGGGTCAGGGTATACACGCTGCCGGTGTCACCAAAATATTTCTCGCCGCCTTTGAGGTAGTGCATTTTCAACTGCACGTTCATCGGGTGCGGGGTCCAGCCGAGGAAGGTGACGAATTTCTGCTTCTTCACCGCCCGCGACACTTCGGCCAGCATCGCCTGTTCGCTGGATTCGACCAGCTTCCATTGGCCGAGGTTGAAGTCATTCTTCTTGATGATTTCCTGCAACGAGATATTCGCCGGCGCGCCGGAGCCGATGCCGTAGATCTTCTTGTCGAACTTGTCGGCAAATTTGTTCAAGTCGGCAAAGTCATGCACACCGGCGTCCCACACATAGTCCGGTACGGCGAGGGTGAACTCGGTGCCGTCGAGGTTTTTCGCCAATTGCACCACGTCGCCATTGGCCACGAACTTGTCATAGAAGCCCTGCTGCGCCGGCATCCAGTTGCCGAGGAACACATCCACCTGGCCGTCCTTGAGCCCGCCAAAGGTGATCGGCACCGCCAGGGTGTCGACCTTGGCCTTGTAGCCCATGCCGGTCAGCAGAAAACCGGCGATGGCATTGGTGGCGGCAATGTCGCTCCAGCCCGGATCGGCCATCTTCACCGTGTCACAGCTGGTGTCCGCGTACGCATTGGCGCTGCTCAGCACCAGCATGCCCACTACCGCAGTTAACTTTTGCATGGCCTTCCCTCTGTATTTATTGGTTTTGGCAGGGTTGTGGATAACGTGCCTTGCGCTCCAGGTCGTCGAGGTCGATATGGTTGCGCATGTATTGCTGACTGGCGTCTACCAGCGGCTGGTGATCCCAGCTCTTCAGCTTGCCGTGGGTCAGCGCCTCAAATACCAGGCGGCGACGGCGTTGGCTGGCGAGCACCTGCTGGTGGATCGCCGGGATGTCCCATTTGGCCCGCGCCTCACTCAAAAACGCCTCGAACAGTGGCCGGTGTTCCGGTGACTGGCTGAGGTTCTCCCGCTCGTGCGGGTCGTTGTGCACATCGAACAGTAGACAAGGGTCGTCTTCGCTGTAGATGAATTTGTAGGCGCCCCGGCGAATCATCATCAACGGGCTGACGGTGCCCTCGGCCATGTACTCGCCAAACACTTCGTCGTGCCCGCCCTGCCCCTGCAAGTGCGGGACCAGCGAACGGCCGTCCAGCGGCAGGCGTGGGTCCAGCTCGCCACCGGCCAGTTCCACCAGGGTCGGCAGCAGGTCGGCGGTGGACACTGCGTGGGTCACGCGGCCAGCGGCAAACTGCCCTGGCGCACTGACCAGCAGCGGCACGCGCGCGGCCATTTCAAACCAGTGCATTTTGTACCAGAGGCCGCGCTCGCCGAGCATGTCGCCGTGGTCGCCGGAGAAGATGATGATCGTATCGTCGGCCAGGCCGGTGTCTTCCAGGGTTTGCAGGAGTTTGCCGACATTGCTGTCGATATAGCTGCACGCGCCGAAGTAGGCACGGCGTGCATCGCGGATCTTATCCACAGGCAGCGGCTTGTCCCACAGGTCGTAGACCTTGAGCAGGCGCTGGGAATGCGGGTCGAGATCGGCCTGGGCTGGCGTCGTAGGCAAAGGGATGTCGGCGTCGTCGTACAGGTCCCAGAACGGCTTGGGAATGGTGTACGGGTCGTGGGGGTGAGTCATCGATACCGTCAGGCAGAACGGCTGGTCGCCGTCTTCGCGGATATGGTCGAACAGGTACTGCTGGGCCTTGAACACCACCTCTTCGTCGAAATCCAGCTGGTTGGTGCGCACGCACGGGCCGGCTTGCAGCACCGAGGACATGTTGTGGTACCAGCTGGGGCGTACGTCCGGTTCGTCCCAGTTCACCGCCCAGCCGTAGTCGGCGGGATAGATGTCGCTGGTCAGGCGTTCTTCATAGCCGTGCAGTTGGTCCGGGCCACAAAAGTGCATCTTGCCCGACAGCGCGGTGCGGTAGCCGAGGCGGCGCAGGTAGTGGGCATAGGTCGGTACGTCGGCGGGCAAATCCGCCGCGTTGTCGTAGGCGCCGATCTTGCTCGGCAGCTGGCCGCTGACCAGGGTAAAGCGCGACGGCGCGCACAGCGGGCTGTTGCAGTAGGCGGCGTCAAACACCACGCCTTGTGCGGCGAGGCGGCTCAAGTTGGGCAGCTTGATCGGGGAAGGTCCGTAGAACGGCAGCATCGGCGCGGCCATTTGATCGGCCATGATGAAAAGAATGTTCTTGCGCTTCATGATCTATCGGCATTCCATAGGCGGTGTTTATGCGAATGAGCATGCAGCCCATGGAAAATGGGGTAAAGCCCATGAAAAGCAATGTCTCAGGATAAGCACAGCTTATGTATGAAGCCCTGGGTGAGATGTCCCTCGACCTGCTGCGTGCCTTTGAAGCGGCGGCGCGCCACCGCAGTTTCACCGCCGCCGCGATGGAGCTGGGCACCACGCAGCCGGCCATCAGCCAACAGATCAAACGCCTTGAAGAACAGTTGGCGATTCGCCTGTTTGACCGGATCTACCGTGGCATTGAGTTGACCGACGCCGGCGCGCTGTTGTTCGAGCACGTGCAAGGCGGTTTGCAGACCATCAACCAGGGCTGAGCGCAATCACCCAGCAGGACCAGCACGAAGTGCTGCAAGTGGCCACCGACTTTGCCTTCGCCGCCTACTGGTTGATGCCGCGTTTGCACCGCTTCCACCAAGCCAACCCCCAAGTGGATGTAAGCCTGGTCACCAGCGAACGTAACCACGCGACCTTGCGCAGCGATATCGACGTAGCGGTGCTGTTCGGTGATGGCCGCTTCAAGCAGGGCGACAGCCTGTGGCTGTTCAATGAAGAAGTGTTCCCGGTGTGCAGCCCGCAATGGCTCAAGGGCCAGGCCACGCCGCTGACCCTGCAGAACCTGCATGACGTGCCTTTGCTGCACCTGCGCCAGGAAAACAACAGCCAGTGGTTCGACTGGAGCGGGGTGTTTCGCGAACTGGGCATCACTGCCACGCCCACCCCCGGCCAACTGCGTTTCGATAACTACACCCTGCTGATCCAGGCCGCGATTGCCGGCCAGGGCGTGGCCATCGGCTGGCGCCACCTGGTGGATAATTTGCTGGAGCAGAACTGGCTGTGCCGGCCGATCGGCGACACGGTGGTCTCGCGCTTCGGGTATTACGTGGTGCAGCCCCAGCGCAAACGTCGCGGGCAGTTGGTTGAACGGTTTGTCGACTGGCTGCTGGCGGAACAGGCCAGCAGTGCGCAGTCACTGACCGGGCTGGCCCTGCCCTCGATTGCGGTCTAGGATCTGGCGCATCTTGATTCCGGAGCCTGCCATGCAACGTATCAAGGGCTACCACGCCCATATCTACTTCGACGCCAGCACCCTCGACCAGGCGCGCACCTTATGTGAGGACGGCGCGAAGCTGTTCCCACTGCGCATGGGCCGTGTGCATGAACGGCCGGTGGGCCCGCACCCGGACTGGAGCTGCCAGCTGGCGTTCGACGCCGAATACATCGGCGTGGTGCTGCCGTGGTTGGCGCTCAATCGCAATGGCCTGGTGGTGTTCCTGCACCCCGATACCGGCGATGACCTCAAGGACCACACCGATTACGCGATCTGGATGGGCGCGATGCGTGAGCTGGACCTGTCTGGTTTTTAACCACTGTGCCTGCCCATCCCGTCGACTTGTGCCAAGGCGACGGGATTTTTTCTATATAAACCCGATATATGGGACTGTTATTTATATATTGAGATATTGCCAGGCATAGGTTTATATTCGCTCATCTGCTTTTTTCAGCACCCACTCATTTCAGGTGAAGCGATGCAGGCGCAATTGATCGCGCTCGATTGGGGGACCAGCTCCCTCCGGGCTTATAAACTCGGCCAGGCCGGCGCTGTGCTCGAACAGCGTTCGCTGGCCTTCGGGATCATGCACCTGCCTTGCGAACCGCGCGAGATTGCCGGCGTTCAGTGCAACAACGGCTTCGAGTTGGCGTTCGATGCAGCCTGCGGCGATTGGCTCGACGCCCAACCGGGCTTGCCGGTGATCGCTTGCGGCATGGTCGGCAGCGCCCAGGGCTGGAGCGAAGCGGCCTATCGCAACACCCCCGTCGATGTCGCCAGCCTCAGCCAGGCGCTGCACAGCGTGCGCAGCCTGCGCGGTGTGCAGGTGCATATCGTGCCCGGCGTGATCGAGCAGGTCGGCTTGCCCAATGTAATGCGCGGCGAAGAAACCCAAGTGCTCGGCGTGCTGCAGGGCCTCGGTGCCGAGGTGTTGATCGGCCTGCCCGGCAGCCATTCCAAATGGGTAGAAGTGGCGGGTGGCTGCATCACGCACTTCGACACCTTCATGACCGGCGAGCTGTTCGCGGTCATGAGCAAGCACAGCATCCTGGGGCGCACTCAGAAGACCTCCGAGCAGTTCCAGGCCGACGCCTTTGATCGCGGCGTGCACGTGTCGCAGTCAAAAGACGGCCGTCGTGGCGTGCTGTCGACGTTGTTCAGCGCCCGTAGCCTGGGGTTGACCGGCGAACTGGCCCCCGAGCAACAACCCGATTACCTGTCCGGCCTGCTGATTGGCTATGAACTGGCCGGCTTGCCGGACCAGGCAAAACACACGCCCATCATCCTGGTCGGCGCCGCCGCCCTCTGCGCCCGCTACCAACGCGCCCTCGCCCTGTGCGGCTTCGCCCACGTCAGCCTGGCGCAGGAGGCCACCGAGCGTGGCTTGTGGCAATTGGCAGTGGCGGCCGGGCTCACTCAACCTGCAACGGAGGCCTGACATGCTCAAGCAAGCACTCGCACATAACGGTTTGATCGCAATCCTGCGCGGCGTACGACCGGACGAAGCCGAGGCGATCGGCCAGGTGCTGTATCAGGCCGGTTTTCGCGTGATCGAAGTCCCACTGAATTCGCCCGACCCCTACACCAGCATCCGCACCCTGCGCGACAGCCTGCCCGCCGATTGCCTGATCGGCGCGGGCACGGTGTTGACGCCGGAGCAGGTCGAGCAGGTCAAAGCCGCCGGTGGCCAAGTGATCGTCATGCCCCACAGCGATCCCAAGGTGTTGCGTGCAGCCAAAGCGGCGGGTCTGTATCTGTCGCCGGGTGTGGCCACCCCCACCGAAGCGTTCGCCGCACTGACCGAAGGCGCCGATGTGTTGAAGCTGTTCCCGGCCGAGCAGATGGGCCCTTCGGTGATCAAGGCGTGGCTGGCGGTATTGCCGGCGGGTACCTTGTTGCTGCCGGTGGGCGGCGTGACCCCCGACAACATGCAGGTGTTTATCGAGGCCGGCGCCAAAGGGTTCGGGCTGGGTTCCGGGTTGTTCAAACCGGGTATGACAGTGGATCAGGTCGCGAGCCGTGCCCAGGCGTATGTCGCCGCCTGGAAAGCCCTGAGCTGATATCAAGTTCCGCGCCCACAGGCGCCGCATCTATAAGAGAGATAACAGATGAAAATCACCAAACTGACGACCTTTATCGTCCCGCCGCGCTGGTGCTTCCTCAAGGTCGAAACCGACCAGGGCGTGACCGGCTGGGGTGAACCCGTGGTTGAGGGCCGTGCCCACACCGTGGCGGCGGCGGTCGAAGAACTGTCCGACTACCTGATCGGCAAAGACCCACGCAATATTGAAGATATCTGGACCGTGCTCTATCGCGGCGGCTTCTACCGTGGCGGCGCTGTGCACATGAGCGCGCTGGCCGGGATCGACCAGGCGCTGTGGGACATCAAGGGCAAGGCCCTGGGCGTGTCGGTCAGCGACCTGCTGGGCGGCCAGGTACGCGACAAGATCCGCGTGTACTCATGGATCGGCGGCGATCGCCCTGCCGACACCGCCCGCGCCGCCAAAGAGGCGGTGGCCCGTGGCTTTACTGCGGTGAAAATGAACGGTACCGAAGAGTTGCAGTTTGTCGACAGCTTCGAAAAAGTCGACCTGGCCCTGGCCAACGTGGCGGCCGTGCGCGATGCGGTCGGGCCTAACGTGGGTATCGGCGTCGACTTCCATGGCCGCGTGCACAAGCCCATGGCCAAGGTGCTGATGAAAGAGCTGGACCCGTACAAACTGATGTTCATCGAAGAGCCGGTGCTCAGCGAAAACTACGAAGCGCTCAAGGAATTGGCGCCGCTGACCAGCACACCAATTGCCCTGGGCGAGCGCCTGTTCTCGCGTTGGGACTTCAAGCGCGTGCTCAGCGAAGGCTATGTCGACATCATCCAGCCGGACGCCTCCCACGCCGGCGGCATCACCGAAACCCGCAAGATCGCCAACATGGCCGAAGCCTACGACGTGGCCCTGGCGCTGCACTGCCCGCTGGGCCCGATTGCCTTGGCGGCCTGCCTGCAACTGGACGCGGTTTGCTACAACGCATTTATCCAGGAGCAGAGCCTGGGCATTCACTACAACGAGAGCAACGACCTGCTCGACTACGTGCGCGACCCGGGCGTGTTCGACTATGACCAGGGCTTTGTGAAGATCCCCAACGGGCCGGGCCTGGGCATCGAGATCAACGAGGAATACGTGATCGAACGCGCCGCCATCGGCCACCGCTGGCGCAACCCGATCTGGCGGCATGCCGACGGCAGCTTTGCGGAGTGGTGAGCACCGCGAACCTGAAGTGAAAACCCAATCAATGTGGGAGCGGGCTTGCTCGCGAAAGCGGTCTATCAGCCGCAGATGTGTTGACTGACACTCCGCCTTCGCGAGCAAGCCCGCTCCCACATTTGATCCCGGTTTCTTCAGCAAGATTTGTCCTCAATAAACATAACAAGAGGCACCCCCATGCACCCTGAATCCTTCAGCGGGCAGGCTTCTCTCGTCACGCCTAGCAGAAAGCGCTTTTTCATCATGGTGCTGCTGTTTATCACCGTGGTGATCAACTACCTCGACCGCAGCAACCTGTCGATTGCCGCCCCGGCGCTGACCACTGAACTGGGGATCGACCCGGTGCATGTCGGGCTGATTTTCTCTGCGTTCGGCTGGACTTACGCCGCCATGCAGATCCCCGGCGGCTGGCTGGTCGACCGCGTGCCCCCGCGCATTCTCTACACCGTCGCCCTGCTGCTATGGTCGATCGCCACGGTGATGCTCGGGTTCGCTGCCAGCTTTATCGCGCTGTTTGTGCTGCGCATGGCCGTCGGCGCCCTCGAAGCGCCGGCGTATCCGATCAACAGCCGTGTGGTCACCACTTGGTTTCCAGAGCGCGAGCGCGCCACGGCGATTGGCGTATACACCTCGGGGCAGTTTGTCGGGCTGGCGTTTCTGACGCCGGTACTGGCCTGGCTGCAGCACGCATTCGGCTGGCACATGGTGTTTGTCGCCACCGGTGGTGTGGGCATTGTGTGGGCGTTGATCTGGTACGCGGTGTATCGCGAGCCGAAGGATTTCAAGGGCGCGAATGCCGCTGAAATCGAATTGATCCGCGACGGCGGCGGCTTGGTGGACATGCAGGCGCAAGCCACCAAGGCGCCGTTCAGTTGGGTCGACCTGGGCATTGTGCTGAGCAAGCGCAAGCTCTGGGGCATCTACCTGGGGCAGTTCTGCCTGAACTCCACACTGTGGTTTTTTCTGACGTGGTTTCCGACCTATCTGGTGAAATATCGCGGGATGGACTTCATCAAATCCGGCCTGCTGGCCTCACTGCCCTTCTTGGCCGCGTTTGTCGGGGTGCTGTGTTCGGGGATTTTTTCCGACTGGCTGATACGCCGAGGGGCGTCGGTGGGCTTTGCGCGCAAATTACCGATTATTGGCGGGTTGCTGATTTCCACGGCGATCATTGGCGCCAACTATGTGGATTCCACCGCGTGGGTCATCGCGTTTCTGGCGCTGGCGTTTTTCGGCAATGGCCTGGCGTCGATCACCTGGTCACTGGTGTCGACCCTGGCACCGGCGCGGCTGTTGGGGCTGACCGGTGGGGTGTTCAACTTCATCGGCAACCTGTCGGCGATTGCCACGCCGATCGTGATTGGCTTTTTGGCCACCGGCGATTCTTTTGCGCCGGCGATCACCTATATCGCAGTGCTCGCTTTGTTGGGGGCGCTTTCCTACGTGCTGCTGGTCGGCAAGGTCGAACGCATCGAGCTGTAGACATTGCTTATGTGGCGAGCGGGCTTTCGTGGCGAGCGGGCTTGCCCGCGTTGGAGTGCGCAGCGCTCCCGCTTTTTTGGGGCCGCTGCGCAGCCCAACGCGGGCAAGCCCGCTCGCCACAAAAGCCCATCCGCGACAGAAGCCCGATGCCACTCAGGCTTCCTCACCACAAAGTGATCGGCAAGCTTTAGTTGAGTACGCCATCCAGAATCTCATAGACGATGCCAGTACCCACCGCGATCAACACCACATCCGGCCCCGAGCGGCGCCATTCATAACCCGGGTAAACCGGCAGGCGTGCCAGGGCGCGGTTGTCCAGGCGCTCGCCGTAGTAGCCGCGTGGCAGGGGCTGGCCGCGTACCAGGCGAACGTTGGGCGGTGGCGGCGCGCCACGCGAGAACTGGCCGTGGTTGTCGTGGATGATCTGCCGCACCGGGCCGAAGTCCTGAGGCGGGCCGCGACGGTTGTCCTGCGGGCCGCGATGGTCGTCGCCACGTTGCTCGTGCTGGCCTTGCGGGCCACCACGGTCGTCACCTCGCTGGTCCGGCGGTGCGGCTTGCACCAGGGCGCTGGCGCCAAGCACCAGCACGCCAAGGCCGGCAATCACGGATTTAGGCATTTTCATCGGGTATTCCTCAGGGCACACACACAAAAAAGGGATCCCGAACGAGGTTCGAAATCCCTTGGTCTTGCTGTTTAGGCTGTGATTGTGCGAGTTGATTCCTCTGTATCAGGAACTTTACCTCCCGCTACATAGGCCTTACTTACGGGCGTTACGCACACCTTCCGACAGCGCCGCGCACAGGCTCAATACCCCATCAATCGCTTGTTGATCGTTGCTGGCATTCGCGATGTGATCGATCAGCGCCGAACCCACCACCACACCGTCCGCCAGGCGTGCGATAGCCGCCGCTTGTTCCGGCGTGCGGATACCAAAACCGATGCTGATCGGCAGGTCGGTATGCCGACGCAGGCGGGTCACCGCTTCTTCGACGTGCTCCAGGGTGGCGGCACCGGCACCGGTCACCCCGGCCACCGACACGTAGTACACAAAGCCGGAGCTGCCGTTAAGCACGGTCGGCAGGCGCACGTCATCGGTGGTCGGCGTGGTCAGGCGGATAAAGTCGATGCCCGCTGCCTGGGCCGGGTCGCACAGCTCGCCGTTATGTTCAGGCGGCATGTCGACCACGATCAGGCCGTCCACACCGGCTTCCTTGGCATCAACGATGAACTGCGGCACGCCGTATTTGTGGATCGGGTTGAAGTACCCCATCAGCACCAGCGGCGTGTCGTTGTTGTCTTTGCGGAACTCGCGAACCATTTGCAGGGTTTTCACCAGGTTCTGCTTGGCTTCCAATGCACGGATGTTGGCCAACTGGATGGCCGGGCCGTCGGCCATCGGGTCGGTGAAGGGCATGCCCAGCTCGATCACATCGGCGCCAGCCGCCGGCAAACCCTTGAGGATCGCCAGCGAGGTGTCGTAACCCGGGTCACCGGCGGTGACGAAGGTCACCAGGGCAGCGCGGTTTTGTTCTTTCAGTTGCGTAAAGCGGGTTTGCAGGCGGCTCATCAGTGTTTCTCCTGCTGGGCTGGCACTTGTTGAGAGTTTTCCATGTGGTGCATCACGGTCTGCATGTCTTTGTCGCCACGGCCGGACAGGTTGACCACCATCAGGTGATCTTTCGGCAGGGTCGGTGCGCGCTTGAACACTTCGGCCAGGGCGTGGGCGCTTTCCAGTGCAGGAATAATCCCTTCCAGGCGGCAGCATTTGTGGAACGCGTCGAGGGCTTCGTCGTCGGTTACCGAGGTGTATTGAACGCGGCCGATGTCATGCAACCAGGCGTGTTCCGGGCCGATGCCCGGGTAGTCGAGGCCGGCGGAAATCGAGTGGGCGTCGATGATCTGGCCATCGTCGTCCTGCAACAGGAAGGTACGGTTGCCGTGCAGCACGCCGGGTACACCGCCGTTTAGGCTGGCGGCGTGCTTGCCGGTTTCGATGCCGTGGCCGGCGGCTTCAACGCCGATGATCTCGACGCTGGTGTCATCCAGGAACGGGTGGAACAGGCCCATGGCGTTGGAACCGCCGCCGATGCACGCCACCAGGCTGTCCGGCAGGCGGCCTTCCTGGGCTTGCAACTGGGTGCGGGTTTCTTTGCCGATCACGGCCTGGAAGTCGCGCACCATCGCCGGGTACGGGTGTGGGCCAGCCACGGTGCCGATCAGGTAGAAGGTGCTGTCGACGTTGGTTACCCAGTCGCGCAGGGCTTCGTTCATCGCGTCCTTGAGGGTGCCGGTGCCGGCGACCACTGGGATCACTTCGGCACCCAGCAGCTTCATGCGGAACACGTTGGCCTGTTGGCGCTCGATGTCGGTGGTGCCCATGTAGATCACGCATTGCAGGCCGAAGCGTGCCGCCACGGTGGCGGTGGCCACGCCGTGCATGCCTGCGCCGGTTTCGGCGATGATGCGTTTTTTGCCCATGCGCCGCGCCAGCAGGATCTGGCCGATGCAGTTGTTGATCTTGTGCGCGCCGGTGTGGTTCAGCTCTTCGCGCTTGAGGTAGATCTTGGCGCCGCCACAGAATTCGGTCAGGCGTTCGGCGAAATACAGCGGGCTTGGGCGCCCGACATAATCGCGCTGGAAGTAGGCCAATTCTTCAGTGAACGCCGGATCGATCTTCGCGGCTTCGTATTCGCGGGCCAGGTCGAGAATCAACGGCATCAGGGTTTCAGCGACGTAGCGGCCGCCGAACGCGCCAAAGAGGCCGTTGGCGTCAGGGCCGTTGCGTAGATCGGTCTGGGACTGAGTCATGGGGCGCTCCAGGAAAAGAAGGTGAGGAGAGGCAATGACGGCCACTCTACCCCTGACGCTGTACCCTGAAAACCGATAAGATCGCCGTAACCTGTCAGGAAAACTCACAGATGAGCCGAGACCTACCCCCCCTCAACGCCCTGCGCGCCTTTGAAGCCACTGCCCGACTCAACAGCGTTAGCCAGGCCGCCGAGAAACTTCACGTCACGCATGGCGCGGTGAGCCGGCAATTGAAGGTGCTGGAAGAGCACTTGGGGGTCAGCCTGTTCGTCAAGGATGGGCGCGGCCTTAAACTCACAGATGCCGGTGTGCGGCTGCGAGACGCCAGCGCTGAGGCATTCGAGCGGTTAAGGGATGTATGCGCCGAACTCACCCAAGCCAGCGCCGACGCACCCTTCGTGCTCGGCTGCTCGGGCAGCCTGCTGGCGCGCTGGCTGATCCCGCGTCTGGGCCGTTTGAACGCAGACTTGCCGGACCTGCGCCTGCACCTGTCGGCGGGCGACGGCGATCTCGACCCGCGTCGCCCCGGGCTGGATGCCCTGCTGGTCTTCGCCGAACCGCCGTGGCCCGCGGATATGCAGGTGTACGAGCTGGCCAGCGAGCGCATCGGCCCGGTGATGAGCCCGCGTTTTGCCGGTTACGAGCGTCTGCGCCAGGCGCCAGCCTCGGCGTTGTGTGACGAGGCCCTGTTGCACACCACCTCACGCCCGCAAGCCTGGCCCAGTTGGGCGCAGCAACACGGCATCGAGCCCGGCACGTTGAGACACGGCCAGGGGTTCGAGCATTTGTATTATTTGCTGGAAGCGGCGGTGGCCGGTTTGGGTGTGGCGATTGCACCGCAGCCGCTGGTGGCGGAGGACCTGCGAGCGGGTCGCCTGGTGGCGCCGTGGGGTTTCAGTGAAACCCCGGCGCACCTGGCGTTGTGGCTACCCAAGCGCGCCGCAGACGGGCGCGCGGGTCAGTTGGCGCAATGGCTCAAGGCTGAGCTGTTGCGCCAGCCGCTGTAGGTAAAATCAGTCGCCGCGTTTGCACAGCAGGTAAGCCGCCAGCAGACCCAGTGCGCCTACAGCGACGCCGGCGGTAGTCCATGGGTGCTCTTGTGCGTAGTCGCGGGTTGCAACACCGGTTTCGCGGATTTTGACTTTGCTTTCTTCGTAGGCATCGCTGATCAGGTGACGGGAGTGCTTGAGGGCATTCTCGGCATTGCTTTTCAGGGCCTTCAGGGTTTTGCGCGACTCATCGGACGCATCATCCTTGAGGCTCTCAAGGGACTTGAGCAGGCTCGAAATCTCGGCTTCCATGCTTTCCAGCGACGCTTTGCGTAAAGAAGTGTTGGCCATTTGGACATCTCCTGAAGTGATTGAGTGGCATGTGTAGATACCGACTCCAGCGTTTTCAGAAAGTGCAGTAAATCTGAACTTTCGGGTAGGAACAGTCGCCAGAAGCAGTACGAATATTCACTGCTAGTCTTGATTGACGACCCCTAGGAGAAACGCCATGAGTGATCATCACACCTACAAGAAAGTCGAACTGGTGGGTTCTTCCACCACCAGCATCGAAGACGCGATCAATAACGCCCTGGCTGAAGCCAGCAAGAGCATCAAGCACCTGGAGTGGTTCGAGGTGACCGAAACCCGTGGCCACATCAAGGACGGCAAGGCGGCGCACTTCCAGGTCACCCTGAAGGTGGGGTTCCGAATTGCCAGTAGTTGATCACGCCGGTTGAACTTTGCCGACTGGCCGATTGCCATAACCTGCGCTACAACCAATGGGTGCCGATGCGAAAGCGTCGGCACGCTCTTTTCGATCAGCGCAAGGAAAGTAACGGATGAAGAAGTTCCTGTTAGCGGTAGGTTTGTTGAGCATTGCGGGCACAGCCCTGGCGGCGGGCAAGCCTTGTGAAGAGCTGAAAAGCGAAATCGCAGCGAAAATCGACGCCAAGGGCGCTACGGGTTATTCGCTGGAAGTGGTAGATAAAGGCGCATCGACCGACGCCAAAGTGGTCGGCAGCTGCGAAGGCGGCACCAAGGAAATCGTCTACAAGCGCGGTTAATCCCGTGTTCCAGACATAAAAAACCGACGCAGGTGCGTCGGTTTTTTTTCGCCTGAGGGTTTTAGCCCTTCATCAACTGCGCCAGCAACTCGTAGGAATGAATCCGGTCGGCGTGTTCGTATAGGTCGCAGGTAAAGATCAGCTCATCGGCGCCGGTTTGTTCGACCAGCACCTCCAGTTTGGCGCGGATCTTCGCCGGGCTGCCAACCATGGCCAGGCCGAGGAAGCTGCCCACTGCGTCCTTTTCATGGGGCAGCCACAGGCCGTCCATGGTTTTTACCGGCGGGCGCTGCACCAGGCTTTGCCCGCGCATCAGCGCCAGGATGCGTTGGTACACCGAGGTGGCCAGGTAATCGGCCTGTTCGTCGGTGTCGGCGGCTACCAGCGGAATGCCGAGCATCACGTAGGGCTTGTCCAGTACGGCTGAAGGCTTGAAGTGGTTGCGATACACGCGAACCGCTTCATGCATAAGGCGCGGTGCGAAATGCGAGGCGAAGGCGTAGGGCAAACCGCGCTCGCCTGCCAATTGCGCGCTGAACAGGCTCGAACCGAGCAGCCACACCGGCACATTGGTGCCGGTGCCGGGCACGGCGATTACCCGCTGGTCCGGGGTGCGTGGGCCGAGGTAGGCCATCAGCTCGGCCACATCATCCGGGAAATCGTCGGCGCTGCCCGAGCGTTCACGGCGCAGGGCGCGGGCAGTCATCTGGTCGGAACCGGGGGCGCGGCCCAGGCCCAGGTCGATACGGCCGGGGTAGAGGCTTTCGAGCGTGCCGAACTGCTCGGCGATCACCAATGGCGCGTGGTTGGGCAGCATCACGCCGCCAGAGCCGACGCGAATGGTCGAAGTGCCGCCCGCCAGGTAGCCCAGCAACACCGAGGTGGCCGAGCTGGCAATGCCGTCCATGTTGTGGTGTTCAGCCACCCAGAAACGGTTGTAGCCAAACTTTTCCACGTGCTGGGCCAAGTCCAGGGAATTGCGCAACGACTGCGCCGGGCTGCCATTGGCCCGCACGGGCACCAGGTCCAGGGTCGAGAACTTCACGTCGGACAGCGATTTCATAAGCCTGCTTCTCCAATAGGTGCGCAGGCTTATAGACGAACCAAAACCTGCCGCTTCATGTGCATGTTCTATGCAATGAGGGCATATACCCGAGATTCAATAGCGAGCATGTAATTTCCTACTAAATTGCTGGGTTTCTCCGACAAGATGAACTTTGCCACGCGGTCTATCCTCAGAACCCTTACTGACGCAAAACCACCGTTCGAGGAGAAAGCTATGAGTATCGTTAAAAAAGCATCCGCGCATTGGGAAGGTGACCTGAAGACTGGCCTGGGTTCTATCTCCACCGAAACCGGCGTGCTGCGCGAAGCGCCCTACGGCTTCAAGGCGCGTTTCGAAGGCGGCAAGGGTACCAACCCTGAAGAGTTGATCGGTGCGGCCCACGCCGGCTGTTTCTCCATGGCGTTCTCCATGATTCTGGGCGACGCGGGCCTTAAGGCCGACAGCATCGACACCCAGGCCGAAGTGACGCTGGACCAGGTTGACGGGGGCTTTGCGATCACCGCCGTGCACCTGATCCTAAAGGCCAAGATCCCGGGTGCAAGCCAGGCGCAGTTCGATGAACTGAGCAAAAAAGCCAAGGAAGGGTGCCCGGTGTCCAAGGTGCTGAATGCGAAAATCAGCCTGGACGCCACGCTGGTCAGCTGATCCGGCAGGCGCAATGAGGGAGCGAGCCGCTCCCTCATTTAGTTATGCGTTAAATCAGAACTCGTGTTTCACCGTTGTGGTCCTATAGCTTATGCAGCCTTAGACGCACACCCGTGCGCAATGCATTTAGGGAGCTTCACTGATGAAACGTATTGCCTTGGCGGTTATCTGCGGTGCACTGGCAACCTCGGCCTTGGCCGCGCCAAAAGACTGCGAAGAGCTCAGGAAAGAGATCGAGGTCAAGATTCAGGCGAATGCCGTTCCGTCCTACACGCTGGAAATCGTCAGCAAGGAAGAGGCCGACAAGCACGACGTGGCCATGGTCGTCGGCAGCTGTGAGAACGGCACCAAAGCCATCGTCTATCAGAAAAACAACGACTGATCACAGACAGTTGACGCTGCGCTCCTGCGCCAACAACTGACGTGCTGCGTTGTACAGCCGGATATTCGGCGTGTAGCCCAGCGAACGCCCTTCCAGTCGATAACGCTGGCCGGCCTCGAAATGGTCATACTGCAAGGTGATGAAGCAGGTACGGTCGCTGGTTTGCCCAAACCCGCTGAGGCTGCCGCCGGTGGGGACTTCAAAATCAAAACGCACCATTAACTCATGACCGCCCGGTGGGAACTGGAAGTAGCGCCCGTCCGGTAGGTTCTTGCCATCCAGACGCTGGGCCATCACCAGCTTGGCGCCGGGTGTCGGCGTGGCGAAATCGACCCATGCCTGTTGCGGGTCGACCGGTGGCAGCGGCGTCGAAGCACAGGCGCTGAGAAACAGGGCGGCGACGGGAAGCAAAAGCTGACGCATGGCGGGTACTCAACACTAGGAGAGGTTTGAGTATAAACACGCCACGCCATGGAAAAACTCCCTGCAGGCAGGATAGTCTGGCGCACAAATCACCCAGGAGCGGTTGGGGCATGGTCAGGCGTTTTCTTGCGGTGTGGGTGGTTGTGCTGCTCAGCGGCTGCTCCAGCATCACTTATTACAGCCAGTTGGCGGGCGGTCAGTGGCAATTGTTGCGGGCCCGGGAGCCGGTTTCCGAGGTCATCGCAGACCCTTCCCGCCCACAGGTATTGCGTGACCACCTGGAGCAGTCGCAAAAAGCGCGTACGTTCGCCAGTGAGCACCTGCACCTTCCCGACAACCAGAGTTACCGCTTGTATGCGGACATTGGCCGGGCCTATGTGGTCTGGAATGTCTTCGCCACGCAGGAATTTTCCCTGTCGCCGGAAACCCATTGCTTTCCGATTGCCGGTTGCGTCGCTTATCGCGGCTATTACAACCAAGGGGCGGCGCGAGGCGAGGCGGCGCTGTTGAAACAACAAGGCATGGATGTGTCGATTGGCGGCGTCGAGGCCTATTCCACCTTGGGCTGGTTTAACGATCCGATCATGAACTCAATGCTGAGCTGGGGTGATGAGCGCCTGGCCACGCTGATCTTCCACGAGCTGGCGCACCAGCGTTTTTACGTGAAGGACGACACTGAGTTCAACGAGTCCTACGCCAACTTCGTCGAGCAGGAAGGCACCCGCCAATGGCGTGCGGCGCGAGGCCTGGCGCCGCTCGGCACTGCGGCGTTGCAGCAACGCGATCAATTTATCCGGCTGGTTCTCGACACGCGCAAACGCCTGGAAACACTTTACGCCCAGCCGCTGGCGGCCGATGTGATGCGCCAGCGCAAAGCTGCGGAATTCGAGCGTTTGCGCAGCGATTACCGGCAACTTCGCGACAACCAATGGGCTGGCGATAAACGCTATGACGCCTGGATCAACCAGCCGATGAACAATGCGAAGCTGTTGCCGTTCGGGCTGTATGACCAGTGGGTGCCGGCGTTTGCTGCATTGTTTGCGCAGGAGGGCGGGGATTGGGTGAAGTTCTTTGCGGCGGTGGAGAAGCTGGGTGGGTTGCCGGTAGGGCAGCGTAAGGCGGCATTGAGGCAGCTGGAAATTGTTGGCCATTAGGCCTCATCGCAGGCAAGCCAGCTCCCACATTGGAGCGGCGTACACCGGCAGCTGGCTTGCCTGCGATAGCGATCTCAAGGCCGTTGCAAAAACGCCTGATGCATCTCGCCCAACGTCTCAAAGTGCCAGGTCGGCGCCTCGGCGTTCAGCTCCTCAAAACTGCCAAACCCATACCCCACCGCAGCCGAATCCAGCCCGTTGCTCCGCGCCCCGATCAGGTCGTGCTTGCGATCACCAATCATCAAGGTCGTGGCCGGGTCCAGGCCCTCTTCGCTCATCAAGTGAGCAATCAACTCGACTTTGTTGGTACGCGTCCCATCCAGTTCGCTGCCGTAAATCACCTTGAAGTGCTTGGCAAAATCGAAATGCCGAGCGATCTCGCGGGCAAACACCCAAGGCTTGGACGTCGCGATATACAGTTGGCGGCCCTGGCGGCTCAAATCTTCCAGCAACGGCATCACGCCGTCGAACACGCGGTTTTCGTACAGCCCGGTGACCTTGAAACGCTCGCGGTAGAAATTCAACGCTTCCCACGCCTTGGGCTCATCGAGGTCATAGAACTGCATGAACGCTTGCAGCAACGGCGGGCCGATGAAGTGTTCGAGCTTGGCCAGGTCAGGTTCGTCGATGCCCAGTTTGCCGAGGGCGTACTGGATCGAGCGGGTGATGCCCTCACGCGGGTCGGTGAGGGTGCCATCCAGGTCGAACAGGACGGTGGGGTAATGCAGGGTCATTGATCGAATCCTTCAGCCAGGTGCAGGTCTTTGAGCTTCACGTAGTTCGCCGCGCTGTAGGTGAAAAAGGCGCGTTCCTTGTCAGTCAGTGCGCGGACTTGTTTAACCGGGCTGCCCACATACAAAAAGCCGCTTTCGAGTTTTTTGCCCGGCGGTACCAGGCTCCCGGCGCCGATGATCACGTCGTCTTCCACCACGGCGCCATCCATCACGATGCTGCCCATGCCGATCAGGATGCGATTACCGACGGTGCAACCGTGCAGCATGACTTTGTGGGCGATGGTCACGTCATTGCCGATCAGCAGCGCAAAGCCGTCCGGGTTGAAGGGGCCGGCGTGGGTGATGTGCAGCACGCAGCCGTCCTGCACGCTGGTGCGCGCACCGATGCGGATGCGGTGCATGTCGCCGCGAATCACGGTCAGCGGCCACACCGAGCTGTCGGTGCCGATTTCGACATCGCCGATCACCACCGCCGAAATATCGACAAAAGCCCCGGCGCCGAGGGTTGGCGTGTGGTTCTGATAGGTGCGAAGGGTCACGATAGCCTCTCTCTTATCTGCTGATAGCTGCGGTGGGCGTTGATTGTAATTAAGATGGCCCCATCTTTGTTCTTACATGTTTCTTCAGCCAAGGTGCCAACCGTGAGCGCGAACAACCCTCTTCTGCAGCCCTACGACCTGCCGCCGTTCTCGGCGATCCGTGCCGAGCACGTCCAGCCGGCCATCGAACAGATCCTCGCCGACAACCGCGTTGCCATCGAAGGCATCCTGCAAAGCCAGGGCAAAAACCCGACATGGGCCGGCCTGGTCCTGGCCATGGACGAACTGAATGACCGCCTGGGCGCTGCCTGGAGCCCGGTCAGCCACCTCAACGCCGTGTGCAACAGCGCCGAATTGCGCGAAGCCTATGAAGGCTGCCTGCCAGCGTTGAGCGCCTACTCCACCGAGATGGGCCAGAACCGCGCACTGTTCCAGGCTTTCGAAGCCTTGGCCAATAGCCCGGAAGCCGCCGGTTTCGACGTGGCGCAAAAAACCATCCTGGAACATTCGCTGCGCGACTTCCGCCTGTCGGGTATTGATTTGCCGCCCGAGCAGCAAAAACGTTACGCCGAAGTGCAGAGCAAACTGTCCGAGCTGGGCAGCAAGTTCTCCAACCAACTGCTGGACGCCACCCAGGCCTGGACCAAACACGTCACCGACGAAGCCACCCTCGCCGGCCTGACCGACTCGGCCAAGGCGCAAATGGCCGCCGCCGCCCAGGCCAAAGGCCTCGATGGCTGGCTGATTACCCTGGAGTTCCCGAGCTATTACGCGGTGATGACCTACGCCCAGGACCGCGCCCTGCGTGAAGAAGTCTACGCGGCCTACTGCACCCGTGCGTCGGACCAAGGCCCGAATGCCGGTCAGAATGATAACGGCCCGGTGATGGAACAGATCCTCGACCTGCGTCAGGAGTTGGCCAAGCTGTTGGGTTATGCGTCGTTCTCCGAACTGAGCCTGGCCACCAAAATGGCCGAGTCCAGCGACCAGGTGCTGAGCTTCCTGCGCGACCTGGCCAAGCGCAGCAAGCCCTTTGCTGCCCAGGACCTGCAACAGCTCAAGGCTTACGCCGCCGAACAGGGCTGCGCCGACCTGCAGAGTTGGGACAGCGGTTTCTACGGCGAGAAACTCCGTGAGCAGCGCTACAGCGTGTCCCAGGAAGCCCTGCGCGCCTACTTCCCGATCGACAAAGTGCTGGGCGGCCTGTTCGCCATCGTGCAGCGCTTGTACGGCATCGAGATTGCCGAGCAAAAAGGCTTCGACACCTGGCACCCGGATGTTCGCCTGTTCGAAATCAAGGAAAACGGCCAGCACGTCGGCCGCTTCTTCTTCGACCTGTACGCCCGCGCCAACAAGCGTGGCGGTGCCTGGATGGACGGCGCCCGCGACCGTCGTCGCACCGTCGATGGCGTGCTGCAAAGCCCGGTGGCCAACCTGGTGTGCAACTTCACTCCGGCCGACAGCGGCAAGCCTGCCCTGCTGACCCACGATGAAGTGACCACCCTGTTCCACGAGTTCGGCCACGGCCTGCACCACCTGCTGACCCGCGTTGAACACGCCGGTGTGTCCGGCATCAACGGCGTGGCCTGGGACGCGGTGGAGTTGCCGAGCCAGTTCATGGAGAACTGGTGCTGGGAGCCGGAAGGCCTGGCGCTGATCTCCGGCCACTATGAAAGCGGCGAGCCGCTGCCCCAGGACCTGCTGGAAAAAATGCTCGCGGCGAAGAACTTCCAGTCCGGCCTGATGATGGTGCGCCAGTTGGAATTCTCGCTGTTCGACTTCGAACTGCATGCCACCCACGGCGATGGCCGCACAGTGGCGCAGGTGCTCGAAGGCGTGCGCGACGAGGTCTCGGTGATGCGCCCACCGGCCTACAACCGCTTCCCCAACAGCTTCGCGCACATCTTTGCCGGCGGTTACGCGGCGGGTTACTACAGCTACAAATGGGCCGAAGTATTGTCGGCGGATGCCTTCTCCAAGTTCGAAGAAGAGGGCGTGCTCAATGCCGAAACCGGCCGGGCATTCCGCGAGGCAATCCTGGCGCGTGGCGGCTCGCAAGCACCGATGGTGCTGTTCGTCGACTTCCGCGGACGGGCGCCGTCGATTGACGCACTCTTGCGCCACAGCGGCCTGAGTGAGGACGCGGCAGCATGAGCGAAGGGCCTGTGATCACCAAAAAGCAGTTTATCGCCGGGGCGGTCTGCCCGGCGTGCAGCGAGCCGGACAAGCTGAAAATGTGGACCGAGGACAACGTGCCGCACCGTGAATGCGTGGCCTGCGGTTATACCGACACCCTGAATGATCAGGGCTTGTCAGTGCCCAGGGAGCTCGGCACGCGGGTGAACACCTCGGCATTGAAAGCGCCGGCCGACCCCAAGGTGCAGGCGGTGCAGTTCTTTCCCAATCCGAAACTCAAGAAAGACTAACAGCCCTACGCACACCCAATGTGGGAGGGGGCTTGCCCCCGATAGCACAAGGTCAGTCAGCCTCCAATTGGCTGACCCAGCGCTATCGGGAGCAAGCCCCCTCCCACATTTTTTTGCCTGGGTTTATTCGACTTAGGTCGCTGAATCCATTCTCTACATGCTTAGCCTGCTATCATTTGTAACCATTGATTGCCAAAATCGCACGAGCTGCTCCCAAGAAGCGGCCGAACAAACCCGTGACCACATGATGAGGTGCCACCATGTCTGATCAAGATCAAGACAACCCCCGGCGTGACTTTTTGCGCAAATCCTTGACCTTGATCCCGGTGGTCACGGTTGCCAGCACCGGCCTTGGCGGCTCGATGCTGATGGCCACGCCTGAGCCTGCCCAGGCAGCGCCGGCCAAGCCTGCGGTGAGCGACAAGGCTTATGAACCGAGCTATTTCAGCGCCGAGGAATGGGCGTTTATCAACGCTGCCGTCGAGCGTCTGATCCCCGCCGACGCCCAAGGCCCAGGCGCCCTGGAAGCCGGCGTGCCGGAATACATCGACCGTCAGATGAACACGCCGTATGCCAGCGGCGCCCTGTGGTTCATGCAAGGCCCGTTCAATGCCGACGCCGCGCCAGAGATGGGCTGGCAGAGCAAATTGGTGCCCAAAGAGATTTATCGCTTGGGCATTGCTGCCACGGATGCCTGGTCAAAGGCGTTCAATGGTAAAGCTTTTGCTGCGCAAGACAGCGCTACCCGAGACGACATGTTGCACCGTCTGGAGGCTGGCGGCAGTGAAGTCGCCACGCATTTCGATGCGGTGCCGCCCAAGATCTTCTTCAACCTGCTGCTGCAAAACACCAAGGAAGGGTTCTTCTGCGACCCGATCCACGGCGGCAACAAAGGCATGGTCGGCTGGACCATGATCGGCTTCCCCGGCGCCCGCGCCGATTTCATGGACTGGGTTGAACGCAACGAGCAATACCCCTTCCCGGCTGTTTCCATTCGCGGCGAGAGGGCATAAACGTGGCGACCATCATGAAGAAAGTGGATGCGGTTATCGTAGGCTTCGGCTGGACCGGCGCGATCATGGCCAAAGAGCTGACCGAAGCGGGCCTCAACGTGGTAGCGCTGGAGCGCGGCCCGATGCAGGACACCTATCCGGACGGCAACTATCCCCAGGTCATCGACGAACTGACCTACAGCGTGCGTAAAAAACTCTTCCAGGACATTTCCAAGGAAACGGTGACGATTCGCCATAGCGTGAATGACGTTGCTTTGCCTAACCGTCAGCTCGGCGCCTTTTTGCCGGGTAATGGCGTCGGTGGTGCAGGCCTGCACTGGTCGGGCGTGCACTTCCGTGTCGACCCTATCGAGCTGCGGATGCGCAGCCACTATGAAGAGCGCTACGGCAAAAACTTCATTCCCAAGGACATGACCATCCAGGACTTCGGCGTCAGTTATGAAGAGCTGGAGCCGTTTTTCGACTATGCGGAAAAAGTCTTCGGCACTTCCGGCCAAGCCTGGACCGTGAAGGGTCAGTTGGTTGGCGAAGGCCGTGGAGGCAACCCGTACGCGCCGGATCGCTCCAACCCGTTCCCGCTGGAGTCGCAGAAAAACACCGTCTCCGCACAGCTGTTTCAGAAAGCGGCTACCGAGGTAGGTTACAAACCCTACAACCTGCCGTCGGCCAACACCTCGGGGCCTTACACCAACCCCTACGGCGCGCAAATGGGGCCGTGCAACTTTTGTGGTTTTTGCAGCGGCTATGTCTGCTACATGTACTCCAAAGCCTCGCCGAACGTGAACATCCTGCCGGCGCTGCGCCAGGTGCCGAACTTCGAGCTGCGGCCCAATTCCCATGTGCTCAAGGTCAACCTCGACAGCACCAAGAGCAAGGCCACCGGCGTGACTTACATCGACGCCCAGGGCCGCGAATGTGAGCAACCGGCGGACCTGGTGATCCTCGGCGCGTTCCAGTTCCATAACGTGCGCCTGATGCTGCTGTCGGGCATCGGCAAGCCGTACGACCCGATTACCAACGAGGGCGTGGTGGGCCGGAACTTCGCCTACCAGAACATGGCGACCATCAAGGCGTTCTTCGACAAGGACACCCACACCAACAACTTCATCGGCGCCGGCGGCAATGGCGTGGCGATGGATGACTTCAACGCCGACAACTTCGACCACGGGCCCCATGGCTTTGTGGGCGGCTCGCCGATGTGGGTCAACCAGGCAGGCAGCCGGCCGATTGCCGGCACCTCCAACCCACCGGGCACCCCGGCTTGGGGCAGTGCCTGGAAACGCGCCACCGCCGATTACTACACCCACCAGGTGTCGATGGACGCCCACGGCGCCCATCAGTCCTACCGGGGTAACTACCTCGATCTGGACCCGGTGTACCGCGATGCCTACGGGCTGCCGCTGCTGCGCATGACGTTCGATTGGCAGGAAAACGACATCAAGATGAACCGCTTCATGGTCGAGAAAATGAGCAAGGTCGCCGAAGCGATGAACCCCAAGGCCATTGCTCTGCTGGGCAAAAAGGTCGGTGAGCACTTCAACACCGCAGCGTACCAGACCACTCACCTCAATGGCGGCGCGATCATGGGCACCGACCCGAAAACCAGTGCGCTGAACCGCTATCTGCAGTGCTGGGATGTACACAACGTGTTTGTCCCAGGCGCGTCCGCCTTCCCTCAAGGATTGGGCTACAACCCTACCGGCCTGGTGGCGGCGCTGACCTATTGGTCGGCGCGGGCGATCCGCGAGCAGTACTTGAAAAACCCCGGCCCACTGGTTCAGGCATAAGGAGTGATGACCATGAAAGCACTTGTTATCGCGACCTTCGCGCTCTTCAGCAGTTGCTCGGTGAGCGCGGCTGAGAGCGACCTGATCAAGCAGGGCGAATACCTGGCCCGTGCCGGTGACTGCGTGGCGTGCCACACCGCCAAGGGCGGCAAGCCGTTCGCGGGCGGGCTGCCGATGGAAACCCCGATTGGCGTGATCTACTCCACCAACATCACCCCGGACAAAACCGGCCTGGGCGACTACAGCTTTGAGGACTTCGACAAGGCCGTACGCCATGGCGTCGCCAAGAACGGTAGTACGCTTTACCCGGCGATGCCGTATCCGTCCTATGCGCGTGTCAGCGACAGCGATATGCAGGCGTTGTATGCGTACTTTATGAAGGGCGTGGAGCCGGTCGCCCAGGAGAACAAGGACAGCGATATTCCCTGGCCCTTGAGCATGCGTTGGCCTCTGGCCGCGTGGCGTTGGATGTTTGCGCCGATGGTCGAGGAGCATCCGGCACCAGCGGCTACCGACCCGGTGGTGAGCCGTGGTGCCTACCTGGTTGAAGGGCTCGGCCACTGCGGCGCTTGCCATACGCCGCGTGCGTTGACCATGCAGGAAAAAGCCCTGAGTGCCACCGACGGCAATGCGTTTCTGTCCGGCAGCGCGCCGCTGGAAGGCTGGATCGCGAAAAGCCTGCGCGGCGACCACAAGGACGGCCTCGGGAGCTGGAGCGAGGAGCAACTGGTGCAATTCCTCAAGACCGGTCGCAGTGAGCGCAGCGCGGTGTTTGGCGGCATGAGCGATGTTGTAGTCCACAGCATGCAGTACATGTCGGAAGGCGACCTGACCGCTATCGCCCGTTACCTGAAGAGCCTGCCGGCGGTCGACCCCAAGGACCAGCCGCACCAGTACGACAAACAGGTGGCCGAGGCGCTGTGGAAAGGCGATGACAGCCCGCCGGGCGCGTCGGTGTATATCGACAACTGCGCGGCTTGCCACCGCACCGATGGCCACGGCTACACGCGGGTATTCCCCGCGCTGGCGGGCAACCCGGTGTTGCAGACGGCGGACGCCACGTCGTTGATCAACATCGTGTTGAACGGCGGCACCCTGCCTGCTACCCATACGGCGCCGTCGACCTTCACTATGCCTGCGTTTGCCTGGCGGTTGTCGGACCAGGAAGTGGCGGATGTGGTCAGTTTCGTGCGTGGCAGTTGGGGTAATAAAGGGGCGGCAGTAAGTGCTGCACAAGTTGCAGGTCTGCGTGAGGCTAATAAATAAACTCCCAACAATAAAAGTTTAAGTCTCGCACATTATATATTGATGCCCCGGCCTTATCTGTTTGCAGATATAGGTCGGGTCATTGACGGTTTACAATATTAATTAGTTGGGTTTTTCGCTGAGCATGTCTTTGCGAACGCGTTGGCAATGGTTAGGAAAAGTGCCTTGTCGTCGTCGTCAAAATCGTCATCATTGTCCAGGTCTGTCGGGGCCGAGGTGGTGTCATAGTGCCCGTTCTTGTTGGAGGAGGAGGCGTACATTGCGTATGAAAGATTACCGTCGGTAAAACGCTCGAGTAAAATTTCCGCGTTGTTATCTTTTTCAAAGTCTTCGCATGACAAGCGTAGTTCATCCTGAGACATAGAGATCCTTTGTGGTATTAATGAATTGAGCCGGAATCATAGTTGCGCATCTGAAGTTTAATCCATCACTCAAGTATGCCGATTTGTTTCTTGCGATTTATAAACAGTGCATAAATTTTGGCGCGACCTGAGGTCTTCCCGCCGAGCGGCGGTGGCGGGAAACGGCACGCTCGATTACTGTATATAAATACAGTTATGAGGTCTGCCCCATGAACGCTCCTCTTCCACCCCGCGGGCGGGGTACCGGCACCAATCTGCACAACCGTTTTGCGCCTACCGTCAGCGTGGTCGAGGACGACGGCTGGTTCCAGGAAGTGCCCGCGACACAGGGCACCGAAGTGCGTATCGAAACGGCCAAGAGCATCATTACGCGCAACAATTCGCCGGATTTGCCGTTCGATCGCTCGATCAACCCCTATCGTGGCTGCGAGCATGGCTGCATCTACTGCTATGCGCGGCCCAGCCATGCCTATTGGGATATGTCGCCGGGGCTGGATTTTGAAACCAAACTGATCGCCAAGACCAACGCCGCCGACGTGCTGGAGCAACAGCTCTCGAAGCCGGGCTATGTGTGTGCGCCGATCAACCTGGGCTCCAATACCGACCCGTACCAGCCGATTGAGCGCGAGTACAAGATCACCCGGCAAACCCTGCAAGTGCTGCTGCGTTACCGGCACCCGGTGACCATCATCACCAAGGGGTCGTTGATTCTGCGCGACCTCGACCTGTTGACCGAGCTGGCCCGTCAGCGGCTGGTGGCGGTGATGATCAGCCTCACCAGCCTGGATGACGAGCTCAAACGTATCCTGGAGCCGCGCACGGCGGCGCCCAAGGCGCGTTTGCGGGCGATTCGGGTGATGCGTGAGGCAGGCATCCCGGTGGGCGTGCTGTGCTCGCCGATGATCCCGATGATCAACGACAGCGAGCTGGAAAGCCTGCTCACCGAAGCCCACGCCGCCGGTGCGCAAAGCGCGGCGTACATGATGTTGCGCCTGCCGTTGGAGGTGGCGCCGTTGTTCGAGGAGTGGCTGGCGGCGCATTACCCGCAGCGGGCGGCGCATGTGATGAGCCTGGTGCGCCAGGTGCGCGGTGGGGAGGTGTATGACAGCCGTTTCGGCGTACGCATGCGTGGCGAGGGGCCGTTTGCCGATTTGTTGGCGCAGCGTTTCAGCAAGGCGATCAAGCGCCTGGGGCTCAATCGACGGGAAGGCTTTAATCTGGATTGCAGTGCGTTTTGCCCACCGGGCAGGCAGATGGCATTGTTGTAAGCTGTAGAGGCGTATCCTGCTTGTTCTGTAGGAATAGTCGCGTTTTGATATCACTGAAACCCGCGACCTAGAGCGGTTCATTCAGTTTGAGTTAAGTTTCGGTGGTTACCTTGTTCAGCGAGTGACTGATGGGTCGCAAGCCTGGCTTTTTGGATATTTACAACTATTCCACTGGCCCGGCGTCGAACTTGCCTGAAAACTCCCCCCTGCATTAATCAAGAGGATGAATCATGAGTGACAAGGATAAACAGCCGTTGGCTGCGTCGGCTTCAGCCCCTCAGGTGGCGGAATCCGCCGATGCAGCGCTAAAGCACATCGTTGACGGCTTTTTGCATTTCCATCACGACGTCTTCCCTCAGCAGGAAGAACTCTTCAAAAAACTCGCCACGGCCCAGAGCCCTCGGGCGATGTTCATTACCTGTGCCGACTCGCGCATCGTGCCTGAGCTGATAACCCAAAGCTCCCCTGGCGACCTGTTCGTGACCCGCAACGTGGGCAATGTGGTGCCGCCTTACGGCCAGATGAACGGCGGTGTTTCCACGGCCATCGAGTACGCCGTACTTGCCCTGGGCGTGCAGCACATCATTGTGTGCGGGCATTCCGATTGCGGCGCCATGCGCGCGGTACTCAACCCGGACAGCCTGGAGAAGATGCCGACGGTCAAGGCTTGGCTGCGTCACGCCGAGGTTGCCAAGACCATGGTCCATGACAACTGTGACTGCGCCAATGAAGGCGAAAGCATGAAGGTGCTGACCGAAGAAAACGTCATCGCTCAGTTGCAGCACTTGCGCACCCACCCATCAGTGGCCTCGCGTATGGCTAATGGTCATTTGTTTATCCATGGCTGGATTTACAACATCGAGACCAGCGAGATCCGGGCCTACGACGCGGATCAATCGACGTTCCGACCGTTGGGCGGCGAAGGGCCGATTCCTTCAGCGACGCCTAAAGCGCGCTTCTAAAACACTTCCCTGCCGGGTAATGCGGTGGCTGCCATGGACGCAGCCAGGCTTTGCCGCGCCCGGCGAATGCCTCGGGAGAGTCATCATGCGTGCTGCTCAATTAAAAGCTGTATTGCCACGGGAGCTGCTGGCCTCCGTGGTTGTGTTTCTGGTCGCCCTGCCTTTGTGTATGGGCATCGCGATCGCGTCCGGCATGCCACCGGCCAAGGGGCTGATCACCGGGATCATTGGCGGCCTGGTGGTGGGCTGGCTGGCGGGTTCGCCGCTGCAGGTCAGTGGCCCCGCAGCGGGTCTGGCGGTGCTGGTGTTCGAGCTGGTGCGCCAGCACGGGATGATGATGCTCGGGCCGATCCTGCTGCTCGCGGGGTTCCTGCAACTGGTGGCCGGGCGTCTGCGCCTGGGGTGCTGGTTCCGCGTCACGGCACCGGCGGTGGTGTACGGCATGCTGGCGGGGATCGGCGTGCTGATTGTGCTATCGCAGGTGCATGTGATGCTCGACGGCGCGCCCAAGCCATCGGGGCTGGATAACCTGGCGGGTTTCCCGGCAGCGTTGGTCGAGGCGATTCCGACCCTCGGCGGTGGCCTGGGTTGGCAGGCTGGTTTGCTTGGGCTTTCGACGATGCTGGTGATGTACCTGTGGGATAAATTTCGCCCGCAAAAACTGCGTTTTGTGCCCGGTGCCTTGTTGGGTGTGGGCCTGGCAACGGTAACCAGCCTGGTGCTGGCGTTGCAGGTCAAGCGCGTGGAAGTCCCGGAAAACCTTGCCGATGCCATCGACTGGCTGCGCCCCAGCGACTTGCTGAACCTGGCTGACCCGCAACTGTTGATTGCTGCGTTCGCCGTGGCGTTTATTGCCAGCGCCGAGACCCTGTTGTCTGCGGCAGCGGTCGATCGCATGCACAGCGGCCAGCGGTCTGATTTCGACAAGGAATTGTCCGCCCAAGGTGTGGGCAACATGCTCTGCGGCCTGGTGGGTGCCCTGCCGATGACCGGCGTGATCGTGCGCAGTTCGGCCAACGTGCAAGCCGGCGCCACCACACGTTTGTCGGCAATGTTCCACGGTGTATGGCTGCTGGGCTTCGTGTTGTTGCTCTCGAGTGTGCTGCAAAGCATTCCGGTGGCGAGCCTGGCGGGCGTGCTGGTGTACACCGGGATCAAGCTGGTGGACCTCAAGGCATTCCGCGCGCTGGGCCGATATGGCCGGATGCCGATGTTCACGTATGCCGCGACAGCGCTGGCGATTATCTTCACCGACCTGCTGACCGGTGTGCTGGTGGGCTTCGCGCTGACGTTGGTGAAGCTGGCCTTCAAGGCTTCGCGGCTTAAGGTCAGCCTGATCGACCTGCCCCAGGACGGTGAGATGGAGTTGCGCTTGACCGGTGCGGCGACCTTTCTGAAAGTGCCGGCCCTGACCCAGGTGCTGTCGACGGTGCCCGCAGGGACCACCTTGCATGTGCCGCTCAGCAACTTGAGTTACATCGACCATTCCTGCCTGGAACTGCTGGAAGAATGGGGTCGGGCGAACGCGGCCAAGGGCTCGAAGCTGGTGATCGAGGCCCGGGGCTTGAAGCGCCGGTTGGAAGGCCGGGTACGGATGACGGTAGGCATAGGTTCGGCGCCTTCCTCTGGCTGACGAAACCGGATGAAAATGTGGGAGCGGGCTTGCTCGCGAATGCGGTGGCTCAGTCAATTATTCAGTGACTGACACTCCGTTTTCGCGGGCAAGCCCGCTCCCACATTTGATTTCCATCAGCCAAAAGACTTAAGCAGGCTGATCCAGCGCCAACTCAACCCCCAATTGCCGCGACAGGCACGGCCAGCGCTTCCACGCCGCTTCCGTGTTCGGGCTCTTGAGCGTCTCGCGGTACGCCTCGACAGACTCCAATGCGAAGCTGTCCTCGTTCAGCATCTCATCCACCGCCAGGTGCACGGCTTCATCCAATTGATTGGCGAATGCTTCGCCGATCAGTTGATGGGCGATCAGGTTGGCCACGGTCGTATCCGCCGGAATCAGCGGCTGACCGAAATGCTTGATATACAGATCGTTTACTTCCTCAACCAGGCGGTGCGCCAGGTAAGCCTCGTCCAGCAGGCCGTCGAGCCCTTCATGGCCGGCCAGGATCGCGGGCGGTTGCAGGAAGAAATGCTCGGCGATCTTCAGTACCGGCTTGATCTGGCTTTCGATACCGGCCTCGCGGGCCACGTCGTTGGCTGCGTCCAGCAGGTCCGGCACCAGTTCGATGTAGGCGGTAACAAAGCGGGTCATAACAATGTTGCGATCACCGTCAGCCAGGGAGATGGCCGAATGCAGGTGCGGCAATTGTTTTTCCAGTTGCTGGGCAAGCTGGCCCGTGCTGGCTTCGTGTTGATGGGCACGGGAAATCTGCTCGCGCAATGCGGCGGTGTTCATGAAGGCTCCAGTGATGCAGGCGTAGGAAAAGGGAGAGGATAAGGTAGCTCGTTTATACGAGCGCCTAAGACGCATTTGTCATAATTAGTTCACGGTTATGCGCCCGCGTTATATCGAATTGCCATCGTTGGTAGGATAAACGATTCTGCACGCTATTTTATTGGCCCGCGCCGATCATTTCTACTCATTTGCCCCTACACATTGCGGGGTTGCAGAGCCTGTCTATACTCGGGTTTGTACGCGATTAGCTGATGACGCCAGACTGCATAAGCAGGCAAGGCTAAGCGGTTGTAAGCAGTATGGAAGCCGCTCCCTTCGACGCAGGTGCAAACCGGCGGGATAACAAGAACGATAAGGGGAACCCGCAATGACGCGACATCCACACGTTTGGATGGGCCTCCTGTTGTGGTCGGTATTCGGCCAGGCGCACGCCGCCTGGACAACGAATATGGCGCCAGGGGCGACTGAAGTCAGTCACGCTGTGTTTGATCTGCACATGACCATTTTCTGGATCTGTGTGGTGATCGGCATTGTCGTGTTTGGCGCGATGTTCTGGTCGATGATCCTGCACCGCCGGTCTACGGGCCAAGTAGCGGCCAAGTTCCACGAGAGCACCACCGTGGAAATCCTTTGGACCGTGGTGCCCTTGTTGATCCTGGTGGCCATGGCCATCCCGGCGACCAAGACCCTGATCAATATTTACGACAGCAGTGAATCGGATATCGATATCCAGGTCACCGGCTATCAGTGGAAGTGGCATTACAAATACCTGGGCCAGGACGTGGAGTTCTTCAGCAACCTGGCCACGCCCGCCGAGCAGATCCATAACCAGGCCACCAAGGGTGAGCACTATTTGCTCGAAGTCGACCAGCCGCTGGTGCTGCCGGTGGGCGCCAAGGTGCGCTTTTTGGTGACCGCCGCCGACGTGATCCACTCCTGGTGGGTGCCGGCCTTTGCGGTCAAGCGCGACGCCATCCCCGGTTTCGTCAACGAGGCGTGGACCCGGGTCGAGAAGCCCGGCATCTACCGTGGCCAGTGCGCCGAATTGTGCGGCAAGGACCATGGTTTCATGCCGATTGTGGTCGAGGTCAAATCCAGGGCCGACTACGACACCTGGCTCGGCGAGCGCAAGGAAGAGGCGGCCAAACTCAAGGAGCTGACCTCCAAGGAGTGGACGCTTGAAGAACTGGTGGCCCGTGGCGACAAGGTCTACCACACCACCTGCGTGGCCTGTCACCAGGCCGAAGGCCAGGGCCTGCCGCCGATGTTCCCGGCGCTCAAGGGCTCGAAAATCGCCACCGGGCCTGCCGCTGATCACCTGAGCCTGGTCTACCACGGCAAGCCCGGCACCGCGATGGCCGCGTTCGGCAAGCAACTGTCGGAAGTCGATATCGCCGCAGTAGTGACCTACGAGCGCAATGCCTGGGGCAACAACAAGGGCGACATGGTCACGCCTAAAGACGTGCTGGCTATTAAGCAGGCGGAAAGCAAATGACCTACTTCGTTGCGTATGCCCCGCCCCGCCCCGCCCATTCGCTTGCAGGAGAACGGCCATGAGCACTGTGATCGACGACCATGGTCACGCCGCTGACCATGCCCACGGCCCCGCCAAGGGGTTGATGCGCTGGGTGCTGACCACCAACCACAAAGACATCGGCACCATGTACCTGTGGTTCGCCTTCACCATGTTCCTGCTCGGCGGCTCGTTCGCCATGGTGATCCGTGCCGAATTGTTCCAGCCCGGGCTGCAGATCGTGGAACCGGCGTTTTTCAACCAGATGACCACCATGCATGGCCTGATCATGGTGTTTGGCGCGGTGATGCCGGCGTTCGTCGGCCTGGCCAACTGGATGATCCCGCTGATGATCGGCGCGCCCGACATGGCCCTGCCGCGCATGAACAACTTCAGCTTCTGGCTGCTGCCGGCGGCATTCCTGCTGCTGGTGTCCACGCTGTTCAGCCCCGGCGGCGGGCCGAATTTCGGCTGGACCTTCTACGCCCCGCTCTCCACCACCTATGCGCCGGAAAGCGTGACGTTCTTCATCTTCGCGATTCACTTGATGGGCATCAGTTCAATCATGGGCGCGATCAACGTGGTCGCCACCATCCTCAACCTGCGCGCCCCCGGCATGACCTTGATGAAAATGCCGCTGTTCGTCTGGACCTGGCTGATCACCGCCTTCCTGCTGATTGCGGTGATGCCGGTACTGGCCGGTTGCGTGACCATGATGCTGATGGATATCCACTTCGGCACCAGCTTCTTCAGTGCGGCCGGCGGCGGTGACCCGGTGCTGTTCCAGCATGTGTTCTGGTTCTTCGGCCACCCCGAGGTGTACATCATGATTCTGCCGGCGTTTGGCGCCGTCAGCTCAATCATCCCGACGTTCTCGCGCAAGCCATTGTTCGGCTACACCTCGATGGTCTACGCCACGGCGAGCATCGCGTTCTTGTCGTTCATCGTGTGGGCGCACCACATGTTTGTGGTCGGCATCCCGCTGGTGGGTGAGCTGTTCTTCATGTACGCCACGCTGCTGATCGCCGTGCCCACGGGGGTAAAGGTGTTTAACTGGGTCAGCACGATGTGGCAAGGCTCGCTGACCTTCGAGACACCGATGCTGTTTGCCGTGGCCTTCGTGATCCTGTTCACCATCGGCGGCTTCTCTGGGCTGATGCTGGCAATTGCCCCGGCGGACTTCCAGTACCACGACACCTACTTTGTGGTGGCGCATTTCCATTACGTACTGGTGCCTGGCGCGATCTTTGGCATCTTCGCGTCGGCCTACTACTGGCTGCCGAAATGGACCGGCCATATGTACGACGAAACCTTGGGCAAGCTGCACTTCTGGCTGTCTTTCGTGGGCATGAACATGGCGTTCTTCCCGATGCACTTCGTGGGGCTGGCCGGCATGCCGCGCCGGGTGCCGGATTACAACCTGCAGTTCGCCGACTTCAACATGGTCTCCTCGATTGGCGCGTTCATGTTTGGCGCCACGCAGATCTTCTTCCTGTTTATCGTGATCAAGTGCATCCGTGGCGGCCCGCCGGCCCCGGCCAAACCGTGGGATGGGGCTGAAGGGTTGGAGTGGAGCGTGCCCTCGCCTGCGCCGTATCACACGTTTACGACGCCGCCGGAGGTCAAGTGAATACCTTTTTGGGGTGTGAGTACCGTCAATGTGGGAGCGGGCTTGCTCGCGAAGACGATGCGTCAGTCAGCATCTTCGTCAGCTATGAAATCGCTTTCGCGAGCAAGCCCGCTCCCACATTGATCGAGTTCGGCTCAGGTGAGCACCATGGCTGAATCCATCCCGATCAAACGCCTGGTCACCCGCCTGCTGATGCTGGTGGTGGCGATGTTCGCTTTCGGCTTTGCCTTAGTGCCGATCTACGACGTGATGTGCAAGGCGTTCGGCATCAACGGCAAGACGGCTGGGCAGTACGAGGGCGAACAGGTCGTTGATTCCTCGCGCCAGGTGCGGGTGCAGTTTTTGTCGACCAACGCCATCGACATGGTCTGGGATTTCTACGCCAAGGCTGACGAAGTGGTGGTCAACCCCGGCGCCGTTACCGAGATGCTGTTCGTGGCCTACAACCCCACGGATAAGCCGATGACCGCCCAGGCGGTGCCGAGCATTTCCCCGGCCGAAGCGGCGATGTACTTCCACAAGACCGAGTGCTTTTGCTTTACCCAGCAGGTGCTGCAGCCAGGCCAGCGCATCGAAATGCCGGTGCGCTTCATCGTCGATCGCGACATGCCCAAGGATGTGAAGCATTTGACCCTGGCGTACACGCTGTTTGATATCACTGCGCGCCAACCGCCGGTGGCTGCCCGTACAGGCGGCTAGCTACTGTTTGCCCGCTCAATCAGGAGAGCGAATACATGTCGACTCATGATACGTACTACGTACCAGCGCAAAGCAAATGGCCGATAATTGCCACGATTGGCATGTTGGTCACGGTGTATGGCCTGGCCGTGTGGTTCAACGATCTGAAAGCGGCGCGCCCGGAATCCCACGGCCCGTGGATCTTTTTCGTCGGCGGGCTGCTGGTCGCTTACATGCTGTTCGGCTGGTTCGGCGCGGTGATCAAGGAAAGCCGTGCCGGGTTGTACAGCGCGCAGATGGACCGCTCGTTTCGCTGGGGCATGAGCTGGTTCATCTTTTCCGAAGTGATGTTCTTTATCGCGTTCTTCGGGGCGCTGTTTTATGTGCGGCACATGTCCGGCCCCTGGCTGGGCGGCGAAGGGCATAAGGGCATCGCGCATATGCTGTGGCCGAACTTCGAGTTCGCCTGGCCGCTGCTCAATAACCCTGACCCGAAACTGTACCCCGCGCCGGAAGGCACCATCAGCCCATGGGGCCTGCCGCTGGTCAATACCATCCTGCTGGTGAGTTCCAGCGTGACCATCACCATCGCCCACCATGCCCTGCGCAAAGGCCATCGTGGCGCGCTGAAAATCTGGCTGGCGATCACGGTATTGCTGGGGCTGGCGTTCCTGGGGTTCCAGGCCGAGGAATATATCCACGCCTATAAAGAGCTGGGCCTGACCCTTGGTTCGGGCGTGTACGGCGCGACGTTCTTCATGCTCACCGGCTTTCACGGCGCGCACGTGACCATCGGCACCATCATTCTGTTTGTGATGCTGATGCGCATCCTGCGCGGGCATTTCAATGCCGAGCACCAGTTCGGGTTCGAGGCGGCCAGTTGGTATTGGCACTTTGTGGATGTGGTGTGGATCGGCCTGTTTTTCTTCGTTTATGTGCTGTGAGGTGCGTTACCACGGTGCATGAGAAACCAGCTGGCCGCTGAAAAAGCCCCAGGCGATCAAGCCCACGGTGATCACGGCCAGCACCACGCGCACGGTCAAGGCAGTGACGAGGCGGTTGGAGTTGCCCTCGTCCTTGACCAGGAAGAACAAGCCACTGAACAGGCTCACGACAGTCGCGATCAGCATCAGGGCAATAGCTGCTTTGAGCATGGTCAGGTTCCATTCGGATGGGCGGGCAATGAAAACAAGTATAGCCAGCGCCATAAAAGACTTTCGCCCAGGGCTAGCACCCACGTTGGTAGTGCTGGTGCTGCTGCCGTTGATGGTCGGTTTGGGCTTCTGGCAGTTGGCTCGCGGCCATGAAAAACAGCTGCTGGTGGACCGTTATGCCGAGCGGCGCATGGCCGACCCGGTCAGCAGTGCGCAGCTTAATGACATGCCTGACCCGGCCTTTCGCCGCGTGCACCTGCGCGGGCAATTCGACCCCGAGCACAGCGTGTTGCTCGATAACCGTATGCGCGATGGCAAGGCCGGTGTGGAACTTCTGCAACCCTTTCATGACCAGGCCAGCGGCCTGTGGCTGTTGCTCAACCGTGGCTGGCTGCCGTGGCCGGACCGGCGCACGTCCCCTTCCTTCACCACCCCTGAGCAACCTTTGAACCTCGATGCCTGGGTGTACGTGGCCCCTGGCGAAACCTTCCAGTTGCACGCCGACCCGGCGAGCGCGCAATGGCCGCGCCTGCTGACGGCGCTGCATCCCGCCGCGCTGTGGGACGAGCTGGGGCGCAGCGGCTTTGCCTACGAGCTGCGCGCCGAAGCGGGCCCGGGTACGTACGACACCACCTGGCCGGTGGTTGGCATGGGCCCGGAAAAACACCTGGGGTACGCCGTGCAGTGGTTCGCCATGGCGTTGGCGCTGTTGGCGCTTTACCTCTACCTCGGATGGCACAACAAAAAGGAGAAGCACCATGGGAGCGGCCATGAATCCACTCAACATGTCTGAGGTGCCCGACCGCCGCAAAGGCCGTTGGCAACTGATTTTGATCCTGCTGATGGTGATCGGCCCGATGGCGCTGGCCACTTTCATGTACAAACTGCAGTTCTGGGTGCCGGACAGCCGCAGCTACCACGGCGAGTTGATCGGTAACGGCCAGACCCGCGCCGATATCGGCGTGCAAGCCGATGAACAGCGCTGGCAACTGCTGGTCACCGCGCCCACCGCGTGCGCGGCCGAATGCCAGCAACTGGTGTACCTGGCGCGCCAGCTGCAAATCAGCCTCGGCCGTGACGCCTCTCGCGCCAGCCATGCCCTGGCCAGCGCGCAGCCGGTAAGCACCGAGTACGAGGCCAAGCTCAAGGCCGAATACCCGCAACTGCAACGCTACTCGCTGGATCTCTCGACCTTCACCAAAGACGCCGCCGCCCCCGGCGATGCGCAACTGTGGATCGTCGACCCGCACGGCAACCTGGTGCTGCGCTACGACGCCAAGGTCAAGGGCAAGGACCTGCTCAACGACCTGCGCCTGCTGCTGAAACTGTCGAATATCGGATAAGGGCATCGTCATGGCCAAACCTGGATTTCGCCTCGCGTTGTTTGCCACCTTGCTTGCGCTGCTGGTCGTGCTGCTCGGCGCCTATACGCGCCTGACCCACGCAGGCCTCGGTTGCCCGGACTGGCCCGGTTGCTACGGCTTTATCGGCGTGCCGCAAAGCGAAGCCCAGCTGGCCCATGCCGAGCTGCATTTCCCCGATACGCCGGTGGAGGCCGACAAGGGTTGGGCCGAGATGACGCATCGTTACTTTGCCGGCACTCTGGGCTTGCTGATTGTGTTGCTGGCGGCGCGTTCGTGGAACCATCGGCGGGACCCGGGGCAGCCGGTAAAATTGCCGCTATTCCTGTTGGCGGTGGTGTTCGCCCAGGCGGCGTTCGGCATGTGGACGGTCACGTTGAAACTGTGGCCGCAGGTGGTGACGGGCCACTTGTTGGGCGGTTTTGCCACCTTGAGCCTGCTGTTTCTGCTGACCTTGCGACTGTCCGGCGTACTGCCCGCGTTGATCGTGCCCAAGCGCCTGCAATATTGGGCGACGGCCGGGTTGGTGCTGGTGATCGGGCAGATCGCCTTGGGCGGTTGGGTCAGTTCCAACTACGCGGCGGTGGCCTGTATCGACTTGCCCACCTGCCATGGCGAGTGGTGGCCGGCGGCGGACTTTGCCAATGGCTTTCACCTCACTCAACACATCGGCCCGAATTACCTCGGCGGCCAGCTCGACAGCGAAGCGCGCACGGCCATTCACCTCACCCATCGTATTGGCGCGGTGCTGGTCACGCTGGTGTTGCTGGGCCTGGCCTGGCAGTTGCGCGTCGTGGGCATGACCCGGCTCGCGAGCCTGTTGCTGATCGCGCTGGCGGCACAACTCTGTCTGGGCTTGAGCAACGTGTATTTCCATCTGCCGTTGCCGGTTGCGGTCGGCCATAACGCCGGTGGCGCCGCGTTGCTGCTGACACTGGTGCTGGTCAACTACCACGCCCGCACCAGCCTGGTCCGGGTGCGCAACCAGCTGCCGTTCGGCTGGCGGTTTATCCCGCGCAAACACGTATCGGGCCTCATCACCCTTAAAGGAGAGATGCCATGGCGACCTTGATCGGCACGCGTCACGATCAGGCGATCTGGCGTGACTACCTGGAGCTGACCAAGCCGAAAGTGGTGGTGCTGATGCTCATCACCTCGTTGGTGGGCATGTTCCTCGCGACCCGCGCCGGGGTGCCGTGGGCGGTGCTGGTGTTTGGCAACCTGGGCATTGCGCTGTGTGCCGGTGGGGCGGCGGCGGTCAACCATGTGGTGGATCGGCGGATTGATGCGGTGATGGCGCGCACGCATCAGCGGCCGATGGCGCAGGGGCGCGTGTCGCCGGTGGCGGCGTTGACCTTTGCGTTGTGTCTGGCTGTGGCTGGATTGGCCTTGCTGCTGGCGTTCACCAACCCCCTGGCGGCCTGGCTGACGCTGGCCTCGCTGCTGGGTTATGCGGTGATCTATACCGGCTTTTTGAAGCGCGCCACGCCGCAGAATATCGTCATCGGCGGCCTCGCCGAGGCTGCGCCGCCGTTGTTGGGCTGGGTTGCGGTAACCGGGCATGTCAGCGCCGAGCCGCTGCTGCTGGTGCTCATCATCTTCGCCTGGACCCCGCCGCACTTCTGGGCCCTGGCCATTCACCGCAAGGAGGAATACGCCAAGGCAGATATTCCGATGCTGCCGGTCACCCATGGCGAGCACTACACCAAGGTGCATATCCTGCTCTACACCTTCGCCCTGCTGGCGGCGAGCCTGATGCCTTACGTCATCCATATGAGCGGCCTGCTGTACCTGGCGTGCGCGCTGGTATTGGGCGCACGCTTTCTGCAATGGGCCTGGGTGCTGTACCGTGGCAGCAAGCCGCACGCGGCGATCAACACGTTCAAGTACTCTATCTGGTACCTGTTCCTGCTGTTTATCGCCCTGCTCGTAGACCATTACTTACTGTTGAACCTATGACCCGAACTCAAAAAACTGTCTTTATCCTGGTGGCCATCGTCGCGTTGATCATGGGCCTGACCGTCAACAAGGTACTCAGTGGCAAAGGCCAGGGCGACCCCACCGCGCTGATCGACGCCGGTATCATCCTGCTGCCGCAAAGCCGCCAGCTGCCACCGGTGACCATGACCAATCAAGACGGCCAGCCGGTTGTGGTCAGCGAGTTGAAAGGCAAGTGGAGCCTGCTGTTCTTCGGCTACACCTTCTGCCCGGACATCTGCCCGACCACCCTCGCCCAACTGCGCCAGATCAAGAGCGAACTGCCGAAAGAGGCCGTGGATAAGTTGCAGGTGATTTTGGTCAGTGTCGACCCAAACCGCGACACGCCGACCCAGCTCAAGCAGTACCTGGGCTACTTCGACCCGCAATTCCAGGGCCTTACCGGTGCAAATGTGGGCGATGTGCAGAAGGTCTCGAATGCGGTGAGCATCCCGTTCATCCCGGCGGATACCAGCAAGCCAAACTACACCGTCGACCACAGCGGCAACCTCGCGCTGATCGGCCCGGATGGTACGCAGCGTGGGTTTATCCGTGCGCCGTTGAACAACCAAAAGCTGGTGGCGCAGTTGCCAGGCTTGCTGCAGCGTAAATAACAAGCGCCGTGGGAGTGGGCTTGCCCGCGATAGCGGTGGGTCAGCTTGCATCTCTGGCACTGATGCACCGCCATCGCGGGCAAGCCAGCTCCCACAGTGGTTTTGTGCAAGGGTTGAGTATCGAGTCAGTGGCCTGACCTTTCAAGCAACACAAAATAAATGTGGGAGTGGGCTTGCCTGCGATAGCGGTGGGTCAGCTTGCATCTCTGGCACTGATGCACCGCCATCGCGGGCAAGCCAGCTCCCACAGTGGTTTTGTGCATGGGTTGAGTATCGAGTCAGTGGCCTGACCTTTCAAGCAACACAAAATAAATGTGGGAGCGGGCTTGCCCGCGATAGCGGTGGGTCAGCTTGCATCTCTGGCACTGAAACACCGCCATCGCGGGCAAGCCAGCTCCCACAGTGGTTTTGTGCAAGGGTTGAGTATCGAGTCAGTGGCCTGACCTTTCAAGCAACACAAAACAAATGTGGGAGCGGGCTTGCCCGCGAAGGCGGAGTGTCAGTCACGGAATCTGTCGACTGAATCACCGCATTCGCGAGCAAGCCCGCTCCCACATTTTTTGATCTGGTTTGATCAGAACGCCGGCAGAATCGCGCCTTTGTACTTCTCAAGAATGAACGCTTTCACTTCCGGCGTGTGCAGGGCTGCAACCAGCTTCTTCACGGCGTCCGAGTCCTTGTTGTCGTCGCGGGTGACCAGGATGTTCACGTAAGGCGAGTCATTGCCTTCGATCACCAGGGCGTCCTTGGACGGGTCCAGCTTGGCTTCCAGGGCGTAGTTGGTGTTGATCAGCGCCAGGTCGACCTGGGTCAGCACGCGCGGCAGAGTGGCGGCTTCCAGTTCGCGGAATTTCAGGTTTTTCGGGTTGCCGGTGATGTCCTTGATGGTCGACAGGATGTTGGTCGGGTCCTTCAGGGTGATCAGGTTGTACTTGGCCAGCAGCAGCAGAGCGCGGCCGCCGTTGGTGGCGTCGTTCGGGATCACCACGTTGGCGCCGCTTGGCAGTTCTTCCAGCTTCTTGTACTTGCTGGAGTAGGCGCCCAGGGGCTCCAGGTGCACAGCACCGACGCTCACCAGGTGAGTGCCTTTGGTTTTGTTGAACTCATCCAGGTACGGCTGGTGCTGGAAGAAGTTGGCGTCCAGGCGCTTTTCAGCTACCTGTACGTTCGGCTGCACGTAGTCGGTGAAGACTTTGACCTGCAAATCCACGCCTTCTTTGGCGAGTGCAGGCTTCACGAATTCGAGGATTTCCGCGTGCGGTACCGGCGATGCAGCGACCGTGATGGTCTCGGCAGCGTGGGCGGAAAACGCGGCAACGGCGGCGAAAGCAACCAGTAGTTTTTTCATTCAACAAGCTCCTTGTTCGGGCATGGGCCGGCGAGGGGCCGGCCATGGCCGTTATTTTCGAGAATAGTGTGTCACCAGCTTGTCGCCGATGGTTTGCAGAATTTGTACCAGCACAATCAGCATGACTACGGTAACGACCATCACATCGTCCTGGAAACGCTGGTATCCATAACGGATCGCCAGGTCACCCAAGCCACCGGCGCCCACCACGCCTGCCATGGCGGTGTAGCCCACCAGAGCGATGGCGGTGACGGTGATTGCCGCAATGATGCCGGGCTTTGCCTCCGGCAGAAGCGCCTTGACGATGATCTGCCGAGTGGTGGCGCCCATGGCTTGGGTCGCCTCGATGATGCCGCGATCCACCTCGCGCAATGCGGTTTCCACCAGCCGCGCGAAGAACGTCGAAGCCCCTACCACCAGCGGTGGAATCGCGCCGGCCACGCCAAGCGAGGTGCCGGTGATGAAGATCGTCGTCGGGATCATCACAATCAGCAGGATGATAAACGGCAGAGAGCGTATAGCGTTGACGATAAATGCCAGTACGCCATAGGTGGCTTTCTGCTCCAGCAACTGCCGTGGGCTGAACAGAAACAGCAGAATGCCCAGCGGCAGGCCCACCAGCACCGTGAAAAACAGCGAGGTGCTGAGCATCAGCATGGTGTCGCCGGTGGCAACCCAGATGTCCGCCCAGTCAACCTTGTCGAAGTAATGCAGTAATACGTCCATTAACGCAGGACCTCCATGTGCACATCGGCTGCGGTGAAGCGGGCAAATGCCGCCTCCATGTCACCGCCGGTGATGGCCAGGGTCAGTTGCCCGTAGGGGGTGTCTTTGATGTGGTCGATTCGACCGGCAAGGATGCTGTAGTCCACCCCCGTTTCACGGGCGACGGTACCCAGCAACGGCGCGTAGGTCGCTTCGCCCTGGAACGTCAGGCGTACGATGCGGCCCGGCACATGGGCGAACACATCACGTTGCTCGCCTTCATCGACTTGCTCGGCTTCTTGCACGAAGCGCTTGGTGGTCGGGTGTTTGGGGTGCAGGAACACGTCGGCCACCGAGCCTTGCTCGACGATCACACCGGCGTCCATCACGGCCACGTGATCGCACACGCGGCGGATCACGTCCATTTCATGGGTGATCAGCACGATGGTCAGCTTCAGCTCGCGGTTGATCTCAGCCAGCAGTTTCAATACCGAGGCGGTGGTTTGCGGGTCGAGGGCGCTGGTGGCTTCGTCGCACAGCAGGATTTTTGGCTTGGTCGCCAGGGCGCGGGCGATGCCGACGCGCTGCTTCTGGCCACCGGACAACTGCGCCGGGTACTTCCTGGCGTGGTCCGACAAGCCGACGCGGGCCAGCAGTTCGGCCACGCGCAGGTCGATATCCTTGCGCGACAATTCGCCGGCCAGGGTCAGCGGCAGTGCCACGTTGTCGGCCACGGTCTTGGACGCCAGCAAGTTGAAGTGCTGGAAAATCATCCCGACCTGCTGACGGAAACGGCGCAGGCCGTTGGCGTCGAGTGCGGTGACTTCTTCGCCGTCGACATTGATCTGACCGCCGCTGGGTTGTTCCAAGCGATTGATCAGACGCAGCAGGGTACTTTTTCCCGCACCGGAGTGGCCAATGAGGCCGAACACCTGGCCGTTTTCGACGCGCAGGCTGGTGGGGTGCAGCGCGGGGATTTCCTTACCGGCGACGCGGTAGGTTTTATGGACGTTATGAAACTCGATCACGTAGCGAACCTTGTGGGGCGCATGGAAAAGGGATCAGCGGTTAGCCGGGCGCGCATTTTAGCCTGTCCGTATAGTGTTTCTTAGCATTTATTTCGCATTCAACCAGCGATTTGGCAATAACGCGATCAAAGGTCATAAAAAAGGAACGGCGCAAAACGGTACCAGTCACTACTTAAGCAACTCGATTTCCCAGGTGCCGTGCCTGGGGTTTTGCTCAAACGAGCCGGGGACCGCTCTGGCCACTTTGAATAAGGAGTTTTGACTGATGAGTACCAAGAAGCCAGCTACCCCGCCGAAGAGTGAGCTCGCGGGCACCGACACCCTGGACCGTGGCAACACCAACGCCAAGCTGCAGGCCCTGGAGGAGTTCCGTTCCGATGCGACCGGCCAGGCGCTGCGCACCAACCAGGGCGTGAAGATTTCCGATAACCAGAACACCCTCAAAGTCGGTTCCCGTGGCCCGTCGCTGCTGGAAGACTTCATCATGCGTGAAAAAATCACGCACTTTGACCATGAGCGTATCCCGGAGCGCATCGTGCATGCCCGTGGCACCGGCGCCCATGGCTATTTTCAAACCTATGAAAACCATTCCGCGCTGACCAAGGCCGGTTTCCTACGTGACCCTGGGCATAAAACCCCGGTATTTGTGCGCTTCTCCACCGTGCAGGGCCCGCGCGGTTCCGGCGATACGGTGCGCGACGTGCGCGGCTTTGCCGTGAAGTTCTTCACTGACGAAGGCAACTTCGACCTGGTGGGCAACAACATGCCGGTGTTTTTCATCCAGGACGCGATCAAGTTTCCTGACTTCGTGCATGCGGTAAAACCTGAGCCGCATAACGAGATTCCTACCGGCGGCTCGGCCCACGATACGTTCTGGGATTTTGTCTCGCTGCAGCCGGAATCGGCGCACATGGTGATCTGGGCCATGTCCGACCGTGCGATCCCCAAAAGCCTGCGCAGCATGCAGGGGTTTGGTGTGCACACTTTCCGCCTGGTGAATGCCGAGGGTAAATCCAACTTCGTCAAATTCCACTGGCGCCCTACAGCCGGCACCTGCTCGCTGGTGTGGGACGAGGCCCAGAAGCTTGCAGGTAAAGATACCGATTACCACCGTCGCGACCTCTGGGAGTCGATTGAAAGCGGCGATTACCCTGAGTGGGAGCTGGGCGTGCAGGTGATTCCTGAAGACAAGGAGCACGCGTTCGACTTCGACATCCTCGACCCGACCAAGCTGATCCCCGAAGAGCTGGTGCCGATTACCCCGCTGGGCAAGATGGTGCTGAACCGCAACCCGGACAACTTCTTTGCCGAAGTCGAGCAGGTGGCGTTCTGCCCTGGGCACATCGTGCCGGGCATCGACTTCTCCAATGACCCACTGCTGCAAGGTCGGTTGTTTTCCTACACCGATACGCAGATCAGCCGACTGGGCGGCCCGAACTTTCACCAGTTGCCGATCAACCAGCCGGTGACGCCGCTGCATAACAACCAGCGCGATGCCATGCACCGCAGCACCATCGACAAGGGTCGTGCCTCGTACGAGCCGAACTCGATTGATGGCGGCTGGCCGAAAGAAACCCCACCTGCGGCGCAGGATGGAGGTTTCGAGAGCTATCCGGAACGCATCGAGGCGCACAAGGTGCGTGAGCGTAGCGAGTCGTTCGGCGATCACTTCTCCCAGGCGCGGCTGTTCTTTCGCAGCATGAGCAAGCACGAGCAAGAGCACATTATTGCGGCGTACAGCTTTGAGTTGGGCAAGGTGGAGCGCGAGTTTATTCGTGCGCGTCAGGTCAATGAGATCCTGGCCAATATCGACCTGGAATTGGCCAAGCGTGTGGCGCAGAACCTGGGCCTGCCGGTGCCGACCAAAGGCACGGTGCCTGAGCGTCAAACCAAGCCGGAGCGTTCACCTGCGCTGAGCCAGGCGAATTTGCTGCCGGGCGATATCAAGACGCGCAAAGTGGCCATTCTGGCCGCCAACGGTGTAGATGCTACGGCGATTGCCGCGTTGAAGAAGGCGCTGGAAGCTGAAGGCGCACACGCCAAGCTGCTGGGGCCGACCTCGGCGCCGGTGAAGACCGCCGATGGCAAGAGCCTGCCGGTGGATGCGTCGATGGAAGGCATGCCGTCGATTGCGTTTGATGCGGTGTTCGTACCCGGCGGTAAAGAGTCGATCAAGGCGTTGAGCGGCGACGGCGTCGCGTTGCACTTCCTGCTGGAGGCTTACAAGCATCTGAAGGCGATTGCCCTTGCCCCGGATGCCAAGCCCTTGCTGGACCTGCTGAAGCTTGAGGTGGATGCGGGGTTGATCGTAGGTGCGGACGCCAAGGCGTTCAAAGCGTTTTTTGCCGCGATCGGGCAGCATCGGGTTTGGGATCGTGAGCCGAAGGCCAAGGCGATTCCGGCTTAAGTCGTTGGTTGTTTGTTAGATCGTCATCGCAGGCAACCCAGCTCCTACATTTGAATGTGTTCACAGTTCAACATGTGGGAGCTGGCTTGCCTGCGATGCTTTATTGCGCCTTGCGCGGAATCAGCACCACTTGCGCCGGAATGTGTTTCAGAATCTGCCGGTGAATCTTCAGCTCATATCCCGAATCAAGTCGCTTCACCCGTTTGGTCAGCAGCGTGGCAAGCCATGGGTAATCCTGGGTGCGCGGCACCTGGATGCTTACGTCGCACTGGTAATTCACCACATCGGTAGCGATGGCATCCAACTGATGGCGAAGTTCTTCGATATCAGTGAGGTTCAACGCAACCGTGGTGCTTTCAGCGGCCGGGTCGATGACTTTGGCGGCAGGCTTGGCCTCGGCGGCTTTGAGTGCGGCCTCAGCTTTATCCAGCTCGGCTTTGCGGGCGTGCGTGATGGCGCTGTTCACCCCGCCGGTGAGCGCCGGCGCCTTGGGCATCAATGCGCGGGCCCGGCTCAGGGCAGTGGCGGCGGCATTGACATCACCTTTTTGCAGCACGATCTGGCTGCGCTGCAGGTAGGCTTCGGCCAATTGGCGCTGGTACGGCTCAAGGGCCGGGTCGTTGGGTGACTGGGCCTGCAGCGCGGCCAGTTGGTCCTCGGCGGTGGCCAGCTCACTGCTGGCCAGGTTTTGCTCCAGCTGCGCGATGGCCGCAGCGCGTGCGTCCGGGGCCTCGGGGGCGGCGGGCGGTGTGCTCTGACAGGCGCCCAGCAGCAAGGAAAATGCGGCAAGGAGCAGATAACGGGAGTTGAACGGCTTCATTCCTGCGACTCTCTAATTGCGCAAAAAGCGAGCAAGTCTACACCCCTCGACGGGGCAGGACAAAACTCAGCAGAAACAGGGCGGCGGCCGTGACCACAATCGACGGCCCGGCCGGCGTGTCCTTGAACCAGGACAGCGCCAGGCCCCCACACACTGCCAGCATCCCCAGCAGGCTGGCGCCGATCGCCATCTGCTCCGGTGAGCGGGCATGGCGCTGGGCGGCGGCGGCGGGAATGATCAGCAGCGACGTGATCAACAATACGCCGACAATCTTCATCGCGACAGCAATCACCACGGCGATCAACAACATAAGCGCCATGCGCAGAGTGGGTACGGGCAGGCCCTCCACCGTCGCCAGCTCTTCATGCACGGTGATTGCCAGCAGCGGGCGCCACAGGGCCACCAGCAACACCAGCACCACCGTACTGCCGCCGAGGATCCATGAGAGGTCGGTGGGGCTGATCGCTAGCAAGTCGCCGAACAAGTAGGCCATCAGGTCGATGCGCACTTCATGCATAAAGCTCAGCACTACCAGGCCAAGGGACAAGGTGCTCGGCGCGAGAATGCCCAGCAATGTGTCGGAGGCCAGCGGCTGGCGCTGTTGCAGGGTCACCAGCAGCACCGCCAGCAGCAGGCAGCCGACGGTCACGGCGATGGTTGGGCTCACATCCAGCAGGAAGCCCATGGCCACGCCCAGCAGCGCGGCGTGCGACAAGGTGTCGCCGAAATACGCCATGCGGCGCCACACCACGAACGAGCCCAGCGGGCCCGCCACCAGTGCCAAGGCCAAGCCTGCCAGCAGGGCGTAGAGCAGAAAATCAGCCATGCTTGCAGCTATCTCCATGGACGTGGGTATGAGGGGCGTCGGGATCGTCGACCACGGCGCCATGCAGATCATGGGCGTGGTCGTGATGATGGTGGTAGATCGCCAGGCTCTGCGCGTTCTTGCCGAACAACTCGACAAACGCCGGGTCGCCGCTGACCTGTTCCGGGTGGCCGGAGCAGCACACATGGCGATTGAGGCACACCACCTGGTCGGTGGTGCTCATGACCAGGTGCAGGTCGTGGGAGACCATCAGCACGCCGCAGCCATGGCGGTCGCGCAGGCGGGTGATCAGGCTGTACAGCTCGGCCTGGCCGGCCACGTCGACGCCTTGCACCGGCTCATCGAGCACCAGCAACTCCGGTTCGCGCAACAAGGCGCGGGCCAGCAGTACGCGCTGCATTTCGCCGCCGGAGATGCTTTGTACCGGGCTGTCGATCACCTGTTCAGCGCCGACTTCCTTGAGCGCGGCCAGTGCGCGGGCGCGATCCACGCCGGGCACCAGGCGCAAAAAACGCAGCACGGACAGCGGCAAGGTCGGGTCCACATGCAGCTTTTGCGGCATGTAACCAACGCGCAGCCTGGGCTTGCGCCACACGCTGCCGGTGTCGGGCTTGAGCAGGCCGAGCACGGCGCGCACCAGGGTGGTCTTGCCGGCGCCATTGGGGCCGATCAGGGTGACGATCTGCCCCGGCTCCACACTCAGCGCGATGTTATCCAGCACGTTTTGCCCGGCGAACGTGACCCCGACCTGTTCCAGGCGGATTAACGCATTGCTCATCAAGCCCCCTGGCAGCCCGAGCAGAGCCCGACCACTTCGACCGTTTGCCCTTCGACCCTGAAGCCGACATCGGCGGAGCTTTTGATGATGGCGTCGCTGATGCTTTTTTGTTCAAGCTCGATGGCAGCGTGGCACTCGCGGCAGATCAAGAACTGGCCCTGGTGCGCGTGTTCCGGGTGGTTGCAGCCGACGAACGCGTTGAGCGAGGCGATACGGTGTACCAGGCCGTTTTCCAGCAGGAAATCCAGTGCGCGGTACACGGTGGGCGGCGCGGCGCGGCGGCCATCCTGCTCGCTGAGCACGCCGAGAATGTCGTAGGCACCCAGCGGCTTGTGGCTCTGCCACACCAGTTCCAGCACCCGACGGCGCAAGGCGGTCAGGCGCAAGCCCTTCTGCGCGCACAGGGTATCGGCCTCCGACAGCGCGGTATGCACGCAGTGAGAGTGGTCGTGGGGACGGCTGGCAAGCGGTGTTTTAGGCATGAGCGGCGACAGACATTTGATAGAGACGTTATTATGTTACCCGTTCCTACGTCATTGAGTGGTCATCGTGTCCCGACTTTTTCCCGTTTTTGTCGTTTTTGTCACCAGTTTGTTCATCGCGGGTGCTGCTCAGGCCGAGGTCAAGGTGCTGACCAGCATCAAGCCGTTGCAGTTGATTGCCGCCGCTGTGCAGGACGGCGTGGCGGTTCCCGAAGTGTTGTTGCCGCCCGGCGCATCGCCGCATAACTATGCCTTGCGCCCATCCGACGTACGGCGCGTGCAGTCGGTGGATCTGCTGTATTGGATCGGCCCGGACATGGAAAGCTTCCTGCCTCGCGTATTGAAGGGCCGGACAGCGACAACCGTGGCGGTTCAGGATCTACCCGGCATGAAGCTGCGTCGTTTCGCCGAAGATAGCCACTCCCACGCTGACGATGCCGACGAACATGATCACGATCACCGCCCAGGCAGCCTGGACGCGCATTTGTGGTTGTCGACGGTCAATGCGCGCGTGATTGCTGCGCGCATGGCGTCTGATCTCAGCGCTGCCGACCCGGCCAATGCTGCGCGTTACCAGAGCAACGTGAAGGCGTTCGATGAGCGTTTGGATGCGTTGGATGCGCGCTTGAAAGCGCGCCTGGCGAGTGTGGGCGACAAGCCTTACTTCGTGTTCCACGAAGCTTTTGATTACTTCGAAGCCGCTTACGGGCTCAAGCACACCGGCGTGTTCAGCGTGGCCGCTGAAGTCCAGCCAGGCGCCCAGCATGTGGCGGCGATGCGTACGCGGTTGCAGGAAGTGGGCAAGACCTGTGTGTTCAGCGAGCCGCCGTTGCGCCCGCGGTTGGCTGAGACGTTGGTGGCCGGCTTGCCGGTAAAACTGGCCGAACTGGATGCGTTGGGCGGTTACACCCCGGCGACGGCGCAGGGTTATGAGCAGGTACTGGAGAAGCTGGGGAGTGACTTGGCGGGGTGCCTGGAGTCGCTCTGACAGCCGGCACAGAACTACTGTGGGAGCGGGCTTGTGTGGGAGCGGGCTTGCTCGCGAAGGCGCAGTGTCAGTAAATACATCTATTACTGATCTACTGCCTTCGCGAGCAAGCCCGCTCCCACATTTAGAGCGCGAACGGCAGGTGCACAGTCACCTGCTGACGCTGCGCCAAGCGATGCTCGAACTCCGCCGGGTCATGGATCAACACATCCTGTCCGGCAAACGACTCGGCAGCGATCAGGCGTGACAGCCAGAATCGCACGCACGCCACGCGCAACATGCTCGGCCACAGCTCGGCTTCCTTGGCGGTAAAAGGCCGCAGCCCGGCATAGGCGCCCAGCAGTGCGCGGGCGCGTTGCCCGTCAATCACTCCGTCGGCATCCGAACACCAGTCATTCAGGGCGATCGCCACGTCGTACAGCATTGGGCCCGAGCAGGCGTTGTAGAAGTCGATCAAACCGGTCAGGTGCGTGCCTTCGAACATCGCATTGTCGCGAAACAGGTCGGCGTGAACATTGGCTCGCGGCAGGGCGAGGATGTCGGCCTTATGCGCTTCGATCTCGGCCAACGCAGCGTGCAGCAGGCGCTGTTGCGCCTCGCTCAGGTGTGAAATCAGCTTCGCGCCTTCACTGAGCATCCAGTCCAGCCCGCGATCGGTCTTGCGTTCCAGCACTTTCTCGCCTTGCGTCGCCAGGTGCAGGTGGCCGAGCAGGTCACCGACCTGTGCGCAGTGTTGGGCGTTGGCGTCTTTGATGTGCTTGCCGGCCAGGCGCGGTTGCAACAGCGCCGGCTTGCCCTTCAACTCGCGCAGGGCCACGCCGTCGGTGGTGCGCAGGGCGTAAGGCACCGGCAGGTCGGCGTCGTGGAGCACGTCGAGCAGTTCGATGAAGAACGGCATTTCGGCGACCGGGCCGCGCTCAACCAGGGTCAGGACGAATTCGCCCTGTTCCAGGCTGATAAAGAAATTGGTGTTTTCGCTACCGGCGGCAATCCCCTGGAAATCAAGCAGGCGGCCGAGCCCGTATGGGGCGAGAAAGGTTTCCAGCTCGGGCCGAGCCAGCGGGGTGAACACAGACATGGTTAAAACTGCCAGTACGGGCGCCGCGGTGCGCGGCGCCAATTTAAGTTAAGAAATCATTTCCATTCGAAGATCTTCCATGACGGGATCAGCATATCCGGCTGGTCAGAACGGATGAAGTTCGCATCGGTTCCGTCCGCACGCACCAGGAAGTAAGGCGGAAAGCCTTTCTGGGTCACCTTGATCGCGTACAGGAAACCATTCTGGCGGTATTCCTGAATGGTCTTGTCGCCTTCCGTGCGAATGGTAACTTCCGGGTCGCCAGACGGGGCAGTATCCGCCGCCATGGCCATCATCGGAGTGAGTGCAATCAAGCCGGTCAACAACAGGCGATTTACTGTACGCATGATAACCTTGTCCCTTTGTCGTCATTGGTCCGGCTATTCTAGCGCCTGACCCGCCGAAAAGGTTGATCCTGCTCATGAGCCAAGCCCCCCTCGTCCTGGTGGACGGTTCTTCTTATCTGTACCGCGCCTTTCACGCGCTGCCACCGCTGACCACCTCCAAAGGCCTGCCGACCGGTGCCGTCAAGGGCGTGTTGAACATGCTCAAAAGCCTGCGCAAGCAGTACCCGGACAGCCCGTTCGCCGTTGTGTTCGACGCCAAGGGTGGGACCTTTCGCGATGACATGTACGCCGAATACAAGGCCAACCGCCCGAGCATGCCCGATGACATGCGCCTGCAGATCGAGCCGCTGCACCAGAGCGTGATCGCCCTGGGCTTCCCGTTACTGTGCGTCGAAGGTGTCGAAGCCGATGACGTGATCGGCACCCTGGCCCGCAGCAGTGCGGCGGCTGACCGCCCGGTGGTGATTTCCACCGGTGACAAGGACATGGCGCAGCTGGTCGACGGGCACATTACCTTGGTCAACACCATGACCGGTAGCGCGATGGACATCGAGGGCGTAAAGGAGAAATTTGGCGTCGCTCCGGAGCAGATCATCGACTATCTGGCGCTGATGGGCGATTCGTCCGACAACATCCCGGGCGTTCCGGGGATTGGTCCGAAGACCGCTTCCGGCTTGCTGGTGGGCGTGAATGGCGGCCTCAAAGAGCTTTATGAGCAGCTGGATATTGTGCCGACCCTGCCGATTCGTGGGGCCAAGAATCTTCCGGCCAAGCTCGAAGAACATAAAGAGATGGCATTCCTGTCCTATCAGTTGGCGACGATCAAGATCGACGTGCCGCTGGATGTGGGCCTGGATGATCTGCATCTGATCGAGCCGGACCGCGAAAAGCTGCTGGAGCTGTACACGCTGCTGGAGTTCAAGAGCTGGTTTGACGAAATTCAGCGCGATGCCAAGCGTGTCGAGCTGAAGATCTCAAACGAGGCGGCTCCGGCTGTTGAAGACGTGATCGAGACGGCTGCACCGCTGGAAGCGTCCTACACCACCATCCTCGACCAGGCTACGTTCGACACTTGGCTGAAAAAGCTTAACGCCGCAAAACTGTTTGCTTTCGACACCGAAACCACCGGGATCGACGCCCAGCAGGCGCAACTGGTCGGGGTGTCCTTTGCCGTACAGCCCCATGAAGCGGCCTACATCCCGCTGACCCATTCCTACATCGGTGCGCCGCAGCAGCTGGATCGCGACACCGTGTTGCTGGCCCTGAAGCCACTGCTGGAAGACCCGAGCAAGCTCAAGGTCGGCCAGCACGCCAAGTTCGATATGAATATCCTGGCCAACTGCGCCATCGGCGGCGACCCGGCGAACGGCATCACCGTACGCGGCATCGCTTTCGACACCATGCTCGAATCCTACGTGTTGAACTCCACGGCGACCCGCCATGACATGGACAGCCTGGCCAAGAAGTACCTGGACTACGACACCGTCAGCTTCCAGGACATCGCCGGCAAAGGCGCCAAGCAGCTGACGTTCGACCAGATCCCGCTCGAGCAGGCCGGCCCTTATGCCGCCGAAGATGCCGACGTGACGTTGCGTCTGCATCAGGCGTTGCATGCACAGCTCGCGGCCATACCGAGCCTGGCGAGTGTGCTGACGGACATCGAAATACCCCTGGTGCCGGTGCTGGCGCGTATCGAACGCCAGGGCGCCCTGGTGGATGCGCAACTGCTCGGTGTGCAAAGTATTGAGCTGGGCAACAAGATGGTTGAGCTGGAGCGCCAAGCGTTTGAGATCGCCGGTGAAGAATTCAACCTGGGCTCGCCCAAGCAGCTTGGGGCGATTCTCTACGAGAAACTCGGCCTGCCGGTGCTGAAAAAGACCGGCAAAGGGCAGGCGTCCACGGCGGAGGAAGTGCTGGCCAAGCTGGCCGAAGATGACTATCCGCTGCCCAAGGTCCTGATGCAGTACCGCAGCATGAGCAAGCTGAAAAGTACTTACACCGACCGCCTGCCGGAGCAGATCAACCCGCGTACCGGGCGGGTCCACACCTCTTATCATCAGGCGGTGGCCGCGACCGGGCGGCTGTCTTCCAGCGACCCGAACCTGCAGAACATCCCGGTGCGCACCGCCGAGGGGCGGAGGATTCGCCAGGCATTCGTCGCGCCCAAGGGCTACAAGCTGCTGGCGGCCGACTATTCGCAGATCGAGCTGCGGATCATGGCGCACTTGTCCAAGGACGAGGGGCTGATGAATGCGTTCCGCAACGACCTGGACGTACACACCGCCACGGCGGCCGAGGTGTTCAAGGTTGAGCTGGCCGAGGTCACGTCGAACCAGCGGCGCAGTGCCAAGGCGATCAACTTTGGCCTGATCTACGGCATGGGCGCACAGAAGCTTGGCAAGGACATCGGCGTCGATACCAAGACCGCCAAGGCTTACATCGATGTGTACTTCGCTCGCTACCCGGGCGTTCGCGAGTACATGGAGCGCACCCGTGCCCAGGCCGCCGATCAAGGCTATGTCGAAACCTTCTTCGGGCGTCGGCTGTACTTGCCGGACATCAACTCCAATAAGCCGCAGGAGCGCGCTGGCGCAGAACGCACGGCGATCAACGCGCCGATGCAGGGCACGGCGGCGGATATCATCAAGAAAGCCATGGTGCAGGTGGACAACTGGCTGACCGATTCGGGCCTGGATGCCAAGGTCATCCTGCAGGTGCACGATGAACTGGTGCTAGAGGTGCGTGAGGACCTGATTGAGGTCGTCAGCGAGAAAATTCGCGAGCACATGAGTGCGGCTGCACAGCTGGATGTACCGTTGGTGGTGGATGTGGGCGTGGGCGACAACTGGGACGAAGCGCACTGATTTCGCGGTTCCGCCACCACCGGGCGTGGTGGCGGAGTGCTTTAGATCGGAAATCGTCTTGAGTTATTTCCAATAGTTTTTTGAACCTGCCGGAACTTAACCCATGAAATGCGACTCAGAGTTACTGAATGGGTGGTGAAGCCCTTCAATGCTCCTATGTTGTGTTAAGTGTTGGCAGATATCTGGACCCCGCCCTAGCGGTCCGGAACTTGAACCCCGAACTTCCCCTCCCCATACGAAGTCCGGGGTTTTTTTTGCCTGCGCAAAAGTTATTCGGCGATTTCCGCGCCCTTGTCCGCCAATTCCATCCAGCCGGCCAGCACGGTGTAAGCGTCTTCCAGGCCCATGCGCTTGGGCGCCGAGAACAGCTGGATGGTGATCGCATCGCCCCAACCCTTACGGATTTCGGACTGCACCTTGAGTAGCGTGTTCTTGGCTGCGCCGTAGGTCAGCTTGTCGGCTTTGGTCAGCAGGATATGCATTGGCATGCCGCTGGCGACGGCCCAGTCGAGCATCAGCAGGTCGAAGTCGGTCATTGGATGACGGATGTCCATCATCAGAATCAACCCCTTCAAACTCTCACGACCACCCAAGTATGCCTCGAGGTGACGCTGCCAGTGCAGCTTCAGCGGGATAGGTACTTTTGCGTAACCGTAGCCCGGCAGGTCGACCAGACGCCGATCATCGTCTAGCTTGAAGAAATTGAGCAGCTGCGTGCGGCCCGGGGTTTTCGAGGTGCGCGCCAGGCTGGCGTGGGTCAGGGTGTTCAGCGCGCTGGATTTACCGGCGTTGGAACGGCCGGCAAAGGCAACTTCAAAGCCCTCGTCATCGGGGCATTGGTCAACTTTGGCGGCGCTGAGCATGAACGTGGACTGTTGGCACAGGCCGAGGATGGGATTCTTGAGTTGCATGAGATTTCCGATATGGGCGGTGCCGAGAAAGGGTGCGGCAAGCGGTGTCGTTTCCGTTTCAGTAGCGCCAGTATATAATGCCGCAGATTTTGTGTGTGCTTTGTCCCAGCGAAGGATGAAGTTCACGGGAGCGAAAGACCTTTATTGCGCATTAGAACGCAAAACGCTCTCAAACCCTGAAAAGGTCGATGTATGACCCGATGGTTGCTCGCTTTTGGTGTCCTGATTCCGTTTTTCGGCGCTCAGGCTACACAGGATCCGGAAGCGGTGTACAACCGAGTTTGCGTGGCTTGCCATGCCGGCCAGCTGCCGAACGCCCCAAAGCGGGGTGATCAGGCAGCCTGGGCGCCAAGACTGGCGCAGGGCATGGACACGCTGGTGCAACACGTAACCCAGGGTTTCAAGGCAATGCCGCCGCGTGGTTTGTGCATGGACTGCAGTACTGAGGATTACCAGGCCATCATTCAATTGATGGTGAGTAAACCCGGTAGATAACTCTTAAACCCTTAGCCGTAGTTGGATTAGCTGATGAACAAACTGATCGTGAGTCTGCTGTTGACCTTGGGCATCACCGGTGTTGCCCATGCTGCAGGCGACGCTACAGCGGGTCAGGCGAAAGCCGCCGTATGTGGTGCTTGCCACGGACCGGATGGTAACAGCCCGGCGCCGAACTTCCCCAAACTGGCGGGCCAGGGTGAGCGTTACCTGACCAAGCAGATGCACGACATCAAGGACGGCAAGCGCACGGTGCTGGAAATGACCGGCTTGTTGACCAATCTCAGTGATCAGGACCTGGCAGACCTCGCGGCGTATTTTGCCAGCCAGAAAGGCAGTGTGGGAGCTGCTGATCCTAAAACGGTGGCTCGCGGTGAAGAACTGTTCCGTGGCGGCAACCTGGAAAAAGGCATGCCTTCCTGTATCGGCTGCCACTCGCCGAATGGTGCCGGCCTTGCCGCTGCGGGCTTCCCCCACTTGAGCGGGCAACACGCGCAGTATATTTCCAAGCAGCTGACGGACTTCCGTGAAGGTAATCGTACCAACGACGGCGATACCAAAATCATGCAAAGCATCGCCGGCAAGCTCAGCAACAAAGACATCGAAGCGGTTTCGCAGTATATCCAGGGCCTGCATTGATCCCGGCCGTACGTTAACGCTCGATTAATCCGTCGATGCAAGCATAAAAAGGGTGGCTTAGGCCGCCCTTTTTTGTGGCCGCTGCCGTTACACTAACGAACTCATGCCCGCGTAGACCTGTCACAACAAGGGTCGCGTGAGGCGACTTTATTTGTCCAGGAGTAAAGCATGCGTAATCTGATCCTCAGCGCCGCTCTCGTCACTGCCAGCCTCTTCGGCATGACCGCACAAGCTGCCGACGTGCCGCTTGAAGCCGGTAAAACCTACGTTGAATTGGCCAATCCAGTACCCGTGTCGGTACCGGGCAAGATCGAAGTGGTGGAGCTGTTCTGGTACGGCTGCCCGCATTGCTACGCCTTTGAACCGACCATCAACCCATGGGTTGAAAAACTCCCGTCCGACGTTAACTTCAAACGCATCCCGGCCATGTTCGGCGGCCCATGGGATGCTCACGGCCAACTGTTCCTGACTCTCGAAGCCATGGGCGTTGAGCACAAGGTCCACAATGCCGTATTCGATGCCATCCAGAAACAAGGCAAGCGCCTGACCAAGCCAGACGAAATGGCTGACTTCGTTGCCACCCAAGGTGTCGACAAGGACAAGTTCCTGGCCACCTTCAACTCCTTCGCGATTCAGGGCCAGATCAAACAGGCCAAGGAACTCGCGCAGAAATACGGGGTGCAGGGCGTACCGACCATGATCGTCAACGGCAAATACCGTTTCGACCTGGGCACCACCGGTGGTCCTGAAGCGACCCTCAATGTTGCCGACCAGCTGATCGCCAAAGAGCGCGCAGCCAAGTAAGGGGCTTACCATGCGCCGCTGGGGTACCGAACGTGTTGTTGGCCTGCATGACCCGCAGGTCAACGAGCATCATCTGGATTCCACAGGTTTGCCGGCCGACAGCCGTCTGCGCCTGCTCAGCTTCAATATTCAGGTGGGCATCAGTACCGAAAAGTACCGGCACTACCTCACCCGTGGCTGGCAGCACCTGCTGCCCCACAATGGGCGTGCCGGCAACCTGCAAAAGATCGGCAACCTGCTCAACGACTTCGATCTGGTCGCCTTGCAGGAGGCCGACGGCGGCAGCATGCGCTCCGGTTACATCAACCAGGTGGAGCATCTGGCGCAGCTCGGCGCCTTCCCCTACTGGTATCAACAGCTCAATCGCAACCTCGGGCGCCTGGCGCAGCACAGTAATGGCGTGCTCAGCCGCTTGAAGCCATCGGTCATCGAAGATCACCCGTTGCCCGGCCCCAAGGGGCGGGGGGCGATCCTGGTGCGGTTTGGCGAAGGCCCTGAAGCCTTGGTGGTGGTCATGATGCACCTGGCGCTGGGTGCACGCACCCGCACCATGCAACTGGCCTACATCCGAGAGCTGATCGGCAATTACAAACATCAGGTGTTGATGGGGGATATGAACACCCACGCCAACGACCTGCTGCTGAATTCCCCGTTGCGCGACCTCGGGTTACTGGCGCCGCAAGTCGAAGCCACGTTTCCCAGCTGGCGCCCGCAGCGCTGTCTTGACCATATCCTGCTCAGCCCGACGCTCACGCTGGAAAGTGTGCAGGTACTGGCGCAGCCGATCTCCGATCACCTGCCGGTTGCGGTAGAGATTCGTCTGCCGGGTTCGCTCACGGCTGATGCATTCCCCGCGTTGAGCCCAGGCACCAGCGGACCCCTTGCATGAGCGACGACGCCCAGCGCTGGAAAGAAAAATACCTTAAAAGCATCGAACAGCAGGAAAAGCTCGAACGCCGCTGGGCGGCCCGCCTCGACCTGCTGCGCCGAGGGCTGGTGCGCAGTACGCTGGCCGCTGAAGGTACCGACCGCGCTGTCGACTTATGCATGAAGGAAATGCGTGACGTTGTCCGCACCGATGATATGGACGCGGCCCTCGCCGCCCTGCTGCCGCGCCTGGAAAAGGCCGTGCTGGACTCGGAGCAACGCCGCGAAACCCGGGTTGAGCAGATCAGCACCGCGCTGACCTCCCTGGTTACCCAGCTGCAAAAGCTGCCGCTGCCGCGTGAGGTTGCGCGCCCGCTGAAGACCTTTGCCAAGCAGTTGGACGGGCGCGTCAGTCAGGCCCGTGAGATCCCGTTGCTGCTCAGCGAGTTGAGTGGCCTGCAAGGTCAGGCGCTGAATAACCTGGAGCCGGATGGCGAAACCACCCGTCCTGGACCTGGGCTGCTGCAACGCATTTTCGGCGCCAGGGATGCTGCCAGCGAAACCGCGACCAACGAGCCGACGCCGGTGCTGGCGCCGCAGCCTGTTGCGGCCAAGCCCGTTGCCGAGCCTCAGGCCCCTGAGCAATCCGAAGAACTCGCGCAAGCCTTGCGCGCCTTTGCGCCGCAGCCTCAAGAGCCGATTGCGCCGCAGCCTGAGCCCGCAGCGCCGGCCGTCGTGGCCGAGGCTGTCAGCGAGACGTTCGTCTACGAAGCGCCGGCCCCCAAGGCACCTGTTGAAGTGCCCGCTGCGCACGTCGATGCTAAAGAACCCGAGTCCGAGTCCGAGTCCGAGTCCGAGCCTCAGGCCGAAGAGCCCGCACCCGAAAGTGCCCTCGCCGCCTTTATCGAAGCTTCCGAGGCTCCGCCTGAGGCGCCGGATGAGACGGTTATCGGCAGCCTGTCGCTCCCTCCGGTGATGGAGGCCGAGGAACCCGACCCCGACGAATTGCAATCCGACGGCGCGTACTCCCTGCCGGACTCGCCGGAGCCGTCCTACAGCTCCGTTGCCAAACACATCGAAGACACCTTGCTCGGCCTGCTGGAAGACCTGACCTTGCCCGAGCGCCATCGGCCACAGGCCGAAGCCATGCGTGAGCGTCTGGCCCATGGGTTGAACTGGTACGAACTGCTGCCGATCCTCGACGATCTGGCGGTATTGATGCTGGCGATTACCGACAGCGGCCAGCATGAGTTCGAGGCTTACCTCAAGCAGCTCAACGAACGCCTTGAAGCGTTCCAGGGGCACTTGCAGGTCGCCAGCGACGGCCATGCCGACAGCCGTTCCGCCGCTCGGGAGCTGGACACGCAAATCCGCGAGCAGGTCGACGGCCTGCAAAGCAGTGTGCAGGACGCCGCCGACCTGGAGAGCCTCAAGCACATACTGGAAAGCCACCTCGAAGGCTTGCTCGGCACCATGGACGAGCACCAGCAACAACGTGACCAACGTGAGCAGGAAGTGGCGGCGCGCCTCAAAGGGCTGGCCGAGCGGGTCGCCAATATGGAGCAGGAAGCCCAGGGCTATCGCGAGCACCTGGAGGTGCAGCGCCAGAAAGCCCTCATCGACCCGCTCACCGCTCTGCCCAACCGTGCGGCCTGGAGCGAACGTCTCGATCAGGAGGTCAATCTCTGGCACCAACACGGCAACCATCTGTCGCTGGCCATGCTGGACCTGGACCACTTCAAGCGCATCAATGATGGCTATGGCCACCTGGCCGGTGACAAAGTGCTGAAGATCATCGCCAATGTGCTGCGCAAACGTCTGCGTCCCAGCGATTTCATTGCGCGCTTTGGCGGTGAGGAGTTTGTGTTGCTGATGCCTGACTCATGCCTGTCGGATGCGCTGGCGGCGGGCGACGCGTTGCGGGCGGCGATTGAAGCGTGCCCGTTTCACTTCAAGGGCGAGCCGGTGACGATCACCGTGTCCATGGGCGTCGCGCAGTTCCAGCCGGGGGAGCGCAGTGATGCGGCGCTCAAGCGTGCCGATGCGGCGCTGTACCGGGCCAAGGCTGCGGGGCGCAACCAGGTGCAGGCGGCGTAAAAGATGTTCCATTTTGTAATTTGACCGCCGGGCCGCAAACGGTACGTTACACTGTTGCATTATCGTCTTCAGTGTAATGTCTTCCGCCATGAAATCCTTTTACTTCGCCTTTGTGTTCCTTTTTCTGGCGGGCTGCGCCAGTGGCCCTCGCCTGGACACCAACCACCCCTCGGTCAACCACGACAACCGCGTGCAGTTCGTGGTTGTCCACTACACCTCCACCGGCCTCGAACGCTCCCTGGCGCTATTGACCCACGGCCAGGTCAGCAGCCATTACCTGATCGGCGACGATGGCTCCGCCACCATCTATAAGCTCGTAGACGAGAGCCAGCGGGCGTGGCATGCCGGGGAAAGCGAATGGATGGGCCGCACCTGGCTCAACTCCAGCTCCATTGGTATCGAGATTGTGAACCCGGGCTACAAGGACACACCGAACGGCCGGCTGTGGTATCCGTATTCCGAAGCGCAGGTGAAGTCGCTGGTGGTGTTGCTCAAGGACATCAGCAAGCGCAACGGCATCGATCCCAAGAACATCATCGGCCACAGCGATATCGCGCCGCTGCGCAAGCTGGACCCGGGCCCATTGTTCCCTTGGAAGCGTCTAGCGGATGAAGGGCTGGGTATGTGGCCGGATGCACAGGCCGTGGCGCGCTTTCAGGTGCAATACGCCGCTGAGCTGCCGAGCATTAGCTGGTTCCAGCAGGAGCTGGCTCATCTGGGCTATCAGACACCCCAGACCGGCGAGCTGGATGTGGCCACACGGCACGTGATTGCGGCGTTCCAGATGCATTTCCGGCCGTCGCTGTTTGATGGCACCCCGGATGCTGAAAGTGCTGCGATCCTGCGTACGTTGAACCGCCGCTAAGCCTTAAAGCGGCAACGCCATGTAGAACTGGGTGCCCTGCCCCGGCCGCGAATACACGCCCATGCGGCCGCCGTGCAACTGCACGATCTCTTTGCACAGCGCCAGCCCCAGGCCGGCGCCGCCTTTCTTGCGACCCACCTGCACGAAGGGCTCGAAGATCCGCCCCTGCTGCCCGTAGGCGATGCCTTCGCCGTTATCTTCGACGCTGATAATCACCCGCTCGCCATGGCGACGCGCCTGCAAGCGAATCTGCCCGCCCTCGGCGGTGTGACGCAGCGCGTTGCCCAGTAAGTTGTCGAGTACTCGCTCCAGTTGCGCCCTGTCGGCATACAGTCGGGGCAAGTCTGCTTGAGCTTCTACCAGCAGTTCGATGTGCTGCGCATTGGCCGGTTCTACAAAACGCGCACGGGCATGCTCAAGCAGATCGGTGACGTCGCATGGCCCGAGGGTGAGTTTCTGCAGGCCATTCTGGTAGCGCGAGAAGTTGAGCAAGTCGTTGATCAACTGCATCAAGCGCTGCATTTCTTCGTTGACCGTATCCAGCAGGTCCGCTTCACGGGACTCCGCAGGAAACTTCGCCCGCTCGCGGAACAGCCCGAAGGCCATGTGCATGCCGGTCACCGGCGTGCGCAGCTCATGGGAAGCGCGCAACACGAACTCGCTGCGCACCCGTTCGAAGGCGCGTTGCTCAGTCACGTCATGCAGCACCATCACCGCGCCGAGGATATGCCCCTGGGTGTGGCTGACGGGGGTGAGGCTGTAGGTCAGCAGGCGCAGTTCGCCTTCGACTTCCACTTCCAGATCGTCCGGCGCCCGTTCCAGGCTGCCGCCACGCAGTACCAGTTGCAACTGTTCGTCCAGCTCCGGGCGCGCCAGTGCCTCGCCCAGGCCCTGTCCGAGGCGTTCTGCGTCCCAGCCCAGTTGGCGCTGTGCGACCGGGTTGAGGTGCTCCAGACGGCCCTGGCGATCAATCATCAACAGGCCGTCATCGATGCTGTCGAGCACGGCTTGCAGGCGCTGCTGGCCGGCCAACAGTTCATCGACGTTGGTCGCCTGATGTTGGCGCAAAGCCTCGGCCATGATGCCGAAACGCCGGGTCAGTTGGTTCATCTCGGCTGCTGAAGAAATCGGCAGCGTGACCTCGAAATCACCTTGTCCGATCTTGTCCGCCGCTTTGGCCAGCGCTTCGATCGGCCCACCAAACCGCCGGGCGATCCCATGGGCAGTGACGAAGCCGATGATCAGCACCGCGAGCCCCACCAACCCCAGCAGGCCGGCAATCAGCAAGGCGCGTTCGCGGGACTTGTGTTCGCTGTTACTGATATTTTCCAGGGCCTGCTTGTGCTCGGCGATCAGGCCATTGCGCAGCACATTGAAGGTATCGGTGAGTTTTTCCTTGGTGCCGGGCGGAGGCGTCGGCTGCTGGGATTCGTCAAATGCCTCCAGCAAGTCTTGATACTGGCCTCGGGCCTGGCTGAAGCCACTCCCATGACCGTCATGCTGTTCATGGGCAATGCCTTGGTCCAACAGGTCGAAATAGCGCTGCTTGGAGGCTTCCAGGGCCTGTGGGTCCGGGCGCTCCTCCAGCATCATGATCAATTGGTCGCCCAGGCTCTGGCGCAGTTTGAGCCCCAGATCCAGGGTGATGAAGTTGCTGCGAATCAAGGATTCCTGGGTCTTGGCCATTTGCATGACGCTCACCAAGCCCAGGATCAAACCCAGCAGGGCGACGGTGATCAGCGCTGAGATACTCAGAAATAATCGAGTGCGCAGTTTCATCGCTAGCTTCATAGGGTACAGCTCACAGGTTGTACTGTTTACGTTTGCGATACAGGGTCGACGCGTCGATGCCCAGCGTGCGGGCCGCCTGGTCCAGGGTATCGCTGGTCGCCAGCACGGCGCCGATGTGCGCTTTTTCCAGCTCGTCCAGGCTCAGCGCCGCGCCGATACGCGGGGCATTGTTGGTCGGCTGCTCCGCCATGCCGAGGTGGCTGATCTCAACTTTTTCCTGGGGGCAGATAATGCTGGCGCGCTCCACGACGTTGCGCAGCTCGCGGATATTGCCGGGCCAGCGATAATTCAGCAGCGCTTCGCGGGCGTCGTCGCTGAAGCCCCGCGCCGGCCGTGCGTATTCTTTGACGAAGCGCGCCAGGAATCGGTCGGCCAGGGTCAGGATGTCTTCGCTGCGTTCGCGCAGGGGCGGCAGGTGCAAGGTGATCACGTTGAGGCGGTAGAGCAAGTCCTCACGGAAGCGGCCGTCGCGCACCATGTCTTCAAGGTTCAAGTTGGTGGCTGCCAGGATGCGCACATCGGCGCGGCGGGTGACCGGGTCGCCCACGCGCTCGTATTCCTTGTCCTGGATAAAACGCAGCAACTTGGGCTGCAATGTGAGGGGAAAATCGCCGATCTCATCAAGAAACAGCGTACCGCCGTCAGCTTGGTTGACGCGGCCCAGGGTGCTTTCGCTGGCGCCGGTAAAGGCGCCGCGGCTATGGCCGAACAGCTCGCTTTCCATCAGTTCTGCCGTCAGCGACGGGCAGTTGATAGTCACGCAGGACTTCTTTGAACGCTTGCTCCAGCCATGAATGGCCCGGGCCAGCTCACCTTTACCGGTGCCGGACTCGCCGAGGATCAGGATGTTGGCGTCGGTGCCCGCCACTTGGCGTGCGGTTTCCAGCACTACCATCATTGAGGGACTGTGGGAATCGAGGCCGTCTTTAGGCTGGCGCACTTCGCCTTCCAGCGCTTCGAGGCGTGCGGAGAGTTGGCGCACTTCCAGCTGCTTGGCGGTGGCCAGGCGCAGCTGGTCGGGGCTGCAAGGTTTTACCAGGTAGTCGGCGGCGCCGGCCTGGATGGCATCCACGGCGGTGTCCACGGCTGAGTGGGCCGTGACGATCACCACGCGCATCCACGGCGCCTGAATACGCATCTGGGCCAATACATCCAGGCCATTGTCTTCACCCAGGCGCAGGTCCAGGAAGCACAGGTCGAACACCTGACGCTGCATCAGGGCGTCGGCCTGGGCTGCGCTGTTGGCGGTGGCTACGGTATAGCCTTCATCTTCCAGGCAATAACGGAAGGTGCGGAGGATTGCGGATTCGTCGTCCACTAAAAGAATGCGGCCTTGAAGTTCCTTGGCTGATTCCATCTGTCCCGCGCTCCTTAACTATGAATGATGGTGTTTAGTCCCGGAATAATCGGGCAAGTTGCATGGTTTATTCTGATCGATAAAAGGCAGCGTCGTGCAGGTATCTGTGGGGCGTCCTGCAAAGCCCCGTCTGATGGCGTTTTCATGCCGTCTTGCCACTTCGGCAACTCGATAATCGCTTTCTATCCGTTGACCCGACCACTGACCATCGTGCATTTCGCACGGCGTACAGGGGGGCATCGTGCAGGATGCTAGGCGATTGACCTAATGCATATATTTAACTTGTTGATTTTATTGAGTTTTATTTTGCAAAAAAGCTGGCATGCGCTCTGCAATAGCTATCCCAACGAATAATCAAAATGCGGGAGCAAAGCAGCATGACTCGCCAAAGCCTCAACCAACTGTGTGTATCGCCGCTGCGCTTGCAGCAAGGTCTGTTTGCCAGCTTGGCCGTGATGGTCACGCTGATTGCGGGCCAGCAGTTACACCATTGGCAGCAGAGTCAGCAGCAGGTCCCGCAATTCGAACGTCCGGCCATGACCCAGACCCATTTCCGTTCAGTCGGTAGCGTTGCTGCCGATATGACCGCCCCGCAATTGAAAGTAGCCGACCAGGATTCGACCTTGGGCGAGCTGCCAAACCAAGAGCGTTGGGTGTTTTAAGCAAGACAAGCGGTCGCACGCATCGAGCGGCCGTACGGCACTACCGCTGTTACCTCTTATAGAAGCATAAGGAGAATCACCATGTTGAGTTGGGCAATCACATTTCTGATCATCGCCATTGTGGCTGCAGTCCTGGGCTTCGGTGGTATCGCGGGAACCGCCACGGGTATCGCCAAGATTCTCTTTGTCGTCTTTCTGGTGATGTTCATCGCTTCGTTCTTCTTTGGTCGTCGCGGCCGAGGCTGAATATGACCACTTCCTTTAAAACCATTGTTGCCGCCCTGCTTTTGGGCGGCAGCGGCCTGGCGATGGCCGCCAATGACGGCCAATCCCGGGCTAACGAATTGCTCAGCGCGGACCCGCAATACCGCGAAACCTGGCAAGGCGTGGTGAAGAAAGAAGAGCGCCTGCCTGAATGGGTGATGAACCTGTCGGGCACGGCCGAACAAATGAATGCCGTGGAAGAAGATGGCGACAAGTACTTGGTCGGGCCGCTGTGCGAAACCGCAGACACATGCCTGAACAAGCGCCTGATCGTCGCGTTCAGCCTCGACAAGGAAGATGCCTACGCCATGTTGGTGGAAGTACCGGCTGGTTTGCCGGCGGACAAGTCCCCTACGCGGCACGCCGATTACCGTTTTATCGGTAAACCGGATGAAGGCATGCAGAAGCTGCTGATGGAGCAGCTGAAGAAAGATCCGAATTGGTACTAAGTTCTGTCCGACGCGACTGTCGTCAACAGGGCCAGCGTCCATAGGAAGAAGCCCCTCGCTTCTTTCTGTCTGCATCCCCGCCAAGGGTGATGCATGACCAGGGGCCGGGTTGCTCTGATCAATCGAGATCGGCGTGACCTACGGGTACAGGGAGTGCCTGCGCAAGGGCCGGGTCAGGCGAAAAGCTGCGACGCAAGTTCACAAGTCCTCAAGCTTGCTGAACTTGCGGCGGGCTTATGCCGCTTTTTATATCCCTCTCATACAGCCCGTAGCCGGGAATTCTCTTTTCGCTCGTGACCAACCATTACTTGGTGTGTCCGCGTGACCATCTATCGAGAAAGTTTTGCCCTCGCCATAGGACATTTCTGACACTCGCCCCATGAATTCATAGGCATTTTTGCCAACCATCCGAAGTCGTTCTGAATCTCTGCGCGAGCCTGAATTGGCCGGTTCACGGCATATTCACCGGACAATATGTCGCATTTGAACTGACCGTTCGGACAGTTATTATGCAAAATCGCCATGCCGATTCGGCATAGGGTAGGCGTTTACGGCATTAGACGTCGAACTCTTGCATGGGAATAGTTGCGCCTTTTTTCGCCTGCCAGTAAGCCATTTCGGCCATGCGGCGGTGACCTTCCATGGAGGCAGATGCACACACTTTTTCGCTCTCGAGCGTTCCAGCTGGCGCATTTGCCTTAAGTCCACTTGAAGTAAGGGTAATGACATGAAGAAGGCAAAGCTAAGCCTCGCCTGGCAGATCCTCATCGGTTTGGTGCTGGGGATTGCAATCGGTGCCGTGCTCAACCATTTCAGTGCTGAAAAGGCCTGGTGGATCAGCAATGTGTTGCAGCCAGCGGGCGATATCTTTATCCGCCTGATCAAGATGATCGTGATCCCGATTGTGATTTCCTCGCTGATCGTCGGCATTGCCGGGGTGGGTGACGCGAAAAAGCTCGGTCGCATCGGCGTCAAGACCATCCTTTACTTCGAAGTGGTCACCACCATCGCCATTGTGGTCGGCCTGTTGCTGGCCAACCTGTTCCACCCCGGCGCGGGCATCGACATGAGTACCCTGGGTACCGTCGACATCTCCAAGTACACCGCCACCGCCGCCGAAGTGCAGCATGAGCATGCGTTCATCCAGACCATTCTCAACCTGATCCCCTCGAACATCTTTGCCGCCGTGGCCCGTGGCGAAATGCTGCCGATCATCTTCTTCTCGGTGTTGTTCGGCCTCGGTTTGTCGAGCCTCAAGCCTGAGCTGCGCGAACCCCTGGTGACCATGTTCCAGGGCGTGTCCGAGAGCATGTTCAAAGTCACGCACATGATCATGAAGTACGCCCCGATCGGTGTATTCGCCCTGATCGCGGTGACCGTCGCCAACTTCGGTTTCGCCTCCCTGCTGCCGCTGGCCAAGCTGGTGATTCTGGTTTACGTGGCCATCCTGTTCTTCGCCTTCGTGATCCTCGGCCTGATCGCTCGCCTGTTCGGCTTCTCGGTGATCAAGCTGATGCGCATCTTCAAGGATGAGCTGGTGCTGGCCTACTCCACCGCCAGTTCCGAAACCGTGCTGCCGCGTGTGATCGAGAAGATGGAAGCCTACGGCGCGCCGAAGGCCATCTGCAGCTTCGTGGTACCGACCGGCTACTCGTTCAACCTCGACGGTTCGACCCTGTACCAGAGCATCGCGGCGATCTTTATCGCGCAGCTGTACGGCATCGACCTGTCGGTCGGCCAGCAACTGATGCTGGTACTGACCCTGATGGTCACCTCCAAAGGCATCGCCGGCGTGCCGGGCGTGTCCTTCGTGGTGCTGCTGGCCACCCTGGGCAGCGTCGGCATTCCGCTGGAAGGCCTGGCGTTCATTGCCGGTGTCGACCGCATCATGGACATGGCGCGTACTGCCCTGAACGTGATCGGCAACGCCCTGGCGGTGCTGGTGATCTCTCGTTGGGAAGGCATGTACGACGACGCCAAGGGCGAGCGCTACTGGAATTCCCTGCCGCACTGGCGCAGCAAGCAAGCGCTGCCGGTGGGTGAGACCAGTCGCGGCTGATCACGTCTATGTTCCTACACAAACCCCGGAAAATCCGGGGTTTGTCGTTTCTGCCAGCCCCGCTATCATTCGCCCCATCTTTCGGGGGATTTAACTGATGCTCAATGGCCTGTGGCTTGGCTTCTTTGTCGTGGCAATGGTGTCAGCACTGGCGCAATGGCTGATCGGCGGCAACGCCGGGATTTTCGCGGCGATGGTGGAAAGCATTTTCGCCATGGCCAAATTGTCGGTGGAGGTGATGGTGCTGCTGTTCGGCACCCTCACGTTGTGGCTGGGCTTTTTGCGTATCGCCGAAAAAGCCGGGATCGTCGACTGGCTGGCCAAGGCCCTCGGCCCGCTGTTTCGCCGCCTGATGCCGGAGGTGCCCGCCGGCCACCCTGCCATCGGGTTGATCACCCTCAACTTCGCCGCCAACGGCCTGGGCCTGGACAACGCGGCGACGCCCATTGGCCTCAAAGCCATGAAGGCGCTGCAGGAACTCAACCCTATCCCCAACACCGCGAGTAACGCGCAGATCCTGTTTCTGGTGCTCAACGCGTCCTCGCTGACGCTGTTGCCGGTGACCATCTTCATGTATCGCGCCCAGCAAGGCGCGCCCGACCCGACGCTGGTGTTCTTGCCGATTCTGCTGGCGACCAGCGCATCGACCCTGGTGGGCCTGCTGTCGGTGGCGGTGATGCAGCGCCTGCGCCTGTGGGACCCAGTGGTGCTGGCCTACCTGATTCCCGGCGCGTTGGTGCTGGGCGGGTTTATGGCCTTGCTGGCGACGCTCTCAGCCAGCGCATTGGCCGGGTTGTCGTCGATCCTGGGCAACCTCACGCTGTTCGGCCTGATCATGTTGTTTCTGGTGATCGGCGCGCTGCGCAAGGTCAAGGTGTACGAGGCGTTTGTCGAAGGGGCCAAGGAAGGTTTTGATGTGGCCAAGAACCTGCTGCCGTATCTGGTTGCGATGCTGTGCGCCGTCGGCGTATTGCGCGCCTCCGGGGCGTTGGACTTGGCCCTGGAAGGGATTCGCCATGTCGTGGCCTGGACCGGCCTTGACACACGCTTTGTCGACGCCTTGCCGACGGCGATGGTCAAGCCGTTCTCCGGCAGCGCTGCGCGGGCGATGCTGATCGAGACCATGCAGACCCAGGGTGTGGACAGCTTCCCGGCGTTGGTGGCGGCGACGATTCAGGGTAGTACGGAAACCACCTTCTATGTGTTGGCGGTGTACTTCGGCTCGGTGGGCATCCAGCGGGCGCGGCATGCGGTGGGCTGTGCGTTGCTGGCAGAGTTGGCCGGTGTGGTGGCGGCTATCGCAGTGTGCTACTGGTTCTTCGGTTAAGGCTGATACTGCTATCGCAGGCAAGCCAGCTCTCACATTTGACCGCGTTTATCCTGACGAAAGGCGTCCGAATGTGGGAGCTGGCTTGCCTGCAAAAAGGCCGTCAGCGTTTCGCAGCAGTATTGCCCTGCGCAACCACCCAATCCACCACCTGCTTATTCAACTGATCCCCTGCCTGCCCAAACGCGGCAACCACCGCCGGTACTTTGGTATCCGTCACCGGCTGGTGGATTTCAAACCGCCGGCTAGCCACAATCCGCTGATCACTCCCGCGCACTAACCGCGCGTCCAGGCGAATCACCACCTCCACCGCACTGCCGCGGTATTCACTCTGGAACGCCTGCAATTGCCCGCCCAGCTCATAGTCAGACTGCAGGTTGGTGTCGTCGGTACTCAGCAGCGTCACCCGACCATCGCGTTGAAAGCCATCCATGAAGCGGTTGCGCAACAGTACCGGCGACGGATCGCTCCAGCGTGAGTTGGCATAGCTGCTGATCAGGTCGCCATTGGGCACCACGGCAATGCGCGGGCTGTCGAGAAACTCACTGGTCTGTGGTTTGTTCACACGCAACGACCACGCCACTGGCGCGCCTTGATGGGGGGTCTGGGCCGAGGCCAGGCGGTATACGTCCGAAGGGTCGGCCTTGGGCAGGATCGAGCACGCACTGATCAGGGCCAACGCCACAGGGGCGATCATTTGGTAAGCACGCTTCATGGCGTGAACTCCTTGTTCTTGTCGCTGCCCAGCAGGTAACCGCTGGGGTTGGCTTCCAGGCGGCGGGAGATGGCGCGCAGCGAACCGAGGGTTTCGCGCAGTTCGCGCACGGCCGGCGCCAGTTCGTTGAGGCCCTGCATGCCGCTGTTCACCGAGTCCTTGTTGTTGGTCAGCAAGGTGTTGATGGTGGCGGTGCTTTGCTCCAGGGATTTCATTGCCTGCTCGGCGCTGCCGAATGCCTGTTTGCCCTGCTCATTAAGCAAGCCGTTGGCGCTGCGCATCAGCACCGTGGTCTGCTCCAGGGCGGCGCTCGCCTGTTTGCTGACCTGCATCAGTTGCTGCATCACCACCTTGATATCGCCGCGCTGGTCGGCAATGGCGCCGGTGGTTTGCTGCAGGTTATCCAGGGTTTTACTCAGGCGGTCGACGTTCTCCGAAGAAAACATATGGTTGGCGTTGTGCAGCAGCAGGTTAATGCTGGTCATCAGGTCGTTGCTGTTATTCAGCAAGCGGGCGATCGGCGAGGGTGACGCGATAATTTCCGGCAGGTTGCCGTCCTTGCCCTTGAGTTCCGGGCTTTGCGGTGTGCCGCCGCTGAGCTGGATGATCGAGGTGCCGGTGATGCCGGTCAGGGCCAGCTTGGCCTGGGTGTCTTCCTTGATCGGCGTCTGCCCGGCCAGGCGAATGCGCGCAAGTACGCGGCGCGGGTCTTTGGGGTCGAGGCGCAGGCTGATCACGTCGCCCACCTTGATCCCGCTGTACTGCACCGAGCTGCCCTGGGACAGGCCGCTGACCGCCTCGTTGAAGATCACTTCGTAATCCTGGAAGGCGCTGTCGACGCTGGATTTGGCCAGCCACAGGCCAAACAGCATCGCGCCGACCACCACGATCACGCTGAACAGACCGATCATCACATGATGGGCTCGGGTTTCCATGTCATACCTCGTTGAGCGGTTGAGCGGCATCCAATGCCGCGCGGCCCCGGGGGCCGTGGAAGTATTCGTGAATCCAGGCGTCGTTCGTTTCCGAGACGACATCAATGGCATCGGCCACCAGCACTTTCTTCTGCGCCAGCACCGCCACGCGGTCGGTGATGGTGTACAGCGTGTCCAGGTCGTGGGTGACCAGAAACACACTCAGGCCCAGCGCATCGCGCAGGGTCAGGATCAGTTGGTCGAATTGCGCCGCGCCAATCGGGTCGAGGCCGGCGGTGGGTTCATCCAGAAACAGGATGTCCGGGTCCAACGCCAAGGCGCGGGCCAGGGCGGCGCGTTTGATCATGCCGCCGGAGAGTGACGCCGGGTACTTGTCGGCCGCCGACAGCGGCAGCCCGGCCAGCGCCAGTTTGACTGCGGCCAGGTGCTCGGCGTCGCGGCGGCTGAGGCCAGCGTGTTCGATCAGCGGCAGGGCGACGTTTTCGGTCACCGTCAGCGAGGAAAACAACGCGCCCTTCTGGAACAGCACGCCGAAGCGCCGCTCGACCAGCGAGCGTTCATGTTCGGCAAGGCTCGGCAGGTTCTTGCCGAACACCCGCACTTCTCCTTCGCTGGGCCGGCGCAGGCCGACAATGCTGCGCAACAGCACCGACTTGCCGCTGCCGGAACCGCCGACTACGGCGAGGATCTCGCCCTTGTACAAATCCAGGTCGAGATCCTCGTGCACGCTTTGTTTGCCAAAGCGATTGCACAGGCCACGCACCTCAATCACCGCCTCGGCGGGCGCACGGTGTAAACGGCTCACCAGCCCATCTCCATGAAGAACAGCGCGGCCACCGCATCCAGCACGATCACCACAAAGATCGATTGCACCACGCTGGAGGTGGTGTGAGCGCCGACCGACTCTGCGCTGCCGCTGACCTTGAAGCCTTCCAGGCAGCCAATGGCGGCGATCAGGAAGGCGAAGATCGGTGCTTTCACCATGCCTACCAGAAAATGCTGCACGCCAATGTCCGATTGCAGCAGCGAGAGGAACATCGCCGGCGAAATATCCAGGGCCACGGCGCACACCACGCCGCCGCCGACGATCCCCGAGAGCATCGCGAGGAAGGTCAGCATCGGCAGCGCCACCAGCAACGCCAGCACCCGCGGCAATACCAGCAACTCCATCGGGTCGAGGCCGAGGGTGCGGATCGCGTCGATTTCTTCGTTGGCCTTCATTGAGCCGATTTGTGCGGTAAAAGCACTGGCGGTGCGGCCGGCGATCAGGATCGCGGTAAGCAATACACCGAATTCACGCAGGAAAGAGAAGGCCACCAGGTCCACGGTGAAAATCGTCGCGCCAAAGCTTTTAAGCACTGTGGCCCCGAGGAAGGCCACCACGGCGCCGACCAGAAAGGTCAGCAAGGCGACGATGGGGGCGGCGTCGAGGCCGACCTGTTCAAGATGCGCGACCATCGGCGTCAGCCGCCAGCGCTTGGGCCGGAAGATGCCTCGTGCGAAGGTCTCGAGGATCAGGCCGATAAAGCCCAGGAGTTTCTTGCTGTCCTGCCAGACCGTGTCCACGGCGCGGCCGATACGCGCCAGCACCTGGATGCCGGCCGTCTCTTCCGGGGTTTTATCCGGTACGCAAAAGTCGTTGAGGGAGCGGTAGACGGTTTTTAGCAGGGCGCGGTCGGCGGCGGACAAGCTGCAATCGGTCTGCTCGGCGGATTGCTCGATTCGGGTTGGCCCCAGCAACTCCACCAGCAGTGAGGCGCCGGCGGTATCGAGGGCGCCGAGGCCATTGAGGTCGATGCGTGCACCGGCGTCGTATTGGCCGTCGAGTTTGTCTGACAGCTTCTTGAGGCTTGCGTAGTGGGCAAGCGTCCAGTCCCCCGTAATCCTCAGCTGTGGCGGGGTGGTAGACGTATCGAGGTGCGCTGCGCCGGCCGTTGTACTGGTAGTCATAAGCTCCGAGCTTGTTTGGCTATCCACAATTGCTACGTAATAGCACGATCCTGCCTAGTTTGGGTTGTCCGTTTGTGCTGTGTCGGTCACTTTGAAGCGCAGCACACCGATCACTTGCCCGTCTTCGGTCAATACCTGTACCTGCCAGCGGCCAATGGCGTCGGCCGGGAAGTTCTGTTTGTGGGTCCAGGCGCGATAGCCCTCTTTGCGCCCGCCGTGGATATCCAGGGCAATGCGGTCGACCTCTTTGCCATTGAATTTCCATACATGGTAGATCCGCTCATCCAGCCCGCGTGGTGCGTTGATTGCGGTGTAGGCATACAGCCCGGTGCTGCGCAGTTGGGCGGCGTTGACTTCCTTGAGGTCATCGCCCGGCGTGCGGTCCTGCAACTGGGTGCTGATGGCCACTTCGGTCATCCACAGGGTCGCGGGCGGCACCCAACTGCGCAAGAACCAACCGGCGCAACCAATTGCGGCCGTGACCCCCAGCAACATCGCCCAGCCTTTGAGACTGCGCAGCGGCAAGCTCACTGCCAGGCTTGGAATCGACAACGCCATGGCCACGCCGAGGGCGAGTTTGTAACTTTCGGCGGTGGTCAGGTGCAGGATGATCGGCAGCGCGGTGAGTAGCGCGGCGAACAGTGTCAGCGTGTGCAGTGCGAGGAACAGCGAACGCTTGGGCGCCAGCCACTTGTAGTAGAGCGGGTCGGTGATCGACACCAGCGCCGCTGCGCCGAGCAGGCCGGTGAACACCGATTGGCCGCTGTTCCAAGCGGTGGTGACGAAGAAGAACGGCAGCACAAAAAACAGACTTTCCTGGTGGATCATCTGGGTCGCGTAACGCAACAGCGGCTCGGGGATTTCGCGCTTGAAGACTTTGGTGAACAGTTGCGTAAAGCTGTTTTCGAGCATCAGCCATAGCCAGCTCACCAGCATGATCACCGCGATCCAGCTGGCCATGCCCTGCTGGCGATCGACCAGGATGAAACTGCACACACCGGAGATAAAACCGCCGAGCGCAATCACCCCTGGGTAGCGCTTCATCAGTTCGAGAATGCGGGTGATCAAGCGGGTCAGGTTTAGCATTCGGCGGTTCGCAGTCTTTGTAGGAAAAATCCCAGACAGAATAACGTCTTAGCCCTGGGTCCGGTGCCTCATTACGCGTTCCGTTTGCGATAAAGCCGTGCACCGACCAACACAATAGCGATCAGCCCGAGTACAGCGGCGCCGATCCAGCTGAGCATGTCGTAACTCAGCAGCGGCTTTTCGATGCGCCAGTAGCCGGGCTGTTTGAATACCTGGCGCATGGCCTGGTTGGTCTGGTCCAGGCTCACGGCCTTGATACGTTTGACCGGGTCGCTGAAGTGGCCGTTGTTGTAGTCACCCGAGGCGCTCCAGTAGTAGTCGGCCAGCGCGCTGTTGCCCTGCACTGCCCAAGCCTGGCGGGCGATGGCCGCTTGTTGCAGGCGGGCGAACACGGCCGGGTCCAGGCCATTCTTGAGCAATTGCGCCTTCAGGTCCTGCAGCACCTGTTCGGCTTCGGGGAGGTTGTCCCGCTCAAGGTCGGCATTCAGGCTGAGGAAACCGACGCCGCCAAGCACTTCGCGTTCGCTCCACGGGCCGTAGGACAACGCGTGCTTGAGGCGCAACTGGCGGTACAGCGCCCAGTCCAGGTAATCCTTGAGCAGGTCATAGGTTTCATCGTGTTGGTCGTCCAGCATCGGCTCGGGGAACAGCCAATGCAGCTTGGCGTTGTCGCCCACCCAGCCGTGGATCAGCTCGCGATGGCCGGCGGCGACGTGCTGGATTTGCGGCAGCGCCAGGTGCTCGCTGGGCTCGACCGGGTCGAGTTGGCCATAGGTGCGTTCCAGGTAGGCGGGCAGCAATTTGTCGAGGTCGCCGACGATGATCAGCGTCATGTTGTTGGGGGCATACCAGTTTTTGCGCAGGGTCTCCAACTGCTCGCGAGTCAAGTGATCGACCTCGGCGCGTTCGGCGCATTTAAGCCCTAGCTCCACCGCCAATTGATTGCTCGCAGTGTGGCCCAGGTCCTGGCGGTCGAGCAGGCGCTGCAGGTGTGAGTAATGGCCGCCGTCTTCGCGCTCTACCACCTGTTTGGCCGCGTTGATATTGGCGTCGGTCAGCTCGGTGCGGGTAAGGATCGCCAGCAGCAGGTCCAGCACCTTGCGCTGGTTTTGCGCGGGCGCTTCGATCACAAATGTGGTGTCGGCATTGCTGGTGTAGGCGTTCCACTCGCCGCCCAGGGCTTGCATGCGGTCTTCGAGGTCGCCTTCGCCGCCGCCGTCGATACCGCTGAACAGCAAGTGCTCAAGCAGGTGCGGCAGCTCTTTGTCGGCGCAACTGAAGTCATCCAGGCCGACGCCCACCACCAGACGGATCGCCACATGCCCGCGCTCGGTGCCCGGTTTGAGCAGCAATTGCAGGCCGTTGGGCAAGCTGTAGCCCTCGACTTGCAAGCGGTCAAAGGCAAAGGCGTGGGCAGAGCCCATGAGCAGGCAAGCGAATAACAGGCGACGCATAACAAGCTTCCTGGCGAGTGAGGTCAGCTTTAACTGACTTCACGGGCCATCATCCGTTCAGGGCGAATGCGTGATGTCGGCAATATCTTCGGCGGAGAGCGCGCCGGTGTCGGACGTTTCCAACACTACATAAGCACTGCTGCAAAACAACGAGTTCAGACGTTTCATGTCGGCGATCAGCTCCAGGTGCAGGGAACTGGTCTCCAGGCTCTGTACGATTTTACGCTGCAGACGGCTGACGTGCGCATGGGCCAGGCGCCGTTCCTGGGCGCGAAAGCGACGTTTCTCGCGCAGCAATTGCCGGGCGCTTTCCGGGTCGGCACTGAGGAACACCGACAGGCCCAGACGCAGGTTGGCGATCAACTGGCTGTGCAGGCCGCTGAGTTCTTCCAGGCCGACTTCCGAGAATTGGCGGCGCTGGGAGGTTTTTTGCTGCTGGACTTTGCGCAGCATGCGTTCGATCAGGTCGCCGGCGAGCTTCAGGTTGATCGACAGCTCGATGATTTCGGCCCAGCGGCGGCTGTCCTGTTCGCTGAGGTCTTCGCGGGGCATTTGCGCCAGGTAGAGCTTGATCGCGCTGTAGAGCGCTTCGACGTCATCGCTGAGGCTGCGCATTTCCTGGGTGATGGCGGTTTGCTTGCCGCGCAGCACTTCCTGCATGGCGGTGAGCATGTTGTCGATCAGGTCGCCCAGGCGCAGGGTTTCCCGTGCAGCGTTGGCCAGTGCCAGGCTCGGCGTGGCGAGGGCCGCGAGGTCGAGATGACGGGGCTTGGCTTTGCCGTTCACCTCCTCGCGCTCCGGTAGCAGCCAGGCGCACAGGCGCGACATCGGGCCGATGGTGGGCAGCAGGATCAGGCAGCGGCTGACGTTGTAGAGCAGGTGGAAGGTGATGACCATGCCTTGGGCGCTGTAGTCCAGGCCATCCATCCACAGCACCAACGGGTCGAGCACCGGGATGATCAACAGCAGGCCGATCAATTTGTACAACAGGCTGCCCAGGGCCACCTGACGCCCGGCCGCGTTTTGCATGCTGGTGCTGAGGAAGGCCAGCACGCCGCTGCCGATATTGGCGCCGATCACCAGGCCGATTGCCACGTGCAAACCGATCACACCGGCGCCGGCCAGGGTGGCGGTGAGCAGCACGGCGGCCAGGCTGGAGTAGGAAATCATCGCGAACAGGGCGCCGACCAGGGCGTCGAGCAGGATGTCACCGGTCAATGATGCGAACAGCACTTTCACGCCCTGGGCGTGGGTAATCGGTCCGGCAGCTTCCACGATCAACTGCAGGGCGAGGATGATCAGCCCGAGGCCGATCCCCACCCGACCCAACTGCCCTGCCCGCGTCTGTTTGCGTGACAGGAAGAAGATCACCCCGAGGAAAATCAGCAGCGGCGACAGCCACGACAGGTCAAACGTGAGCACCCGCGCCATCAAGGCAGTACCGACGTCGGCGCCGAGCATGGTCGCCAGGGCGGGCATCAGGCCCATCAGGCCCTGGCCGACAAAGGACGTCACCAGCATGGCCGTGGCGTTGCTGCTCTGCACCATGGCGGTCACCAGGATACCGGCGACAAACGCCAGCCAGCGCTTGGACATGTTCTGCCCGATGACTTGACGCAAGTTGGAGCCGTAGACCCGCAGGATGCCGGTACGGACGATGTGCGTGCCCCAGATAAGCAGGGTCACGGCGGAAAGCAGATTGAGCAAGGTCAGCATGCTCGGCCCCCGTGTGGGTGTGCTCCAAAAGGAGCTAATGAGAATTGCCGCGTGCCGTTCTACGTCTTGTACTTAAGCTGTAGTTGGCGAATGGGCTCTGCGCCAGCATCGCATAGCTAAAGTGGGGATTGAAACAAAACTGTCATGAAGTCAGTTTTTTGCAGATGAAAAAATGGGGCGCGAGCGCCCCATTTCAGCAGCGGGTCCAGGTTATTGACCCGGAATGTCCTTGCGCAGTTTCACAGGGTCCTGCTGTTTCTTCTTTTTCGCGATGGCGGTGCGCATCTTGATATTGACCGCTTCCACCGCCAGCGAGAACGCCATGGCGAAGTAGACGTAGCCTTTTGGCACGTGCACGTCGAAGGATTCGGCGATCAGCACGGTACCCACCACCAGCAGGAACGACAGCGCGAGCATCTTCAGCGACGGGTGCTTGTCGATGAATTCGCTGATGGTGCCGGCCGCCAGCATCATCACCAGGACTGCAACCACGATCGCCGCGACCATCACCGGTACATGGGAGACCATGCCGACGGCGGTGATTACCGAGTCCAGGAGAACACGATGTCGATGATCGCGATCTGGATGATGGTGTAGATGAACTTGCCACCCTTGCCGCCTGGCTCTTCATGGGTTTCATCTTCGCCTTCCAGCGCGTGGTACATCTCCTGGGAGCTTTTCCACAGCAGGAACAGACCACCGAAGAACAGGATCAGGTCGCGCCCGGAAATGCCCTGGCCGAAGACCACGAACAGGTCGGCGGTCAGTTGCATGACCCAGGTGATCGACAGCAGCAACAGGATGCGCGTGACCATGGCCAGCGCCAGGCCGAAGATCCGGGTGCGCGCCTGCATATGCTTGGGCATGCGGCTGACCAGGATCGAAATCATGATGATGTTATCGATGCCCAGGACGATCTCGAGGGCCGTCAGGGTGAAGAAGGCAATCCAGATTTCCGGATTGGTCAGCCATTCCATGTGTATTCCTTTGAGCAAGTGTTAAACCGCGCAAGCTGCAGCGCCGCGCGGTTGAGTTGGTACGATTATAGAGTGCTGAACAGCGGAAAAATCCCCATCAGCAACGCGGCGAACATTATGCACAGGCACACCAGCACTGCCCACTTCAGGGTGAAGCGCTGGTGATCGCCAAATTCGATACCGGCCAGGGCCACCAGCAGGTAGGTCGAGGGTACCAGCGGGCTGAGCAAGTGTACGGGTTGGCCGACGATCGACGCACGGGCCATTTCCACGGCGGTGATGCCGTAGTGGCTGGCTGCTTCGGCCAATACCGGCAGTACGCCGTAGTAGAACGCATCGTTGGACATGAAGAAGGTAAACGGCATGCTCACCAGCGCGGTGATCACGGCCAGGTACGGACCCAGCGCGTCAGGGATGACCGCCAGCAGGCTCTTGGACATGGCATCGACCATGCCGGTGCCCGACAGGATGCCGGTGAAGATACCCGCAGCGAAGATCAACCCCACTACTGCCAGTACGCTGCCTGCGTGGGCGGCGACGCGGTCTTTCTGCATTTGCAGGCAAGGGTAGTTGACGATCATCGCGATACTGAACGCCACCATGAACAGCACCGGCAACGGCAACAGGCCGGCGATCAGGGTGCACATCAGGGCGAAGGTCAGGGCGCCGTTGAACCAGATCAGCTTCGGACGGCGGGCGTCCGGGAATTGCGACACGCTGATTTCACTGTGATCGATCTCGTCGCCTTGCAGGTGCAATTCGCCCAGGCGAGCGCGTTCACGTTTGCCGTACATGTAAGCAATCACGAGGATTGCCACCACACCGGCAGCCATGGCCGGGATCATCGGTACGAAGATGTCCGATGGGTCCACATGCAGTGCACTCGCGGCACGGGCGGTCGGGCCGCCCCAGGGCGTCATGTTCATCACGCCACCGGCGAGGATGATCAGGCCGGCCATGATCCGTGGGCTCATGCCGATGCGCTGGTACAGCGGCAGCATGGCGGCCACGCAGATCATGTAGGTGGTGGCGCCGTCACCGTCGAGCGATACCACCAGGGCCAGCACGGCGGTGCCGACCGAAACCTTCAGCGGGTCGCCCTTGACCATCTTGAGGATCTTGCGCACGGCCGGGTCAAACAGGCCGGAGTCGATCATCAGGGCAAAGTAGAGAATGGCGAACATCAGCATCACGCCCGTCGGCGCAAGCTTGGTGATGCCCGCGAGCATCATCGGGCCGATCTCCGGTGCAAAGCCACCAAACAGGGCGAACAGGATCGGCACGATGATCAGGGCGATCAGCGCGGACAGGCGCTTGGTCATGATCAGGTACATGAACGTGATGACCATGGCAAAGCCAAGGAAAGTCAGCATAGGAATACTCCAGGCGTAGCGCGGCTAGGGAATGGCGAACCGGGTTGGGGTCAGCGCAGAACGACAGGCACGAGGCGTACGGGGGGAGTTGGGGCAAACAGGCGGGTACGAGCGGACATCAGGATCACCATTGTTGTTGTAAACAGCCGGTCTGTTGCCGGCAGTGGGGCGATCCTAGACGGGGAAGCTTTCAGCCAGCTTTCGCTGAGCAAACCTGTGATGAAGGCCGACACGCGGTCTTTGGATTTATGTAGATCAAAATGTGGGAGCGGGCTTGCTCGCGAATGCAGTCTGCCAGTTGATGATGCATCGACTGGCAATCCACTTTCGCGAGCAAGCCCGCTCGCACATTTGAATTGTGTTTAGACGTAGGTGTCAGGGCAGTTCGAGACCACCCGCGGCCTTATGCAGCGCCCGCAAATGCTCACCCACCTGCTTGAGGTTGGCTTCGCAGGCGGCGATTTCGGCGGCGCGGGAAGGCTCGAGCAGCGCCCTCACCTCTTTATCCAGCTCGCCGGTGAGCGATTGCAGCTGCTTCTGGCGCTCGGCGCTTTCCGATTCCAGGCGTTTGGACTCTGACGGCTGGGGCAGGCCGTAGCCGCCGCTGCCCAGCAGTTCCGCGGGGCGACTGAGGAAGCCGCTGTTGGCAAGAATCTGTTGCAGCGTGGCGTTGGCCTTCTCCATGCCGCCGTTCTTCAGCTCGCGGGCACCGAGGTAGCGCTGTTTGACTTCGTCCTGAGCCAGCATCAGCTGTTTGCGAAAGCTCGCCTGCTCCAACAGCAACAGCGCGGCGCTGGTGCGCAGGTCGGCCTGGGCAAACCACTGGCGGCGCTCTTCGGCGCTGAGGGACAGCCAGTCTTCGACTTGGGTCTGTTTGATCGGCAAATGTTTGCGCAACACATCGAACATCGCCTGATAGCGCTCGCGGAAGGAGTCGAAGTGATAACCCATGCGCAGCGCCTCGCGCTTGTCATTCAGTACGCTGGTGTCGGCCAGGCCACGGGCTTGAAGCACTTCGAGCAGGCCATTGGGGGTGATGTTGTCCAGCCCGGTCAGTTGCGGGTTGGCGCTGCCGCTGCGCAGCAGTTTCAGGCTTTCCACTGCGCAGTTGTTGGAAATGAAGAAATAGTTGCCGTCATAGCTCCAATGCATTTCGGCGGCATGTTCGACAGTGTCGTTGATTTCCTGACGTGTGAGTTTCAGGGGCACTGAGGCCAGGCCGCGTAGTTCGGTCTTGGTGTACTCGTCAATCACCTGAGCCAGCGGCAGTACAAACAGGCGCGACGGGTATTTGCCTACCAGGCCGTCCCAGCTCGACAGCTGTACGTCACCGACGAAGGCGCGATAGGACAGCACCAGGTGTTGGTCCAGGTCCAGCCGGCAATCCGGGCCACGCGGGCGACCGGGCGCGCAGATCACCAGGCGCAACATGCTGTGACCCCAACGGCTCACCAGGTTCTGGTTGGCTTCGGCGAGCAGGTAGTCGATTTCGTAGACCCGCTCCGGGTCGACATGGCCCAGCGGGGTCTTGGCGAAATCGTTACCGGCGTTGAGAAACGCGTAAGTCTTTTCGCAGGTGTCTTGCTCAGGCGGCGCCCACCCGAAGTGTTCCTTGTAGTAGCGGAACAGCGCGGGGCGACGGCAGGCGTAGCTTGGGTCAAGAAGAAAGTACTCCATGTTGACTGCCACGAACTCCAGCGGGCTGGTGGTTTCGTAGATGTCCGGGCTGCGTGCGACCTGGTGATTGTGCTGTTCGCGTTCGCCGCGACGGCCGACATATTGGGGCCAGCCGGCGAGGTCCAGCAGGCGCGGGTCGTCACTGAGGGTAAAGCGACGGTCGTTCTGGCCACGGCATTGATCGGGCAGGCCGATCAGGCCGGTGATGTTGTTCTGGCGGCTGCAGCGATTGATCAGCGCGCGCTCGTCCTTGGACCATAAACGTGCACGGTCATAGATGTGGGTCAGTTCATGCAGCACGGTGGCAAGCATTTCCCGGCGCACAGTGCCGTGGGGGCGATTGGTTTTCTGGGTGGCGGCGCTGCCGTCGGTCAGGCTGGCGAGCAGATTGCGGTTGAGGTCCAGTTCGGACACCAGCGAGGCTTGGCCGTAGGCGTTCTCGGGCATCTTGTCGGTCCAGCCGACGTCGATACGCCGGTCGAGCTGCTCGATAAAGCGCGGCGGTAACGAGCGCATCGCTTCATCGAGCAATGCCTGGCTGGCCTGCTGTTCAGCCGGGCTCAAGCCATCGGTCTTGAGCCGCAGTTGCAGGCTGGCCTGGGCCGCGCCGCCACACAGCAGCACAGTCCCGGCCAGCAGCCAGGCGACAAGGCGCCTCACAGTGCGAGGATAGCTTCGGCTAGGGTCTGGTCACTGGCATCGCGGGCTTCCGGGAGGCGGGTGCGCAGGGTGTTAAAGGCAGCTTCCAGTTGCGCGCCGCGAATTTCGCCATTGCTGGCGACGAAACTGGCTGCGTCATCGTGGGCTTCGCGCACGACTTTGGAGTCACGGATGGAGGTGGTGGTGTCCGAGGTGAAATCAATGGTACGGCCAGAGGCACGCACAACGATGTTACTGGTGGCCACCAGGGTATGTGCCTGGGCGACGTCGGCCAACAACAGCAGGCCAAGGGTGGCGGCGATCAGCGGGCTACGCATGGAATAACTCCGAATACAAAGATGGAAATACACAGATGATTATTGGACGAGAATTGCCTGTGCCAGTTCAAGGTCGCTGGCGTTAAGTTTTGGCTGGGTGCGGCGCAGATAATCCAGCGCGGACTCCAGCCGTGCCCCCCGCCACTGGCCGTCTGTGGCGACAAACGCAGCAGCATCATCCTGGGCGGCCATCACTACTTTTCTGTCGAAGGGCGCGGAAGTCACCTTGCTGGTGGCATACGCGCTCGCGACTGTACTCTGGGTGGTCAGGTCAAAGGCCGACGCCATGGGCGACCAACCGGCGAAAAACAACACAGGGGCGATTAACAGGCGGTATGAAAAAGCCATGGGACTCGACAACTGAAAGCGAGCGCCAAGGCTAGCGCAATGCCCGGGCGAGAGCCAGTGAAGGTATCAGGGAGCGACGGGCACTCCCCTCTGTGCTCCGGCTCAGATGGTCAGGATGGCCTGGGCCAGCTGCGCGTCAGTCGCGGTGTTCAGTTGCGGCGCTTGCTGGCGGATCTGGGCCAGCGCGCTTTCCAGCTTCACGCCACGGATGGCGCCTTCACTGGCGACAAAGCTGGCGGCGTCGTCACGGGCGGCGCGCACGACCTTGTTGTCACGCAGCGACGAGGTAGCGTCTGAGCTGGCGTCGGAAGTGGCTTTCAGTGCGCCGACGATGGAGTCGGTGGTCACGATGAAGCTGCTCGCGTTGGCGTTGGCAGCCAGGGCCAGCAAGGCTGCAGCACTTAGCAGACGAAGACGGGACATGGTGTGACTCCTGTAGATGAGCAAATAAGGTGGCGCAGGCCAGCCATTGGGGATCAGACGCCTGTTCCAGGCCGTTCGCCACGTGGTGGTCGGATATTAAGCCGCCGTTTATCCGTTCGGAAAGCCTCTTGACTGCCTAGTCACGCCAGAACGGCTTGGACAGCTCGGCCATTCTGTCGCTTTGGCTGATGCCGGCATCGGACAGTTCGCGAAGATCCAGCTGTGCCAGTTGGTTTCGCTCGTACGCGTGGCGCGCCGATTTGGCTAGCGTGGAGGCTGCGCGGCGTAACAGCCGCTTACAAAGAGAGGTTCGCGTATCCATGGTGAATGCCTTGCATAAGGGCCTGGAACACCATGGTGGGCGAAGGTGTTTGACCGTTACAGATACACCAAGGCGAAATTGTACTGCTTAACTGTTTTGTTTTTTGAACTGTACCTGTTCTTCTGAAAGCCTTCTGTTTGAGGGGCAAAAATCCGAAACACGCAAACAGCAAAGCCCGCCTCCGGTTACCCGGGGCGGGCTTTGTTTTGACAAATCAAGTTGCTGGCAGTGGACCCGATGGGTCAGGGCCAGCGAGCGCCAATCAGCGCCAGAACGGCTTGCTCAGCTCTTCGTAGCGTTGAGCTTCGCTGATACCGGCGTCAGCCAGCAGGCGTGCATCCAGACGGGCCAGTTGGTGGCGGCTGGAGATGCGGCGCTGCCACAACATCAGGTTAGCGAGAACGCGCAAAGGCAGGGAAGCCTGGGTGTTTACAGCTTTTTCTTCGAAGAACAGATCGGAACTGAGTGTACGTTCCATGATGACATCCTTCCGCTTGTGGCGGGATTAGGTAGTGGTTTAACTGATGCCAATGATCCTCTTCCAGCGCAAGACTCTCTAGATACAGTTCACTTGTATTGTGAGGGGCCAGTTAACTGTTTAAAGGGGCTGTACTGTACGGAATTGGGGCAACTGTACCTGTCCGCACTGAAATAGTGCGAAATTGCCGGTTTACTGAATATTCGTAGGATATTTCGGTAGGAAAAGACCGGTACAGCAGTACAGTTTTTTGAATAATGCGCGATCAGAACCTCGAGCTGATGAAACTGTGTTTGCATCAGCTCGAATCTGTATCAATCACGCCTTGAGCATATGCCCGGTTTCTTCCAGGTTGATGTGCCAACTCAGTGCTTCGCGCAGGATGTGCGGGGTGTGGCCGCCGATGGCGCAGGCGGATTCGAAGTACCGGTTAAGTGCGTCGCGGTACGCCGGGTGCACACAGTTGTCGATGATTACCCGAGCCCGTTCCCGTGGCGCCAGGCCACGCAGGTCGGCCAGGCCGACTTCGGTCACGAGGATGTCGACGTCATGCTCGGTGTGGTCCACATGGCTGACCATCGGCACCACGCTGGAAATCGCACCGTTCTTAGCAATCGACTTGGTGACGAAGATCGCCAGGTGCGCATTGCGCGCAAAATCCCCGGAGCCGCCAATGCCGTTCATCATCCGTGTGCCGCACACATGGGTCGAGTTGACGTTGCCGTAAATGTCGAACTCCAGCGCAGTGTTGATACCAATGATCCCGAGCCGGCGCACCACTTCAGGGTGGTTGGAAATTTCCTGCGGGCGCAGAACCAGCTTGTCCTTGTAGTGTTCCAGGTTGCCGAATACGTCGGCATTGCGCCGCTCCGACAAGGTGATCGAGCTGCCCGAGGCGAAACTCAGTTTGCCGGCGTCAATGAGGTCGAACGTTGAGTCCTGCAGTACTTCCGAATACATGGTCAGGTCTTCGAACGGCGACTCGATCAGGCCGCACATCACCGCGTTGGCGATGTTGCCGATCCCGGCCTGCAGCGGGCCAAGCTTGTTGGTCATGCGCCCGGCGTCCACTTCCTGCTTGAGGAAGTTGATCAGGTGATTGGCGATGCCTTGGGTGTCGGCATCCGGCGGCGTCACGGTGGAGGCGGAGTCAGCCTGATGGGTGATCACAATGGCGACGATTTTTTCCGGCGGGATCGGGATCGCGGTGCTGCCAATGCGGTCATCGACCTTGACCAGCGGAATCGGCGTGCGGGTCGGCCGGTAAGTCGGGATATAGATGTCATGCAACCCTTCGAGGTTCGGGTTGTGCGCCAGGTTGATCTCAACGATCACCTGCTTGGCGAAAATCGCGAAGCTGGCCGAGTTACCCACGGAGGTGGTCGGTACGATGTGCCCTTGCTCGGTGATCGCAACGGCTTCGATCACGGCGATGTCCGGCAGCTTGAGCTGGTTGTTGCGCAGTTGCTCGACGGTTTCCGACAAGTGCTGGTCAATAAACATCACTTCGCCGGCGTTGATCGCCTTGCGCAAGGTACTGTCGACCTGGAATGGCATGCGGCGGGACAGCACACCGGCTTCAGTCAGTTGCTTGTCCAGGTCATTGCCCAGGCTGGCGCCGGTCATCAGGGTGATTTTCAGCGGCGAAGTCTTGGCGCGCTCGGCCAGGGCGTGGGGGACGGCCTTGGCTTCACCGGCACGGGTGAAGCCGCTCATGCCGACGGTCATGCCGTCCTCGATCAGTGCGGCGGCGTCTGCCGCGCTCATGACCTTGTTCAACAACGAAGGCAAGCGGATACGATCACGGTACATGAATTGTTATCTCAGGCTACGGAAGCAAGGTGGGCAGTGTAGTGATTTCAAAAAATTTCGGCCCGCTACCATGGTCGAATGCCAAGCAGCGATTTAGAGCCTTTGGTCGGGTTTCATGAGGCAATAAAAAACCCCAGCCTACGGGAGGCCAGGGTTTCGAGTATTGCGCTGGCGCAGTGTTATTCGACGGCTTTGACCATGTCTTCGATGACCTTCTTGGCATCACCGAAGACCATCATGGTCTTGTCCAGGTAGAACAACTCGTTATCCAGCCCGGCATAGCCGCTGGCCATCGAGCGCTTGTTGACGATGATGGTCTTGGCCTTGAAGGCTTCCAGGATCGGCATGCCGGCAATCGGCGAGTTCGGGTCGTTCTTCGCGGCCGGGTTGACCACGTCGTTCGCGCCGAGCACCAGCACCACGTCGGCCTGACCGAATTCAGAGTTGATGTCTTCCATCTCGAACACCTGGTCGTAAGGCACTTCGGCCTCGGCGAGCAGCACGTTCATGTGCCCAGGCATGCGGCCCGCCACCGGGTGGATCGCATACTTCACGGTCACGCCACGGTGGGTCAGCTTCTCGGTCAGTTCCTTGAGCGCATGTTGCGCCCGAGCCACCGCCAGGCCGTAGCCCGGGACGATGATCACGGTGTCAGCGTTGGTCAGCAGGAAGGTGGCGTCGTCGGCCGAACCGGATTTCACCGGCCGCGCTTCTTTCGAGCCTGCCGCAGCACCGGCATCCGGCGCATTGCCGAAACCGCCGAGCAGTACATTAAAGAAGGAACGGTTCATCGCCTTGCACATGATGTACGACAGGATCGCGCCGCTCGAGCCCACCAGGGAGCCGGCGATGATCAGCATCGAGTTGTTCAGCGAGAAGCCGATACCCGCCGCCGCCCAGCCGGAGTAGCTGTTGAGCATCGAGACGACTACCGGCATATCGGCGCCGCCGATCGGGATGATGATCAGCACGCCCAGCACGAAGGCCAAGGCCAGCATCAGGGCGAAGGCAGTGAGATTGCCGGTGAACATAAAGGCCAGGCCCAGACCCAGCGTCAGCAGGCCAAGCACCAGATTCAGCTTGTGCTGGCCGCCGAACTGTACCGGTGCGCCCTGAAACAGGCGGAACTTGTACTTGCCCGACAGCTTACCGAACGCAATCACCGAGCCGGAGAAGGTGATCGCACCGATGGCTGCACCGAGGAACAGCTCCAGGCGGTTGCCCGCTGGGATCGCGTCGCCCAGGTGTTTGACGATCCCCAGGGATTGCGGCTCGACCACGGCAGCGATCGCAATAAACACTGCGGCTAGGCCGATCATGCTGTGCATGAATGCGACCAGCTCCGGCATCTTGGTCATCTCAACGCGCTTGGCCATGATCGAACCGGCAGTGCCGCCGACCAGCAGGCCGACGATCACGTAGCCAATGCCGGCAGTCGCCAGCTCAGCCCCGAGCTTATAGATGAGGCCCACGGTGGTGAGCACCGCCAGCGCCATGCCGAGCATGCCGAACAGGTTGCCGCGTCGCGACGTGGTCGGGTGCGACAGGCCTTTAAGGGCCTGGATAAAGCAGATCGACGCGATCAAGTAGAGCGTCGTAACCAGATTCATGCTCATTACTTCGGCGCCTCTTCTTTTACTTTCGGGGCTTTCTTCTTGAACATCTCCAGCATCCTACGAGTCACCAGGAAACCGCCGAACACGTTCACGGCTGCCAGGGCCACGGCCAAGGTGCCCATGGTCTTGCCCAGTGGCGTTACCGTGAGGGCCGCTGCGAGCATGGCGCCGACTATCACAATCGCCGAGATTGCGTTGGTCACCGCCATCAACGGCGTGTGCAGCGCGGGCGTAACGTTCCAGACCACGTGGTAACCGACATAAATCGCCAGCACAAAGATGATCAGGTTGTAGATACCGGGGGAGATAAGCTCTTCCATCGTCTGAATCCCTGTTTAGGCGTTTTTGCGGATGACTTGGCCGTCGCGGCACATCAGGCACGCGGCGACGATGTCGTCTTCGAGGTTGATTTCAAACTGCCCTTCCTTGGTGAAGACCAGCTTCAGGAAGTCCAGCAGGTTGCGCGCATACAAAGCTGACGCGTCGGCCGCAACGGCGCCGGCCAGGTTGGTCGGGCCGCAGATGATCACGCCGTTTTCCACTACGACTTGGTCGGCGACGGTCAGCGGGCAGTTGCCGCCTTGGGCGGCGGCGAGGTCGATCACTACCGAGCCGGGCTTCATCTGCGCGACGGTTTCGGCGCTCAGCAGGGTCGGTGCCTTGCGGCCGGGGATCAGCGCGGTGGTGATCACGATGTCGGCCTGCTTGGCGCGTTCGTGTACGGCCAGGGCCTGGCGCTGCATCCAACTGGCGGGCATCGGGCGTGCGTAACCGCCGACACCGACGGCGCATTCGCGTTCTTCATCGGTTTCGTAAGGCACGTCGACGAACTTGGCGCCAAGGGATTCGATTTGCTCTTTTACGGCCGGGCGCACGTCGGATGCTTCGATCACCGCCCCCAGACGTTTCGCCGTAGCGATTGCCTGCAGGCCGGCAACACCGGCGCCGAGAATCAGCACACGGGCGGCTTTCACCGTACCGGCGGCGGTCATCAGCATCGGCATAAAGCGCGGGTAGTGATGGGCAGCCAGCAGCACGGCTTTATAGCCGGCGATGTTGGCTTGAGACGACAGCACATCTAGGCTTTGGGCCCGTGAGGTGCGTGGTGCGGCTTCGAGTGCAAAGGCAGTGATGCCCTGCCCGGCCAGCTTGGCGATGGTGTCGTTGCTGAACGGATTGAGCATGCCCACCACTACGGTGCCGCTTTTGATCAGCGCCAGTTCGCTGTCGCTGGGCGCAACCACCTTGAGAATCAGCTCGGCGCCAAACGCATCGTTGGCGCTGCCAATGGTCGCGCCTGCCGTTTCATAGGCACTGTCGACGATGCTGGCGTTGAGGCCGGCGCCACTTTGAACAGTGACCGTATGGCCCTGGCCGATCAGCTTCTTGATGGTTTCCGGGGTGGCAGCCACCCGCGTTTCACCGGTCTGGGTTTCGAGAGGAACACCAATGTGCACGTCAAATCTCCTGCATGATCTTTTTGCTTTTGATCTTTTTGTAAAAAGGCCAGTGCACCGTGAGTGGCGCAGCTGGGGCGGCCGATCAGCACGATCCCGCTGAAATGACAGCGGGGCGCGGCATTTTGCAGGCGAACTTTACGGCCTTCAAGGGATTATGACGTGTGACGAAAAATTAACTACAAGTCACCCTGTGACTGATTGTCGCAACTCGCGGAAATAACCTCTTTAAATACAGGTGTTTAAAGGGTTGCAGAGGTTTTATCAGTGTTTCCCCATCGCCGGTGTGAATAGTTGGCCATGGGCAGGTGATACGCGCTGTAAGTCATAGGAATCATGGCCTTGAGCCTTATTTTTGTCTGGTGAGTACAGTCTGCTTAAAAGCGACATATACGTACATCTGTAGGCTCTTAATGTTTCTGACTACAAAGTCAGCAAGGCAGCGGAGCCCTTTAAATACTGAGGTTATAGCGCTGCGACTGATCGATCAGCCAGTCCCTGAAGGCGCGTAATGAGGCGGACTCGACTTTTCTCTCGGGAATCATCAGGTAGTAAGCCTTCGAACTATTCAGCGCGTCGGGGTTGGCGATGACCAGGCGCTTCTCCTCCAGCTCCCGCTGAATAAGGAACGGCGGGATCAGTGCAATTCCCATGTCATGCATGGCCGCCTGGGACAACATCGAGAATAGCTCGTAACGGGGGCCTGTCATGTCGCGGGGTATGTTCAATTGTTGCGCGTTGAACCACTGGCGCCAGGCATAAGGTCGAGTGGTCTGCTGCAGTAGGGGCAGTTCGGCGATTTCCAGCGGGCTGAACTGTGTGTGCTGGCCCAACAGGCGCGGGCTGCACACCGGCACAGGGTTTTCTCCCATCAGGCGGTGTGATTCGGTACCCGACCAGTCGGCATCGCCGAAGTAGATCGCTGCGTCGAACTCGGTGTCGGCAAACAGGAAGGGCCGCGTGCGGTTGGTGAGGTTAACCGTGACTTCAGGGTGCTGGCGCTGGAAGTCCTTGAGACGGGGTATCAGCCACTGCGTACCAAACGTCGGGACCACGGCCAGTTCGATGACGTTAGCGCCCTGCTGCCCCATTACGGACAGGGTATCGCGCTCCACCGCATCCAATTGCGCGGCCACGCGTCGGCTATACGAGAGCCCCGCCTCGGTCAATTTGACCCCGCGCCGTGAGCGTCGAAACAGCTCGACACTTAAAAACTCCTCCAGGCTTGCGATCTGTCGACAAATGGCGCCCTGAGTGATGGAAAGCTCCTGCGCCGCCTTGGTAAAGCTCTCGTGGCGGGCTGCGGCTTCAAAGCTGACCAGGGCGGTGGTGCTGGGGATCTTTCTGCGCATGTACCGTGTACTCACATGTAAAGCGCGTCTGCGCCCTTATTGATCGTTTCGAAGTGAGAAATTAGCACAACCCTATGCAGAAACCTCGTTTGCCCTCTGCGTTTGCTCGGCCTAGGCTGCATCCACGACTTCTGATTTTGAACGAGGACTTATTCATGGCTGGCAAGGCAAGCTTCAACTGGATCGATCCGCTGCTGCTGGATCAACAGCTCACCGAAGAAGAGCGCATGGTGCGTGACAGCGCTGAGCAATTCGCCCAGGACAAGTTGGCGCCCCGCGTGCTCGAAGCCTTCCGCCATGAAAAGACCGACCCGGCGATTTTTCGCGAGATGGGGGAAACCGGTTTGCTGGGCGCAATGATTCCCGAGCAATACGGTGGCAGTGGCTTGAACTACGTCAGCTACGGGTTGATTGCGCGTGAAGTGGAGCGCGTCGACTCGGGCTACCGCTCGATGATGAGTGTGCAATCGTCATTGGTGATGGTGCCGATCAATGAGTTCGGCACCGAGGCGCAAAAGCAGAAATACCTGCCGAAGCTGGCCTCTGGCGAGTGGATCGGCTGCTTTGGTCTGACAGAGCCTGATCATGGTTCTGACCCGGGTGCGATGCTTACTCGAGCACGCAAGGTGGATGGCGGCTACAGCCTGACCGGCGCCAAGATGTGGATCACCAATAGCCCGATCGCCGATGTGTTTGTGGTGTGGGGCAAGGATGATGCCGGCGATATCCGTGGGTTTGTCCTGGAGAAAGGCTGGAAGGGCCTGAGCGCGCCGGCGATTCACGGCAAGGTCGGCCTGCGGGCGTCCATCACTGGCGAGATCGTCATGGACAACGTTTTTGTGCCGGATGAGAACATCTTCCCGGATGTACGTGGCTTGAAAGGGCCTTTCACCTGCCTCAACTCTGCGCGTTACGGTATCTCTTGGGGGGCGCTGGGGGCTGCCGAGTTCTGCTGGCACACGGCGCGCCAATACACCCTTGATCGCAAGCAGTTCGGTCGCCCATTGGCGGCTACCCAATTGATCCAGAAGAAACTGGCCGACATGCAGACCGAAATTACCTTGGCCCTGCAAGGCTGCCTGCGCCTGGGGCGTATGAAAGACGAGGGCACGGCGGCAGTCGAGATCACGTCGATCATGAAGCGCAACTCGTGCGGCAAGTCCCTGGACATCGCCCGCATGGCGCGGGACATGCTGGGTGGCAACGGTATTTCCGATGAGTTTGGTGTGGCGCGTCACCTGGTCAACCTGGAGGTGGTGAACACCTATGAAGGTACCCATGACGTGCATGCCTTGATCCTTGGGCGTGCGCAGACCGGTCTTCAGGCGTTCTATTAATAGGAGCACGGCATGGGCGCGCTTTCACATCTGCGGGTACTGGATTTATCGCGAGTGCTGGCGGGCCCTTGGTCCGGACAGATTCTTGCGGACCTTGGGGCTGAGGTGATCAAGGTCGAGCGACCGGGCAATGGCGACGACACGCGTGCGTGGGGGCCGCCGTTTCTTAAGGATGCTTATGGCGAGAACACCTCTGAGGCGGCGTATTATCTGTCGGCCAACCGTAACAAGGAGTCAGTGACCATCGACTTCACGCGGCCGGAGGGACAGAAGCTGGTACGTGATCTGGCGGCCAAGTCCGACATCCTGATCGAGAACTTCAAGGTGGGTGGTCTGGCGGCGTATGGGCTGGACTATGCATCGCTGAAAGAGATCAATCCGCAGCTGATCTATTGCTCTATCACCGGGTTCGGTCAGACGGGCCCTTACGCGTCCCGTGCCGGCTATGACTTCATGATTCAGGGCTTGGGCGGGCTTATGAGCCTGACCGGCCGGCCTGAGGGTGATGAGGGGGCTGGGCCGGTGAAGGTGGGGGTGGCCTTGACGGACATTCTCACGGGGCTTTACTCGACGGTGGCGATCCTGGCGGCGTTGGCGCACCGGGATCATGACGGCGGTGGGCAGCATATCGATATGGCGTTGCTGGATGTGCAGGTGGCTTGTCTGGCTAACCAGGCCATGAATTACCTGACGACGGGGGTATCGCCAAAACGTCTGGGTAATGCGCACCCGAACATTGTGCCCTACCAGGATTTTCCTACGGCCGATGGCGACTTCATTCTGACCGTGGGAAATGACGGGCAGTTTCGCAAGTTTGCGCAGGTGGCCGGGCAGCCGCAGTGGGCGGATGATCCGCGCTTTGCGACGAATAAGCTGCGAGTGGCCAACCGTGCTGAGCTGATCCCGTTGATTCGCCAGGCGACGGTCTTCAAGACGACGGCTGAGTGGGTGTCATCGTTGGAGCAGGTGGGAGTGCCTTGCGGGCCGATCAATGATCTGGCGCAGGTATTCGCTGACCCCCAGGTCAAGGCGCGTGGGTTGGCGATTGAGTTGCCGCATGCCTTGGCGGGGATGGTGCCTCAGGTTGCCAGCCCGATACGGTTATCCAAGACGCCTGTGGAGTACCGCAGTGCGCCTCCTCTATTAGGAGAGCATACGGCTCAGGTGCTGAAGGATGTGTTGGGGTTGGGGGCGGCGAATGTAGCTGCGCTGAAGGTGGCGGGTGTTATCTGAGGCTTTCCTTCTATATAGAGGCGCTCGTTGTGTTGTTTTGGTGGTTTTTTAATCAATTCTAACTAATTGATATAAAAGCAAAATTAAGGGTTGACGGCAGATTCTGGAAGTCTATAATTCGCCCCACTTCCGGCGCAGTCGAAACGGAAAACTCCTTGGTAAACAAAGAGTTATGCGAGATTCGACAGCGAGATGCTTCAGTTCATCGAAGCCCAGAAGGAGTTGGTAGGGCAGTGTTGTTTGGCTCTATTAACGTTTCGATCTTCTCGGTCGAAAGCGGAGAAAAAGAGGTGTTGACAGCAGCGTGTAACGCTGTAGAATTCGCCTCCCGCTAACGAGAGATCGGAAGCGCAAGTGGTTGAAGTTGTTGAAGAAATCTTCGAAAACTTCTGAAAATAATCACTTGACAGCAAATGAGGCTGCTGTAGAATGCGCGCCTCGGTTGAGACGAAAGATCTTAACCAACCGCTCTTTAACAACTGAATCAAGCAATTCGTGTGGGTGCTTGTGGAGTCAGACTGATAGTCAACAAGATTATCAGCATCACAAGTTACTCCGCGAGAAATCAAAGATGTAACCAACGATTGCTGAGCCAAGTTTAGGGTTTCTTAAAAACCCAAAGATGTTTGAACTGAAGAGTTTGATCATGGCTCAGATTGAACGCTGGCGGCAGGCCTAACACATGCAAGTCGAGCGGTAGAGAGAAGCTTGCTTCTCTTGAGAGCGGCGGACGGGTGAGTAATGCCTAGGAATCTGCCTGGTAGTGGGGGATAACGTTCGGAAACGGACGCTAATACCGCATACGTCCTACGGGAGAAAGCAGGGGACCTTCGGGCCTTGCGCTATCAGATGAGCCTAGGTCGGATTAGCTAGTTGGTGAGGTAATGGCTCACCAAGGCGACGATCCGTAACTGGTCTGAGAGGATGATCAGTCACACTGGAACTGAGACACGGTCCAGACTCCTACGGGAGGCAGCAGTGGGGAATATTGGACAATGGGCGAAAGCCTGATCCAGCCATGCCGCGTGTGTGAAGAAGGTCTTCGGATTGTAAAGCACTTTAAGTTGGGAGGAAGGGCAGTTACCTAATACGTGATTGTTTTGACGTTACCGACAGAATAAGCACCGGCTAACTCTGTGCCAGCAGCCGCGGTAATACAGAGGGTGCAAGCGTTAATCGGAATTACTGGGCGTAAAGCGCGCGTAGGTGGTTTGTTAAGTTGGATGTGAAATCCCCGGGCTCAACCTGGGAACTGCATTCAAAACTGACTGACTAGAGTATGGTAGAGGGTGGTGGAATTTCCTGTGTAGCGGTGAAATGCGTAGATATAGGAAGGAACACCAGTGGCGAAGGCGACCACCTGGACTAATACTGACACTGAGGTGCGAAAGCGTGGGGAGCAAACAGGATTAGATACCCTGGTAGTCCACGCCGTAAACGATGTCAACTAGCCGTTGGAAGCCTTGAGCTTTTAGTGGCGCAGCTAACGCATTAAGTTGACCGCCTGGGGAGTACGGCCGCAAGGTTAAAACTCAAATGAATTGACGGGGGCCCGCACAAGCGGTGGAGCATGTGGTTTAATTCGAAGCAACGCGAAGAACCTTACCAGGCCTTGACATCCAATGAACTTTCTAGAGATAGATTGGTGCCTTCGGGAACATTGAGACAGGTGCTGCATGGCTGTCGTCAGCTCGTGTCGTGAGATGTTGGGTTAAGTCCCGTAACGAGCGCAACCCTTGTCCTTAGTTACCAGCACGTAATGGTGGGCACTCTAAGGAGACTGCCGGTGACAAACCGGAGGAAGGTGGGGATGACGTCAAGTCATCATGGCCCTTACGGCCTGGGCTACACACGTGCTACAATGGTCGGTACAGAGGGTTGCCAAGCCGCGAGGTGGAGCTAATCCCATAAAACCGATCGTAGTCCGGATCGCAGTCTGCAACTCGACTGCGTGAAGTCGGAATCGCTAGTAATCGCGAATCAGAATGTCGCGGTGAATACGTTCCCGGGCCTTGTACACACCGCCCGTCACACCATGGGAGTGGGTTGCACCAGAAGTAGCTAGTCTAACCTTCGGGAGGACGGTTACCACGGTGTGATTCATGACTGGGGTGAAGTCGTAACAAGGTAGCCGTAGGGGAACCTGCGGCTGGATCACCTCCTTAATCGACGACATCAGCTGCTCCATAAGTTCCCACACGAATTGCTTGATTCATTGAAGAAGACGATAAGAAGCAGCCCGAAATTGGGTCTGTAGCTCAGTTGGTTAGAGCGCACCCCTGATAAGGGTGAGGTCGGCAGTTCGAATCTGCCCAGACCCACCAATTTTGTGTGGGAAACGCCTGTAGAAATACGGGGCCATAGCTCAGCTGGGAGAGCGCCTGCCTTGCACGCAGGAGGTCAACGGTTCGATCCCGTTTGGCTCCACCACTACTGCTTCTGAAGTTTTGAAAGCTTAGAAATGAGCATTCCATCAAATTGATGGTGAATGTTGATTTCTAGTCTTTGATTAGATTGTTCTTTAAAAATTTGGGTATGTGATAGAAAGATAGACTGAACGTTACTTTCACTGGTAACGGATCAGGCTAAGGTAAAATTTGTGAGTTCTCTTAATTGAGAAATTCGAATTTTCGGCGAATGTTGTCTTCACAGTATAACCAGATTGCTTGGGGTTATATGGTCAAGTGAAGAAGCGCATACGGTGGATGCCTTGGCAGTCAGAGGCGATGAAAGACGTGGTAGCCTGCGAAAAGCTTCGGGGAGTCGGCAAACAGACTTTGATCCGGAGATGTCTGAATGGGGGAACCCAGCCATCATAAGATGGTTATCTTGTACTGAATACATAGGTGCAAGAGGCGAACCAGGGGAACTGAAACATCTAAGTACCCTGAGGAAAAGAAATCAACCGAGATTCCCTTAGTAGTGGCGAGCGAACGGGGACTAGCCCTTAAGTGGCTTTGAGATTAGCGGAACGCTCTGGAAAGTGCGGCCATAGTGGGTGATAGCCCTGTACGCGAAAATCTCTTAGTCATGAAATCGAGTAGGACGGAGCACGAGAAACTTTGTCTGAATATGGGGGGACCATCCTCCAAGGCTAAATACTACTGACTGACCGATAGTGAACTAGTACCGTGAGGGAAAGGCGAAAAGAACCCCGGAGAGGGGAGTGAAATAGATCCTGAAACCGTATGCGTACAAGCAGTGGGAGCCCACTTTGTTGGGTGACTGCGTACCTTTTGTATAATGGGTCAGCGACTTATTTTCAGTGGCGAGCTTAACCGAATAGGGGAGGCGTAGCGAAAGCGAGTCTTAATAGGGCGTCTAGTCGCTGGGAATAGACCCGAAACCGGGCGATCTATCCATGGGCAGGTTGAAGGTTGGGTAACACTAACTGGAGGACCGAACCGACTACCGTTGAAAAGTTAGCGGATGACCTGTGGATCGGAGTGAAAGGCTAATCAAGCTCGGAGATAGCTGGTTCTCCTCGAAAGCTATTTAGGTAGCGCCTCATGTATCACTGTAGGGGGTAGAGCACTGTTTCGGCTAGGGGGTCATCCCGACTTACCAAACCGATGCAAACTCCGAATACCTACAAGTGCCGAGCATGGGAGACACACGGCGGGTGCTAACGTCCGTCGTGAAAAGGGAAACAACCCAGACCGTCAGCTAAGGTCCCAAAGTTATGGTTAAGTGGGAAACGATGTGGGAAGGCTTAGACAGCTAGGAGGTTGGCTTAGAAGCAGCCACCCTTTAAAGAAAGCGTAATAGCTCACTAGTCGAGTCGGCCTGCGCGGAAGATGTAACGGGGCTCAAACCATACACCGAAGCTACGGGTATCACGTAAGTGATGCGGTAGAGGAGCGTTCTGTAAGCCTGTGAAGGTGAGTTGAGAAGCTTGCTGGAGGTATCAGAAGTGCGAATGCTGACATGAGTAACGACAATGGGTGTGAAAAACACCCACGCCGAAAGACCAAGGTTTCCTGCGCAACGTTAATCGACGCAGGGTTAGTCGGTCCCTAAGGCGAGGCTGAAAAGCGTAGTCGATGGAAAACAGGTTAATATTCCTGTACTTCTGGTTATTGCGATGGAGGGACGGAGAAGGCTAGGCCAGCTTGGCGTTGGTTGTCCAAGTTTAAGGTGGTAGGCTGAGATCTTAGGTAAATCCGGGATCTTAAGGCCGAGAGCTGATGACGAGTTAACTTTTAGTTAACGAAGTGGTTGATGCCATGCTTCCAAGAAAAGCTTCTAAGCTTCAGGTAACCAGGAACCGTACCCCAAACCGACACAGGTGGTTGGGTAGAGAATACCAAGGCGCTTGAGAGAACTCGGGTGAAGGAACTAGGCAAAATGGCACCGTAACTTCGGGAGAAGGTGCGCCGGTGAGGGTGAAGGACTTGCTCCGTAAGCTCATGCCGGTCGAAGATACCAGGCCGCTGCGACTGTTTATTAAAAACACAGCACTCTGCAAACACGAAAGTGGACGTATAGGGTGTGACGCCTGCCCGGTGCCGGAAGGTTAATTGATGGGGTTAGCTAACGCGAAGCTCTTGATCGAAGCCCCGGTAAACGGCGGCCGTAACTATAACGGTCCTAAGGTAGCGAAATTCCTTGTCGGGTAAGTTCCGACCTGCACGAATGGCGTAACGATGGCGGCGCTGTCTCCACCCGAGACTCAGTGAAATTGAAATCGCTGTGAAGATGCAGTGTATCCGCGGCTAGACGGAAAGACCCCGTGAACCTTTACTATAGCTTTGCACTGGACTTTGAATTTGCTTGTGTAGGATAGGTGGGAGGCTTTGAAGCGTGGACGCCAGTCTGCGTGGAGCCAACCTTGAAATACCACCCTGGCAACTTTGAGGTTCTAACTCAGGTCCGTTATCCGGATCGAGGACAGTGTATGGTGGGTAGTTTGACTGGGGCGGTCTCCTCCTAAAGAGTAACGGAGGAGTACGAAGGTGCGCTCAGACCGGTCGGAAATCGGTCGTAGAGTATAAAGGCAAAAGCGCGCTTGACTGCGAGACAGACACGTCGAGCAGGTACGAAAGTAGGTCTTAGTGATCCGGTGGTTCTGTATGGAAGGGCCATCGCTCAACGGATAAAAGGTACTCCGGGGATAACAGGCTGATACCGCCCAAGAGTTCATATCGACGGCGGTGTTTGGCACCTCGATGTCGGCTCATCACATCCTGGGGCTGAAGCCGGTCCCAAGGGTATGGCTGTTCGCCATTTAAAGTGGTACGCGAGCTGGGTTTAGAACGTCGTGAGACAGTTCGGTCCCTATCTGCCGTGGACGTTTGAGATTTGAGAGGGGCTGCTCCTAGTACGAGAGGACCGGAGTGGACGAACCTCTGGTGTTCCGGTTGTCACGCCAGTGGCATTGCCGGGTAGCTATGTTCGGAATAGATAACCGCTGAAAGCATCTAAGCGGGAAACTAGCCTCAAGATGAGATCTCACTGGAACCTTGAGTTCCCTGAAGGGCCGTCGAAGACTACGACGTTGATAGGTTGGGTGTGTAAGCGCTGTGAGGCGTTGAGCTAACCAATACTAATTGCCCGTGAGGCTTGACCATATAACACCCAAGCAATTTGCTGACCTGAGAAGGCACCAGATTGCGGTGTGTGAAGACGAAATGAACCGAAAGTTCGACGCTTACAAACACCGAAAGCTATCACATACCCAATTTGCTGAAGCGAGGCCAGCTGGTCACGACTCAGTACCCGAATTTCTTGACGACCATAGAGCATTGGAACCACCTGATCCCATCCCGAACTCAGTAGTGAAACGATGCATCGCCGATGGTAGTGTGGGGTTTCCCCATGTGAGAGTAGGTCATCGTCAAGATTAAATTCCAGAACCCCTGTTTGCTAACGCAAACAGGGGTTTTGTTTATGTAGAAGTCCATGAATTTCATCGGCACGTTGCTAGCGCAACGGTTCGGTACACAGAATTTCTTGACGACCATAGAGCATTGGAACCACCTGATCCCATCCCGAACTCAGCAGTGAAACGATGCATCGCCGATGGTAGTGTGGGGTTTCCCCATGTGAGAGTAGGTCATCGTCAAGATTGAATTCCAGAACCCCTGTCTCGCTAACGCAGACAGGGGTTTTGTCGTTTAAGGGGTTCCGTTGCCCCACTTCCATGAGCAGCCCTTGAATAACGGCGAAGCGCCGTCAACGGCCAACAGAAAAACCTCGCATTGCGCCTCCTTGTACGACAACCACTTATCGGTTTCCTACGTGAAATGAGGATACATCTCACAATTCGCTAAGTTTTGCCTCGGTTTGGCCGAAAGCCTGATGAGCCATGCGTGCACCGAAATAGAGCGGCCACAGAAGCTGCCTATACCGTTACATGGAATGTTCCCCTCGGCACGCTCACCCCCCTTTGGCAAAAAGAAGTCGATGAAATGAATCTCAAGTTCAGTCATAAAATTCTGTTGGCCGCGTCAGGCGTTGTGGTTTTAGCCTTCGCGTTATTCACCCTCTACAACGACTACCTGCAGCGCAGCACCATCACGCAGAACCTGGAGTCGTCTATCCAGCAATCCGGTGAACTCACCGCCAGCAGCGTGCAGAACTGGCTCAGTGGTCGAATACTGGTGCTCGAAAACCTCACGCAAAATGTGGCCCACCAAGGCAGTGGTGCCGACCTCCCGGGGTTGGTCGACCAACCGGCGTTCACCTCGAACTTCCAGTTCACCTATGTTGGGCAAACCAACGGGGTGTTTACTCAGCGTCCCGACGCGAAAATGCCCGATGGCTACGACCCCCGTCAGCGCCCCTGGTACAAACAAGCGGTGGCCGCTGATAAACCCATGCTTACGCCGCCCTATATGGCTGCAGTGGGTGGGCAGATCGTAACCATCGCCATGCCGGTAAAAAAGAATGGCGAATTGCTGGGTGTGGTGGGTGGCGACTTGAGCCTGCAGACATTGGTGAAGATCATCAACTCGGTGGATTTCGGGGGTATCGGCCATGCGTTCCTGGTCAGCGGTGACGGCCAAGTGATCGTCAGCCCGGATCAAGACCAGGTGATGAAAAACCTTAAGGATATCTATCCAGGCACCAATGTCCGTATCGAGAGAGTCAACCAGGACGTCGTCCTCAATGGCCAGGATCGTATTCTGTCCTTCACCCCGATCAGCGGCTTGCCCGGTGCAGACTGGTATATCGGCCTGTCGATCGACAAAGACAAAGCCTACGCACCGCTGGGCAAGTTCCGTACATCAGCGTTGATTGCCATGCTGATCGCTGTAGTCGCAATTGCCGTGCTTCTGAGCTTGCTGATCCAAGTGTTGCTACGGCCCCTGACCACCATGGGCGTGGCCATGCAGGACATAGCCCAGGGTGAGGGCGACTTGACCCGCCGCCTCGCTGTCACCAGCAAAGATGAGTTCGGCGAAGTCGGCAGCGCGTTCAATCAGTTCGTGGAGCGTATTCATGCCTCCATTTCCGAAGTGTCTTCGGCAACTCGCCAGGTGCACGACCTTTCCCAGCGGGTGATGGCCTCTTCGAACGCCTCGATTATCGGCTCCGACGAGCAAAGCGCACGCACCAACAGTGTGGCCGCTGCGATCAATGAACTGGGGGCCGCCACTCAGGAAATCGCGCGTAACGCCGCTGACGCTTCACAGCACGCCAGCGGTGCCAGTGAGCAGGCCGATGATGGCCGCAAAGTGGTGGAGCAAACCATCCTGGCAATGTCGCAGTTGTCGCAGAAGATCAGCCTCTCCTGCACCCAGATCGAAACCTTGAATGCCAGCACCGATAACATCGGCCACATCCTCGATGTGATCAAAGGTATCTCCCAGCAAACCAACTTGTTGGCCCTCAACGCCGCGATCGAGGCAGCGCGTGCCGGGGAGGCCGGGCGTGGTTTTGCGGTGGTCGCCGATGAGGTGCGCAACCTGGCCCATCGCACCCAGGAATCGGCTGAAGAGATCCACAAGATGATCACTTCGCTGCAAGTGGGCTCGCGTGAAGCGGTGACCACCATGAATGCCAGCCAAGCCTCCAGTGAAGAAAGTGTAGAGGTCGCCAACCAAGCGGGTGAGCGTCTGGTCAGCGTGACGCAGCGGATCGTCGAGATCGACGGCATGAACCAGTCTGTCGCCGCCGCCACCGAGGAGCAGACCGCCGTGGTGGAAACCCTCAACGTGGACATCAACCAGATCAACTTGCTGAATCAGCAGGGCGTGGCCAACCTCAATGAAACATTGAAGGACTGCGACGCACTGTCGCAACAAGCCAGCCGGTTGAAGCAACTGGTCGACAGCTTCAAGATCTGACCCGCTGATTGATCAGGCAGGAACGAGCCGTTTCGTTCCTGCCGTTCAGCCCAACAGACGGCGCACATTTTCCAGGGCGCTGTCGGCAAAATTCTGCACAAACTGTTCAAACCCCGCCTGCGCCGTGTCAATGGGCTCGGCGATAATGGTCCAGGTCACCCTGGCGCACTGTGCTGCCAGTGCCTCCACGCGAATCGCTGCCCATAGCCTGGCCACGCCGAGCGTGTTGTAGACCGTGGTCCAGGTCATATGCATGGCGTGCTCGTCCCGGCTATTGAGCTGCTCCACGACACAGTTGCCATCGTGGAAGAGTTTGATACGCAAAGCGCCCACGCCGGTGCCGATCATCTCGATACGTGACAGCCCAGGAATGAATGCATCAAAGCCAGCGAACTGCCCCACCATGTTCCACAGTCGGGTGGCAGGGCAGCCGACCACCACAGAAGCCACTATCGGCAGGCCGTTCGGGTTGCGGATCAATGTATCGGGTTGCAGTGGTTTCATGAGGTTGTCCTGAGGCGTTTCAAAGAAAGCCAATGGTCTTGAGGTAGTTGCAGCCTTTGCTCAGCAGCACCGCGTCTTTTTCGGGGTAGTGTTCCCCCATCCGCAGAACCCCTCTTCGCGCGTTGTCATGGCGAATCATTGAGGTATCGCCGATGTCTTCATCCAGGCGATCGAGGTAAAACCCGAGCACGCCAAACAATGCGTTGTCCTGATTCACCGTGCGCAACGCCTGTTGCCATTGCGCAACGCTTACACGCTCGAAGCTGTAGCCCGCCTGGCTGAATGCATCCAGGTAGTGCTCCCAACTTAAGGGCTGTGGATTATGCAGGTTGAACACGCAGCTATCGGCTTGAAAGCGAGAGCAATGGAACGCGATGAAGCGCGCCAGGAAATCCACTGGCATCAGGTCGAAATTCAGATCCAGTCGAGGCAGAAGGCCCAACTGCAGCGAACCCTTGAGCATCAGCATCTGGCGATTTTTGTGGGGCTGGCAGACACCGTTGCGGCTGTTGAAACTGATATTCCCGGGGCGATGGATGTTCACCCAGGCGCCTTGCTTCACCGCATACCCCAGCTGCTGTTCAGCGACCCATTTGGACAGGTTGTAGCCATTCTTGATGTACAGCGGCAACGTGGCCGCAGCAGGCGCTTCAAGGACATAGCCCAGCGAGTCGATGCTACTGGACGCCGACAGCGTCGAGACAAAGTTGAAGACTTTCTTGCAGCGGGTCTCACACAAGCGCAGGCATTCGAAGATGGGATCAACGTTGTCCCTGGCCAGTGTGGCGTACTCCATCACGTGATTGACCCGCGCCGCGTTGTGCACCAGCACCCCGTAGCTTTGCGCAAGCGCGTCATACACCTCAGCGGTCAAACCCAATCGCGGCAAGCTGATATCCGCCGCGATTACCCGTACGCGGCTCAGATCCAGGTGCTGCAGGCGGTACTCGCATAGCGCATGGGTAAAGCGTGTGATCGCGGTGTGCCCCGGCTCCTCACGCACCAGGCACGCCACCTCGGTTGCACCGCAGGCCAGCAACGCTTCGACGATATGCACGCCGACGAAGCTGTTGGCCCCGGTCACGATCACTTTGTTTGGGTCACCTGCACGGCTCTCGGGCAGTATGTTGATCACCCACTGGCGTTGAGCATCGCGGACCGCCTGACCAGAGGGTGCATCGGGCCGGTCGCCATCCTCCAGCAATGTCGCGAGAGTACGCACCGTCGGTGCTTCGATGAAGTGGCTCAGCGCGAAACCACGGCCCAATTGCTCGCGGACACGCAGCAACAAGGTCGACAGTAGAATTGAATGGCCGCCAAGGTCAAAGAAACTCTCATCGATAGACAACTCAGCCACAGGCAGCGCCAATAGTTCGCTCCAGAGCTGGGTCAGGCGTACCTGAAGCGGTGTGTGTGCGGCGCTGCGAATGGTCTGCCTGACAGCTCGCGACGGTAACGCCAGCAGTGCTTCACGGTCGACTTTGCCATTGCTGGAGTGGGGTATGGCGGCCAACTCGTTCCAGGAACCGGGCTGCATGTAGTCCGGCAGCCACTGTCGGGCATGCTGTTGCAAGGCTGCCACTGTGGCGCCGGGGTCGGGCTGGGCGACGAACGCTCGGATGCTGGCGTTACGCTCGATAATCACCACGACCTGGCGATACAAACGACTGTTGCGCAAGCATTCCTCTATTTCCCGAGGCTCGACTCGAAAACCGCGGATCTTCACCTGATCATCGCGCCGCCCGCCAAGCACAATGCCGTCGGCCGTCCACTTGGCCAGGTCACCGCTGCGGTAGGCCCGCAGTTTTCCGGCGCCCGGCACGGTCAGTTCGACGAAAGGGCTGGCGGCCTGTTGCGGTGCGTTCACATACCCCAGGCTTACCCCGGGACCGACGATATACACCTCGCCCATTACCTGTTCATCCACCGGTTGCAGGGCGTCATCCAGGATCAGTACCTGGCTGTTGGCGATGGGTCGGCCCAGGTTGCGATTGCCGTCGTCGGGGCGCAACGTCCGATGGGTGACCAACACCGTGGTCTCGGTGGGCCCGTAGAGGTTGTGGAACTGACACTGCCCCGCCAGCTGTTCGATCACGTACGGCTCGCACACATCGCCCCCCGTCAGCAGGTGTTTGAGGCCCAGCGGTTGATCGAGCGGCAGGATGCTGAGCAGGGCAGGCGGCACAAAGGCATGGGTGATACGGTGGCGGTGCAGCAGTTCCAGCAGTTGCCGAGGGTCGCGCCGTTGCTCTTCGCTGGGCACGATCAACTCGGCGCCGGCTATCAACGCCGGGAAAATATCGATCAGCGACGAGTCGAAGCTCAATGGCGAAAACTGCAGGACGCGGCTATGTTCGTCCAGGCTGACACAGGACCTGTACCACGCGGTGAAGTGCGCCAGGTTACCTTGGCTGAGTAGTACGCCCTTCGGCTGGCCGGTGGTGCCCGATGTGTAGAGCGTCATGCAGGGTGCATCGGATCGCAGGTGCTGGTGCACCAATGGGCCTGTTAAATCGGCATCCCGAGGGTCAAGTGCACTGACATCCAGGGAAACGAAACCCGCTCGCAAGGGATGCTGCCCCGTATCCAGCAATACGCGTGCCCCTGCGTGCTCAAGCATTACCTGGTGACGTTGAGGAGGATGCTCCGGCCCCAGCGGCAGGTACACCGCCCCACAGCCCAGCACCGCAAGAATGCTGGCGTATAACGCGCTGGATTTTTCCAGGCACACACCCACCACCGCTGGTGCCTCAAGACCCTCCAGCAGGGGGAGCAATCGTTGCTGGATGGCCAGGGCCTGGACCTCCAATTGACGGTAGCTAACCTGTGTGCCCGCGATGTTCAAGGCCGGCCGTTCGGCGAAGGCGTGAAGGCCGGCTTGCAACCGTTCGATCACCGGCACCCGTGCTTCGTGCAGCAATTCGGGGTCGGCGGTGTGATTGAATCGGTGCATAAACGCCAGCGCTTCCAGTGCTTGCAAGCCTTGCTCGGGCCAGGCGTTGGCTATCGCATGCTCAGAGAAATACCCGGCGCCCCGTGAGAAGCCGCTGACCTGCAGCGCGATCCATTCGGCCAACGTATTCGTCACCTGCCGGCGCAGCCGCTGTCCGTTGCCACTGGGCTCATCGGCGATGTCCAGCACGGCCAATAACCGCTGCTCACGTTCATAGGCGCGCAATTGCAGCGCGGGCAGCCCGCAGTCGGATATCGGGCCAATGCCCACGCGCAGGCTTAGCCGGGGGCCTGGTCGGCGCCGGCCGGCAGCGACTGAGTACCGTCTTCAATCAACAGGTCGATCGCTTCATCACTCGAGCCGTGCCCGTACTGCTCAAGCAACTGCCTGATCGCATCGAGGGCCATGCTGGCGCCGCTCCATCCTATGTTCAGGCGCCTCATGTCGGCCTCCCGGACAGCGGCAGGTAGTGGTCCAGCGCCTGCGCCACACTCGGCGTCTGCAACAGCCCGCTGTGTTGCAGGAAGCCCATGATGTTGCCCATCAATGGATGCTGGCGGGTGATCGGGAACGCCAGCGCCGCGACTTCATCGTGCAATGCGGCGCGCACGCGGGGGTGGACGTCGAGGTGCTCAACCAACTGCCGATCGAAGTTTTTCTGCAGGTCATTGGTCAGGTAATGCGCCAGGAAGGTCGGCAGTACCTGAGCGATGCTGTCGCGGTCATCCGGGGTCGCGGTTTGCCAATACAGGCGTACCAGCCGTGTCCAGAACTGTGCATGCCGGCCTTCGTCAAACAGGTGGTCGGCCATCAAGCCGCGGACGGAGGCTTTGACACTGCTGTCCTTGGAAAACGCCGCTGCGTCGTGGGTCACGGTGTTTTCGGCGATGGCTACGCCAATCAGCTCTACCGCATCGCGCAGGTGAACGGGGACCTGGGCTTGTGCAGCGGGCAGCGCCCGGCTCAATTCGATCTGTTCGGGCAGGCCCAGCGGTTGGATGCCGGTGAGGGCGATGGTTTGTTGCAGGAAGTCCAGCGCCACCAGCGCGTGGTAGTCCTCGTCCACTACGACGGTCATCGCATCAACCCGGCAGGCAAGCGGGAAGGGCACCGAGAAGCGATTCTTGGCAATGCTGCGTGCAGTTCTGTCGACGATTTCGGTTTCGAAAATCACCACGTCGTTGATGAATTTGTAGAAGCTTTGCAGCAGCACAAAGTCGCGCCACTGCGGGCAGTGTTCAACAAAGGTCGGGCTGAGTACCAAGGGTTGGCGGCATATCGGATAGATCAACTTGTCGTCGTTTTCCAGCAGGCGGCGAGGGCGTGTGCGGATGGTGGCGCGGCGCTCCCAGTCGTCGGCAATGGGGCGGTAGTCGGTAATGTTCATGGGTGCACCTCTTGCAGCGAGGCCCGCACCTCGTCCCAGAACGCGATGCGGCTCTCAACGGCGGCGAGGGCGGTGTCGTGGGCCTGTTGCGCGAACGTCGGGTCTGCGCTGACCAGGCGGTCGAGCAGCTGCTGCGCTGCCGGCCCGTGGTCCTGGGTGTCCAGTTCGATATGGCGCTTGAGATAGCCGCACAAGATTGGCGCCTGGTGGTGGATGACCTCAGCGTCTTGCAGAAGCCGCTCAAACATCGCGGGGATGACATGCTCGCGGCCGTGAAGAAATGCAGCTGCTACGCAGTGAGTGGGCGCGTTCAACGCAATGTGTAACGTGGCACTCACGAAGCGCGCTACGCCGGATGGAGGTCCAACCTCTTGCAAGGCGGTGTGGGTGTCCTGGCCGTGCCGCAGCAGCGCAACGAAGCGGTTGATTGCTGAGGTGCTGGCGCCGATTTCGGCCATGGCTTCGAGGTACAACTCGAAGTGACTGCAATGGCCCGTCCTGGGATGCGTGTCTGATTCTTCGCCGAGCACAATCTCATTGATCAGGCGTGCGGCCTGCGGGTCGGCGGGTGGGAGCCAGGGCAGGTGAGTGCAGGTCAGGTCCTGTTGCAGGCGCTTGGTGAGGGTCATGAAATCCCAAACAGCGAATACATGGCTTTCCATAAAAAGTTGTAACTTGCGAAGTGAAGTTATTTCCGCAAATAACGGATGCCTGCATAACTGCAGTTTTGTTTGTTCAAATAACGGTTGATGCATGGTTGATGCCTATAAGTTGTTGCGTCTGCTGTAGAAACAGCGAGGGGCTTTTGTGATCGGCCAAAGAGGTAAGTGGTTGCGAACAGGCCAGGCGCGCGAGGCCACCCATCTGCGTGAGAGCCCCAGCGAGTAAAACGTCTGGTTTAGTAATAAAAGATAATAAGCGGGTTGAATAATTTGGCGAGCATATAAAAGTGTTAGATGTTTTTCTAAATAATATTGGCTGTCAGGAAGTTGCTCTATTAAATGTGGGAAGTTTCTTTGGCGCGAGTGCCTGCACGAGGGGCAGGGACCCGCAATACTTCAGGGGGCAAGCAGGGAAAGCGAACGCTCTTGCTTGATTTACTTGTCGGCCGCCTCGAGGCCATTGAGGTAGGTCGTGATCACTTCCATGCCGCGCATCAAGTGATTACGCAGCGTGAGGATGCTTTCATCGGTTTTTTTCTGCGACACCAGATGCAGCAGTTCACGGTGGTCTTCCTGGGATGTTTCGCCCAGCCCCATTGCTTCAAGGTTGAACCGCAGGAAGCGTTCCTCCTCATTCAGCCCGTGTTCCACCAACTTGAGCAGGCGCTGGTTGGGGGCCTTGCCATAGAGGGCCATGTGAAACAGTCGATTGAGGCGGCCGATCTCGGCGTAGTCTTTTTCCTGTTCCAGCTCACAGATGATGGCATCGGCCTCGGCTATATCCGCCTCCGTAAGCAAGGGGATCGACAAGCGCAAGGCTTCAGACTCCAGCAACATCCGCAGCGCATAGGTTTCGGCCGAGTTATCCTCGATCAAGGGGGCCACCACAGCGCCTTTGTGCGTCACCACATGCAGCAGTGACTGGGCTTCCAGCTGGCGCAAGGCTTCACGCACTGGCATGCGGCTGACCCCAAACAGGCTGGCCAGCTCCTGTTGGCGCATGGCAGTGCCACATGGCAATCGCCCATCCAGGATGGCATTGCGCAAGGTTTCTTCAATCACGGAGCGAGCGAGATGGGCGGGGATAGGGCCGCTGATCTTGATGCTGTTCAAAGGGTTCGGCTTCTGCGTCACGGTTACGCTATCCTCCTGATTAGGATAGGTGGCTAATTGGATCCAATGCACACTAGAGACTGCTTATAAGCTTGTCAAACGGGCACGGTTTCGGCTTGTAAGCGCTTCAACATAGCGCTCCCTGCGCCCACGATCAGTGTTGATGGGGTCTTACGCTGACGGTACATTCCCGTATATGGATATTCATTAACGGTATTTAAATAGCCGTTCTTATACCTATAAAGTCACTCTCCTGTCTGACCGGGAGTGACCTCATGTCCGCCACCTCTACTGTTCCAACAGCGACCCCTACCGCTCAAGCGTTCGAGATTCGCCCACTGCCCGGCAGTGTTGGCGCCGAGATCATTGGTTTGGACTTGTCTCGCCCGGTCAGCGACGAGGATTTCGCACGCATCCACCGTGCGCACCTCAACCATCACGTCGTGGTGTTTCGCGATCAACGTATCACCCCCGAACAACAAATCGCCTTCAGCCGCCGCTTCGGCGTGTTGCAGATCCACGTACTCAAGCAGTTCCTGCTGGCCAACCACCCGGAAATCCTGATCGTCTCCAACATCATCGAAAACGGCCAATCCATCGGCCTGGGTGACGCGGGCAAATTCTGGCATTCGGACCTGTCCTATAAGGAACTGCCGAGCCTGGGCTCGATGCTCCATGCTCAGGAACTGCCCTCCGAAGGCGGCGATACCTTGTTCGCCGACATGCACAAAGCCTGGGACCAACTGCCCGAACACCTGCGCAAAGCCGTTGAAGGCCGCAGCGCCGCGCATTCCTACACCGCGCGCTACAGCGAAACCAAATTCGAGGGCAACTGGCGCCCGACCCTGACGCCGGAGCAACTGGCCCAGGTGGCCGAAGTGGTGCACCCGATTGTGCGCACCCACCCGGAGAATGGCCGCCAGGCGCTGTTCGTCAGCGAAGGTTTCACCACCCGCATCGTCGGCCTGCCGGAAGACGAAAGCCGTGACCTGCTGGCCCAGCTCTACGCCCACAGCGTGCTGGCGCACAACATCTATCGCCATCAATGGCAGCCCCACGACCTAGTGTTCTGGGACAACCGCTCGCTCATCCACCTGGCGGCCGGTTGCCCGAGCAACCTGCGCCGCAAGCTGTTTCGCACCACCATCCAGGGCGACGCGCCTTTCTGATTCGGAGCATGAACATGTCCAGGAAAATTCCATTTGCGCGGCTGGCGGCGACGGTCGGCCTGGGCGTCAGCCTGTTGGCCGGCAGCCTGGTGGCCCCGGCCGCCGCACAGGCCGAAGGCGAGATCCGCATTGCCGAACAGTTCGGTATCGTCTATCTGTTGCTTAACGTGGTACGCGACCAGAACCTGATCGAGAAGTACGGCAAGCAGGAAGGCATCGACATCAAGGTCGACTGGACCCAGTTGTCGGGCGGTGCCGCAGTGAACGACGCGCTGCTCTCCGGCTCCATCGACATTGCCGGTGCCGGCGTTGGCCCGCTGCTGACCATCTGGGACCGCACCCACGGCAAGCAGAACGTCAAGGCCGTGGCCTCCCTGGGTAACTTCCCGTACTACCTGGTGAGCAACAACCCCAAGGTCAAAACCATTGCCGATTTCACCGACAAAGACCGTATCGCCGTGCCGGCGGTGGGCGTATCGGTGCAGTCGCGCTTCCTGCAATACGCCGCCGCCAAGCAGTGGGGCGACAAGGAATTCAATCGCCTCGACAAATACACCGTCGCCGTCCCGCACCCGGACGCCACCGCTGCGCTGATCGCCGGCGGCACCGAACTGACCGGGCACTTTTCCAACCCGCCGTTCCAGGACCAGGCTCTGGCCAATCCTAACGTGCACGTGGTGCTGAACACCTACGACCTGTTGGGCCCGAACTCGCCGACCGTGCTGTTCGCCACCGAGAAATTCCGCAACGACAACCCTAAAACCTACAAGGCGTTTGTCGAGGCGTTGACCGAAGCCGCACAGTTCGCCCAGAACGATAAAGGCGCCGCGGCCGACACTTACATCCGCGTCACCAAAGCCAAGATCGACCGTGCCGAGCTGCTGAAAATCATCGATAACCCGCAGTTCGAATTCAGCGTGACCCCGAAAAACACCTACCCGCTGGCGGAATTCCTCTACCGCGTCGGCGCCATCAAGAACAAGCCTGAATCGTGGAAGGATTACTTCTTCCAGGACGCCAAGCCCCTGCAAGGAAGTTGAGATGAACGCGCCCTTGCAAGGCCACACGGCCAGCAACCTGCACACCACCGAGCCCTTGCTGGCGGTGGATAACGTCAGCCTGGAATACCGCACCCCCGAGCGCGTGGTGCGGGCCACCCACCAAGTCAGTTTCGAAATTGACCCGGCCGATCGCTACGTGTTGCTCGGCCCGTCGGGCTGCGGCAAGTCCACGTTGCTCAAGTCCATCGCCGGGTTTATCAAACCCTGCGAAGGCGAGATCCGGCTGTTGGGCCAAAAGGTCGAACAACCGGGCCCGGATCGCATTGTGGTGTTCCAGGAGTTCGACCAGCTGCCACCGTGGAAAACCGTCAAACAGAACGTGATGTTCCCGCTGCTGGCGTCGAAAACCCTTAAGCGTCGCGAAGCCGAAGAACGCGCGCTGCACTACCTTGAAAAAGTCGGCCTGAGTGCGTTTGCCGACGCTTACCCGCATACCCTTTCCGGTGGCATGAAAGCCCGCGTGGCCATCGCCCGCGCCCTGGCCATGCAGCCGAAAATCCTGCTGATGGACGAGCCCTTCGCCGCCCTTGACGCCCTGACCCGACGCAAGATGCAGGAAGAGTTGCTGCTGCTCTGGGAGGAGGTGCGCTTCACCCTGTTGTTCGTCACCCACTCCATCGAAGAAGCGTTGGTGGTGGGCAATCGCATCCTGTTGCTGTCGCCGCACCCGGGGCGCGTGCGCGCCGAAGTCCACAGCCATCAATATGACCTGCACAGCCTCGGTGGTGTGGAGTTCCAGGCGTCGGCGCGGCGCATTCATCGCCTGCTGTTCGATGAAGCGCCCGAGGCCGAACTTGAGTTGGGCTTCGCCGATATCCGCATCGCTTATTGAAGGGGCCGCCCATGCGCCAGGAATTTGAAGTTACCCTCCAACCGCTGCTCAGCGTCCCCGTGGAACGCGAGCTGCCCCTGCGCCAACGCCTGTGGCAACAAGGCTGGCTGCGCAAAGGCTTGATCCTGATCGTGCTGGCGATCCTCTGGGAAGCGGTCGCCCGCTACCAGAACAACGACCTGTTGCTGCCCAGTTTCCTGCAAACGTCCGCCGCGCTGTACGACGGCCTGCTCAGTGGCGAGCTGCTGAGCAAAGTGAGTATCTCGCTGGCGGTGCTGATCAAGGGCTATCTGATCGGTATCGTGCTGGCGTTTGCCCTGACCACCCTGGCGGTGTCGACGCAGTTGGGCCGCGACCTGCTGAGCACCCTGACCTCGATGTTCAACCCCTTGCCCGCAATCGCCTTGCTGCCGTTGGCGCTGTTGTGGTTTGGCCTGGGGCAGAACAGCCTGATTTTCGTGCTGGTGCATTCGGTGTTGTGGGCGTTGGCGCTGAACACTTACTCGGGGTTCCTTGGTGTGTCCGAAACCCTGCGCATGGCCGGTCGCAACTATGGCCTCAAGGGCATGCGTTTTGTGTTGTTCATCCTGATTCCGGCGGCGTTGCCGTCGATTCTGGCTGGGCTGAAAATCGGCTGGGCATTTGCCTGGCGCACGCTGATCGCCGCCGAGCTGGTTTTCGGCGCCACCAGCGGCAAGGGCGGCTTGGGCTGGTACATTTTCCAGAACCGCAACGAGCTGTACACCGACAAAGTATTCGCCGGGTTGGCCGTGGTGATTCTGATCGGCTTGCTGGTGGAAAACCTGGTGTTTGACACCTTCGAGCGGCTCACGGTGAAACGCTGGGGCATGCAGCGCTAAACAGGAATGATTGCTCTTTGGTGGGTGTGAGTCCGATAATGCCGGCCTGATTCGGCGCCGTGATGGCGTCGTAGAGTCTGGTAAAAGGATTTACATACATGCGTTTTTTAGTCTTGGCAGCCGCCTTGTGTTTGTCGACCTCAGCGTTGGCTGAGTTCGTGCCCGAAGCGGTATCGATGCCCAAGCCGGTCTACCCTTCAGCCCTGATCACCACCCAGGGGCATGCGCGCATCAGCCTGAATATTCACAACGACGGCACGGTCAGCGAGGTAAAAGCGCTCAGCGCCACCCGCCCGGATTTCGCCGCCGCTGCCGTGAGCGCAGGCAAACAATGGCGCTTCAAGCCCTGGACGGTGAATGCCGATCGGCCGGCGGTGATCGAGGCGCACAACGACATGATTTTCTCGCCGTCGCCAACCGTCAGTGAAGCCGTTCAACTGAGCTTCACGCAAACCACCTATCAATCCTGCAGCACGTTGAACGGCGAAGTCAGCCAGTTCCGTCAGGAGCATCCCACCCGCCCGTTGATCGCCATGAAGAGCTTTGCCATTACCCGCGTCGCGGTGATGTTCCCGGCGTTAAGCGGTAAAGGCGACTACAACGAGGGCCTGGCCCGGGCCGATGAGCTGGAAAACGCCCTGCCGGACATCGTGCGCAAGTGCCAGGCCAACCCCCGGCGAACCTACGCCGAATACCTGCCCCAGAACCTGAAGCGCTACCTGTAAAGCCTGCTAGGATTGCGTGCGCTGTACTCCCCAAACATCATGAGTGCTTGGCATGCAACTACCGGACATGAACCTGCTGGTCGCCCTCGACGCCCTGCTCGACGAGGGCAGCGTGGTTGGCGCCGCGCGGCGCATGAACCTCAGCCCGGCCGCCATGAGCCGCACGCTTACGCGCATTCGCGAGGCCGTGGGTGACCCGATCCTGGTGCGCGCCGGCCGCGGCCTGGTGCCGACGCCCAAGGCCCTGCAGTTGCAGAGCCAAGTGCGCAACGTGGTGGAGCAGGCCGCGCTGCTGTTCCGCTCGGCCGACCAGGTGGACTTGAGCACCCTGCGCCGCCGCTTCAGCGTGCGCGCCAATGACTTTTTTGTCGGCGTGTATGGCGGGCGCCTGTTCGACACCATGGAGCGCATGGCGCCGCTGTGCGAGCTGTGTTTCGTGCCCGAGGGCGACACCGACGATGAAGCGCTGCGCGAAGGGCGCCTGGATTTACGGGTGAGCAACACCATGCCCGTGAGCCCTGAAGTGAAGGTGCAGAACCTGTTTTCCACCACCTTCGTGGGCCTCGCACGCGAAGATCATCCGTTGTTCGATGAGGAAATCACCGCCGCGCGGTTTGCCAGCTATTCGCATATCAGCATCTCGCGGCGCGGCATCGCCCGTGGTCCGATCGACACCGCGCTGAATGCGCAGGGCCTGGAGCGCCGCGTGGCAATGATCGCACCGGGTTTTCACGGCGCGATGTTCATGTTGCCCGATTCCGACCTGATTCTGCCGGTGCCCAAAGAGGCCTTGTTAAGTGCCACTCGCCTGAAATTGCCGCTGCGTTCATTTGCCTTGCCGATCTCGTTGCCGACCCTGGTATTGGCCCAATCCTGGCACCCGCGCTTCGACAAAGACCCGGCCCATAAATGGCTGCGCGAAACCATGCGCGAGAGTTGCCACGCCACATGGCTGGAAGCCCAACCCACCTGAGGCAGCCCACAATCAAAAACTGTGGGAGCGGGCTTGCTCGCGAATGCGGTTTGTCAACCAAAGCATTTTTCACAGGCGCACCGCATTCGCGAGCAAGCCCGCTCCCACATTAGATTTGTGCACTATTTTGAATTGCGTCTGGCGCACTTATATCCTGCCGACAAGTAACTTTTTGTCATGTGTGTGCCTGATTAAACTGCTCGGGTATTTATCATCCCGAGTTACCTGTTCATGACTTCCCTCGCTGCCCCCACCCTTGCGGCCGCAGCCAAACCCGTCGCAATGACCCCGCCTGTGTTCGGCCTGAGGATCATCATCGGTCTGGTCGGCGTATTGCTGGCGGTGCTGGTGTCCGGTCTCAACGAGATGGTCACCAAGGTGGCTCTTGCCGATATCCGTGGCGCGCTGTACATCGGTTTTGACGAAGGCACCTGGCTGGTCGCGGCCTACACCGCCACCTCCGTGTCGGCCATGGCGTTTGCGCCCTGGTGTTCGGTGACCTTCTCCTTGCGCCGCTTCACCCTGTGCGCCATCGGCCTGTTCACCGTGCTGGGCATCCTGTGCCCGTTCGCGCCGAACTACGAAAGCCTGCTGCTGCTGCGCACCGTGCAAGGTCTGGCCGGTGGCGCGTTGCCGCCGATGCTGATGACCGTCGCGCTGCGCTTTCTGCCGGCCAACGTGAAGTTGTATGGCCTGGCCGGTTACGCGCTCACCGCCACGTTCGGCCCGAGCCTCGGTACGCCGTTGGCGGCGCTGTGGACCGAGTACGTCGGCTGGCAGTGGGCGTTCTGGCAGATCGTCGGGCCGTGCCTGCTGGCGATGGCCGCCGTGGCCTACGGCTTGCCGCAGGACCCGCTGCGCCTGGAGCGCTTCAAGCAGTTCAACTGGCGTGGCCTGCTGCTGGGGTTCCCGGCGATCTGCATGCTGGTGATCGGCATTCTGCAAGGCAATCGCCTGGACTGGTTCGAGTCGGGCCTGATCACCTTCCTGCTGTGCGCCGGCACGCTGTTGCTGGTGCTGTTCATGGTCAATGAATGGTCGCACCCGATGCCGTTTTTCAAGCTGCAGATGCTCGGCCTGCGCAACCTGTCGTTCGCCTTGATCGTGCTGGCCGGGGTGCTCATGGTGCTGACGTCGGTGATCATCATCCCGTCGAGCTTCCTGGCCCAGGTTCAGGGCTATCGCCCCCTGCAAACTGCGCCGGTGATGCTGCTGATGGCCCTGCCGCAATTGATCGCGCTGCCGCTGGTGGCAGCGCTGTGCAACCTGCGCTGGGTGGATTGCCGTTGGGTGCTGGGGATCGGGCTGGGCATGCTGGTGCTGTGTTGCGTGGGCAGTGCGCACCTGACCTCGGCGTGGATTCGCGACGATTTCTATGGCCTGTACCTGCTGCAAATCTTCGGGCAACCCATGGCCGTGTTGCCGCTGCTGATGCTCTCCACCGGCAGTATCCAACCGGCGGACGGGCCGTTCGCCTCGGCCTGGTTCAACACCATCAAGGGCCTGGCCGCCGTGATCGCCACCGGCGTGCTGGATGCGTTGACCACCCAGCGTCTGCACTTTCACTCGACCATGCTGGTGGACCGCCTGGGCAACTCGCCCCTGGCCGATGGCGACGCGGCCGGCCTGGCCCACCGCCTGCACCAGCAGGCCGTGGTGCTCACGTCTTCGGATCTTTATTACGTCATGGCCGGTGTCGCTGTGGCGTTGATCCTGCTGATTCTCTGGATGCCCACGCGGATCTTTCCGCCTCGCGCTCCGATCTAGCCACAAGGACTTCTCATGAAACGCAAAGACAAAATTGCCGTCTCCGTTATCGCCGTATTTGCCGTCGGCGTGCTGATGTATCTGGTCGCGCCGGGTGTGCTGGGCAGCAAGCGCCAGGTCACCAACGACGCCTTCGTCGCCGCCGACTTCACCCTGGTCGCGCCGCGAGTGGCGGGCTTTATCAAGGAAGTGCTGGTGGAAGACAACCAGCGCGTCAAGGCCGGCCAACTGCTGGCGCTGATCGACGACCGTGATTTTCGCGCCGCTGCCCAGGCCGCCGATGCCGACACCCTGGTGGCCCGGGCCCAGCTGAAAAACGCCACCGCGACCCTGGAGCGCCAGAGCTCGGTGATCGCCCAGGCCCAGGCCACCGTGGCGGCAGACCGCGCTGAGGTGGCGTTCGCCGAACACGAACTGAACCGTTACAACCACCTTGCCGGCGTCGGCGCGGGCACGGTGCAAAACGCCCAGCAAGCCAAGACCCGCATCGATCAGGCCACCGCACGCCTGGCCAACGCCACGGCGGTACTGGCGGCCGAACGCAAGCAGGTGGAAATCCTCACCGCCCAGCGTGACGCCGCCGAAGGTGGGCTCAAGCGCGCCCAGGCGGCGTTGGAAATGGCCAGCTATCAGCTGTCCTACACGCGCATTGTGGCGCCGGTGGATGGCATGGTTGGCGAGCGTGCGGTGCGGGTCGGCGCCTATGTGACGCCGGGCAGCAAGATCCTCGCCGTGGTGCCGTTGGCCGAGGCGTACGTGGTGGCCAACTTCCAGGAAACCCAGCTCTCGCATATGCATGCCGGCCAGGCGGTGCAGGTGCGGGTCGACAGCCTCGACGGCGAGTTGCTCAACGGCCATCTGCAAAGCCTGGCGCCCGCGACCGGTGTGACGTTCGCCTCGGTCAAACCCGACAACGCCACTGGCAACTTCACCAAGGTGGTGCAGCGCATTCCGGTGAAAATCGTTCTTGAGCCGGGCCAGGCACACATCGAACGCCTGCGGGTTGGCATGTCGGTGGAAGCCAGCGTCGACACCCAGCCGGCCGCGCAGCAGCGTGAGGTGGCCCAGCAATGAAGTCGTTTACCTGGCTCACCTTGAGCCTTATCAGCCTGAGTGCGTGCACCGTCGGCCCGGATTTTCAGCGGCCCCAGGGCCCGCAAGTCACCCAGTGGAGCGAACCCCAGGGCCGTCAGGCCGCCAGCCGCGCCAGCACCGACCCTTTGCAGGAGCGCTGGTGGGATGTGTTTCACGATGAGCAACTCTCGGCTCTCACACGCCGAGCCCTCACCGATAACCTCGACCTGAAACTGGCCGGCAGCCGCCTGCAACAAAGCCGAGCCGTGCGCCAGGTGACCACCGCCGAGCGCTACCCCAACGTCAACGCCACCGCTGATTACGCACGCCAACGCAACAGCGCCAAGGGCTTGAGCGACCCGTCCGGCAACAATGGCCGGTCGGCGTTCAACCAGTGGGACATGGGTTTCTCCGCCGCCTGGGAGCTGGATTTCTGGGGCCGGGTAAAACGCGAAACCGAAGCCGCCGACGCCACCCTGCAAGTCGCCGAGAACGACCGCCGCGCCGTGCTGCTGTCGGTGCTCGCCGAGACGGCCCAGGACTACATCCAACTGCGCGGCGTGCAAAACACCCGTGCCGTCACCGAGCAAAACCTCGACGTCGCGCGCCACAGCCTCAAGCTCTCGCAGCTGCGCCTGGCCGATGGCGTGGCCACCGACCTGGACGTGGCCGAAGCCGCCGCTCAGGTTGCCGCCATCGAGGCGCGCCTGCCGGATTTGCAGCAACGCCAGGACCAGTTGATCAATGCCCTGAGCCTGTTGATGGGCGAGCCGCCGCAAGCCCTGCATGCGCAGTTGTCCAAGGATGCTGCGGTGCCACAAACCCGGCGCCAGGTCGCTATCGGCCTGCCGTCGGAACTCGCGGAACGCCGCCCGGATATCCGCCAGGCCGAGGCGCGCCTGCACGCCGCCACCGCCAGCATCGGCGTAGCCAAGGGCGACTTTTACCCGCGTATCACGCTGTCGGGCAGCCTCGGGTCCCAGGCCATGCAACTGTCGGATTTCGGCTCCTGGGGCTCCCGCGCCTTTGCCTTCGGCCCGCAATTCAGCCTGCCGCTGTTCAACGGTGGGCGACTGCAAGGCATGTTGAATTTGCGCGAAGCCCAGCAACAGGAAGCGGCGCTGGCGTACCAGCAAACCGTGCTGCGCGCCTGGCATGAAATCGACGACCAGCTGACCCGCTACAACGCCAGCCAACTGCGCCGCGACAGCCTTGCCGAAGCGGTACGCCAGAACCAGATCGCCCTGAGCACCGCACAACATCAATACGTGGAAGGCGTGGTGGATTTCGTCAATGTGCTCACGGTGCAAAGCGCGCTGCTGGCCACGCAGGAGCAGTGGGTTGAGAGCTCGACCGGTGTGTCGTTGGCCATGGTCGGGCTATACAAAGCACTCGGAGGCGGGTGGCAATCGGTCTACCCCGAAACAGCCGCCATTCCCGCGGGCTGACACCACCCCATGTGGGAGCGGGCTTGCTCGCGAATGCGGTAGATCGGCCAGGAATTTGTTGACTGACACACCGCCTTCGCGAGCAAGCCCGCTCCCACACGCAGGCATTGCGTGATCACGGATTCTGCAAAAACACCACATAGCCCCGGAACCACTCACTGCCCTGCAAATACCCCGGCGCTTGCCACTCTCCGCCCTGAATCAAGCCGACCTTGAACGGCAGCCCCAGCCGATTCATCCGTGGCAAGTACGCCGCGTAATCCGGGATGCTGTGGCGGCCCTGATACGTCTGCACCACCACCTCATCCACCACGCCCTTGAGCTGGGCGATGGCGGCCGAGTCGGCGTTGCTGCTCCAGTCCATCAGGCCGGTGATGCTCAGACGCAGCTCAGAGGGCAGGCGTTGGCGCAGGTCGCGCAGGAAGTCGGCGTATTCGTGCAGGTATTGAGTGCGGGCGTCGAAGTCGATCTGGATACCGACCACCGGGTTGCCCGCGTCGCGCCAGCGCTGCACCTGGCCGAGCACTTGGGTGTAGACGCGTTCCGGCCAGTGCAAGGTATGGGCGCGGTAGACCACCCAGACTTGCCCTCGGGTGAGGCGCGGCACGCTGATGCCCTGGGCAATCAATTGCACACCACGTTGCGGCGCCCGGCGGGTGGAATTGATCTGGCCCTGGAGGATATACAGGGTGTTGGCTTGCTTGAGCACCGGTTGCGGCGCGACCCCGCTCCACAGCCAGAAGGCGTCATAGTCGCGGGCGTCGACAGCGGCGAAGGCCGGGCTCGCCAGCAACAGCAAGCCTAGCCATAGGTGTTTCACCAGTAGTACTTCAGTGACTCGGCCCACTCGGTGTCGGCATACCCGGTTTTCAGCTGGCGGAACCAGCCTTTGCGTACGGATTTGTCGACATCTTCACCGCCGCAGTTGTTATAGCCGGACCGCGCATAGCAGTAGATGGCGCGATACAGGGCGTAGGCTTTGTCGTCATGCGGCGCCTTGGGGTTATCGATAACCTTGCGGTAACCGTCGAGCCGCGAGAACGTTTCGCCTTTGAACAGCGAGGCGGTGCTGCCCAGGCTGCCGGCGGCGCGCACCTGGTCCAGTGGCATGCCATCCAGATGGTTGATCAGGATGAACTCACCCAGGCAGTTGAGGCCCTTGGGGCTTTTCGGATCGGCCTGCAGGGTGTTGGCGATTTGCGCAATGCTCGGGCAGGCGTAGCCGGATTCGGCTTTGTCGCCGCTCCACTGGAACAACTGCAGCGAACGATTATCGCCATAGACATAACCCAGGCTGGTGCCCAGCTTGTCCTGCGGCACCGACGCCGGCAGTTGCTTGAGGTCTTCGGCGAAGGTGGCGTACTGGCCGCGCATCAGGTCTTTGTACAGCAGCACAAACTGCGCGGTTTCACGTTCGGCCGAATCGCTGGCCTGGGTGATCTGCTGGCGCAGCAACGCCTGGTCTGCGATGTTGCGCAGCAAGATGTAGCGTACTTGCTTGGCGCTGATCGGCGAGTCGGCGGCGAACACTTTGGCCAACTGCCCGCTGCGCTCGTAATTCATCGCCAACGCCAGCTCCAGCTGGTCGCGCTGCAAGGGTTGCTGGGCCAGGGGCAACAGTTTGAGCCACAGGGCTTCGGCGCTTTTCCAGTCGCCCTTGGCTTCCAGCGCAAGACCGCGCAGGGTCTGCTGGCTGAAGGCGAAGTAGTTGAGGCTCGCCGGCACGTCCTGCGGCAGCAGTTTCAAAGCGTTGTCGGGCTGGTGCTCGACGTACAGGGCAAACGCCGCTTGCACGTAGTCGTACAGCGCCGGCTCCTGGGCAAACACCGGCTTCTGCCCGGCCAGTAGCTCGCGGGTCAGTTTGGGTGGGTTGCCGGCGCGCATCCCCATCAGGTCAGTGAGCGCCAGGGTCAGAGGGTTGGCTGCGGATGCGTTGGTTGTGCTCAGCAGCTTGTTGTCGGTTTCCTGCACCAGCTCGTCCAGCGACACATTGCGCTGCCCGGCACTGAACTGCGCTGCAAGGTCATTCGCCAGTTTGTCGGTATCGCCCGCCAGCCAATGCACTCGGCGCAACAGGCCCGTGGCGGAGACGGCGTACTCGCCCTGTGGATAAGTTTTCAGGTACAGGTTGAAACGGGTGTCGCTGTCGGCCAGTGCAGACTTATCCACACGCTCCAATTGCGGCATGTCGTATTCGTCGAAGGCGTTTTCCTGGGCCTGATTCAAAGCCGTGCGGGCGGTCATGTAGAGCGCGGCCTCCTTGACCCACGGCAGGCTGCTGGTGGAAGCGGCGACAAAGCCGCGTTGTGCGTCGCCAAAACGGCCGCTGTAGAAGTCACCGGCGGCTTGAAGGTAGGTGCGCAACTCACGGCCTGAGGGCGACTGGATTTGCTCCGGGTCACCCAGGCTCGCGCTTTCCCAGGTACAGGCGCCCAGCAGCTCCAGACGGGCAGTGACCAGCAGCCGGCGTTCCGCTTCGGGCAGGTCGGCTTTGATGGCTTGGTTGATAAAGGCTGTGGCGCTGCTTTCGTCATTGCTGCGGCAGCGGCTGCCTTCGCCGTAGAGGAACGCGTCCCCCGCCGCTTTGGCGTTCTCACGCGCAATACCCAGCGGGGTCAGTAATTCGTCGAGCTGGCTGGGGGTGGCGGGTGTGTCGGGTTTCTCGCCACTGGCGTCGGTCAGCGGGGTCAGGCGATACACCGGGAAGGGGACGGGGCCGAAGCCTTCCTCCAGATCCGTTTCACTCAGTGCATTCGGCGTCAGGGGCGCTACCTGCTTGTCTGCCAGCAACAGGCGCAGATTGACCCGGCTGTCGTTGCCCGGGCTCAGGAAGGGCAGGTTGCTGCACCCTTCAAGGCTGTCGCGTGATACTCGCCAGTCGGGGTAGCACGAGTCGTCGCCACTGGCCTGGGCCTGAAAGGAAAGGCCGGCGAGTAATGCCAGTGCCAGGGGTGACAGAAAACCGATGCGCATGACGTGTCCTTGATCCTGAGTCCTTGGAGGGCGGCAATAATAGCGTGTTCCTGATGGTGCTTCGGTGAAGCCCTACACAAAATGCTGATTTGTCCGATTCCAGAAGCGAATCCGAGGCTTTTGTCCTAGAGTGGCGGTGTTTGCGCTGAGGCAGTCAGGGCAGTGCTAGAGGAATCGAGGTGCGTCGGTCTGTGGTAGAGCAAAACGAAAAGGTCGGGGCGTTGCCCGCATTCAACCGACTCACGTGGGAGAGCGCCGGCTGGATCAGCCGCCTATGGTGGGTGCCGTTCCTGGCACTGGCCATGGCCTTGCGTTTTTACCACCTGACGTCGTCAGCGATCTGGGGCGACGAAGGCTCCAGCCTGCTGCTCAGCGAATACGCCGCGGCCGACCTGTGGTTTCACGCGGCCCATGATGTGCACCCGCCGCTGTATTTTTTCATGCTGCGCGGCTGGATCGAACTGTTCGGCGACGGCATCTGGTCGATACGCGGCATGAGTGCCATACCCGGTGTCGTTGCCGTGGGCCTGGGCATCTGGCTCACGCGGCAACTGTCCACCCGGCGTGCGGCCATGCTGGCCGGGGTGCTGCTGGCGTTGCTGCCGACGGCGGTGCGCTACAGCCAGGAAGTGCGCATGTATTCGCTGCTGGGCGTGTGGCTGGTGGGCGCTACGCTGGCGCTGGTGTATTGGGTGCGCCGACCCGAACGCACGCGTTACCTGGCGGTGTATGTGCTGGTGATGAGTGCCGGGTTCTACACCCATTATTTCACCGCGCTGTGCGTGCTGGTGCATTGGGCCTGGTTGGCCGCACAGCCGCGAGGCCAGCGGCTGCTTGCCCGCCCGGCCTGGTGGGTGGCCAACGCCGCGATTGTGCTGTTGTACCTGCCCTGGCTGCCGAACCTGCTGGACCTGGTGCTGCACGTCGAACAACTCAAAGTCGGCGGGGATATCGGCTGGGAAGATCCCGTCGGCGTGTTCTCCCTGCCATCGATGATCTGGCAGTTCGTGCTCCAGGATGAAGGCGTTGGCTTCTGGCTGCCGCTGTTCTGGCTGTTGCCGTTGTTGCTGACAGCGATTGTCGTGGTGACCGCTGTGCTGGACCGCGAACGCTATCGCCCGGCGCTCCTGATGGCGCTGTTTTTCCTGCTGCCACTGCTGCTGGTGTACGGGGTGTCGTTTGTCTCCCCGGTGTTTATCGAGCGTTATCTCACGGTTTACGCCCTGGGCCTGCCGATCCTGGTGGCCATGGCCATCGACCGCCTGCCGGCGCGTCTGTCGCTGCTGGGTGCGGCGTTGTTTGTGCTGTTTGTCGGCGTGGAATTGGTGGGCCTCAAAAACAACTTCACCGTGAATGAGCAAGATCAATTGAACGTGCCGGTGGAGTTCGTCAATCGCAATTACCAGGAAGACGACCGCATCGTCCTCAGCGACATGATGTGGTACCTCAGCTATGTGTATTACGACCAGACCGATGCTCAACTGCAGCTCTATACGCCACCCAAGCCCGACGGCACGTCGACCCGCCCGAATGCCTACGGCTTCGGCACGCTGGTGGACCAGGACGGCGGGCGTATCTACCTCGACCATCTATCGGCATTACCCGCCGGCACCCGCCGCGTATGGCTGATCAGCAGCAACGAAGCGCCGGACGATTTTGCCCCACTGCCCGAAGGCTGGCGCGAACTCAGTCGCCAGGACGGCGGCGGCGCGCGCGCACGCTTGTTTGTGCTGTGCAACGTGCCGCAGCCGCAACCCCAAGGCTGCCGCTAGACTCGATTAAACCTTTGCCATCAGGAGCCCACCATGGAATCGCCAGTGCACAGCCTGCCATCTTTGTTCAAGCAGCTTGGCCTGCCGGATGACCCGGTCAGCATTGAGCAGTTCGTGGCCGTTCATTCGCCGCTCAAGCCTAAGTTGAAGCTCGCGGATGCGTTCTTTTGGACGGACAGCCAGAGAGCGTTTTTGCGCGAGGAGATTCTGGAGGATGCGGATTGGGCTGAAGTGGTGGATGAGCTGAATTTGATGTTGCGGGGTGGGCGAGGGGGTAAGAAACCGGGCTTTAATCGCGTAAGCAGACTTTTTGAGGTTGCAGTCTAGGAAGTTTCCTATCGATTAAACGGAAGTAGACGATAGTCGCAAGAGTGAGGAGGCCGGTATTTACAGGCTCAGACTTCTTCCTCTGGGTACCGCATGAAACGCCTCTTTCCTCGCGCCGAAATTGAAAGGTATGACCTCACAAAAGTCGAGAGCCCCTATTTTGCTGTCATCAAAATAAGGGAGCACTTTCGTGCGCCTTATGCCCTGCCGGGGTTGAGCGAACTTCTGAGTGAGTGCAAGGTGTCTCCTGGTTGTTGTTCGGCGGAAAAAGACCAGCGCCGAGTGCTGGGTAAGTTGGCAGCCGGAGATTGGTTGTTCTTGATGGAGTATCCCTTCCTTCCTTTAAGTAGAGAGTGTCGCGTTAAGTACGGACACCTGATGGGGCGCCGACTTTATGTAGGTCCAGGTAAATGGGAAAAGGTCAGTGTTGATTATGATGGCGTTAAAAATACGGCGATCCTCGCAGCGAATCGATTAAGTTCCATAGGGGATGAGGGGCGGATGTTTTTATCGGACGGCAAGGACCTCGCGAACACCACCAGGGTTATGACTCAGCGCTGGGTAAGGTTAGACAGTCGCGATGATCAACTCACCCACAGGTCGGTTGACCGCAAATACGGGGAACTTCGGAACATCAAGCAACGTTATCTGGAGGGAAGCGATAACTGGCAAGTGGGGGGGCAAACATGGCATTGGCAGCCTGTAACACCGGATATAGCGTACGAATACAAGGGTGATGAAAAGTGACGCGTAAGCAGGTTTTTTGGTTCTGGGGCGGGATGGATGCCATTTATCTGACTCGGTATTTCATTACCAGCGTGATGGCGGGGAGAGTTCCATATTTTAGTGATATGGAAAGTGCGTTATGGCTTCTACGTGAACACAGTGTTGTACAGCTTTATATATTTGGTTTTTCCATGCTCCTGCAAGTTTCTATCGTGATTTCTTGTGGGCTATTTTTCCTCAAAAGCACAAGAGTTAAATGGGTTGTCTATCTTCAAACACCGTTGCGGCTCGCCTTAGTGGTTCCTTCTGTTTCGCTCCTGCTTTTGGGCGCTCAGGCCGTTCCAAACTACAATCTGGTGTTAATGACTGCGTTACTCGTGCTATCCGAAATAGCGAAAGTTTGGAGCGTTTGGCGGTGGAGCAAACTGAGCGTCCAGGCCTGAGCAACGCAGATCAAAATGTGGGAGCTGGCTTGCCTGCGATTTCGCAGTGTCAGTCCACAACTACAGCTCCCACAGGTGTTTTGTACCGCTGGCAAAACCCGCTTTACTTACCCACAGACCTCCCCACCACCCATCCGCAAAATTGTTTCAAAACTTGACGCGTTTGGCTTCATCCACCATATTGATAGTTAGCAAACTAACTGTATGCGAACTATCCAGTGTCCCAGACCCTCGAACAACTCCAGATGAACCTCAGCAGCAGCATGGTGGTGGGCGCCCGTAACTGGCGCAAAATCTGCCAGAGCACGCTGGTGAGCTACGGTATTTCCGAAGCCTGTGCCGTGCCGCTGTTGATGATCGGCCGCCTGGGCGACGGGGTGCATCAGGTAAAAGTGGCGCAGGCGTTGGGGATGGAAAGCCCGTCGCTGGTACGCCTGCTCGACCGCTTGTGCCACGACGGTTACGTGTGCCGCACTGAAGATGTGCATGACCGTCGCGCCAAGGCCCTGAGCCTCACCGAGCGCGGCCGTGAACTGGTGCAAGCGGTGGAGGCGCAGTTGGTACGCCTGCGCAAGGATGTACTGGCGGATATCGCCCCCAATGACTTGGAAGCCGCGCTACGGGTGTTGCGCGCCTTCGAGGCGGCGAACCCTTGAACGGATTTTTTACCGGTTTCCCGCCCGCCCGCGACTGGTTCTACGGCGTTCGTACATTCGCGGCCTCGATGATCGCGCTGTACATCGCCATGCTCATGCAAATGCCGCGTCCGTATTGGGCGATGGCCACGGTGTATATCGTCTCCAGCCCGTTTGTCGGCCCTACCAGTTCCAAGGCTTTGTACCGCGCCATCGGCACCTTTATGGGCGCGGCGGCGGCGGTGATTTTTGTGCCGATGTTCGTGCAGTCGCCCTACCTGCTGGTGGTGGTGATTGCCTTGTGGACGGGCACCCTGTTGTTTCTCTCCATGCACCTGCGTACCGCCAACAACTACGCGCTGATGCTGGCCGGCTACACGCTGCCGCTGATCGCCTTGCCGGTGGTGGATAACCCGCTGGCGGTATGGGATGTGGCCGAGGCGCGTACCGAAGAAATCTTCCTCGGCATCGCGGTAGCGGCGGTGGTGGGTGCGATGTTCTGGCCACGGCGCCTGATGCCGGTGTTCGATGGCTCGGTGGCCAAGTGGTTCGCCGATGCGCAGGTCTACAGCCAGCGCTTTTTGACGCGCAAAGTGACGCCGGAAGAGATCAGCACCTTGCGTGGCGGCATGGTCGCCACCTTCAACACCCTCGAGTTGATGATCGGCCAGTTGCCCCACGAGGGCGCACGGCCGCAGACGGTGCGCAACACCAAGGAACTGCGCGGGCGCATGATTCACCTGTTGCCGGTGATCGATGCTCTGGACGATGCGGTCTACGCGATCGAACACCGCGCACCGGAATTTCTCGATCAGCTCACGCCGTTGCTCGAAGAGGCCAACGCCTGGCTGGAAAGCACTACCCAGCAAGCGCCCCTCGAACGCTGGCGCGTACTGCGCGACAAGATCGACGCCGCCCAGCCCCAAGGCGAAGCACTCGACGACCGCCACACGCTGCTGTTCTCCAATGCGCTGTACCGCCTGAGCGAGTGGGTCGACCTGTGGCAAGACTGCCGCAGCCTGCAAGCCGCCATCCAGTGCGAAAGCCAGGACACCTGGCGCGCCGTGTACCGCCACTGGCGCCTGGGCCGGCTCACGCCATTTCTCGACCGTGGCCTGATGTTCTACTCGGCGTTTTCCACGGTCACCGCGATCATCGTTGCCTCGGTGTTGTGGATTCTGCTGGGCTGGACCGACGGTGGCAGCGCGGTGATCCTGGCCGCTGTGGCCTGCAGCTTTTTCGCCTCGATGGACGACCCGGCGCCGCAGATCTACCGGTTCTTTTTCTGGACCGCCATGTCGGTGCTGTTCGCCAGCCTGTATCTGTTTCTGGTGCTGCCCAACCTGCACGATTTCCCGATGCTGGTGCTGGCGTTCGCCGTGCCGTTTATCTGCATCGGCACGCTCACTGTGCAGCCGCGTTTTTACCTGGGCATGCTGCTGACGCTGGTCAACACCTCGTCGTTCATCAGCATTCAGGGCGCCTATGACGCAGACTTCCTGAATTTCGCCAACGTCAACCTGGCCGGGCCGGTGGGCCTGCTGTTTGCCTTTGTGTGGACCTTGATCGCACGGCCCTTTGGCGCCGAACTGGCGGCCAAGCGCCTGACCCGTTTCAGCTGGCGCGACATCGTCAGCCTGACCGAACCCGCGACCCTGGCCGAGCACCGCCACATGGCCGCGCAAATGCTCGACCGCCTGATGCAGCATCTGCCGCGCCTGGCGTTGATCAACCAGGACACCGGCAGCGCCCTGCGCGACTTGCGCGTGGCGCTCAACCTGCTCGACCTGCTGGCCTACTCGCCGCGCATCCTCGGTGTGCCACGGGTGCTGCTCAACCAAGTGGTGGAAGGCGTAGGCGGTTACTTCAAGGCGTGCCTCAAGGCGGGTGAACGCTTGCCTGCGCCGAGCGGTCTGCTGATGACCCTCGACCGCACGCGCCGCGCGCTCAACGGCCATGGCCTGCAAGACGAAGACGATACCCGCCTGCATCTGCTGCACGCGTTGGCCGGTTTGCGCCTGTCATTGCTGCCCGGCGTGGAATTTATTGACGGCACCGAGCGTGAAGCGCCGTTACCCGATGGAGCGCCTTTATGATCGGTGATCTGGATATCAGCGGGGTGTTCCTGCCCACGCTGCTGGTGCTGATGGGCATTACGTATGTGTTGTTTCTGGTGGTGCACGGGCTGTTGACCCGCCTCCACTTCTATCGCCTGGTCTGGCACCGGGCATTGTTCAATGTGGGGCTCTACGCGCTGTTGCTGGGCGCGGTGGACTCACTCAGTCGATACCTGATGACATGAAAAAACCTTTTTTGACCATCGGCCGTGTAGTCCTCACGTTGTTGATCGTGACGTTTGCGGTTGTCGTTGTGTGGCGCATGGTCATGTACTACATGTTTGCTCCCTGGACCCGCGACGGGCACATCCGTGCCGACATCGTGCAGATCGCCCCGGACGTGTCCGGGCTGATCCAGCAAGTGGACGTGCGCGACAACCAGTTGGTGACCAAGGGCCAGGTGCTGTTTGCCGTGGACCAGGACCGCTTCAAGCTGGCGTTGCGCCAAGCCCAGGCCGCCGTGGCCGATCGTCAGGAAACCCTGGCCCAGGCCAGCCGCGAGTACAAGCGTAACCGTGGCCTGGGCAACCTGGTGCCCAGCGAGCAACTGGAAGAAAGCCAGTCCCGCGTGGCCCGCGCCCAGTCGGCCCTGGCCGAAGCGCAAGTGACGGTGGATGCCGCCCAGCTCAACCTCGATCGCTCGGTGATCCACAGCCCGGTGGACGGCTACGTCAACGACCGTGCGCCGCGCACCCAGGAGTTCGTCACCGCCGGGCGCCCGGTGCTGTCGGTGGTGGACAGCAACTCGTTCCATATCGACGGCTATTTCGAGGAGACCAAGCTCGACGGTATCCACGTCGGCATGGCGGTGGATATCCGCGTGATCGGCGACAACGCCCGCCTGCGCGGCCATGTGCAGAGCATCGTCGCCGGTATCGAAGACCGTGACCGCAGCAGCGGTTCCAACCTGCTGCCCAACGTCAACCCGGCGTTCAGCTGGGTACGCCTGGCTCAGCGGATTCCGGTGCGTATTGCCTTTGATGAGGTGCCGGCCGACTTTCGCATGATCGCCGGGCGCACGGCGACGGTGTCGATCATCGGCGACAAGGTTAAAGACGGAGACACGCCATGAAGCAGTTGCTGGCAACCGCTGCGCTGGGGTTGTTGCTGTCGGCCTGCCAAGTGGTGGGGCCCGATTACAAGCTGCCGGAAAAGTCCGCGGTCAACCGGGGTGACCTGCAAGGCCAGCTGGCGGGCGAGGGCAATAATGTGGTCTCGGCGCCGGTCCCGGCCGACTGGTGGAAACTGTACAAAGACCCGCGCCTGGATGAGCTGGTGCGCCAGGCCATGGCCTCCAACACGGACCTGCGGGTGGCCGCCGCGAATTTGCAGCGTGCACGTTTTCAGACCGAACAGGCTGAATCAGCGGGTGGCTGGAGCCTTGGTGCCAAAGCCGAAGCCCAGCGCCTGCAAGAGTCCGGTGAAGCCTTTTTGCTGACGGAAAAAGTCCCGGTGGGCAACATCGGCGCCGCGAGTATCACCACCTCGTATCAATTCGATTTGTTCGGAACCTTGCAGCGCGGCATCGAAAGCGCCCAGGCCAGCGCCGACGCAGCGCAAGCCGCCGCCGACATCGCACGCATCACCTTGGTGGCGGATGTGGTGCGCTCCTACACCCAGGTGTGCGCGGCCAACGAAGAGCTGGCGATTGCCAACGAGTCCCTCGACCTGCAAGCCCAAAGCACCACGCTTACCCAGCGCCTGCGCGACGCTGGGCGCGGTGATGAAACCCAAGTGACGCGCTCGCAAACCCAGTACAAATCGTTGCGCGCCGACATGCCGCGCTATGAAGCGGCGCGCCAGGCGGGTCTGTTCCGCCTGTCGATGCTGCTGGCCAAGCCGCTGGACCAACTGCCGGCGGGCACCGGCACCTGCGCCGAGCTGCCGCACATCGCCCAGTTGTTGCCGGTAGGCGATGGCGCCACGCTGCTCAAGCGCCGCCCCGACGTGCGCCAGGCCGAACGCCAATTGGCCGCCGCCACTGCGCGTATCGGCGTGGCCACCGGCGCGCTGTACCCGGATATCAGCATTGGCGCCACCGTCGGCACCGTCGGTCTGCTCGAGAACCTGGGCACACCGGCCACCAACCGCTGGGGCTTTGGCCCATTGATCAGCTGGACAGTACCGACCAACGGCGCTCGCGCACGTATCCACGAAGCCGAAGCCGCGACCCAGGGCGCCCTGGCGCATTTCGACGGGGTGGTGCTCAACGCCATCCGTGAAACCCAGACCGGCCTTGCGCAGTACACCGCGCAACTGCAGCGCCGCGACGCCCTGGCCGAAGCCGGCGAATCCGCCAGGGAAGCCGCAGACCAGACCCACCGCTTCTTCCAGGCGGGTCGTGCGTCGTTCCTGGCCGACCTGCAAGCCACCCGCACCTACACCGATGTGCGGGCGCAACTGGCGGCGGCCAACACCCAGGTTGCCATGAGCCAGATCGATCTGTTCCTGGCCCTCGGCGGCGGTTGGGAAAGCGGACGAACGCAAGCGTCACAGCCCGGCAAACCCTGAGCAAATAGCTATGCTTTGTCAGGCAGGTCGCCGTGACGATCTGCCTGACACTGCTCGCGTTTGCTCATGGGGATTCCAATAATGAAAAACCCTTATGCTCCCGCTTTCTGGTGCGTGTGTTTCGCACTGGTGCTGTTATCGGCTGCCTACTTCTACGGCGTCATGCTCGCTCATCAAATCGACAAGGCCATGGTGTTTCTTGACAGCGCGTGCCTGGTGATCGGCACCTTGTCTATCGGCGTGGTGGCCTGGGCGTCTTATCAAAACCAACGGGTGAAGAAAAAGCTTCTCGAACAAGGCAAGACCCGCGTGGCCATCTGGGATACCAAGGTTGCCCTGCGCCGCGTCGAAACCGTGTTCGACCGCTATTTCTGGGGCAGCTACTGGCAGCCCGGGCGCACGTTCCAGGAAGTCATGGGCGACCTCACCGGCACACCGCTCGAAAAAAGCCTCGAAGTCCTGAAAAAACAGTGCGTGGCCCTTGATCAACAGGTCGCCGAGGGTAGGCATTGGCTTAATAACGCGCGCGAATTATCCGACGTGGCCACGCAGATGGCCCGTGAGCGCTACCAGCTGGACTTCTGCGACCCCAAGGCCGATACCCCAGGCAATGCCGTGATACACCGCGAGTTTGAGGTGCTGGTGTACACCTGGACCGCACGCTTGAAGAGTTTTGATCACCAGCTCGATGAGATCGAATTGGAGTATTCCTGACGCCTTCGGTGAACCAACGGTAGGCCTGACCCCTCTGAAAAGCTGGGCCGTTCGCGGCCGCCAGTGCTAATCTTCCCCCGCTTTCGGCGGGCTTGAGCCAACCCTTTCAGGGTTCAAGGAAGACAGCCCACTTCTCACAGGATTTGATCAGGTCACTTCATGAATAAGCCAGCAGTTGTTCTTTTGGGTTTTGTGGTCGCCGTTGGCGTCGTCAGTGCAGGCGGCGCCTGGTACACCGGTAAGCAACTGGAGCCGGTGCTGCAAACGGCCGTCCAGGACGCCAACAAGGAGCTGCAACGGTCCATGGCCGGCGTCGACGGCACCGCAACCCTGGAGCTGGTGTCCCTGGACCGTGGCTTGTTCAGCAGCACCGCGCACTACCGCCTCAAAGGCCAGGGCTCGGTGTTCGGCGAGCAGAACCCCAACCCCGAATTGCTCTTTGTCGACCATATCGAACACGGCCCGCTGCCGTTCTCGCGCCTGGTGTCGCTGAAATGGCTGCCGGTCATGGCCACCAGTCACTATGCGCTGGAAAAAAACGCCACCACCGAAAAATGGTTCGCGGCCGCCAAAGACGTGTCGCCGCTCAAGGGCGTGGCCAACATCGGCTACAACCGTTCGGTCAGCGGCAACCTTGAACTGCTGCCCCTGGAGTTCAAGGACGACACCTCCTCGGTCAGCTTCTCCGGCGCCAACCTGGACTTCGACAGCAGCGCCGAGGGTAAGAAGGTCAAGGCCGACGGCTACATGAACAGCCTCAAGATCAGCGCAGTCGACGGCAACGGCACGCCGTTCGAAGCTGAGTTCGCCGGCTTCACCGTCGCCAGCAACCTGGAAAAATCCACTTTCGGCTTCTACACCGGGCAGAACACCCTGGAGCTGAGCGATACCAAGCTCACCTACGGTGCGCAAAAGGCGGTGCTGACCCTCAAGGGCTTCGAGCAGAAAGACAGCAGCGCAATCAAAGAAAACAACATGGACGGCCGCGTCGATTACAAGATCGACGAGATCGGCTACTAGGGCAAACCTGTCGGCTCGGCCGCCATGGCGCTGAGCGTGAAGAACATTGATATTCCATCGGGGCTGCTGTTGACCAAGCTCTACCAGGACAAGATGCAGCCGGTGCAAGCCGCAGCCGCCGCCGGCCAACCAGTGCCGGAGCTGCAACTGACCGAAGCCGAGCAAACCCTGGCCGAAGCCAACGTCAACCAACTGCTGGCCGCCAAGCCGCACCTGGCGCTGGAAAACCTGTCGCTGAAAACCACCCACGGCGAAAGCAAATTCAACCTGGTGGTGGACCTGACCAAGCCGTCGTCCATGGAGCTGCCGCCGGTAGAGCTGGGCAAACAGATGGTGTCGCTGTTGGATGCCAACCTGACCCTGTCCAAGCCGATGATCGCCGACGTGGCCGCCCTGCAAGCGCAGGTGGGCGGTGTGACCGACCCTAAAGCCATCGAGCAGCAATCCCAGATGGCCAGCGAAATGGTCAGCGGCATGGCCGTTGGTACGCAGTTGGCGACCCTGGTGGGCAGCGATGTGGTGTCCAAGCTGCATTACGCCAACAATGAAGTGACGTTCAACGGCCAGAAGATGACCGTCGAGCAGTTCATTGGCTTCGTGATGTCCAAAATCGGTGCGGTCGGCGGCGCGCAGTAAGGCTTTCGCCAGCGCCCCGAAATAATTAATGGGGGAGCGGGATTGCCCGCGATAAGGGTCAAACAGTCGGCACTCATACCGGCTGGCGACCCTTTATCGCAGGCAAGTCCGCTCCCCATTCGTTTTTCAGATTTGCCGGGCAATTCTGAACAATTGTTATGATTTGTCCTTTTTCGTACGGGTGTCGGGGATAGTTCCTACAGGAAAGCTAGGTCGGGTCACGAGACGCCGACGCCCTGATGCAAATCGCTCAGGACCACCTATCGTTACAGCTTTCCGTGTGTAAGGAAGCTCACGATATGTTGCGAAACCTACCCCTCAGTGCCTCAGGCCGGTTGCGACTGCTCATCGGGGTCGCCTTGTGCAGCCAGCTGCTGATGCCCACCTTCGCCATGGCCGACCCGGCCTATGACGCGCTGATTATTCAGGCGCGCAACGG